>JACABD010000066.1:5075-17322 GCA_013377075.1 Geobacteraceae bacterium | reverse complement strand
GCTGATGTCTCCTCCGAGGCCGATGCCTGGGAGTTGGCTGCTCTGGTCAGCTGTAAGGCGTTGGCGGAGATCTGACCGGCGGCTGAAGATACGGCGCCGGCAGAACAGGAGATGTTCCCTACCATCTGCTTCAGCGCCGAGGTCATTTCATTCAGGGCATTGAAAAGCTCTCCAGTTTCGTCATTGCTGGTTACTTTCATGGAGTGTGTCAAGTCTCCGGCAGCCACTGATCTCGCAAATTTCACCGCGTTTCCAAGCGGGATAGAGACCATCCTGTTAACCGCAACTGTTAGCAGAATAAGCAGGACAATTATGATGCAGATACTGGCTGCAATTGTATAGTTGCGTAACTTTCCGGCATCCTTAAGTAACTCATCTGAATAGGCACCGGCAGCAAAAAGCATGTGCCACTCGTCGAAGTTTGCATACGCAACCATCTTTTCTCTGGCCTTTGTCTCACCAAGCTCCTTGTTAATCCATGGGTAGGTGATAATCCCCTCTTTTTTCTTCAATATCTCCTTGATGAATTCATTGCCGTTATCATCCTTTGAATCGATAATGTTTTTTCCTTCCTGTGCCGGGTGGATGACCAGTGTCCCGTATCCTGAACCTTCCTGGCTGTTGAGGGCATATATGTAGCCGGTTTCGCCGATCCTTATCGATTTTAGCTTGCTCTTAAGGAATTTGACCCCTTCTGTCATGTCATATCCGATAAAAAGCACTCCTATGGTTTCGCCGCTCGCCCCCTTTACTGGTATGTATTTTGTTGAGTACTCTTTGCCGAAAAGTGTTGCCATCCCAAGGTAGATTTCTCCTTTAATCAGGTTGTCATAACCTGGGTGCTGTTTTCCAAGGGCTGTTCCAATAGCACGGCTGCCGTCCTCTTTTTTCAGCGACGTGGTGATTCTGATGAAATCATCATTCTGGCGAACAAAGATCGTGGCTACACCACCGGTTAGCCTGCTGAATCTGTCAATCGCGTCAAAATTGCAGTTCATCGGCTTTGTGCCATGCTTTAGCAATGGCGTTTCAATTGTGCCTACCTTGATCTTTATATCCGGGGCAATGGCAAACTTGTCAGGGAAGTTGGAGAGAAAGACATTTGCAAGCTTTTCCGTGCTCGCCTTTACATCATTGCTGTATACCTCGGCTATGTTCTTTGCACTGGTCACCTGTCTTGCCAGATCTGCTTTCGTCAGTTTTTCAATTAGCGCCGAGGTAAAACCGACTATAAAAAAGGTGAAGGCCGACATAAGGAGAACAACTATTACTGCTTCGAGAATTCCGAGTTTCTTGCCGATTGAGTAGTTTCTGATCTTTTTGCTTTTCATTTGCGGCTCCATATATGGATTTGCCTTCAATGCAGCATGTATGAGACAGAACTAAAAAAAATCAGCTTCTGACAGGAATCCCAAGTTCGGCCACTTTTTTCAGTAACTCACTTATATCAAGCGGTTTTTTAAAGTAGTGGCAGGCTCCGCGCTCGTATGCTTCTGCTTCTATTGCAGGAGAGCCGTAGCCGGTCATTATCATCACATTCGTATTGAAATGCTCCTTGATGTAGCTGAGCAGTTCCAGTCCCTCGATACCGTTAACCCCGGACATTCTTATGTCTGCAATCACAAGATCAAATTTCGTGTTGGACAAAGCCTCTTCCGCCTCTTCAATCTCATTGCATGCGAGAACTTCAACATTCTCGGTTTTGAGGAGATATGAAAGCGAAAGGAGTATTGATAGCTCGTCGTCAACTATGAGGATTTTCTTCGGCTGATTGATCATTGTATGATCTCCTTGTTGTCTTGGGGGAACCTAAATGTTGATATAGCAGATTATGTGCCATCTGCTGGGCTGGTAAATATGCCAATGATTTAAGGTGGATATGCGTTTAAAGGTGGGCTGGTAAGTCCGGTTGACCGATTTCAGGACATCTGGAAGTTGGCAGAACAGGAAGATTCAGTTTACGAGAACAACTTCTCCGAATGTCGGTAATCGGTGAAAACTGCTGTAATTCAGTGTATTTGCATGTCGAAAGGGGCAACTGTTCTGCGATTGAATGCCTGCCGCTGCCCGAAAATCGCACGTGTCCGATTATCGTACAGCTATCGAATCTTTTTCAGCTTGAGAAGGAGCGTCGAGCGGCTTATCCCCAGTATGGAGGCTGTTCGGGAGTGGTTCCCGCCGGTTGAGCGAAGGACTGCCATAATATGTTGATCTTCTATCTGTTGAAGAGTATGCAGTTCTGTTGATCGAAATGCGCATTCTGGTAAGCAGTTGCCACTTCTGAGCTCAAACGGGAGGTGTTCCGTTAAGAGTTCATGGCCTTCAGCAAGGATAAGGGCCCGTTCGATGATGTTTCTCAGCTCGCGGACATTTCCGGGCCAGTTGTAGGTTGTCAGCGCCTCCATGAAACCGGTTGATGCATGCATCCTGGATCTGCCCATCTCTTCGCCTAGCAGAGCCAGGAAATGTACGGCAAGAAGGATAATGTCCCTGCCTCTCTCCCGTAATGGAGGAAGGGTGATCGGTAGGACATTGATCCGGTAGAAGAGATCTTCGCGAAACAGACCGCTTCTGACCATTGCCTGAATATCTCTGTTTGTAGCGCCGATAAAGCGGGCATTACTTTTGAGGTCTTCGACGCCACCGACCCTTCTATAGATTTTTGTGTCCAAAACTTTGAGGAGTTTTGCCTGGACCGGGAGGGGCATTTCAGCAAGTTCGTCAAAAAAGATCGTGCCATTATCGGCAATCTCGAAGAGACCTTTCTTAACCTTTGAAGCATCGGTAAAAGCCCCCTTCTCATGACCGAAAAGCTCGGATTCAAGCAGGTTTTCTGAGAGGGAGGCACTGTTTATCTCGACAAAAGGCCCGGACGCAAGGCTCTGCTTATGGATTGCCGATGCTATCAGTTCTTTGCCCGTGCCGGATTCGCCAAGCAGAAGCACCGGTGTCGAGCGGTTCTTTGCCAGCAGAGAGGTGAGTCGGTGGATTCTGTTCATGTGCGGAGAGGTGCCGATGATGCTGGCGGTTATGTCACTGTTTGCATGGGTTGAGCGGCAGTGGAGCAGTTCGTTTTTCAGTACAAGCCGCTTTTCAATGCTTTCAAGAACTAGTGTCAGGTGGCTTAGGTCAAACGGTTTGGGGAAGAAGTATTCTGCCCCCTGTTTCATCATCTTTACTGCCACGTCAATCTCTACGAAGGCTGTCATCATGATTACAGATGCCCCTATTTCAGGGGATACAAGGAGCGGGAGCAGTGATTCTCCTGTGCAGTCATGAAGTTTGTTGTCGAGAAAAATCAAGTCAGGGGATGACAATCTTGCTGCGGCAAGACCTTCTGCACCATTTGCCGCTTCCTGGGTTTCATAGCCCCGGTGCCTCAGGAAATGAGATAGTGAGAGTCTGATTCCCGGCTCATCATCAATAATCAGCACTTTCATCAGGCCTCTCCGCCAAAGGGGAGACTAATTGTAAAAGTAGCCCCTTTATCGTCATTGTTACAGGCATCAAGACTGCCATTGTGGGCCTCGATTATGTTTTTGCAGATGGAGAGTCCCAGTCCAGTGCCATGTTTCTTGGTTGTATAAAAAACGTCGAAAATCTTTTCCAGCGCTTCTGGCGTGATTCCGGCTCCAGCGTCCCGTACAGAAATAGCCACTCCACTTACAGTCTTTTCAATAATCAAGTCAACAAAAGAGCCTTCAGGAGAAGCCTCCATTGCATTTTTTACGATATTGAGCATGACCTGCTTCAACTTTTCATGATCTGCAATAATCGGAATCTTTTCTGCATAGGAGTGCTTCCTGAGGGTGACTCTTTTACTGTCGGTAGTCGACTGGAGTATTCTGAACGTCTCAATAACAACCTGATTCAGGTCAATAGGCTTCGGTCGTATTTTTAGCTCTCTGGTGGAATCAAGCAGCTCGCTGACGAGATTGTTAAGCCGTCTGGCCTCCTTGAGGAATGAAACCATCAGCTCCTGCTGGGCCGGGGTGAGTGTCAGCTCCATTTCGAAAATCTGGGCAACGGTTGTCATGGCAAAAAGAGGATTGCGCATTTCATGGGCAACGCTTGCAACAACCTCGCCCATGGCTGAGAGTCTCTCCTTGTGACGCAGTTCCTTGCGAATTTTCAATATCTCAGTCAGGTCCTTGAAGTTGATGATATACCCAGGCTGATCAGCATAGGATATGCTGAGTTCAAACCTTGAAAAGCCGATAAAATGTTTTTTACCGAACAGTGTGACAGGAATCTCGCCGGAAGAAAGGCCTGAGATAAGGGCTTCCTTTAATTCAGGTGAGACTTTCCCAAGATCCCTTCCGTTGAAAACCCCGGGCAATTCGCCGGAATAGTCGGCGACATACTGATTGAGCATGGTTATGCGGTAGTCATGATCAATTACTATTATCCCGCTCTTCAGGTAGCAAAAAACTGATTCGACAAACATTTTTCTGGATTCAAGTCTTTTTTGCAGCTGCATTCGTTCGGAGATGTCGCGCACAACGCATATATGCTTGGTAATCTCACCATTTTCATTTTTGATCGGTGTTGACAAATGTTCCGAATCAAAGCAGGTACCGTCTTTCCTCTTCATGACAAAAACAGTTTCATAGCAGCCGTTATCGGCATAGGCCCGGAGCATTTCATTGCCAAACTTCATTGACATCTCTTCAGATATATGGAGAAATTGAGTGGTGGCACCGATCATTTCTGCCCAGGAGTAACCAAACATTCTTTCACAGGTTATGTTGCAATTCAGAATCCTACGACTATCGGTCTCAACAATAAAAATCGCCTCGTTCAAGCTGGCAAGCGTCTTTTCAAGAAGCAGTCTGGACTCAAACAGCGCTTCTTCGGTCTGTTTGCGCTCGGTTATGTCGATTACCATGGCTAAAGAGCCTTTGAAGCCCCCTTGTGCATCCAGAAGCGGCGCAGACGAGACGAGCAGGATTACAGGGGTACCATCTTTTCTCAGGAATTGCCGTTCATAGCGGGAGCTTTTTCCCAGCTGTCTTAAAGCCAGCTGCGCTCGGTGGCTTTCAATCTCCTCCGGAGCAATGAACGAACTGATTTCACGACCAAGCAAATCCTCGGGAGAGTAGCCGAGAATCTTTTCAATCTGGGCATTTACCAACGTAGTGCGACCTTCCGGGTCCGCACCCCAGATCCCTTCGTTCGCGGTCTCAAAAAGCATGCGGTAATTTGACTCGCTTTCATGGAGAGATTCCATAATATGTTGCCTACTGATCAGGTCTGCTGAGAGGCTCCTGGACATTTCTTCAAATCTGCACGCCAGTTCACCAAGTTCACCTCCAGCAACTGAATCGGAGATCCGAATCTGGAGGTTGCCGTTGCCAATCTGCTGAGCCGCGTCTCTTAGGGCAAGTATCTTGTTGATGATCCCCCATTTGCTCGAATAGAGTGCAAATAGTATTGCAAGGGCTGTAACGAAGACCATAATTAACAGGTTAATGATTAGGCCATCACTGAAAAGGGACGACTTGAGAATGCCGCTACGGACATACATGAAGGGCGAGAGCTCGTTGTTCAATCGAATTTTCTGATAGGAAGAATAGTGGGTGCCGGTTTTGTCAATATCGGCAAGATTCCCCTTGTCCGGGCCTGCTGACATCTGCCTGAAAATATCAATCCTGTCTTTCTGGCCGATAGACTCGCTGTTATTGGAGTCAAATAGAATTGTTCCGCAGTGATCAGTCAGAAGGAGAGAAGTATTCTCCGGCATTTTGCCGAACTTCAACAGGTTCCGGCAGGATTCGAGGGAAAATGCGATAATGGCAACGTCATTGATCTTCCCCGAGTTGTTACGTATGGGGTAACCGAAGCTAAGGAGAGGTTTTTTCAGGATTCTGCCGTTGGTGAATTCTCCTGACGAGAATTGTCCTGTTGAAATGGCATTTATAAAGACTCTTCTGTCGTTAACTATCACCCTGCCTGGCAGCGGGAGCGCCGATGCCCATACATGTCCGGTTAAGTCGGCAATGAGGATATTGGCAATTTCCGGATTCCTTTTTGCGAGCTCTGCAATAAAAGTTGATGCACACTCTGGATCACGGTTCTGAACGCAGGGGATATGGGTGAAGCTGCTGAGTAGCTGCTCTATCCCTGCCATCTGGATTCTCTGCTGATTGGAGATTTCGTTGCAGAGTCCTTCAGCTGAATGGTAGGCGTTATGTCTGTCGAAATTGTAGGTAGTAAGTGACGAGAAGATGATGATACCTAAGGGCGAGAGCGACATTACAAAAATCAGGATCAGCATTTGTGGCCTGATCGAAAGATGGTGCAGTTTTTTCATGCGGTCATTGCCCTTGTCTCTGGAGATCAATCATCTTAATGCCCCGATTATAAGTGATTGTTGAGGCCGAGGTAGCATCAGAAAGCCTTGAAGTAATATCCGATATCCTGGCGATTTCAGCTGTGAGGCCTGCTACAATTTCATTGATCTGTACACCGTTTTCGGGAAGGTCTCGTTGCAGGAGATAAAGGTAGGCGTTCACAGTTGTCAGGGGGTTGTTGATCTCATGGCAGAGGGCTACTGCCATTTCTTTGAAAACAATCATCCGTTCCATCGCAACTGCATCAAGTCTGGCTTTACGTGCACCCAGGTGAGCCTTGACCCTTGCCAGTAACTCAAGAGGGTATACCGGCTTTACGACGTAATCATCGCCGCCAGACTCAAACCCCATGACCTTTTCAATCTCTGAATCGAGTGCGGTGATAAAGATAACGGGAATATCCCTGCTATGATTGCTTTCTTTCAGAAATTTGCAAAGTTCAAAACCATCCATCCCCGGCATATTGACGTCAAGGAGGATCAGGTCAGGTGGGGAGGTTTCCACGGCAGTAATAGCTGAAGCCGCATCATCCATGACCTCTACGAAATATTCTGCTTCAAGAATCGATGATAAAACAATCTGGGCAGTCTTGCTGTCGTCAACAATAAGAACCTTATTCATTGCTACTTCCTTTTATAGGTCGAACGGAAAGAGCCTGTGACAAATTAATACACAAATATAGTGACAATAATCAACTAATTAAACTTAATGATATGATATTTGTATTTTGGCAGATTTGTTATGGTTTGACATGAGGGCTTAAAGGCTAAAGATCAGGTGGGTGCTAAACGCAGAAAGAGCGGGAATGGAAGGCTAAATGCGGATCTCAGAGTATAGTTCGTCTGAAATTGTATATATGTTGTCAGCCAGGTTCCCGCCCTTTTGGCGTTCAAAAATGATTTTCCTGTGTGGGGACTACCTTGGGATTATTTACCAAAAGCTTGCAAAAACTGGGGTAGCAGCATCGGGGCATTTGATTTTATCTTCCCTCCCATGAAGTCCATGACGCCGGGGCGATAGCCCTGATTCCAGATCCTGTTGAACATCTCTGGGCTGGTCTTGCAGATGCAGTCTGCCTCTTCTGACAGTTTGCCGTCATGAACAGTGCAGCTGTTTTCATCAAGCACTACGGTCTTTTTGATCTCATCCACACTGAAGTAAAAGGTGGTCTTTACCGGGAATGAGCCTTTAACATACTGGCCTGGAAGTGCGCTGATTATTTCGTCTATCATGATTTTCTCCAAATAAGTTGGTTTACAAAGTTCAGGGCGGAGTTTTTGGCTCCGCCCTTTATTAGTTCAGGCATTCAATTGTTGCTTATTTGCAAAGCAGATACGCAAGTTAAAATTTATAAGTGGCTGCTATGGAGAATATGTGTGCATCACTCTTAAAGGTTCCTGATTCTTTTACATTTGAGACTGTGCGGTCTACCCAATGAACCCACATATATGCCAGGTCAAGTGAGGCGAATTCATTATGGAATCCGGAGCCGAGACTGAAATTGTGGCGATCTGCATCAGGTAGTTCAGGGCTTAATGTGCTGTCTGGAGCAGGATTCTTGTCATAAGCATAACCGGCTCTTAGATCCATTTTAGGGGTAACAGCGTACTGCGTGCCCAGACGGTATGCCCAGACATCTTTCCAATTTTTCGGATCAGAGTTGTTGAAAGCGGCTAATGTTGGGCCGAATCTCATTTCTAATTTGTCGTATGAGCTCCAGCCTGTGCGCTCAGCATCAAATTCCAAGGTTAGTTTTTCAATTGGTTTCCAAGCAACAGCAAGAGTAAGGGCATCTGGGAGTGTGATGTCTGTTGCCGCAGTTGATCTGGCTTTTGCTGGGAGGCCTAAGGCCGCAGCATTGGCTCCAGAACGCAAATAATTTGCGTCGCCTTCGAGCTTAAGCTTAATTTCACTGCGATATGCTACACCAAAACTTAGTACCGGAAGGGGTTTCCATTGAAGTCCGAGATTGTATCCATAGCCTGTTGCTGTTGCATCAGCACCTATAGTGCCAACTTCCTGATATGTACCGGCAAGTGGGCCGTATGCAGGCAAGTTAGGGATTGCTTTATAAGCCATCTTCTGCATTGAAACCTGTGCATAGGTAACGTCAAATCCTGCTGCAACTGCCAGGTTAAGGTTGTCAAAGCGGTAGGCTACAGTTGGTTGGAAATTTATCGGTTTGATTGAGATTGACTGAATGCTGTCTCTTAGCTCACTGCTGGCATCCCAACGCTTTGCCAGCGGATGAAATGAGTTGATTCCCAAGCCAAATGCCAATGGGATACTTTCAAAAGAGGAGGTAGCATACACTGTAGGTGCAATGAATATGTCACGATTAGCTTTCTCTGAAACCACGGTTGAGCCGCTTAGCCGTGTTGTCCCGTCGAACTCGGTTTGCGGGACAAGAATGGTTGCGCTGCCAACCTGTATCTGCGTCCCTTTCAGAAAGGCAATGCCTGCTGGATTGTAAGCCAGAGCTGACGGGTCATCTGCCTGGGCGGCAAAGGCATTCCCCATCCCCATGGCCTTTGCGCTTTGTTCGGAAACCTTAAATCCCGCGCCAAATGAAACTGTTGCTGTGCCCAACATTGAAACTGTAGCAATACCGCATAAAAGTCTTTTTCTCATACACATTCTCCTTTCTCCATTTGTTAGCAGTGACGATTGATAATTAACATACCCCGAGTGTAAATAAAACACCTTTCTACGTTGTTTACCTTAACATTGACGTCGGTGTCAAGAACAAAATCGCTATTATATTTCTGTTAGTAATAATATTTCTGCAGTGGATAAAAAGAGGATTTGCAATAATAATTGCAGTATAAATATTGTAACATAACAGCTATTTAGCGGGTATTTATGATGGGGCTAACTTTTTAATATCGTGTTTGAAGGCAATTGAGGGCGCATGGCTTCTCAATATGCTTTGAGGCAACTGTCAAAAAAACTAACTGTTGTATACTTCATTCAATGACATGGATCAGTAACTTGAAAAAAACGACAGAATGAAAAATAATTATACTTGACATTGGCGTCAAGGTTAGCTACGGTTTTAAAAAAATCAGGATGAGGTCTTTATGAATAAGTACGTTTACAGCTCTGTACCTGACATGCTTCGGAAAAATGCACTGAAATATAAAGACAAGCCCGCGCTCAAATACCGAAAACAGGGTAAGTTTGTCACCTTGAGCTACGCAGACTTTTATATTCGTGCCCTTATGGTTACTCGCGGGTTGAAAAAGCTTAAGGTCAAACCGGGGGAGAAGGTAGCTATCCTTTCGGAAAACCGCGCCGGTTGGGTAATCGCCGACATGGGGATACTTTGTGCTGGTGCTGTTACTGTACCGATTTATCCGACAAGCACTTCCGAGCAAATTGAGTACATGATTAATCACTCCGGGGTAAGGATTATATTTGTCTCCGGGAAATTCCAGTACGAGCGGCTTCTTAAAATCAGGGAATCAATTCCAGGTGTGGAGCTTGTAATCTCTTTTGAGCGTTTCCTTGGAGAAACATCACTGCAGGTCTGCACTTTCTACCAGATGTCTGAAATTGATACGCCGATATCCGAGCCCGAGAAGATAGAGATTGAATCTCAGATAGACCTTGTCAAGCCGGAGGACCTGATAACGCTGATCTATACCTCCGGAACTACCGGTATTCCGAAAGGGGTCATGCTGACCCATTCGAACATAATATCCAATGTTTACTACCTGACATATAATAATGAAATAGTCACCTCTGACGACGTTCTTCTCAGCTTTCTCCCCTTAAGTCATATTCTGGAACGAACATGCGGATACTATCTTGCCTTTTCAAAAGGTGCTCTCATGGCATTTGCCGACAGTATCGAAAAGGTTGCGGAGAACATGCTGGAGATTAATCCGACTATGATGGTCTGTGTCCCCAGGCTTTTTGAAAAAATTTACCACCGAATTTTCGAGAATGTACACAAGATGCCGCTTCTTAAGAAGACCCTTTTCCATTGGGCTGTAAATGTCGGCAAAGAGTATGTTCATGCTGAGTTCATAGACAAAAATCCTTGTGCAATCTTGAAAATGAAGCATGCCGTGGCTGAAAAGTTGGTATTCAGCAAGTTGAAAAGTCTCTTCGGGAACAGAATCAAGTTGTTCTGTTCCGGTGGTGCACCACTTGACAAAACTATTAACGAATTTTTCTGGTCTATCGGGTTGCCGATTTATGAAGGCTACGGACTTACCGAGACTAGCCCGGCGATATCATTTAATACCATTGAGCATATTCGCTTCGGTTCAGTCGGTGTCCCTATTCCGGAAACAGAAATAAAGATCGCAGACGATGGCGAGATTCTGGTCAGAGGGGCGCAGGTTATGGTCGGTTACTATAACAACCCTGAAGCAACTGCTGAAGCTATGGAGAATGGCTGGTTCAAAACAGGAGATATCGGCAAGCTCGAAGATGGGTTCCTTTATATAACCGACAGGAAAAAAGAGCTTATCATAACAGCGGGCGGAAAGAATATCGCCCCGCAACCTATAGAAAACAGGCTGAAGATGGATAAGTACTTTTCTTCAGTTTTTGTCTACGGCGACAGGAAGCCTTACCTTATAGCTCTTATCGTTCCCAATGCCGAGCGACTGTTTGAGTTTGCAAAAGAAGCCCATGTGCAGTTCTTCGATATAAACGACCTGGTAATGGCAGAGCCTGTGCTGAATCTGTATAAGGAGAGGCTGGCAGAAATTAACAGTGAACTGGCGTCGTACGAGACAATCAAGAAATTTACCCTTCTGGCCCACGACTTTTCAGTTGTTAATGGTGAGTTGACACCTACATTGAAGCTGAAGCGTAAAGTGGTTTATGAAAAACACAAGCAGACGATTGAAGACATGTACATTGATCACAGCAACTAATAGAAACCAAAAAAAATCCGGAGGATGAATAATGACCCAGATAAACAACGTAGCAGTCCTGGGAGCAGGAGTAATGGGGGCCACCATCGCCGCCCACCTTGCAAACGCAGGTCTACAGGTGCTCTTGCTGGATATTATCCCAAGAGAGCTGAATGACGCCGAGAAAGCGGCAGGTCTCACCATAAACGATGCAAAGGTACGTAGCCGCATAGCAGCAGCCGGACTCGAAGGGCTCCGAAAAATGAAACCGGCAGCCTTCTTTATCCCTGCCTATGCCGGTAACGTAGCAGTCGGCAACTTTGAAGACGACATGGCTAAACTAGCCAAGTGCGACTGGGTAATCGAAGTCGTCATCGAGAACATGGATATCAAAAAGAAGCTCTTTATCGAGAAAATCGTCCCGAACCTAAAAGCCGGAGCAATACTTTCCACCAATACCAGCGGCCTCTCGGTCAACGAAATGGCAGAGTGTCTACCTGATGCTGTTCGCAAGAACTTCCTTGTCACCCACTTCTTCAACCCCCCGCGCTATATGCGGCTCATGGAAGTAGTATCCTGTAAATACACAGACCCTGCTGTTGCCGGGTTCATGGGTAACTTCATCAGTAAACGTCTCGGCAAAGGGATAGTAACCGCCAAAGACACCCCCAACTTCATCGCCAACAGAATCGGCGTTTACGCCATCTGTAACTGTGTCCGCACCATGATGGCCATGGATATGACCGTCGAAGAAGTTGATGCCATTGCCGGTCCGGCAACTGCCCGCCCCAAAAGCGCCGCCTTTAGAACCAGCGACCTCGTCGGCCTCGACACCCTTGCCCATGTGGCAAATAACTCCTACACACTTCTACCCAATGACGAAGAGCGTGAAATTTTCAAGCTCCCCGATTTCATGAAAGAAATGGTAGCCAAAGGGATCCTCGGCAACAAGAGCAAGCAGGGGTTCTTCAAAAAGGTAAAAGGTGAAGGTGGCCAGCAGTTCTTCTACTACGACTACAAAAC
>JACABD010000066.1:3057-4975 GCA_013377075.1 Geobacteraceae bacterium | reverse complement strand
GTAGAGAGCTTCTACCGCTTCGAAAACGGCAAAAACCACTACTACTGCCTTGATTCCGGCACATACGAAGAAGTTCCGCAAAAGCCGGGCCAGATCAGCCTTCAGGTACTAAAGAGAAACAACAAAGTCGTAGAGAGCAACAGCGGTGCCTCTGTTATCGACCTTGGTGACGGCGTCTTCTGCCTCGAATTCCACACCAAAATGAATGCCATCGGCGGCGAGATCCTTTCCATGGCCCACAAAGCCATAAAGAGAAGTGAAGAAGAAGGGGTCGGTCTTGTCATCGCCAACGACGGAACCATGTTCTCTGCCGGAGCCAACCTGATGATGCTCGCCATGGCAATAGCAGAAGGGGCGTACGACGAAATCGCCATGACCGTTAAAGGGTTCCAGAAAGCGATGATGGCGATCAAGTATTCAAAAGTCCCGGTAGTTGCCGCACCGCATAACCTTGTCATGGGCGGCGGTTGCGAATTCTGCCTCCACTCCGACTCCATCATACCCCATGCCGAAACCTACATGGGTCTGGTAGAGATCGGCGTCGGTCTCCTCCCCGGCGGTGGCGGCACCAAAGAGATGGCCATCAGAGCCATTAAAGCGGCCGAAGAGTTCGAAACCGACGTACAGCCCTTTATCTTCAAGAACTTCATGAACATTGCCATGGCCAAGGTGAGCATGTCCGCAGCCGAACTCTACGGCATGGGCTTCCTGCGCCAGGGTGATGCCATCACCATGAACATCGACAACAGAATCCACGACGCCAAACTCAAAGCCATCGCCATGTCAGCCAACTATCGCCCGGCACAGCCTCTCACCGGGCTGAAAGCACCTGGTCGCAGCGTCGCAGCCAGCATGAAGTCCCAGCTATGGAACATGCAGCAGGGTGGGTTCATTTCTGAATATGACCAGTACCTGGCAGGCACAATTGCCGATGTCATCACCGGCGGCGACGTTCCGGCAGGAACCATCATCACCGAAGAGTACCTGCTCGACCTTGAGCGCGAAGGATTCCTCAAACTCTGTGGTCAGAAAAAGACCTCCGAGCGTATCCAGCATATGCTTAAGAAAGGGAAGCCGCTAAGAAACTAAAAGCAACCCAACCCCTCCCCCGCCTCCCCTTGACAGGGGAGGAGCTTGTCTCCCTCCCTGTCAAGGGGAGGGTCGGGGAGGGGTTGATTTTGAAGTTAATACAAATTTACGGAGGAAACTCAATGAGAAACGCATATATTCTGGCAGCCTACCGCACACCGGGCTGCAAGGCAAAAAAAGGGAAACTCAAAGATGTCAGACCCGATGATCTGGCAGCCGCCGCCATCAAAGGGCTCATAGAGAGAACTGGAATTAACCCTGCTGATGTGGAGGATGTCATCATCGGCTGCGCCTTCCCCGAAGGGGAGCAGGGCATGAACTTTGCCAGGGTTGCGGCCATGAAGGCAGGGCTTCCCGTAGAAGTCCCGGCCCAGACCGTCAACCGCTTCTGCTCCTCCGGGGTACAGACCATCGCTTCTGCCGCAGAGCGGATCATGGCAGGCTTTGCCGACTGCATCATCGCTGGGGGTGCCGAGAGCATGACCATGATTCCCATGGGTGGCAGTAAGTACAGCGCCAACCCTGCACTTGTGGCCAACTGGCCTGAGTCATTCGCCTCCATGGGGATAACAGCAGAACTGGTTGCTGAAAAGTACAATATCAGTAGAGCAGATCAGGATGAGTTTGCCGCACAGAGCCACATAAAAGCTGCCGCAGCCATTGCCGCAGGCAGGTTCAAGGACGAGATTGTCCCCGTGGAAATAGAGAATGTTGCCCTGGTAAACGGCAAAATGAAGCGAAGCACAGAGACCGTAACTGAAGACGACGGCGTCAGGGGTGACACCACTGCCGCAGGGCTGGCAAAGCTCAAACCCGCATTCAAGGCAAA
>JACABD010000066.1:0-2957 GCA_013377075.1 Geobacteraceae bacterium | reverse complement strand
GGGGTGACACCACTGCCGCAGGGCTGGCAAAGCTCAAACCCGCATTCAAGGCAAATGGCAGTGTCACGGCCGGAAACTCATCCCAGATGACCGACGGTGCAGCCGCCGTACTGGTCGTATCAGAAGATTACCTCAAGAAAATCGGCAAAAAGGCAATCGCACGGTTCGTCGCCTTTGCCGTCAAAGGTGTGCCACCTGAAATCATGGGTATCGGCCCGATTGCAGCCATTCCGGCAGCGCTGAAGCTGGCCAACCTCAAGCTTGAGGATATAGGCCTCTTCGAACTGAATGAAGCCTTTGCCGCCCAGGCACTTGCCAGCGTCAGGGAACTCGGTATCGACCCGGCAAAGGTCAACGTCAATGGCGGTGCCATTGCCCTTGGCCACCCCCTTGGCTGCACCGGTGCAAAACTGACAGCAAGCCTGCTACACGAGATGCAGCGCAGTGATACCAGGTACGGCATTGTCTCCATGTGCATCGGTGGTGGTATGGGTGCGGCGGGGATTTTTGAGAAGGTCTGAACACCATAAACCCGGGCGACTCAACGGGTTGCCCCTACAATAATCTTTTCGAGGTGACAAAAATGGCAAAACTTTTCAAAGGCGCAGAGTATCTGGTTACAGAGGTAAGTAAAAACGATGTATTTACTCCCGAGGATTTCAGCGATGAGCAGAAGCAGATCGGCGATACTACCGAACAGTTCGTTCTCAATGAAGTCATCCCCCATAAGGAAGAGATAGAACATCACAATCTGCCGCTTTCGGTCGAGCTGATGAAAAAGTGCGGTGAGCTTGGGCTGTTGATGATAGATGCTCCCGAGGAGTATGGCGGACTGGAGCTGGACAAGGCCACCAGTATGCTGGCAGCCGAGAAGCTTGCCCAGGCAGGCTCATTTTCTGTTACCTATTCGGCCCATACCGGTATCGGCACTCTGCCGCTGGTCTACTACGGAACTCCCGAGCAGAAAGAGAAATATCTCGGCAAGATTATTTCCGGGGAGTGGATTGCCGCTTACTGTCTCACTGAGCCAGGTTCCGGCAGCGACGCCCTTGGTGCTTCTGCCACTGCAACACTCTCTGCCGACGGCAAGCATTACATTCTTAATGGCACAAAACAGTTCATCACCAACGGTGCTATTGCCGATTTTTACACCGTCTTCGCAAAAATTGACAAGCAGCACTTTACCGGTTTCCTGGTAGAGCGGACAACTCCGGGCTTAAGCGTCGGACCGGAAGAGAACAAGCTTGGTGTCAAGGGCTCCTCGACTACTCAGATTATCCTCGAAGACGCAATGGTCCCAGTGGAAAACCTGCTGGGTGAGATCGGCAAGGGGCACAAGATCGCTTTTAACGTCCTTAATGTCGGTCGTTTCAAGCTTGGTGCAGGGGCTACCGGTGCTGCCAAGACCGCAATCACTACAGCTATCCGTTACGCCAATGAACGCAAGGCTTTTGGAGTTACAATCGGTTCATTCGGAGCGATTCAGGAAAAGATCGCCGACATGACAGCCGCCATTATTGCTTCGGAATCGGTAGTCTACAGGCTGGCAGGGCTCATTGATGACCGCCTCGCAACCATCCCCAAAGAGACCCCAAACTACTATGAAGCCTACCAGGAGGGGATCGAGGAGTACTCCATCGAGTGTGCCATCGCCAAGGTATTCTGCAGTGAGGTACTTGCCGATGTTGTTGATGAGGTGCTGCAGATTCATGGTGGCTACGGCTACACTCAGGAGTACCCGGCTGAAGGGTACTACCGTGACGAGCGGATCAACCGGATTTGGGAAGGGACAAACGAAATCAACAGACTGTTGATCCCCGGAACCATTCTCAAGCGCGCCATGAAGGGTGAAATCCCGCTACAGAAAGAGGCGATGAAAGCCTTTGAATCACTGATGACACCAAGCTTTGAAGAGCTTGACGATTCAATCCCGTTTGCTGCGGAAAAAGTTCTCATTGCTAACCTGAAACAGGCATTCCTCGTTCTTGCAGGCATGGGTGCACAGAAATTCATGGCAACAATCAAGGATGAACAGGAGATTCTGATTGCTGTTGCTGATGTGGCAATCAACATCTTTGCCATCGAAAGTCTGGTTCTGCGGGCAGAGAAGATTCTGCCTACCCTCAGCGAAAGCAAAAAAGCATCACTTTCAGCTGCGGTCAAGGTCTTTGCCTTCAACGGCACAGAAAAGACAGGTTCTGCGGCACGTCGTGCAGCATACTACATCGAAGAGGGTGATAACCTGACCATGCTGCTGGCAGGTATTCGCAGGTTCACCAAGTATGATGCAACAGGACTCCTCAAGGCAAAGCGTCAGCTTGCATCCGCTTCAATCGAGGCAGACAAGTACATCTTCTAGAAACAGCCGGGGCGGCCGCAAGGTCGCCCCCTTTGGAGCTCCATGCAGCAGTATACGGTACAGACTCCATACATGGTCGGTGAGGTTCACTTCTACACAAAGGAGCTGGATCAAGGGCTGGCTCTGTTCGATACCGGCCCACCCACGGATGAAGGCAAACAGGCACTTCTGGAACATGTCGAGCTTGAAAAACTCAAATACATCTTTATAACTCACTGTCATGTAGACCATTACGGACTTGCTGATTTTATCAGCCAGAACAGTGGTGCCGAACTTTACATCGGCCGCAGGGATGCTCTGAAACTAAGCCGCCACCGGGACCGTCTTGTTGCTATCGCCTCTCTTTTGTCCGGACTTGGCTTCAGCGACGAGTTCATCCAGAAACTGCGTGAATCCTTTTCTCAGAACAAGGTATTCCCTGGAATGCCCCTTAACTACAGGGTCATTGAAGATTCGCCTGAAGTAAGAGACCTTGGAGTCAGCTGGATATCCTGCCCAGGCCACTCCCAGAGCGACATCGTCTATTTGACGGGAGATTATGCTGTAACAGGTGATTTGCTCCTCAGAAACATTTTTCAGGCCCCCCTCCTGGATATCG
>JACABD010000065.1:9650-17575 GCA_013377075.1 Geobacteraceae bacterium | reverse complement strand
ACTATAGCAATACTTTCCCAGCATTGAACCCGTGAGGTAAAAATATGCGGCTATTTCTCTTTGCAGTCATTGTAGTCACAATCTGTATCTCAGCCTGCGCCACCAAACCACTACCACCTGTAGCGATAAAGATTCCGGACCATAGCATCTCCTACCTGAAAGAGGTAAAACCGCTACTGGAGAAACGTTGCACCGTCTGCCACTCCTGCTACAACTCACCATGCCAGCTGAAACTGGACTCTTTCGAGGGAGTTGATCGCGGAGCGACCAAAAAGGCGATCTACAACTCATCCCGGTTGAAGACGATGGATCCTACCCGCCTTTTCATTGATGCAGGAAACACTGAAGAGTGGCGTAAAAAGGAGTTCTTCAGCGTCACTACAAACACAGCTGCCGAGGGTTTAAATGACTCGATCATGATTCAGCTCCTTGCTCACAAGATGAAAAATCCGAAAAGTAAGGGTGAATACAGGCCAGAGTCAGAGGATCTGAAATGTTCTGCCAATGGCAGCGAAGTTGCCGACTACCTTGAAAAGCATCCAAACAACGGCATGCCGTTTGGCTTCCCTCCTCTGAAGGAGGACGAATTCAACACTGTCGCAGGATGGCTTTACCAGGGTGCAAAGGGACCGACAGCACCTGAACAGAAGATGCTTGAAACACCCAAACCTGCCGATCAGATTGAGATAGCCAAATGGGATAAGTTCTTTAACAATCCAGATCCGAAATACGCCATGACAGCTCGTTATATCTATGAGCACCTCTTCCTTGCCCATATCAGGTTCGGCAGCAACACCAATGATTTCTACGAACTTGTCCGCTCAAAAACACCGTCCGGCGCAGCAATAGATATCATCCCAACAGTGCGCCCCTTTGATGATCCGGAAACAGATAAATTCTATTACCGCTTCAGAAAAATACATTCAACCATCGTGCAGAAAACCCACATGGTCTATCAGCTCGATGACGCCAGAATGAAGCGCTACAATGAGCTTTTCATCGAGCCGCAATGGCTGCAAAAACCCTTTTTTGTAACTTTTGATTCACGTATTGCCTCAAATCCGTTTGTTGTTTTCGAGCAGATCCCGCCCAAATCCCGCTATCAGTTTCTCCTCGACTCTTCACAGTACATGGTTATGACCTTTATCCACGGACCTGTCTGCAAGGGACAGATTGCCCTCAATGTCATCGAGGAGCAGTTCTGGGTGATGTTCATGGATCCTGATCATGACATTTCTGTCCGCTTTCCCGGTTTTTTAAGGCTCAATGCCAACAAACTCTCCATGCCGATTGAAAAGGGAAGCGATATGGGGCTCATCTCCGCCATAAAAAATGAGCATAAGGATAAGGCGATAGATTTTTACAAGAACCGGCAGGAATACAATTCAGCCATTAATTACGCTGGACTTGGGTACGATGCTATTTGGAAAGGGAATAGCCCTGCAGATGCGCCGCTGCTCACCATTTACCGGCATTTTGACAATGCGTCCGTCCATAAAGGAGCCCTGGGCAACCTTCCAAAAACGGTCTGGATTATCGACTACCCGCTCTTTGAAAGAATCTACTACGCCCTTGTGGCCGGATTCGATGTTTACGGCACAGCCGGGCATCAGCTTGCCTTAAGGCTCTACATGGATAGACTCAGAATTGAAGGAGAGAGCTACTTCCTGGATTTCATGCCTCAGGAAAAGAGAACTGAGATGATGGCTTCATGGTATCTGAATACCAAACTGGAGAAGATCTCCTACTCCCCTTCCCCCTTCCCTGCCGCAATCTCCTTTGCAACGGCAGATCCGAAGCGTGAATTTATCGAGAACGTGATTGGAAAGCATTTGAACAAAGAGTGCGGCATCATAATCGACAAGCTCAACTACATGAAAGCCGGAGAAAGTTATCCTCTTATTCCGGATAAATTTGCATCAGATGATGACTACATGCGCGGTTTCAGGGCTATCACCAAACCGGGAACCCACTTTGTTTCAGTCGTAAATAATAACAATGCAAATCTGGCTTACATGAGGGTTCGACTAAAGGATGGCAAAGATGTTGTTGCGACCTTTATCGTTAACCGCTGGCACGACAATGTGGCCTTCCTCTTTGGAGAAGAGGACAGGCTTCACCCTGAAAAGGATTATCTGGAGCTGGTTCCAGGGATGATCGGCTCTTACCCGAACATGTTCTTTGATGTGACGCAGGATGATATCCCGGACTTCCTCAAGCTTATCAACGAGTTTGACGGTAGTGACGAGCAGTATGCAAGGCTCGCGAAATACGCCATCAACCGCTCTGACGACAGGTTCTGGGATGAGTACGACTGGTTTCAAAAAAGGTTCATGGAAGATGAACCGATACACGGTGGGCTGCTGGATCTGAACAGGTACTATCTCAAGGCGATGTGACTTAGGGATTGACTTAACATGGGCAACGGCAGTTGGTGGCTACCGCCGTTCGTGTGACGGTTCACTTTCTGTAACGCTAAGGTCATTACGCTTTCGCAGATAAACTCGCTGCGCTCAGACAATATCTGCTTGCCGCTTCATTTCACCAAGAGTTACGACGAAATAGAACCTGAGCACTCACTACGGCAGCCACCAACAGCTGTTATGCGTTTAAAGTCTGATAATTCTGTCAACAATCTTCAATGGCGCCGGTCTGTGGGTGATCAACAGAAGGCTTTTCCCTTTCAGCCTCATGTCAAGCCTCGTCAACATGCGTTCTTCAGTCACAGCATCAAGTCCTTCCGTCGGCTCGTCGAGAATATAAAGCCCGGCATTTTTAAGCAGGGTTCTGGCAAGGGCAATCCTTCTTGCCTCTCCGCCCGAGACCTCTCTGCCCCCCTCACCGGTTCTGGTTTCAAGCCCGTCCGGCAGCCCGGCAACCCATTCATCAAGCAGTGCCGCATGAACAACTGCCGCTATCTCCTCATCTGAAGCATCAGGTTTTGCAACCAGTATATTTTCCCTGATAGTCGAATTGAAGATATGAGGATTTTGTGAAAGCGCCGAGATGCCGCTGCGCAGATCATCCCCGCAAAGAGCCTTCAGATCCACATCTCCAAAGGTAATGCTCCCTTCATACTCACGAAACCTGAGCAGCAGCTGGGCAACAGTACTCTTCCCCACCCCGCTTGACCCGGTCAGTGCCATTCGGCTACCTGAAGGGAGGTCAAGGGAGAAATTATTTAATGGATAGTGCTCCCCACCATAGGAGTAAGTCACATTCTCCATTCTGAGTGAACAACTACCGGTGAGCTGATGAGGTTCCAGAGGCTCTTTTACGGGCAAAGAAGAATCTGCAATCTCAGTGATTCTGGACAGTGACTCGGAGACCGATGGGAATAGCATCATGGCAGAGGATATACCACCGCTAGCCTCAAAAGAGGCGGCGCAGAAAAGGAGCAGCATGACAAGTTCCGGCCCTTTGAGCCCGGCTGAAACAACTGAAGATGTGCAGATGACAAGCAGTGTTGTCGTACAAAGACCGGCTGACAAAAGCAATGAGGAGTTAATTATCCCCCCTTTTACGGCAAGGCTCATCTGCTCCTTTACCAGCTCGGCAGAAATCCGGCTGACTGACTGCGTGCTTTTATCGACAGCACCAAGAAGGATCAGTTCGTCTCCACCCAAAACGCCATCAGTGATAACCCTGCGCAGATCTCCGGCGAGAACGGCGCCGCGCTTGGCATGGGGAGCGGCTATCTTCCTTGCCAGCATCGGCATGATCACGCCGGACAGGAGCAGAAATGCCAACAGAGCCAGAGCTGCGAGACCGTTCCAGATGGCAACAAAGAGCGTTGAGGCTATGATTGCAATGACACCGGCAACAACTGGTGCAATGATCCGCAAATAGAGATTTTCAAGGGTGTCAATATCGGCACGAAATCTTGAGGAGAGTTCCCCGCTGGAATATTTTTCAAGAACCGCTGGCGAAAGCGGTGCAAATTTCATAAAGAGCCAGACACGAAGCTCTGAAAGGATACGCAGTGCGGCATTGTGGGTAACAAGACGTTCAAGGTAACGGCCGACAGTGCGACCTATGGCAAAAAGCCTGATTGCTGCCGAAGGGATAAAGTAGTTAAAGGAGACCTTGGTCAGACCCGCTACGGCCATTGATGCAATAAACCACCCGGAAACAGCCATCAGCAGGGCATTTGCAGTAATAACAAAGACAGTTGCAACGACTCCCAGGGCCATCCACTTCCACTGACTTTTGGTAACAGTCATTATGCGGAGTATATTACCCATTCAGCTGTTCTCCACCTGACAAAAGGCGACCGTCTGCCATTATCATGACCCTGTCGGCAAGCTTTACCGTATCTTCCCGGTGGCTGATCATCAGCACGGTTCTCCCCTGTGCAAGCTTTCTCAATGAAGTGCAGACAAGGCTCTCGTTCTGGCTGTCAAGGCCTGCTGTTGGTTCGTCCAGAATGACTAAAGATGGATTACGCAGAAAAAGTCTGGCCAGAGCAAGCCTGCGCAACTCGCCACCTGACAGGCCTGCCCCCTGCTCTCCGATGATAGTATCAAGCCCTGAAGGAAGTGAACGGACAAACTCCTGCGCACAGGCCGATTCCAGGGATCTGGATATCCTATCTTCTGTTACATCAGAAAGGCCGATCGTCAGGTTATCCTTCACTGTCCCCGAAAAGAAAAACGGCTTTTGCGGGAGAAACGCGATGCGTGATCTCCAGAGATCAGGATCAATGGTGTTAATATCTGCCCCATTGGCGGTTATGCTGCCTGAGGATGGCTCTGCAAGAGCAATGAGAAGGGAGGCGGTGGTCGTCTTTCCTGAACCACTTTGCCCGCAAAGTGCTGTGATTTCACCCGGTATGAGTTTAAAAGACAACTCGTGAACCCCGCCACGGCCACCCGGATAGCTGTAGGTGACACAATCATAGGCAATCAGTAGTTCCCCAACTGGTGGAGCAGCAAAAGTTCTATTACTCCTTGGGTGATCGACATGTCGCAGCAAGGGGATTATTCTCTCGGCAGCGGCTATTCCATGCATCCTTGAATGGTAGGTCAGTCCAAGTACACGCAGCGGCAGATAGAACTCAGGTGCTATCAAAAGGATAAAAAGCCCGTCAACAAGAGAAAGATTGCCACTAAGCAGTCTGAAGCCGACTATGACAGCAACAACTGCAGTGCCCACCGTAGAGAAGAATTCAAGCGTGAAGGCAGAAAGGAAGGCAATACGTAAAACAGCCATGGTTGCGGTGCGATACTCTTCAGAAAGCAAGGATAGACTCGTGGCTGCACGTTTGACAGAAGATAACATCCGCAGATCAGGAAGTCCTTTCAGCAGATCAGTAAAAGCAGAGGAAAGAATAGAGAGGCGACCCCACATCTTCCTGTTAAGCCGCTCAGTTCCCTTGCCAATAAGAATCATGAACAGCGGGATAAACGGAGCGGAAAAAAGAAGGACAAGTGAAGCTCTCCACTCGGCAGGTATGGCAAAAAAAATGATCACCAGCGGAAGTATTGCTGCAGTTACCAGGCTGGGCAGAAAACGGGTAAAGTAGGTTTCAAGGGAATCGACACCGGTTGTCATG
The DNA here is from genome assembly GCA_013377075.1 of Geobacteraceae bacterium. Classification (GTDB taxonomy): domain Bacteria; phylum Desulfobacterota; class Desulfuromonadia; order Geobacterales; family DSM-12255; genus VEOV01. The sequence continues at coordinate 12,021 of JACABD010000065.1, read as the reverse complement.
ACTTCAACAAGAGAAGCGGTATCGGCATTTCTTCCCGAAAAACCCGACGTCACAATTTTTTGGTAGAGCCTGTTTCTTAAATCGATTTTCAGGAAGGCTGCTGCTGTTGCAGAATGTTTTTCTGAAAAATATGTCAATATTGATCGTGCAACGGTTATCAGCAGGAGTTTCCAGACCATTGGTAGAATCGATAGGAGCGATGTTTTTTCGATAATTACATTATGGCAGGCCAGTGCAAGGAACCAGGACTGAAGAACAACCAGGACTCCGGAGATTGTTGTGAAAATATACGAGATTATAAGGGGCCGTTTTATGGCTACAGCTTCCTGAAGCAGCCATCTTTCGACCTTAGGTCCTTCAAGAGAATTCAAATTTGATGTCTCCATCCGAAGTCAGACAATTATGAAATAGTGAGAAGTTTTTCGCGTGGACCGTCAGCAACCAGTCGACCGCCATCCAGGGCGATGATTCGTTGAATTGATTCGAGCATTATTGCGCTATGGGTTGTCATAATCAGCACCGAATCACCGCCAAGAAGCCGTGGCAGGCGTTCTGCAAGCATTTTCTCGCACTCGGGATCGAGGCCGAGTGTCGGCTCATCAAGAAGCAGGATTTTTGATGGTTGCGCAAAGGCACGGGCAAGGGCAACCTTCTGTTTTTGCCCTCCGGAGAGATTATTACCACGTTCATCAAGTCGCATCCCCAGAGACATCCTGCCGCTTTTGAACTCATTTTCAAGCCCGGATGCCCAGATTGCATCACTGAACCGCTGAGAACTGTTACAACCTGAAATCCTGATATTCTCTTCAAGGGTTCCGGCAAAAAGTGCCGGCTCCTGGGATTTATAGGCCATCCACTTCACCCGGTCAAAACGGGAGATATCGTCCAAAGCCAGACCGTCGATCAGAATCTGACCGCCATCGGGTCTACTGAGTCCAGCAAGACAGCGCAAAAGCGTTGACTTACCTGCCCCTGGCCTACCTAGCAGAGCGATCCGTTCACCAGGTGAAATCGAGAATGATAGAGACTCAAGGGCAGCAGGACGACCTTCATACCGCTTGCAGAGGGATGTTACAGTCAGACTGGGTTTAATATCAGCTCGTGGCGTACACTCTCCCTCAATCACCGGCTCCAGACTGCTCTCCATTCTCGCGGCAGCACGTTTGAAATCCTGCCACTTACCGGTCACTGAAAAGAGCGAAGCGACAAGCGCCATGGCACGGGTTGCCAGAAGGCTACAGGCAATCAGCCTGCCGGAGCTTAAGGCCTGGGCATGGATCAGATATACACCGGCAGTCAGCATGACAACAGTTGTAACCGTATAGGTAGAAGACGAAAGCATCCCCATCTGGAGCATTGCAAGCCGCCTTTTCGCATCACAGCCGGTTGACTGCTCTGCCAGCTCACGCCATCTGCGAAGAAACGCTCCTGAACCGGGAGTAGTTCTGACAATATCGAGACAGCCGAGCAGTTCACCCATAAAAGTGAGTTTGCCGGTGTTGCTACGCTCTGCTTCTCTGGAAAATCTATTCTGCCGGTTCTGCAGCAAGAGACCGGTAATCGTATAGATGAGGACCAGTACAAAAGAGACAATCATGAGCTGCCAGGCGATAAACCCTATAACAGCAAGGTAAAGAAAGAGAAATGGTATATCAGCAACTGAAAGCAGATAACTTGATGAGACAAAATCCCGCGAAAGGGTCAAATCACGGTAGTTGGAAATAAACTTGGGGAACCCGCCAGGAGGAAGATCAACCTGGGCAACAAGTTTAGACCATAATGCCTCATCACTGTCCAGGGTCAGACCTACTCCGATTCGTTCGGTCGCCCAGCTGCGGACAATACGCATGCCGATATCTGTGGCAAGATAGAGTCCCATGCCTAAAACCAATGCCCAGAGCGTTTCAAAGAGACCATTCTGGGCAATCTTGTCATACACCAGCATAGAAAAGAGCGGCACAAGCAATTGACCGGAATTTATGAACAGGCTGGCGATACCGACCTCAGCCCACGCGGCACGGAGTTTTGGCCACAAAGCTGTCAATGTGGCAAACCCGCTTGTTTCCTGCAGAGAGACGGGCATTTTAACAATTACTGCTTCTACTATATCTGTGGCCAAAACTGAGACATCATGAGAAAGTGGCAAGCCATCAGCGGAAATATACTGCCAGCGCTGCTCTTTTCTGGCAATAAGTGAAAAAAACGCGTCACCACTTCTTAGAAGAATTAGATCGCCCGGAATCTCAAAGACGTCAGCCAAAGCCCCCTTAAAGTACCTGGAAGAAAGTTCTGTGTCACCAGATCTTTCAAGCACTAACGGCCAGTCAGATGAAGCGGTCAAAGAGCTGAATAACCTGCAGATTTTTGCAGA
>JACABD010000065.1:0-9550 GCA_013377075.1 Geobacteraceae bacterium | reverse complement strand
TAACTTCCACTCACAAGTCCCTGAAGAACAAGTGTATTTACTTCTCCGCCAAGAGAAGAGCCTCCATCAATCAGGGTCGGCAGATTTAGAGGATCGGTTGAAAGTACAGCAGAGACATAGAAGGTATCATTAGCAGCTCCACCGTATGCTGTATCATTACCAACTGATTGTGAAGGGGCTTGAGGATTGTACAGATAGATCGAATCATTACCCCCTCCACCAGTCAGAATATTATTTTGGCCATCACCTACCAATGTATCGTCAAAATTGGATCCAAGTAGATTCTGAATATTATTGTAATAGTCACCGGCAGCATCACCTGTGTTTATATTGTCGGCCGGTGTGGAAGAAAGGGAGGCAGTAACGCCTTCGTGTGAATGTTGATATGATGCAGTATTGTTGCCACCATTACCATAAAGCTCGTCAGCACCACCTAATCCCTCAAGGACATCGTCCCCACTGTTACCAGTAAAGACATTGTTATTATCATCTCCGATCAGATAATCGTCTCCAGTGGTTCCTTCAACTTTCTCTATTCCAAAGAACAGATCCCCTTTCGCATCACCGGTCTCCAGATACGTGTAGTCAGAGGAAAGTGATACTGTAACTCCGTTTCCAGCGTCAATATCAAATGCGGAGTTATACGAAACCTTATCAAAATCGTCACCACCGATAAAAGTATCAGCCCCTCCAAGGCCGACCATAACATTGTCACCCAAGCCACCATTAATAATATTATCGTTATTATCACCTGTCAGATTATCAGCAAATCTGGAACCGATCAAATTCTGAATATTACTGTATGTATCATTTAGGGCATCACCACCGTAACCCTTATTTTGATACAAATTGCATATTACGGCCCCGTTAGCATGTTCGTAAGAAGCTGTGTTATTGCCAATGCCGCCATCAAAAATATCAGCTCCCCCCATACCCTCAAGAATATCGTTACCAGCACCACCCCTAAGGATATTGATGCCACTATCACCTATCAGGAAATCATCAAACGAGGAACCCGTAAGGTTTTCCACGTTATGGAAGATGTCACCTGTAGCATCGCCTGTTTCGGTCACTAGGCCCGCAGTGAGCGAGGCTTTAATACCAGCTGAAGCATAGTCATAACTGACCGTGTCAATTCCGGCACCACCGTCAAAGATATTGGCATGGCTGTCACCGATCAGGGTATCAGCATAAGCTGAACCGGTCAGATTCTGGATATTGATGTACTTATCACCTATGGCATCAGCACCCAGATTTCTGCTTGCTGAATCATAAAGCGCTGCGGTGACACCAGTTAATGAATGTTCATATGAAGCTGTGGCATTACCTCCGGCAACACCTATGAGCGTATCAACTCCGCCCAAACCTTCGAAAATATCATTTCCACCCAAACCGCTAAGCACGTTTGCACTTGTATCACCGATGAGAATGTCATTGTGGGTTGAACCGGTCAAGTTCTGGATAGTACCAGATACATAAGTGTCACCGGCTGCATCATTAGTATTGAATGCATGGTTTGAGAGAGACGCGTGAACTCCAAGAATTGAGTGCTCGTAGGAAACAGTGTTGTTGCCGCTGCCACCATCGAGAATATTGATGCCCCCCATCCCCTCAAGAATATCATTGCCATCTCCGCCTAAAAGCATGTTGTTGCCGCTGTCTCCGATAATGATATCGTTAAAAGCAGAGCCTGTAAGGTTTTCCACGTTGTGGAAGATGTCGCCAGTGGCTTCTCCTGCCTCTGTTACAAGACCGGTAGTGAGAGAAACTATGACACCTGACGCATAGTCGTAACTAACAGTGTCAATCCCGGCACCACCATCAAAAATATTTGCATGACTGTCGCCGATCAGGATATCGTTGTATGAAGACCCGGTCAGATTCTGGATATTAGTGTATGTGTCGCCTGATGCATCGATCCCGTTGTTTATGCTGGAGTCATGCAGCGATGCTGTGACTGCCGTAGATGCGTGCTCATAGGTGACAGTGTTGCTGCCGTCAACGCTCCCCATGAATGTGTCAGCCCCACCCAACCCCTCAAACTGATCACTGCCGCCAATACCGTTAAATATGTTGGCTACCCCATCGCCTGAAAGAATGTCATCATGGGTGGAGCCGGTCAGGTTCTGGATAGTGCCCAATACATAGGTGTCACCAGCCGCATCATTTGTATTGAATGAATAATTTGACAATGAGGCATGAACCCCTAAGGTAGAGTGCTCATAAGAGGCGGTGTTATTACCAGTGCCACCATCAAGAATATTTTGCCCACCCATGCCTTCGAGTATGTCATTGCCTGCCCCGCCATAGAGGGCATTGTCACCACTGTCACCAATAAGAATATCATCATGGCTTGAACCGATCAGGTTTTCCACGTTATGAAATATGTCTCCCTGAGCCTCACCAGCTTCAAGAGAAGTATAAGTGGCACTTAGTGATGCAGTAACCCCTGATGAAGTATATTCATAGCTGACCGTGTCAATACCGGTGCCACCATTAAAGATATTGGCATAGCTGTCACCGATCAGCATGTCGTCGTGTGAAGAACCTGTCAGATTGTGTATGTTAGTGTAACTATCACCGACAGCATCATCGCCAATGTTTCTGTTTGAGTCATAAAGTGCCGCAGTGACACCTGTCAGGGAATGCTCGTATGATGCGGTCGCATGGCCGTCAAGACCGCCTATGAGAGTATCAGCACCACCAAGTCCTTCAAGGATGTCATTGCCGCCCATACCACTGAGAATATTACGACCAATGTCACCAATCAGGATATCGTCATGGGTGGAACCGGTCAGATTCTGGACATTGAGGAAGGTGTCACCTTCTGCATGACCTCCATGGGCGACATTGGCGTCAAGAGAGACATAAACACCTGCATCTGAATGTTCATATGAGGCTGTAGCGTTTCCGCCAGCAACACCAATAAGCTTGTCAGCGCCCCCCATCCCCTCAAGAATGTCATTGCCACCCATACCGTTGAAGATATTATTACCACTGTCACCAATCAGGATATCATCATGGGTGGAACCGGTCAGGTTCTGGATATTTATATAGGTGTCACCTTGCGCATCGCCAGTATTTGATGAATGGTCAGTCAGAGATACTTGAACCCCTGAAATAGAGTGTTCATAAGAGGCGGTATTGTTGCCTTCAATGCTTCCGATCAGCGTATCAGCCCCACCCATCCCCTCAAGAATATCGCTCCCTGCCAGCCCACTTATTAAGTTATCACCACTGTCACCTATGAGAATATCGTCGTGTGTTGATCCGGTCAGATTCTGAATGTTCTCGTACGTATCACCGGCTGCATCGCCAGCAGTTATAACCGCTGAACCGTCAGTAAAAACAGTTGTAAGCGACGCAATAACTGATGCAGAAGCATGTTCGTAGGAAGCAGTATTCTTGCCACCACCACCATCCAGATGATCAGACCCTCCCAGCCCCTCAAGGATATCATCGCCTCCCCCACCATAAAGAGCATTCATACCGTTGTCACCAAACAACAAGTCATTTCCGGAGGAACCTATCAGGTTTTCGACATTTATAAACAGATCACCTTTAGCCTCTCCTGACTCAATAGAGGTGAATGCGGCGCTCAGTGATACGATTACCCCTTTCGTGTCATAATCGTAGCTGACAGTGTCAATACCTGCACCACCATCAAAGATATTGGCATTACTGTCACCTATGAAGATGTCATTATGAGTCGAACCGGTCAGATTTTGAATATTTGTATAGGTATCACCAGCTGCATCTGCGCCAAGGTTATCGCTATGGTTATGAAGAGATGCTGTAACGCCGGTGGTTGAGTGTTCATAGGAGGCAGTGTTGTTACCGTCTACACTCCCGATAAGAGTATCTGCACCACCCATTCCTTCAAGTATGTCACTACCGCCAAGACCGTTGATGATGTTGTCATTGCTGTCACCTATCAGAGTATCGTTAAAGGTCGAGCCGGCGAGATGGCGGATATTTATGAAAGTGTCGCCTTCTGCATCTCCAGTCTGGGTTACCGCAACGCCGTCAGTAAAGGTGGTTGTAAGTGATGCAACAACTCCTGTAGTGGCATGCTCATAGGAGGCGGTATTGATACCGGTGCCACCATCCAGAGTGTCTGCACCTCCAAGGCCTTCGAGGGTGTCATTGCCATTGCCGCCGAAAATGTAGTTAGCGCCACTATTACCGATCAAAATATCTGCGCTGTTGGAGCCGGTCAGATTTTCAATGTTTATAAAGGAATCACCATAGGCGCTGCCGGTCTGGAGCTCAGCAAATGCAGGGTCAAGTGCAGCCGTTACCCCAACAACAGCATGTGCATAGCTTGCGGTGTCGACCCCTGCGCCACCATCCAGAGTATCAGCTCCCGCCATACCCTCCAGAACATCGTTACCATCGCCACCTTTCATGTTGTTACTGCTGCTATCCCCTATGAGAACATCGTCGTGTGAAGATCCGGTCAGGTTCTGAATATTGAGGTATTTATCCCCAATGGCATCTGTACCAAAGTTTTTTGAGGAATCATAAAGTACTGCAGTAACACCTTCAGAGGCGTGCTCGTAACTTGCGGTATTGACACCGTCGCCTCCATCCAGGGTATCTGCTCCAGCCATACCTTCAAGGATATCATTGCCTTCTCCACCAGAGAGGATATTGTCGTATTTATCGCCGATGAGAATGTCAGCACGTGATGTGCCTGTAAGGTTCTGGATGTTAACGTAACTGTCACCAACAGCATCACCAGTATTAAAAGTATGGTCGGCAAGTGATGCATGAATTCCTGAAGTAGAGTGCTCGTAGGATGCTGTATTGCTTCCGCTGCCACCATCGAGGATATTATTACCGCCCATCCCTTCGAGGGTATCGTTACCATCTCCACCTTTAATAGTATTGTCGCCACTGTCCCCCATGAGAATATCATCGTGGGTAGAGCCGATAAGGTTCTGGATGCTTACGAACTGATCTCCACGGGCATCGCCGGTATTGAGCGACTTGTCAGCAAGTGAAACCGTGACACTTGCGGCTGAATGCTCGTATGAAGCCGCATTGCTACCGCTGCCACCGTCAAGGATATCTGCACCACCCATCCCCTCAAGTATGTCATTACCCGCACCACCCTTGAGAATATTTACCCCGCTGTCACCGATAAGATAGTCATCGTGCAGGGAGCCGGTGAGATTCTGGATATTCAGATAAGTGTCGCCAAAAGCCTCGCCAGTGTTAAAGGATGCCAGATCAGTAAGGGAGACATGAATATCTATGGACGAGTGTTCGTAGGTAGCAGTGTTGTTGCCGCTGCCACCATCCATGAAATCTTTACCTGCACCACCTTCGATGATGTCGTTACTTGCACCGGCATGGATTATGTCATCTCCGGCTCCGGCATAAATAAAAACCCCCATACCGCTGCTTGGCAGCACCATTACTGGATCACCGGATGCTGTGGTCTGGGTGAAATCAGTAACGGTGGATGCTTCGTGCCAGGAGAAATTGAGCGTATTGGTCAGATCCTGATGGAGAGAACCGGCAGAGCCGATAACATGGGCAGTGGCCGTGAAATCGACCTGTTCAGGATTATAAGTAACATCATAGACGATGTTTACATCCAGGCCGTTGTGAGTCGAATCTGCAGTCGGGGTAATTATCCATCTGTTTTGATTCACTGAATCGTGGGTGATACCAGCACCCTGAAGATCGAATCCAGGTATGCCGGAAACAGCCGGGCTGGCAATAATCTCCATGGAACTGATTTCAGAGAGATTGGTAAAGGTAAAATGAATCGTTTTGCTCCACTGCCCGGGGTTGGCACTGAAGGCAGGGTTGTGATCAATAGTGTCATTACCGGAAGTTCCGTAGATCACATCATGGGTGGCCTGTCCCACAGGAGAAGCATCGTGGGAGCCGACCGGCGCCCCGACAACATGGCTTCCGTTCATATCAACCTTGAAGTATGGCGAAGTGTAAAGAGCCTGATCAAAAGATGGCGGCGTAGTATCTACTGTGTAGCTGACTGAATCCTTGCCAATCAGGCTCAGGTTTCCGGCAGCATCGACTGAAGTGGCAATGCTTGCCTCAATGGAGTGGGTTGTGTCTGCTACCAGTTCTGAACCTGGCACTATTATGCTGAACTTGCCATTACTATCGACAGTGCCGCTATAATTGATGCTGTTCAGCTCCAGCGTAACCGTGTCACCTGGCTTTGCATCCCCTCCCACAGATCCGGTTACGGCTACCGGACTGCTGGCGTCTATAACATTGACAACGCCATCGCCGGTAATGTTGTGATCGAGTGTCACGGTCGGATTCGGAGGGGTTACGTCAACAGTGTACGTCACTGCATCTGTTGCCGTTCCAGGGTTGCCTGCCGTATCAACGATTGTGGTACTTGCATGGATAATATGGTCTGCAGCCAGATTTGATCCGGCAACATCGACACTGAAACTGCCGTCCGATTTGACAGTCCCGGTGAAGTCAACACCGTTCACGGTCAGGACAACTGTACTCCCGGCAACGGCATCACCACCGGCAGTCCCGGTGACAGCAACGGTCCCCTTTGATTCGGCAAGATTGACAACTCCATCAACGGCGATATTGTGCTCAAGAGAAATAGTCGGAACAGGAGGGGTAATATCAACGCCATAGCTGAGCGTTGCCGAAGCTATCCCCTTGTTACCGGCAGCATCGATACTGGTAACTGTTGCCTCTATCTTACTGTCAGCATCCGTGGCAAGGGCATTGCCAAGGACATCAATGCTGAATGATTTGTTATCCGCCTGGACAACGCCGTTGAAGTTTGCGGTGAAGGAGCCGCTGGCAAGGGTGAGTGTGACCATATCACCGGCCTTTGCCTCGCCGCCGACTGTCCCTGTAATGGTCACGCTACCGTGGGACTCGGCAAGGTTCAGTATATTGTCACTTGTGACCGTGCTGAGGGAAAGATCAATTGTCGGAACCGGCGGCGTTATATCAACCGCATAGGCTGCTGAATCCGCCGCAGTGCCGTGATTACCTGCTGCATCGGCTGTGCTGATTGAAACCTCTACCTTGTGGTCGGGATCATTGATGAGTTCATTACCGGAAATTGAAAAGTTAAAACTGTTTTGAACCGAGACATGATCGGTATAGGTTTTACCATTTACCGTAAGAGTGACCGTATCGCCCACCAGAGCATCGCCGCTGACCGTGCCGGTTACAGCTACATTGCCGCTTGCCTCGACGCTATTGATGATACTGTCGGCAGTAATGCTGTCCAGCTTGATCGTCGGCACAGGCGGGGAAACATCAACACCATAGGAAACATGGTCAGAGGAAATACCGGGCTGCCCTGCCCCGCTGGTCTTTATACCGGCGTCAATCAGATGGTCTGAATCAAGAACAAGATCACTGCCGCTAACGCTGATACTGAAGGAGTGATCAGTTTGAACAAGCCCGGTAAAATCCTTACCATTTACGGTCAGCGTGACAATATCACCTGATTTTGCATCACCACCCGCCATACCGGTAATCGCAACCGGCCCCTGTGATTCGGCAAGATTGACTATGCTGTCACCGGCTACATTGTGATCTAGGGTTATGGTAGGTACAGGTACAGGAATATCGACAGTGTATCCTTCCGCGTCATAGGCTCTGCCAACATTACCGGCAGCATCAACAGAGGAGACGCTGGCATCAACCCTGTGATCAGTATCCATGACCAGATCATTGCCGTTAACGCTGATACTGAAGGTTTTGTCAGACTTCACTGTTCCGACTGAATCAACACCATTAACCGTAAGGGTGACAAGATCTCCGGGTCTTGCATCAAGACCGACTTTGCCGCTGATCCAGATATTGCCGTTTGCTTCAGTTGTGGAAAGAATGCCATCCCCAGCGATATTATGATCGAGAGTGATCGTTGGTACTGGTGGGGTGGTGTCAAGGGTAAAGGTCAAACTGCCGGCACCACTGGTGTTACCGGCAGCATCAAGGTCATGAACCTGAATTGTATGGAGACCATCCTGAGAAGGAGGCAGATAGGTCTTGCTCCATGAAGAGCCGTCAGTACTGTACTCGCGGGTTATTGCCTCCTGAGGGGCAGTTACAGAAATTGCGCTGATACTGGTCAAGCCATCACTGTTACTGACTCCGGTATCAACGGCCAGTGAAATTGAAGGTGGAACAGGAGGCGTTGTATCAAGCACGAAAGAAAGAGCACCAACATTGCTTTTGTTACCGGCTACATCCGTGTCCTGAACCTGAACCGTATGGCTGCCATCAGCTGTTGGCGCATTGTAGCTGCTGCTCCAGCCTTTATTATCAACATTATACTCGCGGCTAACTGTCTCATTGGCCAGAGATACATTTATCGCTGCGTTGTTTGTTCTCAAGTCACTGTCATGCCCTAAAGCACCGTCGGTGCTGTCAACAGCGAGTGTCACAACTGGAGTTGCTACGGTTGTATCAAGGGTGAATTTAAGACTTCCGCTGGAGCTGTTTCCGGCAGCGTCTGTATCGCGGACAGTCACCGTATGAACGCCGTCATTACCGGGCATAGAGTAGTTGCTGCTCCAGAAGCCTCCATCCACGCTGTACTCGCGGACAACAGGTTCTGTTGAAGCGGTTACACTGATGGCTGCACTGTTAGTCACTAAATCGCTGCCATGGTTGAGGAGGCCATCACTGCTGTCAATACTCAGTGTCACATGGGGAGCAACAGGTGGTGTGGTATCCAGAGTGAAGGTAAGTGTACCGGTTGCACTGTTACCGGCAACATCAGTATCGCGAACAAGAACGGTGTGGCTCTGTTCGGAAGTGGGTGGTGTATAGCTATTGCTCCACAAACTCCCGTCAACACTGTATTCCCGATTAACGGTCTCATTGGCAGCAGTGACAACAATTGCAGGGTTATTGGTATGCAAATCAGTGCCATGGCCGGGAGCGCCGTCAGTACTGTCAACTGCAAGGGAGATTATCGGAACTGTCGGAGCTATTGTATCAAGGGTGAAGTTAAGGCCGGCTGTACTGCTGATATTGCCGGCCAGATCTATCTGACGGACAAGGAGATTGTTCACCCCTTCTACGGCATTAAAGTTTTGACTCCAGTCGTGCCCACCATTAATCGAGTATTCGACAACTGCACCAGATTCAAGCCCAGTCAGTTTTAACCCGCCCATACTGGATATATTGTCGGCGCTGCTGGATCCAGTATCATTGGCAAGAACCACACCCGGAGCAACCGGAGGAGTTGAGTCAAGGTTGAATGTCAGGTTTCCGGTTGCGCTGTTACCGGCAAGATCGGTATCACGCACCTGAACCGTATGACTGCCGTCAGCTGTGGGCGCACTGTAGCTGTTAACCCATGAGCCCCCGTCAACACTGTATTCACGGGTGAGCGGCTCTGCAACTGGGCTCACGGTTATTGCACTGTTATTTGTCAGCAGATCACTATTGTCGGCACCATTTGCAGTATCGTGGGTAAGCGTCACTAAAGGAGTCGCCGGTGCCTTGGTATCAAGAGTAAAGTGAAAGTCAGTGCCGTTACTTACATTCCCGGCAACATCTATCTGCCGGA
>JACABD010000064.1 GCA_013377075.1 Geobacteraceae bacterium | reverse complement strand
TATTATTCCAGGTCGGAGCAGTACCGGTTCCTGAGTTGAACTTGCCGGTATGGCACCATGTGTTACTACAGGTGATAGCGCCACCTGTACGGGTAACGGATGGGGTGTGGGTGTTGGCATTAGCAGGAAAATCGAAACTAATGGTTGCTGTCGTTCTGTTGTCAAGCTGGGCATGCTTTACTGATTTAGTAGTAAGAGCAACGCGATCGTGACAGGCGCCGCAGTGGACTTTGTTTGGCGTTACCAGTGATGCATTTAAGTGCTCCTGGTGTGTACCACCACGAACAGTTGTACCGGAGTTGCGGCCGGTGTCAATGTTGCTGCCGCCAGGTGCTACAGTCGCCGCAGAATTATTGGTGAATGATAAAGATTGTGAGCCGTGGCAGCGGAGGCACTGAGCTGTAGGAACCGGTGCGCCCCAGGCCGGTGATTTGGAGCCGTGGCAGACAGAGGTGGTGCAGGAGGTATTAGCAAGTGTGCCTGCTCCGTTGTTCCACTTGGCGGCAGGTCCGGCTGTGCCGGTGGTGAAGGCAACCGTTATGTTCATGTAGGTTGTTTTCTTGATGCCGGAGTAGTTACCGTGGGTGAGTTTGCCGGTACCGCGATTGTAGTGACAGATAGCGCAGCCGTAACCTTGAACGATGTGGGCAGAGTGGCTACCACTGATGTTAGGGAAGGCGTTACCGTCTGGCTGACCTGTTGAGTAGTAACCGGCTGTGTTGCTACCGTGGCAGTCGCCGCAAGTGCCTTTTGAGCCGGTTGTATAGAAATTAGGGTTATTGATATGACAGACGGTGCAGACAAGATTCAATGCTACACCGCGCCCGGATACCGGGTATGTTCCGCCTGAAGTTGCGTAATGGCAACCGGTACATGCACTGAAATCGATTGTTGAGGCGGCTGTTTTTGATCCTGTGCCACCTGGCATGTGGCGTGAGCCACCGAAGCTGTACTCATGACCGCCACCTGTAGGCTTGAAACCGACACTATGGGGATGGCAACTGGTACAATCCTTGTTGTTTGAGCTCATGTGGTTCTTGTCTGTACCAACCTTGCTCGCACTATAGTTGTGAGCGATTGTGTTGTGGTGACATACTTCACATATGTTGCGGGAACCGTTCTGAAACGCAGTACGCTGGTCATTCCCCATGACCGGAGCTGTCGATCCTGTGGCAGTCATCTGCATAAACACCACCGGTCTTGTACCGATAGGGGTTCCGATATTTGCATTAACAAGTTTTATGTTGGGGTTGTTTTCACCGTGGCAGGTTGAGCAGGTGTAAGCCGTTCCCCAGGCGCCATATTTAGTCCCAAGATTGGCGCTGTTGTGAATAAGAATGTCTGCTGCTACGGGTGAGGGCGTCAGCAGGTATCCTGCCACGAAAGTCCCGGTCAGGACCAATAGAAGCAGCAGTTGCGATAATAGATATTTTTTAAAGATACTCAAAACCGTTTTCATACCTATGATAATCCTCCCTGTAGCCGGGCTAAACTGTCTATTCGGCCAAGCTCTGTTAGCGTTATATGAATAAAAGTTAAAATGAAATAATTATATGCGATTCTTTTAAATCTTCAAGTTCGGGTCAAAATTACAGTAGGTTTACTGAAAACTGATTATATTTCTATAGTATCAGTAAAATAGATCATAATGTATCAACTAACTATCCGAGAAAACAATGAAAATTATGTTAATGACACAATTCTAAACGAACAAGTGGGTAGATTAATATGTGTCTTGAAATGGTTTAATAAAGATGAAGTTCACTTGAATGCCTGATATCTGGCGTAATTGATGCCAAAACCTCGTAGTGAGCCTGAAGAGCTGTTTCAACCCATTCTGTTCACCCGCACAAAACAATCCATCTCTTTATGATAAATCTCTTCCGGAAGGAGCGAAACGTTGTCGAGAAGTTGTTCAGTTCGGCTCCTGTCGGCGGCAGAGTACCGTATTGCAAGACCGCAATCGGAACTTAGTGCGCGTGGTGCAGGTATCAATAGCATTGGGATCTGTGCGTTTTTGAGCAGTTTCTCTGCCTTCATAACTTTGTGTACTGAATTGAAAATTGCTACGTAGTCGCCATCATTTACCATTTGATTCCTCAATTACATTAGCGGATTGACTTTGCTGTCAGTAAAAACATAATATATACCGATGAATGAATACACGATTCTTCTTGGCCTTGTTACAGTCGCAGTTTTAGTAAATATCCCGCTTGGATATGTTCGCCAGGCTGTACCTAAGTTCAGTTTTGCCTGGTACTTTTATATCCATGTCAGTATCCCTCTAATAATATACCTTAGAATCAAGTCCGGATACAGCTGGAAAATAATTCCTTTTACAATCGGCGGGGCTATAGTCGGTCAGATCGTTGGTGCCAGAATTCGCAAAAAACGTTATATCCATGGCTAAGCGCCCTAAGATGAAGCGGCCACTGCTGGTTTCCGCGCTTCTTGAAACGGTTTTTGCCGGCAAGCCAGCGCAAAAGCGGATCAGGGAGGCCAGAGCCTGGCTGTTCTGGGAGGAGGCCGTAGGTGCCCACATTGCAAGCAAGGCAACCCCTGTTGCTTTCAGGGATGGAACTCTCACAATAAGGGTTTCCAACTCCCCTTGGATGCAGCAGCTTTCCATGATGAAGCATGATATTATCTCTTCCCTGAATGCCGCTATGGGAGAGGAACTTGTCACAGATCTCTTCTTCAGGCAGGGGACAGTTCATAAATGGGGCGATGAACCGGTTGAAAATACCGTAAAAAAAAGAGTACTCTCGGATAGAGAGAAAGAACAACTTATAGAGTGTACTTCAGACGTTGCTGACCAGGAGCTGCGGGATGCCTTTATCTCGCTTTTTTCATCCCACCTTGCTGCCTCTCCCCATAAACAGACCCCTTGATGCTGATCTGCGGTAAAACCGCCAGCGTCCCGTTCTTCCCTTTCAAAAACTCAATCAAGAACATTCTTGCCGGAAGAGTACAGTCTCCATGAACCATCTGTAGTCTTATTGGAGAGAGTTTCAACCCTGTTGCCAGATAAAGCATCTCCGTCAAACGCTCGGGGTGGCAGATAAAACAGATGCTGGCGCCAGGCTTTGTCATTCTCTTGGCGATGGTCATAAAGTCATGCAGAGTTGCGCTTGATTCGTGCCGTGCCAGATCACGTCCGGCTTTAGGGCTGATCCTGCCTTCGCCCTGGCGCCTGTATGGCGGGTTGGCCATTACAAGGTCAAAACCTTCAGATGCAAGATGTCTCCTTAAATCCAGAATGTCGGATTCAATGATCCTTACTCTTGATGACAGACGGTTGTCAGCAGAGTTTCGTAGCGCAATGCCGGCCATCTCCTTTTGCAATTCGACCCCTGTAATTGCTGCGCCCGGGCATTTCTTCGCCATAACAAGCGAAATAATCCCGCAGCCGCACCCCAGATCGAGAATTGAGTTTCTGTCTGTCGGGGCAAAATCGCACAAGAGCAGAGGGTCGAGTGAAAATCTGTAGCCCGATAGTGGCTGGATAATTTTGAGGCCGTACTCGCTCAAGTTGTCCACTGTCTCGTCAGTCCCAGGCGCTGGGGTTTTGTCACGGTTTATCTCGTCATAGAGTGCAATCTGCTCGGCAATTGAGAGTTTCTTCTTGCAGCAATCCTTCCTCAGGCAGAGTGCACAGCGGTCATCACTGCACCATTGGCAGAATGTGCAGTCAGGGCAGGGATGCTTTTTGTGATCAGTAGACGACATTTCTCTTGGGAGCTGTTCCTGCAAGGATAGCTGCAAAGTTCTTGCCGTTGTCAGCATCTATAAGCAGGTAACGTGGCAGTTTCATGACACTGTCGGCTGCTGTGGCGTGGTGCCTTTCAATGGTGAAAGATGCTGTGTAGCCGCTTGCAGCAGCCCTCTTCAGTAGATCGTCATCGTAGATGCCGAATGGCCAGGCAAGCATGTCTACGGTTACGCCGAGCTCTTTAGTGATCTTGTCTTTTGCCTTAATGAGCTGACTTGATACCAGCTTGTCAAAGTCAGCCGGTTTCAATTTTTTGCGCTCTCTTTTGAAGTTCGGGTGCCAGTAGGTGTGGGACTGGAAATCAAAGAGACCACTCTTTTTCAGTTCCCGCAGCTGATCCCATGTCATGGCGTACTTTGCATTGGAAACGGCCGAAGGGTAGATAAATACAGTCACCGGAACATTGTATTTTTTTGCCAGAGGGTACATGTCGCTGTATACGGTTTTATGGGCATCATCTTCGACAATGACAACCGATTTTGGCGCCGGCGCCGGCCCCTTTTTCTGATACCAGTCAATCAGTTTCCTGAGCGGGATGACCTTGTAGCCGTTATCCCTGAGATATTTGAGATGCTCCTCAAACACGGGCGTCCTTATTGTCATGCCGTCTGCAACAGTAGGTCCGAAGCGGTGGTAGAGGAGGATGGGAACATTAACCTGCGGGTTTTCAGCTATGGCAAGAACAGGCAGAGAGAGAAAGAGCAGGCAGGAGAAAAGTATTTTGACAAACATGTAATTGCGGTTCCTTTACAGAATTATTTGAAGGGCGTTTATAGCAGATATCGAACAAAGAGGGAAGAACTCCTATCTTTTGCCAAGAATGCGCAGCAATTTTCCTGCATACTTGTTGAAAGGGTGATTTCTGGAAAGATCCTTGAAGGCAGGCGGTTTGCGGGTTCCGAGCTGCTCCAGGCAGGCGATCAGTTCAGGGTGTAATGAATCTGCCAGACCCTGCCTGAAAATGAATATAGCCTCTTCCTTACGTCCGCTGAGCAGAAATATCCTGCCGAGATTGTGACAGTATTCCGGATTTGTTGAATCATCATGCAGCGCTTTTTTGGCAAGTTCGATTGCCATGTCAATATCACGGCCGTTAAGTGCGTGACAGTATGCGAGCCAGGAGTTTAGTCTCGGGGTTGATTCAAGCCGACTGGCCTGTTCAAGGCAGGTCATTGCAAGGTAGGAGTGGCCGTTTTCAAGGGCTAATAGCCCTTTTTGTAGCAGTTCAGCAGCTTCTGCGTTTTGCATTGGAGCCTCCCGGGCAAAGGAAACTGAATTTAGTAATGAGTTCTATCTCTATTACAGCAAAACCCAGGCCAAAAAGATATTAGCGACCACCGAAAATTGCAGATCCAACCCGGACAAGGGTTGCACCTTCTTCTATGGCAACTTCAAAATCCCCCGACATCCCCATTGACAGCTCTTTCATGGAGACATTCGGAATATTTAGTGATTCAATTTCTTTAGAGAGGATTCTGAGGCCGCTAAAGTACGGGCGTGCACCATCCGGATCGTCAAAAAAAGGTGGCATGGTCATGAGCCCGCAGATACGAAGGTTCTTCAGGAGAGAGACCTCTTTGACCAGATTGATGGCCTCCTTGTAGGTTGTCCCACTCTTGGTGGCTTCGCCGGAAACATTTACCTGAATAAGTATCTCGCAGATTTCCCCTATTTTTGCCCACTGCCGGTTGATTTCTTCTGCAAGAGAGAGCCGGTCAACTGAATGGATCATCGCGGTCAGTCCGGCTATATATTTGACTTTGTTAGTCTGTAGATGCCCTATGAAATGCCACTCTACGGTTGATCTTATCTCTTTTGCCTTTGCGGCAAACTCCTGCACATAGTTTTCGCCAAAGAGGCTCTGGCCGGCTGCCAGTGCATCTTCTATCATTGTTGCCGGTTTCGTCTTAGATACGGCTACCAGACGGATCCGGTCAGGACTGCGACCGGTTTTTTCAGCGGCAGTATTTATTTTATCGAGGATTTCAGCAAGATTGGATGAGATTGACATGGTTTTGGTGAAGGTCAGAATCCTGTTTTTGTGAGAACCGGGTGTCCGTAGTTTTTCATCATATTGAGACGTGAAATTATGGCAAAGCCGCTATTATTGAAGGTATAGTTCTCACGCTTTATGAAGGCGTTAGTGTAGTTCATCCCCTTAAACTGGTCAAAACCAAATGTGCCAAGAAGGTCGGTTGTGTCCTGTTGCAGGCAGTTGCCGCCATATTCTAGTTCGACCCATGCGTGATCGAGAATCCCCTGTCCGGCTTCGACCTCACCGGTAACCACTCTTACCTGTTCGGGCTTCATCCCAATGGCGATGTAGAGGCTGCAAAGAAGTATTGATTTTCCAAGGCAGCTTGCACGTTTTTCAGTGATTATATCTCCGGCAGGAGCAGACGGCAGGGATGGATCAAATGCTATCTGATCCCGCAGGTATTTATAGGCGTTTTCAGGGGTTTTCAGCTCTCTGGCAAGAGCCTTTACTCTTTTGTCATCCGGCGTGACCAGTGAGGTCAAACCGTCAGGGTGGTTGACTATCATGTCGTGGACAGAGAGTGGTGGCGGTTCCTTGTCTCCCAGAGAGTACCCGGCCAGAAAGACTGATGTCAAAAGGAGTATGGTCGATGCAGTTCGGCGTGTCCTTGTTCCACTTGCCAAGCCGATTATTTTCGAAAAACGATTCATAGACACCTTTTATATCATGGCAAATGATTAATCGGTAATGCTAATTCGTGGCTAATGCAGTCATTCCCTTTAATGCTGTAACAACTTCGCACAGGGGTAGGCCGACAACATTGGTGTACGAGCCATCAATCCGCTCAACCATGAAAGCGGCTCCACCCTGAATTGCGTATGCGCCCGCCTTGTCAAGTGGACAGCCCGTTGCAACGTATGCCGAAACCTCTTCAACGGTCAAGGCCTTGAATTTAACATCTGTGGTAACAGCTTTTGTAAAAGCCTCCCCCGACTGCCTGTCAAGTATGGAAAATCCTGTGATGACCTGATGCGCACGGCCGGACAGTTTTTGAAGCATTCTGGTCGCATCATTGTCATCAACAGGTTTGCCCATGATCTCGCTGTCACAGAGTACTATAGTGTCAGCGCCGATGAAAAAGCGTCCTTCAGTCCTGGTGGCTACTTCTCTGGCTTTGCTTTCTGCAAGACGTAGAACATGGGCAACAGGGTCTTCGCCCAGGTAAGGGGTTTCATCAATATCGCCCGCAATAACCCTGAATTTAACTCCTGCTGATTCGAGAAGTTCGCTTCTTCTTGGTGAGGCCGAGGCGAGGACAATGGTGTTATTTTTCGACATCTTTAGCCTCTTGTTCCATTTTCACACGTGCCTCATAACGGCGCTGCATGGCCTCCTGCTCCTCCCAGTGTTTCTTCCAGTCCTTTTTACGGACAAAGTGGAGGATAACGGAGCCGGTTATAATCATCCCACCCCAGAAGTACTGGATGGCTTCACCGGTGTAGAATCCCGAGCCCAGTGAGAAAAGACCGGCAAGCAAGATAAGAGTCTCCATTGAAAAAATCTTTTCCGTCAGCGTCTTCTCAGATTTTGCATTATCTGTCACAGTTCACTCCTCCATCTGTCGATTGCCGTTAATGCCCGCTCTGCAAGCATACCGCGTTTATCCTTCTTTTTTATCTTACCCGCAATTGCCGGGAAGAGCCCGTAGTTTACATTCATCGGCTGGAAATGCTTGACGTCAGCGTTTGTTACATGGTGCACTAGGGCGCCAAGAGCAGTTTCCTGTGGTGGCTGGAGGAAATCCTCCCCCTTGGCCAGACAGGCTGCATTCAGCCCGGCGATAAAACCTGCTCCGGCTGACTCCACATAGCCTTCCACACCGGTTATCTGGCCGGCAAAGAAGATTCTTGGATCGCTCTTTAGCTGCAAAGTCGGTAGCAGCAAGGCCGGAGAGTTTATGAAGGTGTTGCGGTGCATTGAGCCGAGTCGTGCAAAATCGGCATCTTGCAGGCCGGGGATCATCCTGAAGACCCGCTTTTGCTCGGGCCAGGTCATCTTGGTCTGAAAACCGACCAGATTATACAGCGACCCCTCCAGGTTTTCCTTACGCAGCTGCACAATCGCATGTGAATCCTCGCCGCTTTTGGGATCCGGCAACCCGACGGGCTTCATGGCACCGAAGCGGAGTGTGTCGACCCCCCTGGAGGCTAGCTCCTCCACCGGCATGCATCCTTCAAAATGAAGCACCTTCTCAAAATCACGGGAAGGAACCTTTTCTGCACAATTGATCGCGTCTATAAAAGCAACATATTCGGATTCTTTGAAAGGGCAGTTGAGATAATCGTCTCCATCCCCCTTACCGTATCGTGAGGCGGCAAAGACGGTATCCATATCGATAGACTCAGCAGTAACGATAGGGGCTATGGCATCGTAGAAGTAGAGGTAGTCACCGGCCAGTCCAGTTATGGACTCTGCAAGGGGTTCGCTGGTCAGGGGACCCGAGGCGATTATAACGACACCTTCGGTCGGAATTTCGCAAAGCTCTTTGTGGACAACTGTTATCAGCGGATGTTTGGAGATTTTGTCTGTTATGTACTCTGAAAAGAGAAGCCTGTTTACGGCAAGCGCCCCACCTGCCGGGACACGGGTCGCCTCAGCAGCCTCCATAAAAAGTGACCCGACCCGACGCAGCTCTTCTTTCAGCAGGCCGACAGCGTTGTCCAGTGAATCCCCCCGCAGGGAGTTGGAACATACCAGCTCGGCAAGTGATGAAAGTTCATGGGCCGGAGAGAGTTTGTCCGGCTTCATCTCGTAAAGTGTAACGTTGACTCCTCGTGAAGCCGCTTGCCATGCGGCCTCGCAGCCAGCAAGTCCTGCGCCGATTATGGTGATCATAGGTCTATACGCCTCATTATTAGAACCTCGCCCATGTCTTCATGGGGCAGATAGTGCAAAGATATATATTTGTGCAGTTCTGGGACCTGAACCGTCGGCTGAATGTCGTCCAGAAGCCAGACTTTCCTGCTGTAGACAATGAATCGAGGTTTTTTTGTTTCAAGATCCCTGATGATTTCAGCCCGCTGCTCAGACGTTATTGCCTGATAAGAGAACGCATATCTTGTTGGATTTTTCCTGTCAAACAGGAAATAGTAAGCTGCCTCGTTGGGGTAGAAATAGATATACTCCCCGTGAGCTGTGTTACGAATCAGGAAATTGTAGATTCTGGCAACATCCTCTACAAGTTCCTCCCCGATTGGCACTCCGCCGGTTCGGTTAACGAGGAGCTGATGGCCACCCTTATGTTGGGTAAATTTGTCAGTTACATCGAAGCCTTTTTTTATAAAGTCCCACAGGATGAAATGCCTGTATATTGGCGAAGAATAAGGAGCTAGATAAACAACCGTAAAAATGAATATGACAAATATACTGCGGTGTCGGATTGCAGGTGTCCTGTCACTCTTTAGACTGTAAACGAGTCGATCCAGTATCAGGAAAAACAGGACAAAAGCCGGTTGAGCAGCAAAGAAAAAGTGATAAAAATCAGATCTGCAAAGTGCTGATCGAAAAAGGAGTAATCCCATAACGAGGAGAGCTGAAGGGATTACGGTACAACTGTTCAACTTTCCCATGAGAAGCTGGGGAATGAGCCAGATGGCTGACAGCAGGTAAATAAAAATCAACCAGTATGGGAAAAGTGCCTGCCCTGCAATCGGTTTGGTGAAGAGTGTGACAAGAGAGGGAAACTTAATGGCGCTGTAACCCATTGCATAAAGTTTGGGGTAATAGGCTAATTCAAAGAGAAATGGCGTTAATGCTCCTTTATATGCCAGATACATCAACATTGGCATAATCGAGAGCAGACAGGAGCCCCCTAGATGCAACATTTCTTCTGGAAAGCTGCGTAAAGACTTTTGTGCCAGGTTAGAGATGAAAAGAATTGTTGCAAGAGCAATCAAGGTGCATATTGCCACCTCTTGACTAAACAGGAGGCTCTGCCCGGCAATAAGACCGGCAATCCAGAGGTGGTGGCGACTCTTCGACTCAGTGTAGCGGCCAAGAAACAGCAGGGGAAGAAATCCGATTGCAACCCGGAGATAGGTGGTGTTTGGAGAAACTGCAACAAATGGATGAAAGACTGAAAAATAGAGAAATAGTGCAAGCGCAAAAACTGTGCGATTGCGAACAGTTTTTAAGAAAAAGAGTGTAACTATTCCGTACGCAATAATATTGAGAAGGTAGGTATATATTCTGTCGGTAAGGAGAGTCGCACCGAGCAGTTTCATCAACATAGCCAGGGGGTAGATCAGCATCGGTCCGTACCCTGTCGTAAAGTCAATGGACTGAACTCCACCATCGAGTATCTTTGAAACGGCGAACAGATTTATCCCCTCTTCGCCAAGAAAGTCCCAGCCGGAAATCGGAGCAAAGAAGTAATTAATGTTAAATGATATGAACAATATTGAGGCAAAAATCGCTATCAGCTGTAACCAACTGAGTTTGCACATGACGGATTGCGGATAGTCGAATATCAATCTAAGTCGATCATATCCATATTTCCGCGCCCATAGATGCCAAAAAAGTATAGCAAACCCGATGGGCAAAGCTACCATCGCCATGTAATTTACTATATCCCTTGTTTTGGAATAACCATCGAGGATGGTCAAACTGACAATTCCGAGTTTACGGGCGGCTTCGAGATCACTGCCGTATGTCAAAGGGAGCAGGGAGACACCGAAAGCAACGGTAATACCGAATACTAACCCGGCAAAAAGAACCAGGAAGTGCAGATTATATAGTTTGATATTAGAGTGTTGGGTTGCTTTCATTGACTCATTCTTTGAAGTACGCAGGATTCCGGCTTGCACTGATACGGTTTCTTAAATGGAATCGAGAGCCGTTGTCATGAACTTTTTGGCAGAAAAAGAAGCCCTGCAAATCTCTTTTGCAGGGCTTCCTGAAATCTAACCTATGGAAAATTAACAGATTGATACTGACTGTGTCAAAGGAATTCGCTGCTTCTCAGTTAGATTTGGGCGTTGCGGTAATCCCCCATGCTGCCAGCTCTGCAAGCACCTTCCCCTCTAGCAACTCAATGGAAGCAGCGACTTCGGGGGTTAGTTCAATATCCATCTCGATTGAGCCAGGCTGAACACCCCAGAGAACCATTTCTTTCGGAGCATAGCCCTGGAGGTCGGCAACCAGCAGCAGATCCTTAAGCCCCATCTGGTGCGGGGAGACCTTGGTGGCCAGGGCAAGGGGTATATCATCGCCGGTCATTCTTATAATCGAGCCGACAGGCCCACCCGTTTCGACAGCATCGACAACCAGAAGCCTGTCAACCCCTTCCAGATAAGGAAGCAGATCAAGTCCCAGAGTCCCGCCATCAAGAACGGTCAGTTCTTCAGGGAAAAAAAACTTCGCGGCAAGGTTCTGTATAACCAGAACACCTGCCGCGTCATCATTCATCAGTGTATTACCGATACCTAAAAGTAGTGTTCGCAATAGCTAATCTTCCTCCATTGATTTGTAACCGCTGAACATGCTCGACATGATGCCGCCACGCTCTTTGATGTCCATCAGCCAGCAACTGTAGATGTGGTTGATGACAAAGCCGATTATCAGCCACATGAAGCTGTGATGGATCAGGCGCAGGGTCTGGTTGCTGAAAATATGGGTTATCCAGCCAAGCATTTTGTGCATTACTCCGCCGGGTGCATGCTCAGAGTAGAGAGTGAATCCGGTGACAATCATCCCCAGATAGAGGAGAAAAACGAGAAAATAGGCTGTTGAGGCAACTGCATTGTGCCCTACCGTGTGGGGCAGGTCACGGTCAATAAAGGTATAGTACTTGAAAGTAGCTGCTGCCTTTTTTCTGCCATCCGCGGTTAAAAATGGGAAAAAAGCTCTCCAGTTGCTGTACTTGTTCCCTACAAAAGACCAGTAGGCACGCACTGCAAGGCCTATGGCAAAAACATAGGCTGCAGTGAAATGAAGGAAGCGGATCCATCCCATTGTGAATCCGGAAGCAGATTTGCCAATGGATAGCGGATGTCCAATGAATATTCCGGTTATGCAGAGAGTTACAATTGCCAGGACATTGACCCAGTGAGTAACCCTGACCGGAATCTCCCAGACGTATAAAATCTTAAGTTTTGACATTTTCGCACCTCCGTGGAGACCGAGCAGAGTTATTTTACCTTTACACTCACTATCTCGTTGCCTGTCGCATCAAGTACGTGAACTGCACAGGCCAGACAGGGGTCGAACGAATGTATTGTGCGAAGAATCTCCACAGGTCTGTTCGGATCTGCTATCGGCGTGCCGATCAGAGCCTCTTCATACGGCCCTCGCTGCCCCTTGTGATCCCTTGGCGAGGCGTTCCATGTAGAAGGCACAACAGCCTGGTAGTTGAGGATCTGCTTGTCCTTGATCTTGATCCAGTGCCCTAGAGCGCCGCGGGGGGCCTCGTGCCAGCCGTATCCCTGGGCCTCAGACGGCCATGAGGACGGATCCCATTTTTCCTGGGCGTGAACCCTGAGATCACCCTTGCCGATGCTCTCTTCAAGCTGTTGCAGCCATTTTGGCAGCTGCTGGGCAGTGATGAGGCAGTCGATGCCGCGGGCACCGGTTCTGCCGAGGGTGGAAAAGAGGGCTGTGGCCGGAACGTTGAGATGCTTGAGAACCAGGCCGACAGCATCCTGGGTCTCCTTGTGACCCGATGCATAGGCTACCAGGAGCTTTGCCAGCGGGCCGACTTCCATAGGTTTCTCTTCATAGCGTGGGGATTTTACCCACGAGTACTTTCTGTCAGTGTCGAGGTTTTTGTATGGAGGCTTTGGCCCTGAGTACTTTGCTTCTGTTTCACCGTCGTATGGATGGGCACCTTTCCCCTGACCGCCTGAATATTCGAACCAGGAGTGATCGACATATTCGGCAACCTTTTTCTGGTCAACAGGGTAGACCTTGGAGAGGTCCTTGCCAAGGATGATTCCCGGTGGGAAGAACTGTTTGCCGGTAATAGGATCAGGGAACTCTCCGTAAGAGAGGTAGTTGCCAACACCGCCGCCGATAGCTGCCCAGTCTTTGTAGAAAGAGGCAACGGCCAGGAGGTCAGGAATGTAGACCTTTTCGACGAACTCCTTGGCTTTTTTAAGCAGACCGGAAATTGTGATCAGCTTGTCGGCATTAAGGGCATTCTGTGAATCAGGATCGACCGGAATGGCCATGCCGCCAACGAGAAATGTCTGTGGATGTGGATTCTTGCTGCCGAGAATGGCATGGATGCGGATGACATCCTTCTGCCACTCAAGAGCCTCAAGGTAATGGGCGGTTGCCATGAGGTTAGCCTCAGGCGGCAGCTTCATTGCCGAATGTCCCCAGTAACCGTTGGCAAAGGGGCCGAGTCTTCCCTTGGCAACAAAGGCTTTGAGTTTGTCCTGCACACCTTTGAAGTAGGTTGGCGAGTTGAGGGGCCAGTCAGAGACGGTCGATGCCAGGGAGGCCGTCTTTGCAGGATCGGCCTTGAGGGCGGAGACGATATCGACCCAGTCAAGTGCGTGGAGATGGTAGAAATGAATGACGTGATCCTGAACATTCTGGATCCCCATGATAATGTTACGGATAAGCTCGGCATTGGGCGGAACCTTGATGCCGAGAGCATTTTCAACGGCACGGACGGAGGCGATTGAATGCACGGTTGTGCAGACACCGCAGAAGCGCTGGGTAAAGTACCAGGCGTCCCGGGGATCGCGCCCTTTGAGGATCTTCTCGATACCGCGGAACATGGTACTGCTGCTCCAGGCATCAACGATCTTGCCGCCGCTGACTTCGGCCTCAATTCTCAAGTGCCCTTCAATCCTGGTAATCGGGTCAACGACGATTCTAGCCATTGTTTATATCCTCCCTCTTTTTACCTTCCATCTTGTCTTCACCGCGCATTGCGCTTACTACTGCGTGGCCTGCAAAGACTGCAGCAGTACCGGCTGCCAGCCCGAGTCCGATTTTGTCGGCTGTTGATTCAATGCCAAAGCCAGGGACATTCGGCAGGCGCCTGTAGAGCGGCGTCATGGTGTCCCAGAACTGTGGCTGAGAGCAGCCTGCACAGCCATGTCCTGACGCAACCGGCCAGCTCGTTCTGTCATTGTAGCGCTGGGTCGGGCAGTTGTGGAATGTTTCCGGTCCTTTGCATCCCATTTTGTAGAGACAGTGCCCCTTGCGATGGGCCTCATCACCCCATATCTGCACATACTGACCGGCGTCAAAGTGAGGTCGACGCTCACAGTTGTCGTGAATCTTCTTGCCATAGGCAAAGAGCGGTCTGCCGAACTGATCAACCGCCGGAAGTTTCTTGAAGAGGAGGAAGTGAACTACGGTTGCGGTCAGGTTGTCCGGGTTAAGCGGACAGCCGGGCAGGTTGAGAACAGTTGCTGCAGGTACAGCCTCTT
The DNA here is from genome assembly GCA_013377075.1 of Geobacteraceae bacterium. Classification (GTDB taxonomy): domain Bacteria; phylum Desulfobacterota; class Desulfuromonadia; order Geobacterales; family DSM-12255; genus VEOV01. The sequence goes on along the minus strand of JACABD010000064.1, from coordinate 3,585 downwards.
TGGTGCCAACAGCGCCGGTCGGATTCGGTGCTGCTGCAGGGAGACCGCCGTAGGAGGCACAGGTTCCGACCGCAATTGTTGCAAATGCGCCACCGCAGACCTCGCGGGCGATGTCGACAGCAGTTCTGCCGCCAATGCAGCAGTATATCCCGTCGTCCTTGAGGGGGATTGAACCCTCTACCACAGCAATATATTTACCTTTCTCTTCTTTTATGATTTTGGCTCTGTTCTCTTCGGCTTGATGACCGGCAGCGGCCATTATTGTATCCATGTAATCAACGGAGAGGATGTCGAGAATAATCTCGGCAACTGTCGGATTCGATGCACGCAGCAGTGCTTCTGTGTCACCGGTACAGCTCTGGAATTCCAGCCATACCAGTGTCGGGCGCTTCACTTCATCAAGGGCCTGTGCAATTTTCGGGGCAAATGTTGCTGGTAGCGCAAGCGCTGCCGACATGGCGGAACAGAATTTCATGAAATCCCGCCGCGAAACTCCTCTTTCAGTCAGCTGTCTGGATAAATCAAAATGCTGTTTATTTTCGGCCAGGTTGCCGTCATCAGACTTCTTTCCCATGAAACATTACCTCCTTGGCAGGGTAGCTTGCTGAGTAAATGCTAACATTTGAATTACGCTTTTCAATACAGGAATATAAAAACAATGTTTTACAATATTTGGGCCTAATGTCAAGGGGAAAAACAAAAAAGCCCTCTTCAGAAACTCTGAAGAGGGCTTTAGTAAAACAGATGTTGAAAGTTATGTTATTCGTTCCACCCTTCAGGGTGAACGTCACCTATCTGCTCCCAGTGCTCGGGTGAGCGCCAGAGGCTGGAGAGGATAAGTTCACGGATATGGAGGAACTCTTTCGGCAGACGGTCGTACATCTTGATAAAGAGTTCTTCGTGGGAGAGAACTTCATTCTGCCAGACATCCCTGTCGACAGACATCAGTTCGTTGAACTTTTCACGGCTCATTTCGAGTCCTTCCCAGTCCATATCCTCGTAGCGAGGCATCCAGCCAAGTGGCGATTCGACCGCACCGGCATGTCCCTGAACACGGTCAACGATCCATTTGAGAACGCGCATGTTTTCGCCATATCCGGGCCAGGCGAACTTGCCATCAGCGTCTTTGAGGAACCAGTTTACGCTGAAGATACGCGGCGGTTTCGGGATGGAGCGGCCGAACTGGAGCCAGTGGGCAAAGTAGTCTGCCATGTGATAGCCACAGAAAGGAAGCATGGCGAACGGGTCACGGCGGACATTGCCGGTTGCCCCGATAGCTGCGGCTGTTGTCTCGGAACCGAGAGTTGCAGCCATATAAACGCCAAAGTTCCAGTTGAACGCCTGGTATACCAGCGGAACAGTGTCTTTTCTGCGTCCGCCAAAGATGAATGCGCTCATTGGCACACCTTTGGGGTTTTCCCAGTCAGCATCAATGGATGGGCACTGGTAGGCCGGTGCAGTGAAACGTGAATTTGGATGGGCTGCAGGACGACCGCAGCCGGGAGTCCACTCCTGGCCCTGCCAGTCGGTCAGTTTTGCCGGAGCGTCGCCGTCAATTCCTTCCCACCAGACGTCGCCGTCTTCTGTCAGGGCAACGTTGGTGAAGATGGAGTTTTTCTCACAGGAGATCATTGCGTTCGGATTGGTTTTATAGTTTGTGCCGGGGGCAACGCCGAAGTAGCCGTTTTCAGGATTAATTGCATATACCTGCCCGTCAGATCCCGGCTTGATCCAGGCGATATCATCACCGATAGTGGTAACCTTCCACCCCTTGTCCTGAAAGTTTTTTGGCGGAATCAGCATGGCAAAGTTTGTCTTGCCGCAGGCGCTGGGGAAAGCAGCACCGACATAGGACTTTTCGCCGGTCGGTGATTCCACGCCGAGAATCAGCATATGCTCAGCCAGCCACCCTTCGTCTTTACCCTGCTTTGAAGCTATGCGCAGGGCGAGGCATTTCTTGCCGAGAAGGGCATTGCCGCCGTAGCCGGAGCCGAACGACCAGATGGCGCGCTCTTCCGGGAAATGAACGATATATTTTTCTTTGTTACATGGCCAGGTGGAGTCCTTCTGGCCGGGCTCAAGCGGAGCACCGATAGAGTGCAGGCAGGGGACGAACTCCCCTTCGCCGAGTATGTCGAGAACCTTTTTCCCCATGCGGGTCATAATCTTCATATTGACAGCAACATAAGGTGAGTCGGAGATTTCGACGCCGATCTTGGCGATATTGGAGCCAAGGGGGCCCATGCTGAAGGGGATTACATACATGGTGCGTCCCTTCATGCACCCTTTGAAGAGCCCGGAAAGTTTCTCCTTCATCTCTTTCGGGTTCATCCAGTTGTTGGTCGGGCCGGCATCTTCTTTTGAAAGGCTACAGATGTAGGTACGGTCTTCGACGCGGGCAACATCGATCGGATCAGACCATGCAAGGTAGCTGTTAGGACGCTTCTCCGGGTTGAGTTTTTTGAAAGTGCCAGCCTGTACAAGCTGTTCACAGAGCCTGTCATACTCTTCCTGCGAACCATCACACCAGTAGACGCTCTCAGGCTGACAGAGAGCCGTAACCTCTTCTACCCACTTCAGGAGCTGCTTGTTCTTCGGCAGTTCATAACTCATTCCCGCTTCCTCCCCTTATCTAGTTTTGTACGACCTGATTGGAACAATTAAGTCGCTGTTTTTTGATGTCAACGCACATATTTTAATTTGAATATTATATTTCAATAAATCATAGTTTTAACCAAACTTAAATAACATAAGCGTAACGAAAAAAAAAGAGGGAAGTGGAACGTTTTTAAAGAATTTTAGTGATCTTCAGGCCGGAGCGGGTTTATGGCTCTTTTTAAAAGGTGGTCTGCGCTTTTTTACCGGGGCTCCTGGCTTGGTGCTGTTGCCGTGGGGTTGACTCTCCATCTTTTTGAGATTCGGTTTGGTTCTTTTGTAGTTATGAACAAAAATTTCATCTTCAGCCCATTCGACAGGGATTTTTTCTTTGATATATTCGTGGATCGCTTCGATGTGAAAGGCGCCGTCTTCATCGGCAAATGATATTGCAATGCCGTCTGCGCCAGCTCTTGCTGTGCGGCCTATGCGGTGGACATAGTCTTCAGCGTCCTGGGGGATGTCGTAGTTGATGACGTGGGAGACGCCGTCAATATGAAGACCCCGGGAGGCGACGTCTGTGGCGATCATCACCGGCAGTTTGCCGCTTTTGAACTCCTCAAGAATGCGCATCCTTTTCTTCTGGTCAACATCGCCGGAGATGATGCGGCTATGGAATTCATTGGCATTGAGTCGATCCTGAAGAAACTCCCCTTCACGCTTGGTGTTGACAAAGATCATCGTCCGTGAAAGCCCCATTTTCCTGAGGAGACCTAAAAGCAGCGGGAACTTGTCCTTGCGAGCGACGTGGTAGAGGAGCTGCTGAACCTTTTCCGCAGTCATCTGCTCCGGAGTCACTTCAACCTTGACCGGCAGGTTCATGAATTCGTAGGCAAGCTCCATCACCCGCTGATTGAGGGTTGCCGAGAACATCAGATTCTGGCGTTTCTCATAGGTCGGGAGCCGGCGCAGGATGAAGCGAAGGTCTGC
>JACABD010000063.1 GCA_013377075.1 Geobacteraceae bacterium | reverse complement strand
CGATATCGTCAACATGGCCGCAATCGCTGTTGTGGATGCGCAGAATATTTAGAGGCAGGCTGAAGGCAAACCTGACAGTCTTCAGCCTTCAGTCTATTTACCTAACAAAGAGGAGATCACCATAGTGTCCAGAAAAATGGTAACCATTGACGGCAACACAGCCGCCGCCCACGTGGCCCATGCCACCAACGAAGTCATCGCCATCTACCCCATCACCCCGTCATCGGTCATGGGTGAGATTTCCGATATCAAGAGCGCTGCCGGTGAGAAGAATATCTGGGGCACTGTACCACTGGTCTCCGAACTCCAGTCCGAGGGTGGCGCTGCCGGTACTGTCCACGGCTCCCTCCAGGCAGGGGCCATGACCACAACCTTTACCGCCAGTCAGGGTCTTTTGCTGATGATCCCGAACATGTACAAGATCGCCGGTGAACTGACCTCCACAGTTTTTCACGTCTCTGCCCGTGCCCTGGCCACCCAGGCGCTCTCTATCTTCGGCGACCATTCAGACGTCATGTCCTGCCGCTGTACCGGCTGGGCCATGCTCTGCTCCAATAACGTTCAGGAGGTCATGGACTTTGCCCTGATCGCCCAGGCAGCCACTTTGAGGAGCCGTATCCCGTTTCTCCACTTCTTCGACGGCTTCCGCACCTCCCACGAAGTGCAGAAAGTGGAAGAGCTGACCTTTGACGACATGCGCTCCATGATTGACGACGATCTGGTTAATGCCCACCGCTCACGCGGACTATCGCCGGACCGTCCGGTCATGCGTGGTACTGCCCAGAACCCTGATGTCTACTTCCAGGGGAGGGAGACCGTCAACAGCTTCTACCCGGCCTGCATCACCATTGTTCAGGAAGAGATGGACAAATTTGCCAAACTGACCGGACGGAACTACAACCTCGTTGACTATGCAGGTGCAGCCGATGCCGAGCGGATCATTGTAATCATGGGTTCAGGGGCCGACACCGTCCAGGAGACCGTTAATACGCTCGTTGCCCTGGGAGAGAAAGTCGGTGTCATCAAAGTCCACCTTTACCGGCCGTTTCCGCTGGAAGCCTTTGTTGCCGCCCTGCCGGATACAGTGAAAAGAATTGCTGTCCTCGACCGGACCAAGGAGCCTGGCTCCATCGGCGAGCCGCTCTATATGGACGTGCGCACTGCCATCGGCGAAGCCATGGGTGATGCCAGCTGCACTCTTTCCGGCTATCCGGTCATCATCGGCGGCCGCTACGGTCTTGGCTCCAAGGAGTTCACTCCGGCCATGGTCAGGGCTGTCTTTGACAACCTTGGTTCTGTCGCTCCGCAAAAGAACTTTGTCGTCGGCATCAACGAAGATATTACCGGCTGCAGCCTCGACTTTGACCCCACCTTCCGCACCACCATGGAAGGGACCTACGAAGCCATGTTCTACGGCCTCGGCTCCGACGGCACTGTCGGTGCCAACAAGAACACCATCAAGATCATCGGCGAGACCACCGACAACAATGCCCAGGCCTACTTTGTCTACGATTCCAAGAAAGCAGGAACCATCACCACCTCCCATCTGCGTTTTGGTAAAGGGGTAATCAACGCCCCCTATCTGATAGATAATGCAGACTTCATTGCCTGCCACAACTTCACCTTCCTTGAGAAGTACGACATGGTCAGCAGGGCCAAGCAGGGGGGCACTTTTCTTCTCTGCTCCCCATTTGAGCAGACGCAAGTCTGGGACAGGATGCCAATAGAGGTGCAGCAGCAGATTATAAACAAAGGGCTGAAGCTCTATGTCATCAATGCTATCAAACTTGGTGAGGAGCTGGGACTCGGTGCCCGTATCAACGTTATTATGCAGACAGCCTTCTTCAAGATCTCGGGGATCATCCCGCTGGAGCAGGCAATTGCCGAAATCAAGGGGGCCATCAAGAAGAGCTACGGCAAGGCTGGCGAAAAGGTCGTTGCCATGAACAACGCCGCTGTGGATGCCGCACTTGAGAATATTTACGAAGTTACAGTGCCAAAGGCTGCCACAAGCAGCATCACCATGCCGCCGCCGGTTGCCAAAAGCTCTCCCGAATTTGTCCAACAGGTTACCGGCAGGATCATTGCCGGTTTCGGTGACGATCTGCCAGTCTCTGCCATGCCGATTGACGGCACCTTCCCGACTGCCACCTCCCAATACGAGAAGCGCAACATCGCCGTTGATATCCCTGTCTGGGACGAGGCGCTCTGCATCCAGTGCGGCATCTGCTCCTTTGTCTGTCCCCATGCAACCATCCGGATGAAGGCCTATGACGCGGAGCTGCTGGATAAGGCTCCGGCAACATTCAAGTCCACAGAGTGCAAACTCCCTGAATTCAAGGGGCTGAAATACACTATTCAGGTTGCTCCGGAAGACTGCACCGGCTGCGGCGCCTGCGTCCACAACTGCCCGGCAAAGAGCAAGGAAGATCCGGGTCACAAGGCGATCAACATGCAGTTCCAGGCACCCTTGCGGACTGCTGAAGCGGTTAACTACGACTTTTTCCTCAGCCTCCCGGACATGGATCCTACAAAAGTCAAGCTCGACACCTTGCGCGGCAGCCAGCTTGTGAGGCCGATCTTTGAATACTCGGGCGCCTGTGCAGGTTGCGGCGAGACCCCCTATCTTAAGCTCCTTACCCAGCTCTTTGGCGACCGGATGCTTGTTGCAAACGCCACCGGTTGCACCTCAATCTACGGCGGCAACCTCCCGACAACGCCATGGGCAAAAAGAGCCGATGGCCGCGGTCCGGCCTGGTCCAACTCCCTGTTCGAGGATAATGCCGAGTTTGGTTTCGGCATGCGCCTTGCCGTTGACAAGTTCACCGAGTCGGCACAGGAGCTGCTTGATACGCTCATCTCCTGCGACTGCCCTGCCTGCAAACTGATCAGACCACTTATGCTTGAGATCAAATCTGCCGATCAGTCTGATCAGACAGGGATCGAAGCTCAGCGCAGCAGGGTTGAAAGGTTGAAGCATTCTCTTGAAGGGTGCAGGGAGAGTGCAGCAAAACAGCTGCTGCCACTGGTCGACTATCTGGTGAAGAAGTCGGTCTGGTGCATCGGCGGCGACGGATGGGCCTATGATATCGGTTACGGCGGCCTCGACCATGTAATAGCAAGCGGCAAGAACGTCAACATCCTTGTCCTCGATACCGAGGTCTACTCCAATACCGGAGGTCAGGCCTCAAAATCGACCCCGATCGGCGCCGTTGCCCAGTTTGCCGCCGGTGGCAAGGTGATGGCGAAGAAGGATCTTGGCATGATGGCCATGGCCTACGGCTACGTCTATGTTGCCAACGTCTCACTGGCCAATCCGGCTCAGGTGGTGAAAGCATTCATTGAGGCCGAAGCCTATGACGGGCCGTCCATCATCATCGCCTATGCCCACTGCATCGCCCACGGTATCAACATGACCACCGCAGTCGATGAGCAGAAAAAGGTCGTCTCTTCCGGTTACTGGCCACTGTACCGTTACAATCCGGCCCTGGCAATGGAAGGGAAAAACCCGCTGCAGCTTGACAGCAAGGCTCCGACCACCAGTTTTGAGGAGTTTGCCAACGGCGAAAACCGCTACAAGGTGCTCAAAAAAATCAATCCTGAAGCAGCGGACAGGCTGATGAAGAAGGCCTCTGCCTGGACTGCCAGCAGGTTCGAATATTATCAAAAGCTGGCAGCGCTCAAATACGAGAAGTAAAAGCATCACGCAGGGGCCAGGTAAACCTTGCCTGGCCCCTGCCAAATCAAGGAGACCTTTCGCATGGCAGAGAGAAAACTACGCGTACTCGTCGCCAAGCCCGGCCTGGATGGACATGACCGGGGAGCCAAGATCATTGCCCGCGCCTTTCGCGATGCCGGTCTGGAGGTTATCTACACCGGCCTGCACCAGACGCCGGAGCAGATCGTCGCAGCCGCCATTCAGGAGGATGTGGACTGTATCGGCCTGTCAATCCTCTCAGGAGCCCATAATTCGCTCCTGCCGAGGGTCTGCCAGCTGCTTCAGGAGAAGTCAGCCGGAGACATCAAGGTGTTCGGTGGCGGTGTAATCCCGGAAGATGATATCCCCGGGCTGAAGGCTGCCGGTATCTGTGAAATATTCACGCCAGGCACATCGACTGAAGATATTGTTAAGTGGGTGCAAATAAACATCCGGAGTCTTGTCTGATTGCTTGTCGAAAGCGTTGGAGGCAATTTAATGGACCTGTTACAGAGTATTATTGAAACAAACCGGCATTTTATCCGCCCTGGAGTATTTCCTCCGCTGCCAAAAAATCCAAAGAAGCAGTTCGCGATCTTTACCTGCATGGATACCCGTCTGGTTGACTTTCTTGAGCCGGCAATGGGTATAAAGCGCGGAGATGCCAAGATCATCAAGAATGCTGGCAACACCCTGGTTGATCCACTTCATGGCGGGGTGATACGGAGTCTGGTGGCTGCCGTTTTCATGCTGGGGGTCGAAGAGATTTTTGTTATAGGTCATGAAGATTGCGGGATGGCCCAGGTAGATGCAGAAGGTCTGAAGCGTGACATGGTTGCACGCGGCATTGCCCTTCAGACAATAGATACCCATGTCCCCGATCTTGCTCAGTGGCTCGGTGCTTTTGCCTGCCCTGAAGAAAACGTAATAGAAGTGGTAGGGAAAATCCGGGCTAACCCGCTTATCCCGGCTGACGTGCCGATCCATGGCCTGATTTTCTGTCCGAACAACGGGCGACTGGATGTCATGGTGAATGGATACAACGCCGATGGATTCAGGCAGTTAAGTGCCATCACCGGTTAATGTCCGAGATATGAGCATCAATGACTGCTCGGCGTTAAGGGTCAGGCAAATATGTATTGACAGCGCGAGCCTAAATCAGTATTTTTAGCCGCAATAAAAACTGGTTTTATTTTAACTGTATACGGTGGTTTATTTCCCTATGTCCGAGTACAATATCGGCTCCAAAATAAAGAAGCTTCGTCTCGCCAAAAAGCTCACTCTCCAGGCTGTTGCCAGAGAGACAGGCTTTTCTCCGGCCCTCATCTCCCAGATCGAAAATAATAACGTTTCCCCTCCGATTGCTACTCTTTCGAAGATCGCCAAGTTTTTCGACGTCAAGATCGGACTCTTCTTCACGGAAGATGAGGAGGAATGTCGTTACGAGGTCGTGCGCAGGGCCGAACGGAAACAGATCCCCAGAGTTATCTCCCGCGCCGGCACAAGCCAGGGATACTCCTATGAATCTCTTTCGTTCCGCAAGCAGAACAAGAAGATGGAGCCGTTTCTCCTTTCTGTAACTGAAAAGGTTGCCGAAGAGAACACCTACAGTCATGACGGCGAAGAGTTCCTCTATGTCATGAAAGGGTGTGCCGAGCTTCTGCTTGAGGATGAAAGGATAACTCTCGAAGAAGAAGATTGCGTTTATTTCGATTCCTCCCTGCGTCACCGTCTCCTTTCCAAGGATGGCGAAGAAGTCAGGGTCCTCGCTGTAGTCACCAGATAGTTAGAGTACCAAATCAAACATGGAAAGGTGAAAAGATGTCGAAAGCAGCTATCAAGCCAATTCTGAAAAACCCGTTTGATCCACCCGAGAAGGTCGAGTTCACTATTCCTGGAGAAATTTCCAGGACAACCGGCGGCTATGAAGAGGCGATGAAAGAGGGGTACGACCTTATCCAGCGCCCGATCAAGTCGGTGAAGATCGATCAGATTGAAAAGCAGCATTTCAAGAAGCGTATGACCGTCTGGGAGCGGCTTTCCGTTCTCTCCGGTGAATCGCCCAATGTTCTCTTCCAGAACTGGGGAAAGAATCTTGACGGTGCATCACTGGTTACTGCGATTCTCAATATCGGTGGTCGCGACGTTGCTGTCTATGGTCACGATTTCACTGTTCGCGCCGGTTCCATTGACGCCACAAACGGCAGCAAGCTGGCAAAGCTCTTCAACATGGCTGCTGACAAGGGGATTCCTGTTATCGGCATGAATGACTCTGCCGGTGCGTTTGTCCCTGCCGGTGTGGGCGGGCTTGACGGCTATGCCGAGGCGTTCACCGCCCTGCGCAAGATGAGCGGCGTCGTGCCGTCAATCATGTGCATGTTCGGCTTCAATGCCGGTGGCGGCAGCTACCTGCCACGTCAGGGAAGCTTTGTCATCCAGCCGAACGACACTTTCTTCGGTCTTACCGGCCCGGGCGTTGTCAAGTCTGTTCTCGGCGAGGATGTAACTCCTGAAGAGCTGGGTGGACCAAAGGTTCACGGCAAGACCGGCGTTGCGGATATTACTGTTACTGACGAGGTTGCCGCTCTGAGAACAGCGGTCCGCCTCCTCTCCTATCTTCCCGACAACAACTCGGTTGCCGCTCCTTTCCAAGAGACCAGCGACCCACTTGACAGGAAAACCTGGGAGATCAATACACTCCTCAAAAAAGCGTTCAATTCGCCGACCGGCTTCAATACTCCGTTCGACGTTTCCATCATCATCCAGCAGATCTGCGACCACGGCGACTATTTTGAACTTCAGCCCGAGCGTGCCAAAGAGGTCGTTACTGCCTTCGGACGTCTCGGCGGCAACGTTGTCGGCTTTGTTGCCAACAACTCTGCTGTCTCCTCCGGCCAGATTGACTGCGATTCTGCGGTGAAGATTGCCCGTTTCGTCCGTTTCTGCAATATCTACAATATTCCGATTATCTTCATGGAAGATACCACCGGCTTCCTCCCGGGTCGTGAGCAGGAAGCACGGGGCATTGTCCAGGCTGGCCGCTCCATGCTCGACTCCATCGTCGATGTCCGTACTCCGCGTATCCTCCTCATCCTCCGTAATGCTTACGGCGGCGCGTATGCCTCTTACAACAACTACCCTACTGGTGCAGACCTGGTTCTTGCTCTGCCGACAACCCGTCTCGCTGTTATGGGACCTGCAGGTAAGGAGTTTGTCTACAAGGATGAAGTGCGCAAGATTCGCACTGAAGCTGCCAATATGGTGAAGAAAGGGACCGATGAGCGTATTGCTGCCGGTATGGACGGCGCAGCTGCCAAGAAGGATGCGGAAAAAGAGGCGGCTGAATGGCTTAAACTTCAGGAAGGGGCTCTTAACAGCCGCTACGAAAAAGAGCTGATGAATCCGAAAGAAGGTCTGGCGCTCGGCTCCATCTCCTCAATCGTCATGCCGACCGATCTCAGAAAGGTACTTGGCGAAAACATGAACTTCTTCCTCCGCCACTACAAGCCCGCTCCAATGGGTGGCCCGCAGAGAGAGTTTCACTAAAAGCTGGAGTTATTAAACACTGAGACACAGAGGCACTGAGAACTAATAAAATATTAAGTTTTGATTGCCTCTGAGTCTCTGTGTCTCTGTGTTAAGTCTATACATAATATTTAAATTGGAGATAGAGACCAATGAATGACCTCTACATGAATAATCCACTGATTCACCGTGACCGCATGCTGGCAAAGTCGGACTCCGAGTGGGTTCGCTCCTTTGCCTGCGAAGATCTGAAACCTTTGATCGTCTGCCGCGGCCCCATTAGAAAGGAGGCAATGGATGTCTTTGAGGAGATGGGAATAAGCCATTTCGGCATCCTTCTCTCCGAAAAGGATTCGATTGTTTACGCAAATGCCCTTGCTCCTGAGCTTCGCCAGCTTACCGACTCAACCCGCGTCCATCGTGTTCCCGACTATACCGGGGCAAGCAAGGAGGAGCGTGTCGAGCGTATCAACCAGATTACCAAAATAGCCCACGATAATGGTTATGACTCGATATTTGCCGGATACGGCTTCATGGCAGAAGATGAAGAATTTGTTTCTTGTATCGAGAAGGCCGGCCTTAAGTTTATCGGCCCCAACTCCCGTACTCAGGCTGATGCAGGCAAGAAGGATGAAGCAAAGCGTACCGCCCTTCAGGTCGGCGTTAGCGTAACTCCGGGTATCAACAACGTCACTGCCAGAACACTGGTCAGCAAGTACGGCACCCGCGAAAAGATTGCAGCTCTTGCCAAGGTCCACGATCTTGCCGTTGATGCAACTGTACTTAGTGACAAGAATATCTCGCTGGTAGATCTGGCCGACAAGATTCTCTATGCGTCCTATGAAAAAGGGATTGATCTTTACACTATCGAAGAGCTCTCAGCCCAGGTTCAGGTTGAAGTCATAGCAATGTTTAGGGAGTATCCCCAGAGCCGTATCCGTCTGAAAGCAATCGGCGGTGGTGGTGGCAAGGGGCAGAGAATCCTCGGAGCGTCGCTTCTAGTCCTTAAAAATGCAACTGACAAGCAGATTGAAGAGGCTGCTGTCGAGACACCGACACTGGTGCGCGAGATTCTTAACGAGGTTAAGGCAAACGGCATCGGTGATAACAAGAACGTCCTTGTGGAGCTTAACATCGAGCAGACCCGCCACAACGAAATACAACTTCTTGGCAATGGCGAGTGGTGCGTATCTCTTGGAGGTCGCGATTGCTCCCTGCAAATGCACGAGCAGAAGCTCCTTGAGATTTCGGTAACTCAGGAGAGTCTTGCCCTTGCCATCGAGAGTGCGAAAAAAGCCGGCAGGAAAGCCGAAGTAAAGGCTCTTGAGAGCGATCTGAAAGTCCTGAAAAGAATGGAGGAAGACTCTACTAAATTCGGCGTTGCCGTGGGTCTTGACTCTGCATCGACATTCGAGTGCATCGTTGACCGCGACCGTTACTTCTTCATGGAGGTGAACACCCGTATCCAGGTCGAGCACAGGGTTTCCGAACTCTGCTACTCGCTCAAGTTCACCAATCCAAAGGACAAAAAGGATTACTTCGTTGTCGAGTCACTGGTTGAGGCGATGGCACTGCTTGCCCGCCACAAAACCCGTCTGCCCAAGCCGGAGAGGATTCCACGCTTTGGTGCCTCTGCTGAAGCACGTCTCAACGCTACTGACGCATCACTCTCACCCCATGCAGGTGGCATGATCCGTTACTGGTCAAAGCCGATCGAAGGTGAGATCCGTGACGATCAGGGGATCAGCCTGGTTAACCCCGATACCGGCATGTTTATGCGCTACAAGGTTGCCGGGGCGTATGACTCCAATATTGCCCTTCTGTTGACAAAAGGCGCAAACCGCCTTGACAGCTACCTGCACCTCTCGAAGGTACTTGGCAAGACAATGCTCCGCGGTGTCGATCTGGCAACCAACCTTGAGTTTCACTACGGTCTGGTCAACTGGTTCATCGGCCAGAATGTCATGGCAAAGCCGACAACCCGCTTTGTTGTTCCTTACCTGACACTGATGGGGCTATTGAAGGAAGAGGCAGCAAAGATTGATACCGTCTATGCTTTCATTCAGATGAAAAAGGCTTATGCCAGGAAGATGGCAGAGCAGTTCCCCGATGATCCCAAGGTCGGCAAGGACATGTCTGCCATACTTGACCGCAAGGGGACACTGGTTACAAGGCCGATGGAAAAACTCCTCGAAGATCCGCACCTTCTTTCAGGATGGCTCTCGCTCAACAGAAACAACTTTTCCGTTGAAAAGGGAAAGATCGTACTGCGCGACAACCCGTTTGTAATTCTCGCAGATACTTATGAATATCTAAATATGTCCTACGATGCCAAAGCGCCTGCAGCAGAGGTGATCTGGGGTCACGACAATGAACTGCTTCAGAAAGGGATCCGCTTCTACAGCACTCTTTCGGAAAAGTTCAATCTCGGCATGCATGAGTTTGACAAGCTCTCCATCGTGCTTGCTCACCCAAAGGCTCAAGGGGGCTACACAGCTGAAGAGTGGGCGCAGATTCAGTCAGCCCATGTCGGTTTTGAGGCAGGTCTGGAGCTGCTCGGCATTCTCTATATCCTTGCCTGCAATGTGAACTTCTGGGATTTCAAGATTGAAGACGATCTCGAAGTCACAATTCCAAATCATCTTCATGACACCGATCTTCAGGTCAGGATGAAGAAAATTCTTGTGCCCCCACCCGCTACCAAGGCTGATGAAGTCGTCTCTATCTGCGGCGGTATGTACTACGGTCAGGAAGCACCTGGTCTGCCGCAGTTTGTCTCCGAAGGAATGCACTTTGAAAAAGGGCAGGCGCTCTACATTATCGAAGTCATGAAAATGTTCAATACTGTCCGTGCAACCTTCTCAGGAACCATAGACAAAATCATTATGCAGGGAGCTGACGGCTCCATCGTTCAGAAAGGACAGCCACTCTTCAAGGTGACTCCGGACGAGAAATTTGTCGAAGTTGATCCGAAAGAGATGGAAAAAGAGAAGCGGGAGAAGACAACCGAATATCTTAAAGCCGTTCTATAAATCAGGGCTCCAGCCGTTTTAATTTGTATTGTATCGACTGACCCTGCCCGAAAAGGCGGGGTCAGTTATTGTTGGAGGCACACTACTGAAGAGGAGGATAATATGAGCAAGGGTAAACTTATCGTTGTTGAGGGGATCAGTGGATCAGGGCAGCAGGTAAAGGCCGGAATAGTTGGCCTGCACAAGGCGCTTGTTGATCTTGGATATAGTGTGGTTGAGTGTGCAAACCCGGATTCCGGGCGGGCCCAGGAGCTTGGTATAACGAATCTTTTGAACTGGCCGTTTGGCGAGGACGCACGGTCGGATTTCTTTTTTGAAGGGGCGGTTCGCTCCGAGATTTTTCAAAAGGTTGTCAGTCCGGCACTTGAGGAGGACAAGATTGTCCTCTGCAAGCAGTCAAGTATCTCATCCCTTGCTAATGCATGGGTAAACGGCACATCACGTCAGTTTGATGTGCTGCGTCATCTGGACAAGATTTCCAGAGGTTTCCTCTTTGGAGACGAAATCTTTCCGGATATGACGATCTTCTTTGATGTCCCTCCAGAAGAGGCCTGCGAAAGGATTGAAGACATCCTCCAGATTAATCATGGTGGCATCGAGTATTTTCAGAAAATGAGAGGATTTTACCTGAAAGAGCTGCCGCGCTGGAACGGCAGGGTTGTGAAGGCATCAGCCGAAAGAGATCAGAATGAGATCAATGCCGATGTTCTGGCGCTGGTGAAAGGGATTTTGTAAGGCTTTTCCTAAACACAGAGGCACAGAGACACAGAGTTTATAAATATATTTTATGATTTTCTCTGTGTTTCAGAGGCTCTGTGTTGAATAGGTTTATTTTATTTTCAAGGAGCATTCACATGAATATAGCTGAAAGGAAAAAAATCTGGGCTGAAAAGGTTGCCAAGTCCCTTGCCAAGCGGGGCGAGAGGATGGCTGAATTCAACACCAGCTCAAATATCGAATTTGAACGCTGCTTCACTCCTGGTTTTGATTACCCGGGATACGAGGAGCAGCTTGGTCTGCCGGGTGAATACCCGTACACAAGGGGTGTGCAGCCGACCATGTATCGCGGGCAGTTCTGGACAATGCGCCAGTACGCCGGTTTTGGTACAGCGAAAGAGTCCAACGAACGTTACAAGTACCTGCTTTCGGCCGGTCAGACCGGGCTTTCAGTAGCTTTTGACCTTCCTACCCAGATGGGTTACGACTCTGACCATGGCATGAGCCAGGGCGAAGTCGGCAAGGTTGGCGTTGCCATCGACTCGCTGGCAGACATGGAGATTCTCTTTGGGGGCATCCCGCTGGACAAGGTCTCCACCTCCATGACCATCAACTCGACAGCAGCAATCCTCCTCTGCATGTATATAGCCGTTGCCGAGAAACAGGGCGTTTCTGCCGAAAAGATTTCCGGCACCATCCAGAACGATATTCTCAAGGAGTACATGGCTCGCGGCACCTACATTTACCCGCCGAAAGAGTCGATGCGGATCATCACCGACATCTTTGCCTATTGCAAAGACAACGTCCCCAAGTGGAATACCATCTCCATCTCAGGCTATCATATCCGTGAAGCAGGCTCCAGTGCGGTTCAGGAGGTTGCCTTCACCCTTGCTGACGGTATCGCCTATGTCGATGCTGCCATCAAGGCAGGACTCGATGTTGACGAGTTTGCACCACGTCTGGCTTTTTTCTTCAACTCCCACAACAATCTCCTCGAAGAAGTGGCAAAGTTCCGTGCCGCAAGAAGAATGTGGTCAAAAATTATGACAGAGCGCTTTGGCGCAAAAGATCCAAAATCCCAGATGCTCCGCTTTCATACCCAGACAGCTGGCTGTACCCTCACTGCCCAGCAGCCGGACAACAACATCATGCGCGTCACCATGCAGGCTTTGGCAGCTGTTCTTGGCGGTACGCAGTCGCTGCATACCAACTCCCGTGACGAGGCGCTGGCGCTCCCTACAGAGGATTCAGTACGGATTGCCCTGCGTACCCAGCAGGTTATTGCCTATGAATCCGGCGTTGCCGATTCTGTCGATCCGCTGGCCGGATCATTCCTGGTTGAATCACTTACTGACCAGATCGAGAAAGCTGCAACTGAATACATCGAAAAGATCGACACGCTTGGCGGCGCTGTAGAAGCAATTTCCCGCGGATTCCAGCAGAAAGAGATTCAGGACTCTGCCTACGCCTACCAGAAATCCATCGAGAAAGATGAACTTATCATTGTTGGCGTCAATAAATTCACCGTTAAAGAACCGCCTCCAACAGGCCTTCTCAAGGTTAAGGAAGAGGTTGAAATCTCCCAGAAAGCTTCCCTCGCTAAAATGAAAGGTGGCCGCGACGAGGCGGCTGTCAAAGCTTCGCTGGTAAAATTGGCCGAGGTGGCAAAAGGGAAGGAAAACCTCATGCCGTACATTCTTGATTCGGTAAAAACCTATGCAACTTTGGGTGAGATTGCTGATGTGTTCAGAGGGGTCTTTGGGAAACATACTGAGACGGTGGTTCTTTAGGGGGAAAGATGTTGCACAAAATTAACCATATCGGCATAGCAGTGCAATCAATCGAGGCTACGCTACCCTTTTATCGCGATCAGCTTTGCATGGCTTTTCTTGGCAGTGAAGAGGTGGCCGAGCAGAAGGTTCGGGTCGCCATGCTCTGTATCGGTGAATCAAAGATCGAGCTGCTGGAGCCGACCTCTGCTGACAGCCCGGTTGCGAAGTTCCTTGAGAAGAGCGGCCAGGGGATTCATCACATCGCCTATGAAGTCGAGAATATTGAGGCTGCTATTGCAAAAATGATCTCTGAAGGTGCGCGGATGATAGATGAAAAACCGCGTTTGGGAGCCCATGATACCCTGATAGCGTTTGTTCACCCCAAAAGCAGTCACGGTGTGCTAACAGAGCTTTGCCAGCCCGGGCATTAATATTTGTAACATCGTTTGAAAAATCTCTTGACATAAGTTTGAAAAATCGTAATATGTGGCTTAAATTTTAAAACAACACTCCTATGCCCGCACTGAAAAAGGGGTTACAAGGCTGTGCATAAATTACCGGATAAAATTACAGCTTGACATTGTTTTTATTTTTGACTATTTTTCGCATAAGTTTTTAAAAGGATGTCAATGTTCCAATTAAAGGCAACCAAAAAACTGAAGATTTAAAAAAGCCCTGATCTGTCTGCGCATTATTGAGCAGACATCAGGGCTTTTATCGTTTTTTTGTGGAGTCAAAACAGTTATGAAAGGTGGTGATTCTGGTTCACAGGAGAAGTAAGGACAGTAGGATTGACATTTAATTTGATTTAACATCACAACATAAAGGGAGGTAGCACACATGAAAAAACAGTTAGTGATTCTAAGCGCAGCAGCAATGGTAGCTGCAGCCGCAGTACCGGCACTCGCACTCGAGAACGAGTTCCACGGGATGTTCCTGACCCAGGGGATTTCATCGAACCTGAACAACGGTACAACAGGCCCTGTTGCAGTATCACAGGCAAACCTTGCCCTCGACAAGACCTTTGTTGATCAGCGCGCCCGTCTCCAGTACATTGCCAAGGCCAACGATGACCTGAAACTCGTTACCCACTTCGAATTTGATGGCCGTTGGGGCGATAACTCCTACTCAGGTGGTGCACGTAACTCCGGTCTTGCCCTTGGTGCAGACTCCACAAGCATTGAAGTCAAGAGCGTCTACCTCGACTTCAATATCCCCGGTGCGCCTGTTAATGCCAAGGTCGGTATGCAGGGGCTTAACGATGCCTACAAGGGTGTTTTTGTCGGCAATGATGCTGCCGGTGCCCTCCTCACCACAAAGCTTGGTGCTGCCACTGTAAGCACTGGCTGGTTCCGTTTTGACGACGCAAGAGCAGCAGGCCAGGCACTTGGCAAGACAACACGCGACTTTACACTTCTCGACGGCTCCTTTGCTGTCAGCAAGGATGTTAAGGTCGGTGCCAGCTACTACTACTACTTTGATGATAACGCTGCTCTTTCTGGAACTGGTACTGGTATCTTTGCAGGAAACGGCAAAGGTGAGCAGCAGATCCATATGCTTGGTGTCAACGGCGCAGCCACCTTTGGCCCGGCAACACTCGACGGCTTCTTCCTCTATCAGGATGGTGTCATCAGAAACTCTGCATTTACTTCGAAGCACCTGAGCGCTTTTGCAGCAAATGTCGGCGCCAAAGTTAACGTTGGTCCTGGCGCAGTAAAAACCAGCTTCCTCTACACCTCAGGCAGCGACTGCAAGAATGCTAATGCTGACGGCTGTGTAGGCAAGAACTCCTTCATCTCTGCCCAGAATGAGACATCATCCGCATATATGGAGAGCGGCGTATTCTCTGGAGCCAACTCCATCCTGATCTTCAGGGGTAACAGCTACCGTACATCAAATACCGACCAGTCAATTGTTTCTGACCCAAGCAACAAGGGTACAGGTATTGCCGCTGCATTTGTCGGCTACGATGGTGCAATCAACAAGCTGTTCTTCAACACTAACGCTGCGTTTGTAGCAAATGCGAAGAAACAGTACACAGCTGGTACTTATAAAAACAAATCACAGTACCTTGGTTCAGAAATCAATGCCGAAGTTGGCTACAAGCTGTATGACAACCTTCGTGCCAGCGTACAGGGTGCATACGTATTCCTCGGTCCTGCTTTCAGCCATACAGATGGAACTACCTATGCAAAGGCTCCATACCTTGGCCGTGTTATCCTGAGCTACACTTTCTAGTCTGCAAATCGCGGCTTGAAAGGGCTGTAACCTGATTGTCAATAAAGGCGAACCGGATTCCGGTTCGCCTTTATTTATTTGACTTGCCGTCATCCCTTTGAAATAATCCCTGAAAAAAAGAGGTTAAGAACATGCTCAGAATTCTACTGGTAATAACTGCTCTGCTGCTCTGTACCCGGCCGGTTCTGGCTGCTCCGCTAAAAGTATCTGTTGCAGAGTTCAAGGTGACAGGTGCGACAGGAAATGAGGAGTTGAAGGGTACGCTCCAGTCAATGCTGGCATCCCGGCTCAGCAGCGATCGGATCAATATTGTCGGTGCGAACGAAGAGCCGGAAGTGACGGTAATCGGCACCTACATAGCATTTGGCAAGGTATTCAGTCTCGATGGCAAGGTGGTTGGCGCCAATGGCAAAAGTATTGGCCGGGCTTTCGAGCAGGGGGACAATGCCGAAGAGATCATTCCGGCAATCGGACGCTTTGCGCAAAAGCTTGCCAAGGAGATCGACAAGATGTCGCTGGCACCATCAGCAGCTTCCAGGCAGTCTGAGCTTGTGCCTGCGGTTTTGCCGTCGACAGCGGCAGCGGGCTCGTCTGTCATAATTAGAAACGAGACTCCTGTGGTCGCAAAGGGGAGCGATATCATCCGCCAGGAAAACAGATCCGGGAACGTCAAGAACGGCATGATTCAGCGGATGGATGGCATCATGAACGGCATAGTGCAGCTAAGGAGAGTCGAAGGTGGCGGCCGGGAACTGGTGGTTGCCCTGGCTGGAGAGCTACTCCTCTACCGGCAACAAAATGATGTGCAGCTGATCGGTACGGAAAAGAATTTTTCGGGTAATGAAAAAATACTTTCAATAGATGTGGCCGATCTTGCTGGAGACGGAACTCCTGAACTTTACGTAACTGTGTTTAAAGGTGATCGGCTTGCTTCCAGGGTCTATCGGGTGGAAAATGGCACGTTCAGGCTGATTGCAAGCGACCTTCCCTACTTCTTCCGGGCTATTGCCGTGAAGGGTGCGCCGCGGATTTATGCACAGCAGATGAGTATTGATGAGGATTTCTATGGTGACATGTATGAAGTTGCCAAAAAAGGGGCAGCTTTCGAAATTCGCAACCCAATAAAACTTCCGAAGTTTGGCAATGTTTACAATATAAACATGATTGCCGACAAGGAGGGCAAACCTTTTCTCGTTCTGCTCAGACCAGACGGACTTCTGGCAGTATCCAATGAAAAGGGAGAAAATTTCTGGATGGGTAGCGATAAGTTTGGTGGTTCAGAGATGTATTTCAGTAGAGAAGATCTGCAAAATGCACGGGTCACCGGAAGCCAGCAGAGAAAGAGATTTATCGAGCAGAGGATGATTGTTACCAAAAAAGGTGAGCTGCTGGTTCCGAAAAATGAAGGTCTGTTTGTCGTCGGGGATAGCAGGTCCTATAGCAAAAACTCGATTTATGCTTTTACCTGGAACGGCATAACACTGGAAGAGAACTGGCATACAAGGGTGAGCCAGAGCTATCTTTCCGATTATCAGTATGATGAAGAGCACAATGAACTGATACTGCTGGAAGTAGTATCAAAAGCAGGGGTATTTGATAAAGGTGCGAGTGCGATCTCAATAAAAAAAGTTGAATAGGAACTTTTTATGCTGATGAGTAATGCAGTTGCATCCCCTCTCAATGGTGGTAATGGCAGAAGCAGTAATGAGCCGGTCACCCTGATGCTTGTGGGTGGCGGCATCCGTTTCCCGGCTTTTATCGGAGCACTCCAGGCGATTGAAGAGCTTGGGCTGAATATTACAAAGGTAATTGCTTCTTCTACGGCGTCAATCATTGCAGGAATGTATCTCTGCGGCAGCAGTCCCCAGAAGATTCTGGAAAAAACCCTCGCTCTTGATACAAGGCAGTTCAAGGATGCAAGTCTCAAGTCAATTGTTACCGGTTATGGCCTCTGTTCGGGCAGACGTCTGGAGGAGTGGATTGACAGGGAGCTTGAAGGTGCTACATTCTCAAGGGGGATGAAAGTCCCTCTGGAGATTATAGCAACTGATATGATGCGCTACCGTCCGGTAACCTTTTCAGCGGAAAAATTTCCAGACATAAGGATATCCGAGGCTGCAACTGCTTCATCACTGGTGCCGGGGGTATTCGGCTACAAAAAGCTTCAGTATAACGGCAAACGATATGCCCTCATAGACGGTTCCCTGATGACAGGTGTTGTCGAAGGGCGGATGGATAAAAATCAGAAGGTTCTTGTCATAAAGATGATGTCAAAGCGGACGCTGAAAAGGCATGAAAACGGAAGTCTTTCGCCGCTCAAATATTTTCACGAAATGCTGACCTTTTCCATGCATGCCCAGGAGAAGGAGTTTTTGAAAGGCGGGAAGTGGAAAGATACGATTATCATCTACTGTTCCGAAATACCTCCGGCAACATTTTCGATTACAGCGGACGAGAAAAATTTTCTCTATGAACAGGGCTACGAACAGACAAAGAAATACCTTGAGTACAAATGGGGATTTACCGGAGGGTCCAAATGAAACCTTTGCTGCTGTTATCCGCACTATCGCTATACTTCATGACCGCCTGCACCATGTTTACTGCGTGGCGCTCAATCCCTGCGCCAGGAGGGTGCGAGGAGTGCCACAAGGTGCCGATCAGCTCCAACTGGCAGCTTTCATTCAAGCCTGTCACTCTGACTGACGAGAGGAATCAGGAGGCGTTTCAACGACCGGAGAGCCTGATTACACAGACCAGTAAGCCGGGTTCAGCTGTTGAAAAGCAAAAGGTCGAGCAGCTCCCCTGTTTTGATTGCCACAATGCACCGGATGAAACCCATAAGGAACGGAAAGGGAAGTTCCATCACTAACATCCTAACCCCTCTAAATCTCCCCTTGACAGGGGAGACTTCAAAGCTTCCCCCCTGTCAAGGGGGGATTAGAGGGGGGTTGGTTTCGGCAGTTATG
>JACABD010000062.1 GCA_013377075.1 Geobacteraceae bacterium | reverse complement strand
CTTTTTGAGTTGTGGGCTTTTTTGCGTCCGACTTGACTCTTATGTTGACTCTGGTAATTGTCGAAGTAAATCTATTTCCAGAATCAGAAGTAGCGCAGGGCCTATTAACCAAATAATCTGTATGCAGACTAATCAAATACGCATATTTTGCTGCGTAACTTATGTATTGACTTGTATTTTGTGATATTTTCTAACAAGACAAAAAATATCCGCTTTGCGTTGTGTCGCATTTGGGGTATACTATCAAAAAAACAGCCTGGAGGAGTCATGTGGGATTATACAGATAAAGTGAAAGAGCATTTCATGAACCCTAGAAATGTTGGAGATATAGCTGATGCTGATGCCGTTGGTGAAGTGGGGAGTCTTGCCTGTGGCGACGCACTTAAACTTTTCCTAAAATTCGACGATGCCAAAGAGAGGATTGTTGAAGCAAAGTTCCAGACATTTGGTTGCGGTAGCGCCATCGCTTCATCATCGGCTCTTACTGAAATGATAAAAGGTAAAACACTTGATGAGGCATTATTGGTAACAAATAAAGAAATTGCCGATTTTCTCGGAGGCCTTCCTGAAGAGAAGATGCACTGTTCAGTAATGGGGCAGGAGGCGCTTGAGGTTGCTATCGCCAAGTTCCGCGGTGGCCCGTTACCTGAGCACAATCATGGCCATGACCATGACCACGATCATGAACAGGATGGTGAAATTCTCTGCAAATGTTTCGGCCTGACAGACGGTTTCCTTCGTAAGGTAATAGTTCAAAACCGTTTGCAAAGCGCTGAGCAGGTTACCCACTTCACAAAAGCAGGTGGCGCTTGTGGTGGCTGTCTACCTAAAATCAAGGAGCTGGTTGCCGAAGTTTTGGGTGAGCAGTTGCAGAAACCTGCAAAACCGGAAAAACTGACAAATCTTCGCAAGATGCAGTTGATTCAGGAGGTTCTTGAAAACGAAGTCCGCCCACAACTCTGGGCAGATGGCGGAGACCTTGAGCTGATCGATATTGCTGGCAATAATGTGCAGATTGCCTTTCGCAAGGCATGTGCAGGATGTGCTTCCTCCGGTTACACCGCAAAATTTGTCGAGCAGAAGCTTCGTGAACTTGTTTCTGACGATATAATTGTCGAGGAGGTTCACGGATGAAAGTGATTTATCTCGATAATAATGCCACTACGAAAGTTGATGACTCTGTGTTTGAGGAGATTCGTCCTTATTTTACAGAACTTTATGGCAATCCAAGCTCTATGCACTATTTCGGTGGTCAGGTTCAGAAGAAGGTTGATGAGGCCCGCCAGCGTGTTGCCAGTCTGATCGGTGCCCATCCTGACGAGATTATATTCACTTCATGTGGCACAGAGAGCGACAATGCCGCTATCAGCTCGGCTCTACAGGTTTTTCCCAATCGACGCCACGTAATTACAACCCGGGTTGAGCATCCGGCAGTACTTACTTTTTGCCGCGGTCTCTCCAAACATGGTTATCGTGTTTCAGAGCTTAACGTTGACAACAATGGCTGTCTTGACATGGATGAGCTTCGTAATGTGATAGACGAAAATACTGCCATTGTTTCCGTAATGTATGCCAACAACGAAACAGGTGTTATCTTTCCCGTTGAAGAGGTCGGGCGGATAGTCAAGGAGAAAGGTGCTTTCTTCCACACCGATGCTGTACAGGCTGTCGGCAAGATACCTATGAACATGGCTGATTCAACCATAGATATGCTCTCTCTTTCCGGGCATAAACTCCATGCCCCCAAAGGTATAGGTGTTCTTTACGTAAGAAAGGGTGTGCCGTTCAGGCCTTTCATGGTCGGCGGACATCAGGAGAAGAGCCGTCGTGCCGGTACTGAAAATACGGCTTCAATTATTGCCCTTGGAAAGGCCTGTGAAATTGCCGGTCAGTATCTTGATGATGAAAATGTCCGTGTGAGAGCAATGAGGGATCGTCTGGAGCGCGAGCTTTTGAGGATTATCCCGTCATCCCGCATTAATGGCGGCGGTGCAGAACGTCTGCCAAATACTGTTTCTATTGCATTCGAGTTTGTTGAAGGCGAACTGATACTTCTTTATCTGTCGGAATTTGGGATATGCGCTTCGTCCGGCAGTGCCTGTACTTCCGGTTCACTGGAGCCGTCCCATGTCCTTCGCGCCATGGGGGTTCCGTTTACCTGTGCCCACGGGTCAATACGCTTCTCCCTGTCACGTTTCACGACCGATGACGAGATCGATACCGTTATTCGCGAGCTTCCGGGTATTATCCGTCGTGGCAGGGAAATGTCCCCGTTCGGCCGGGAATTGTTGAATTCTTGATTTTATAATGCCACTTTTTTCAATACTGCCAGTCGATACATTGCCTCTGGAAGAGCGCCTTCAGCTGGTTATTTCTTTTAGTGCGCAAATGCTTGAATGGGTTAGGAATCGTGGAAAAATAATAATTATTATCCACGATAATCCTGACCCGGATTGTCTTGCCTCTGCACTTGCTCTTCAATCCCTTTTTGCAAAAAAGATTCAGGAGGATGCAACTATCGCATTTTCAGGAATGATTGGCAGGAGTGAAAATCTTATCATGGCAGGGATTCTTGATATTCCACTCGTGCCACTGGAGATAGTTGACCTATCTAAATACGGTGTGGTCTGTATGCTTGATACGCAGCCCGGAACCGGCAATAATTCTCTGGATCCGGCTGTGCCTGTAGATGTTGTCATAGACCATCATCCACTTCAAACTAAAAGCCGCGACTGCAAATGGGTGGATGTCAGGGTTGATTACGGAGTAACGGCAACCATTCTTTATGAATATCTGCTTGCTAATGATATTGAAATAGATTCAATACTTGCAACGGCTATTTTTTATGCCATCAAGTCAGACACGCAGGATCTTGGCCGTGAAGCCAATCTTCCTGACCGTGAGGCGTATCTAAAGCTTTTCCCCACAGTAGATAAACAGCTTCTTTATCAGATTACCAATCCTCGTCAGCCAGTCGAATATTTTACGACAATCAGAAGAACTCTGGACTATTGCAGAATCTACGGAACTGCTGTGTTGGTGAATATGCAGGGGGTAGTATTCCCCGAGCTTGTGGCTGAGATGGCCGACTTCCTGCTGAAAATGGAGAATGTGGAGGCTGTACTCTCATTTGGCGAATATTCGAAAGAGCTGGTTATTTCGCTACGCACCTCAACACCCGATATGAACGCCGGAGAAATGGTGAAAAGGCTCGTAAAAGGGGTTGGAGTCGGAGGAGGGCATGCTTTAATGGCCGGAGGTAAGATTTGTCCGGCAAGTCTGGATGCCGGCTTTATATCCGAGCTAGAAAAGCTGCTTACTGATCGCTTTCTTGCAGAGGTAGGGGCTGAAAATGTTGAACCACTTTCAATCAAATTATGAAATTACTGGAGATTAGAATGAGAAATGACGGACGCAACCCTGAAAATATGAGAAATATCAAAATTACCAAAAACTTCATAAAGCACGCTGAAGGATCTGTTCTAGTGGAGTTCGGCGAAACTAAGGTGATCTGTAACGCATCGGTTGAAGAGAGTGTGCCACCTTTTCTGCGCGGAAAAGGGACCGGTTGGGTGACAGCCGAATACTCCATGCTACCACGCTCTACCCATACCCGCTCGCCAAGAGAGTCGTCCAAAGGGAAGATTGGCGGTAGAACCCACGAAATTCAGCGTCTCATAGGGCGCTCACTTCGGGCG
This sequence comes from Geobacteraceae bacterium, assembly GCA_013377075.1. GTDB lineage: Bacteria > Desulfobacterota > Desulfuromonadia > Geobacterales > DSM-12255 > VEOV01. The sequence goes on along the minus strand of JACABD010000062.1, from coordinate 14,561 downwards.
ATTATCGATCTTCCGGCACTTGGCGAGCGAAGCATACATATCGACTGCGATGTGATTCAGGCCGATGGCGGCACCAGGACTGCTTCAATTACCGGTGCTTACATTGCCCTTGCCCAGGCGCTCAAATGGCTTAAGGCTAAAGGTTCGATATCTGTGAACCCTCTGCGAGAGGCCGTTGCTGCCGTAAGCGTCGGCATTGTTGCTGGTGAGGTACTGCTTGATCTTGATTACTCGGAAGATTCTACTGCTGAAGTTGACATGAATTTTGTGGTTACATCTTCAGGTCGCTTTGTAGAAGTGCAGGGGACCGCCGAGGCTGAACCTTTCACCATTGAGCAGATGGACATGATGAGAAATGCTGCTCTGGCAGGAATAAGGGAGCTATTGGATATCCAGCAGAAGGCTCTTGCCGAATGAAAGAATTTCTGATCGCAACAGGTAATGCCGGGAAGATGCGCGAGTTTGAACATCTTTTTTCCGGGTTTGACGTAAAACTCTACTCACTGAGGGATTTTCCCGAATTTGAGCCCCCTGAAGAAGACGGCGCTACTTTCAGTGATAATGCCTATAAAAAGGCTTACAGCGCGGCTCTTGCAACCGGGTTGACGGTAATTGCCGATGATTCCGGACTCTGTGTTGACGCTCTTGACGGCAGACCAGGGGTATTTTCAGCCCGCTTTGCAGGCGTGGGCGCAGGTGATGAGGCTAATAACCAAAAGCTTGTTGAGGATCTTTCCGGTTTTGTGTTAAAGTCACGCACAGCCGAGTTTCGCTGTGTAATTGCACTCTGTTCGCCTGATGGTGCAAGCTCTTTCTTTCAAGGCGGACTTAAGGGTATTATTCTGGAAAATCCTTCCGGAAGCGGCGGTTTCGGTTATGATCCACTTTTCATGGTGCCGGAATATGGCAAAACATTAGCAGAACTTTCGCTAGTGATAAAAAACAGGATCAGCCACAGAGGCAGAGCCTGCGGTGCTTTACAAGAATTTCTGATAAAAAATGAAATTATTAAATCTAATGCTTGATTTCTGTCAGAGAGCTATGATATAAACGTCTTTTCGTCGGGGAGTAGCGCAGCCTGGTAGCGCACCTGCCTTGGGAGCAGGGGGTCGCAAGTTCGAATCTTGTCTCCCCGACCATTTTTCTCCTGCGCCCATAGCTCAGTTGGATAGAGCAACGGCCTTCTAAGCCGTAGGTCGTACGTTCGAGTCGTACTGGGCGCGCCACATATTTGAATATCTAAAAGGGTTAGCTGGTAACGGCTAACCCTTTACTGTTATCTTGTCTGCAACTTATCTTACAAATGGAGGTAACATGTCTGAGTTCAAAAATGTAACGGTTGTCAAGAAAGCCAATATTTACTTTGATGGCGGTGTTGTAAGTCATACGGTTCTATTTGCTGACGGCACAAAAAAAACTCTTGGCGTCATGCAGCCTGGTGAGTATGGGTTTTCAACCGGCAAAGCCGAGATCATGGAAATTCTATCCGGTGAGCTTGATCTTCTTCTGCCGGGATCTGCCGAATGGAAGCCTGTAAAAGCTGGAGAAGCATTCGATGTCCCTGCAAATTCCAGCTTTACCATGAAGGTTAACACCGTTTCCGATTACTGTTGCTCATTCATCGACTGATAGATGATAGTCGGCAGATTTGCTCCATCTCCGACTGGATACCTCCACCATGGCTCTTTGGTGGCTGCTCTGGGGAGCTGGCTATGTGCAAAAAAGCCTGGAGGAAAATGGCTTTTGCGTATTGATGACCTTGATACGCCGAGAGTTATTCCCGGTATGGCCGATGATATCATGGGAACCCTTGAGCAGCTCGGCTTTGAGTGGGATGGTGTTCCTCTATGGCAAAGCAGGCGTGGTGAGGCTTATGCAGACGCCCTTGAGCGCCTTGACAGAAACGATCATCTCTATCCCTGCTGCTGTTCCCGCGCTGACATTGCCCGGATTGCGACAGCTCCCCATGGTGAGGATGAGATAGTCTATCCCGGTACCTGCAGTCATGGCAAAGATCCGTCAAGGGAAGCCCGTTCGATCAGAGTCAGGGTCCCATCAGAGGAGATCTCTTTTGATGATGTTGTCACTGGGCGGGTTACGCAAAGACTTGCCGATTGCTGTGGCGACTTCGTGGTCAGGAGGGCTGATGATCTTTTTGCCTATCATCTGGCTACAGTCGTCGATGATGCCGACTCATTGGTAAACCAGGTTGTGCGTGGCGCAGACCTCATCACTTCTACAGGTCGTCAGATTTTTCTTCAAACGCTCCTTGGCTATGACCGGCCGTCATATGTGCATCTACCGCTGGTAATAGCTCCCTGCGGCTCCAAGCTGAGCAAGCGCGACTCTGCTGTTTCAATTGCAGCAGGCATTAATCTCGAGCTTGACGGTGGAATTCTTCTCACACGAGCGCTGGCTTTTCTCGGACAGGATGTTTCAGCTGTTGATCAGGCTGCGCCGCCAAAAGAGATTCTCAGCGCAGCACTTCTCAGCTTCGATACAGAATTGATTCCCAAATGTAATTCTCCTTTTGTGGGGGCCTTATGAAAATCCTCGTAACTAACGATGACGGTATTGATGCCCCGGGTATAAACGCCCTTGCCGAGGCTCTCTGCGAGGTTGCCGAAGTGGCTGTTGTCGCTCCTGACAGGGAGCGCAGTGCAGTTTCCCATGCGCTGACTCTTCATCACCCCTTAAGGGCGATCAAGGTTGGCCAAAACCGCTACTCGGTGGACGGTACCCCTACGGATTGCGTTAACCTGGGGATTCACAGCTTGCTCGACTTTCATCCCGATATTGTGGTCTCAGGCATAAACCGGGGCGCTAATCTGGGGGACGATGTTACCTACTCAGGCACAGTTGCAGCAGCTCTTGAAGCGACGCTTATGGGGATTCCGGCCATTGCCTTCTCGCTTGCAACACTGGCTGATGATGCAAACTACTCCCAGGCCGCATCATTTGCCGTCAGGTTGGCCGCTCTAGTGATTAAGAACGGACTTCCCAAGGACACATTTCTCAATGTAAATTTTCCTGCAAAAGGCGAACTCCTGTCCCCACTCATTACGACTCAGGGGAAGAGGCGCTACGAAGGGACTATTGTTGACAAGGTTGACCCCAGAGGGCGTTCCTACTACTGGATAGGCACAGCCGATCTTGATTTTCATGACATCGAAGGGTCGGATTATGCCGCTATAAAACGTGGACACATCTCGATCACCCCACTTCATCTTGATATGACCAATCATTACTCTATTGCCCATCTCAATAGCTGGACTTTCTAGCGCTTATTTGCTATAAACGGCCATCCTTGTGCGGTTAGCGGCGGTTTATGAACTTTGATATATCAAGAAAACGGATGGTTGAGACACAGCTGGTTGCCAGAGGGATAACTGACCGCCGTCTCATTGAGGTGATGCTTAATCTTCCCCGACACATGTTTGTCCAGGAGGCAATGGCTTCCCAGGCATATAATGATACATCCCTGCCAATAGGGGAGAAACAGACTATCTCCCAGCCTTACATGGTTGCACTGATGACCGAAATGCTTTCTCTTTCCGGCAAGGAAAGGGTTCTTGAAATCGGCACCGGCTCAGGCTACCAGGCAGCAGTCCTCTCCAAACTTGCCGGACGGGTCTACACTATTGAGAGAATCCCGTCACTTGCATCCAGGTCCAGAAAACTTTTTGATACACTCGGTTTGACCAATATTTCCATGAAAATTGATGACGGCTCTGTTGGCTGGGCCTCCGAGGCACCCTTTGATGCGATCATCGTTACGGCAGGGGCTCCGGAAGTTCCGCTGGCTCTTGTTCAGCAGCTGCAGCCCGATGGTAGGCTTGTCGTTCCTGTCGGTGATCAGGTTTCCCAGGTTCTTAATCTTGTCAAAAGGAGTGCTGATGACGGTTTTACTGTCGAGGCGTCTACTCCATGCCGTTTTGTGAAGCTGATAGGTAGTGAGGGTTGGAGTCAATAGACGAAAATTATCTTCCGGAGCGATCTTTAAATGACAAAAGACAATATCGATGAAAGTTTTAATCTTCTGATTGCTGACGACCAGATTGATGAAGCCATGATTGAACCGGATGCCGAGGCGCTTATTGCCGAGGAGTCAATTGAGCCGGATGTGGAAGAGCTTAAAATTCCGGATGATGACGATTATTTTGACGACGCGATCAAGCTGTACTTAAGGGATATTCAGAAGACAAAGCTGCTTACAGCCGATGACGAAAGGGAACTTGCCAACAGGATTACCGCCGGTGACAAGTCTGCCCGCGACAGGATGATTGAATCAAACCTGCGTCTGGTTGTCAAAATTGCCAAGCGTTACATAAACAGGGGGCTCCCTTTTCTTGATCTTATCGAAGAGGGAAATCTCGGGCTGATAAAGGCTGTAGAGCGTTTCAAGATATCCAAGGAGTGCCGCTTTTCGACCTATGCCACCTGGTGGATCAGGCAGTCCATTGAAAGGGCGCTTGTTAATCAGTCAAGAACCATAAGACTTCCAGTTCATGTTTCCGATGACATCAACAGAATGCTGAGGTTTTCACGGGATCTCATGCACAAGCTCAACCGCGAGCCTTCTGTCAAAGAGGTTGCCGAAGCTGTAAATTTTGACGAGGCATACGTCAGGCGGCTTATGCAGCTCCTCAAAAAGACTTACTCCATTGAGCGCCCCATGGGGGAGAATAGTGATTACTTCCTCAGTGATACCATTGAGGATACCTCGACGGTTCTCCCGTCCGATCTCCTTGAAAACCTCAACAGATATGAGCATGTGTCAGAGTGGTTTGAGACTCTATCCGAGACCGAAAAAAGCATTCTGACTCTCCGCTTCGGCCTTGATGACTGTGATCCCCAGACTCTTGATACCATTGGCAAACAGTTCGGCGTGACCAGAGAGAGAATCAGGCAGATTGAGTCAAAGGCTATTGAAAAGCTGCGTAAGGTCAAAGATAGCGTGGAAAAATAATAATAATTCCCCTTGGAGGATATGAGAATGCAGGATCTTAAAGACATAATTCGCGATGTAAACGACTTTCCTAAAAAAGGGATTGTTTTCAAGGATATAACAACACTTCTTGCTGATCCGGCGTCTTTTCACAAGATGATCGACCTTATGGCTCATCGCTACATAGGCAAGAAAATCGACAAGGTCGTCGGCGTTGAAGCCAGAGGGTTTATTATCGGCGCAGCTCTTGCCTACAAGCTCGGCGCAGGTGTTGTCCTGGTCCGCAAACCGGGTAAGCTTCCCTACAAAACCTTCAAAAAGAGCTACGATCTTGAGTATGGCACCGACACCCTTGAAATTCACGAAGACGCCATCAAGCCGGGCGAGCGTATTCTCATAGCCGATGATGTTCTGGCAACCGGCGGAACCATGGGGGCGGTGGTCGATATGGTGCAGCAGCTTGGCGGAGATATTCAGGACTGCTGTTTCATGGCTGAGCTGGAGTTTCTCCACGGCAGAGCTAAATTGCCGGAAGGGAAGGTTTTTTCGTTACTTAAATTTTAACTGCGGAGGTGGATGATGAAGCGACTTGTTGCAGGTTCAGCACTTTTACTACTGACTCTTTCAGCGCAACAGCTTTTTGCAGCCGATGTCGTTCGTCTCGGTAACCTCAAGTTCGCTCACTACGGTGCAGTCTCCTATATGAAGGAGATCTGCGGCAAATACAACCTCAAGGTTGAAGAGCGGGTCTTTCCAAAGGGGATCGATATTATCCCGGCAATCATCGCCGGTGAGATCGATATTGCTGCTTCAGCTGCAGATGCGGCAATAGCAGGGCGTGCCAGCGGTGCTCCGGTCTACGTAGTCGCCGGTTTTGCCAAAGGTGGTGCGCGCATCGTTGCCCAGGCAGGCTCGAGCATCAAGAGTCTCAAAGACCTCAAGGGGAAAAAAGTCGGTGTCGCCCGTGGCGGCGCACAGGAACTTCTTCTCCTTGCAGAGTTAGAGAAGGCCGGTCTCACCTGGTCCGACAAGCCTGGCAAGGATGTCCTCATTGCCTACATGGCCTTTGCCGACCTCAATCAGGCCCTGGCTGCCAAGCATATCGATGCCATGTGCCAGTCTGAGCCCCAGTCCTCACAGGCAATAAACAAGAAGTTCGGCGTCGAAATTATGAAGCCCTACGATACCCCCATGGGAGAGCCGGTCAGGGCGCTAGTCATGACCGAAAAGATGTACAAGGAGAAGCGTGATGTGGCCGAGCGGGTCATGACCTGCTTTGTGGAAGCGACAGCGCTCTTTAGAAAAGATATGAATCTGGCGGAAAAATATGTCCGTGAAAATATGTTCAAGGGACAGATAACAACCGATGATTTCCGGGACGCCATGGATAATGCCCAGTTTACCTATGATATCTCTGTGGAGCATATCGATATCACCACAAAGCTGATGCAGAAGTATGGAGTGGGGCGAATGGCCAAACCACCCATAGCTGCTGACTGGGTCAAACTTGATCTCCTCAAAAAAGCCAAGACAACACTCAAGGTGAAGTGATTTTGTCTGCCATGTTGAAATCACTGTTGCGCGGAGTCGCTGTGCCGCTGCTGCTGCTGGTTTTCTGGGAGGCAGTATGCCGCGCAGGCATGGTATCTCCGATCATGCTGCCATCACCCACTGCAATAGTCCTTAAGTGGGGCGAATGGCTCCTCTCAGGTGAACTGCTTATTGATGTCGTCGGAAGCATGGGGCGGGTTGTCGGCGGATTTCTCATCGGCGCAGGTCTTGCGCTGCCGCTTGGACTCTTTATGGGGGCTTCTCCCCGCATTTATGAATACTGTAACCCGATTATTCAGGTGCTCCGCCCGATCCCGCCAATCGCCTGGATTCCGATGTCAATTCTCTGGTTCGGTCTCGGCAACCCTCCGGCAATTTTCCTGATCTCCCTTGGTGCATTCTTCCCGGTGCTGATGAACACCATCGCCGGAGTGCAGAACGTTGACAGTATCTACCTTCGCGCTTCTCTCAACTTGGGGGCAGGGAAGGGGATAATGTTCAGACGGGTGATTCTGCCTGCTGCAACCCCCTACATCCTTGCCGGTGTCAGAATCGGCATCGGCACAGCCTTCATCGTAGTCATCGTATCGGAGATGATCGCCGTCAACAACGGCCTCGGCTACCGCATTTTAGAGGCGCGGGAGTTCATGTGGTCTGACAAGATTATCGCCGGGATGATCACCATCGGCCTGCTCGGTCTTGCCATTGACCAGTTGATGAACCGGCTTAACAACTACCTGCTTCGCTGGCACAGGGGGCTTGACAGCTGATGGACTACATCTCAATAAACAGTGTCAGCAAGGTTTTTACCGGTAAAGATGCCAGCGTCCAGGCGTTACAGGATATAAATCTAACCATAAACAAAGGTGAATTTGTCTGCCTGCTCGGCCCATCTGGGTGCGGTAAATCAACCCTGCTCAACGCAGTCGCCGGATTCGCTCTGCCAACATCGGGAGAGATTCTGCTGAAAGGGCGGAAGGTCACGGAGCCCGGCCCTGATCGCGGTGTAGTCTTTCAGGAGTATGCAATCTTTCCATGGATGACGGTGGCGAAGAACATTGCCTTTGGACTGGAGATCAAGGGGGTGTCTGCAAAAGAAGTTGAAGAGCGTGTCGTCATGCTCATGGAAACACTGAAATTGAGTGAATTCCGCGACCGCTTCCCCAAGGATCTCTCCGGCGGCATGCGCCAACGGGTGGCAATCGCCAGGCTGCTCGCCATCGATTCGCCGGTAATGCTCATGGATGAGCCGTTCGGTGCCCTTGACGCCCTGACCAGAAGGACTTTGCAGGATGAACTCCTCAGAATCTGGCGTGAGTCGGGCAAAACAATACTTTTTGTTACCCACAGCATCGAAGAATCCCTCTACCTTGCCAGCCGGATAGTGGTCATGACCTACAGGCCGGGGAGGATCAAGAGGAATCAGTTAGTTGAAATGCCATACCCCCGGGACCCGGCTGGAACCGAGTTCAACCGCCTCAAGCGGGAGCTCGGCGAGCTTGTCATGGCAGAGCAGGTGCTCTACACCAATGATGAATTGCGACTCTAATGAATTATAACCACCATCCGGCTTGCATTTTCAAGCCTTTCAGGGTATAAAAATATCTCTTGTCCCCGTAGCTCAGCTGGATAGAGCACTTCCCTCCTAAGGAAGGGGCCGGACGTTCGAATCGTCTCGGGGACGCCAATAATAATAAGGGCTCGCATCGTTTGATGTGAGCCCTTTTTTAATTCTTCATGTTCGGCTACCTTAAGAATACAAATGGCGGAAATGGCAGCGGCGGGAGGTGCGGTAACCTCGGTAGTGGCGGAAGTGGTGGCAGTGCCGGCAGAGGTGGCAGTTGAACTGTATGGAAAGGTTCCTCATACCTGTATTCGGTACGGTATGCTACATCTCTGTGGTTCCATCTGTTGTCATGTCTCTGGTGACGGTATTCCCTGCGGTAATGATCTTCACGGGATTGTTCATTGTCATGGCCATATCTCTGTTCGCGGTATTCAGAGGCAAATGCTGAAGAGGTGCAAAGTATCAGGATGGCTGTAAGGATAATCCGTTTCATATTGAACTCCTCTGTTTTTTTGTTGGCTTTTGCTATTAGTAAAGCATCGACTGTGCCATTTGTGTAACATGCTGTAATAACGGCATAAACTCCTTTTACTCTTTTTGCTGTTCTGAAATCATGTCTGATTTGAAGTGCAGGTTTTCCTTTTTCAGGTAGTGTATACTTAATAAAGAAATCAGCAGGATTGATGAAAGGAGGATATATGGAAAAGATCTTTCTGACGGCCTGTTGTATGTTATTTTGTATGGTCTCTGCGGCTTTTGCGGCAGGTGATTTCCGGGGTGATGAGCATTGTCCTTTGCCAAAGGATTGGATTAAATATTCAGAGCCATATGAACCTCTGGATCACCCTTATGAATATCCGGTTTTTCCAAAAGCTGACTGGCCGGGGTGGTCATGTTCCTGGCAACGTGATGATGGTGTTATTGTCCAGTATGGCGACTCCCGCACTCCTCAGGAGCAGTGGAGAGCAGTATGGGGGAGTTCATCCGGATCCGTTGATTGACCCCTGCGTATATGTTCATACTTTTTTCGACATATTTGCATTCAACTTAATGGTGGATTTTGCTAAAGTAACGGCATGAATAAAAGGCTACTTGTTTCTAAAATTATCGATCGCCTCTCAAACGATTTGGAAATCATCTTTTCTGCTGCAAAAAGCGCTCACGAAGCCTCAACCAATTCAGAAAATCTCCCTGATAACAAGTACGATACTCTTGCGCTTGAAGCCTCCTATGTTGCCCAGGGCCAGGCCAACAGGGCGGCAGAGCTGAGGGGTTCCATCGAGATTTACCGGCAGCTTCAGGTTCATGAGGTAAAGGTCGGTGCTATCCGCCTTGCTTCTTTTGTGATTTTGTCTGACGAAGATGGAGTTGAGAAAAATCTCTTTATCGGACCGGCAGAAGGTGGCTTGAAGATCGAGTTCATGGGTGAGGAGGTTATCGTCATAACACCTGCCTCCCCCATGGGGAGAGAGTTGCTTGGCAAAAATTGCGGAGATGTCATTGAGATTGAAACAACATCTTCACCAGTGGAGTATGAGATTGTCGAAATCAGATGAAATAATTATGGTTATGGATGATGAACCGCAACAGGAGAAACGTCCCGAGTTTATGGAGGAGGGGGTGGAAGTCCCCTTTGAGCGGCTGGATCCGCAGACCCTTAATAACCTGATCTGCGAATTTGTCAGCAGGGAGTGGGAGGAGTTCGGCGATTCCCATGGCAGCCTTGATGATAAGGTCTGCCAGGTGATGCAGCAGCTTAAGGAGAAGAAGGCAAAAGTGGTGTTTGACCTTAGAAGCGAGAGCTGTAACATAATTGTTGCCGATAAGACGGCCGGATGATGTAGAATATTAGAATAAAAAAGATAGTGATGCCTAAATTTAACATAATACGAGTCGACCAGACAGGAGGAATGTTTCATGAATGAATGGAATCAGGGTTTTTCACGGGCGTCAGAGCAGGTCATAGAACGGCAGAACACACTGGTTCGCCAGGTATACGCCTGGATGGGGGCAGGGCTTGCCATCACCGCCTTCATGGCGCTTTTCACGCTTTCAAATCCACCGCTTCTTCAGGCAATTTACGGTAATCGCCTTATCTTTTTCGGCCTTATGATCGCACAGTTGGCTCTTGTCTTTACCCTCTCAGGGGCCGTCAACAGGCTCAGCGAATTTACAGCGACATCAATATTCATCGCCTACTCTGCCCTGAACGGGGTCACCCTTTCGATCCTTGCCCTTGTTTACACATCCAGCTCCATTGCATCAACCTTTGTCACAACCGCCGGGATGTTCGGTGCCATGAGCCTCTACGGCTACATGACAAAGCGCGATCTCACCTCCTGGGGGAGCTTTCTTTTCATGGGGCTGATCGGTATTGTCATCGCCTCCATCGTCAACATCTTTGTCGGCAGCAGTTCGGTGTCATGGGTTATCTCGGGAATCGGCGTAATCGTCTTTACCGGACTGACCGCCTACGACACCTGGAAGATCAAGGAGCTTGCCGCACAGGGGATTTCAGGGAGAAAACCGGCTATCCTCGGAGCACTCACCCTCTATCTCGACTTCATCAACCTTTTCCTCATGCTGCTCAGATTTACCGGCAACAGGCGCTAGGATCAGATGCTGATTTCGAACTTGCCAAACATGGGATGTACGGGGTAATCTGCTGTTCCAGTCGTCCAGAGGATAGGAGTGTAAAGTTCCCGTATGAGGTTAAATGAAACTGCTCACTTTATCTTCCTCCTGACATCGCTGTTTTTCATCGTCTTGCCTGCCTCTGCATCTGCTGTTGAAGATAATCTGAAGAATGTCATCTCGAACGGGGAGAAGGGTGCAAACTCTTCTCCCTCTTCATTTTCACTGGCAGCGCCAGGTTTTTTCAGCAGGCTCGCTAATCCCGAGAGAAAGGCTGCTGCCATCTCAGTGGCAAGCAGCTACGATCCTAATTTTAACATGAGCTCTGTTCGGGGCTCTGTTGCAGCACTCTACGACCACGGAGAACTTTGGGATAATGTTAAAAGCGGCACTACCGCCTTCAAGCTTGAAGGTGTCGCCGGAATGCTGCTGCGGCCCGAATACCGCGCAGTTGTCTCTGTAAACATGCTTTCGCTCTATTACCCTGAGTTTGTGAAAAGCCGTGAACTAAGGCCCTATCTGGAGGCTGGCATAGGGGTTATTTACACCGATTACAGGGTTGACGGTCAGGCCTACAGGCATAATTTCAATCCGCTACTCGGTATAGGTGCTGAAATCAGGGGTGAAAAGGGTGATACCTTTTATGTTGCAATGAGGCTGCATCATGTATCAAATGGCAGCATAAACCGTGATAACCAAGGGGTGAACTCACTTCTGTTCCAGATCGGCAAATTTTATTAAAATTACAGCTCCAGGCAGACTCCTGGTGGAGACCCATGATTTCTGATTCAAATCTCGCTGCAATCCGCACGGAACTCTTTTACGGCTCATCGGATTATACAAAGAATCAACCGGACCTTTTTGTGCCGCACCGCTTCCAGATGCTTGCCCCATCCCAGGTCAAAGGCTATCTGGAAAGTGTTAAATCTGCGCTGACTTCTTCTGAGATTCTTATCTACATTCATATCCCGTTCTGCTTCTCGGAATGTCTTTTCTGCAACTCATTTCCCCTGAAGAGCGATCCGCAGCTCCAGTCCCAGTATCTCCAGGCACTTCTGAAAGAGATCGATCTGATGGCTGCTGCCGGCATCTTTGCGGGGAAAACTGCGAAGTGCATCTATTTTGGCGGCGGCACACCGACCATTTTCCCTAATCGGGACATAAAGCAGATTCTTGAGCGGATCAGAAGTGTAATCCCCCTTGCAGAGGGGTGCAGCATCACAACCGAAGCCCACCCCGTAACCATAACCTCTAAAGAGAGGCTCAAAGGGCTGGCAGAGGCAGGTGTGAACAGAATCAGCATGGGGTGCCAGACCTTTGATCCTGACATTTTGTCCCTCTGTAACCGTAATAACTCCGAGGAGCAGATCGGTGCGGTTGTCAAGGCTGCCCATGAATTTGGCATAAGTGTCAATATCGATATGATGGCCGGACTTCCCGGTCAGTCCATGGAGAGTCTTGAGCGTGATCTTCTTGCCCTTGAGCGGGTAAAGCCCGATGCGGTCGAATATATCCGCCATGAGATCGTAAACCCGCTGATTGTGGATCTCTACAAGGAGAAGCCTGAGCTGGTGGTATCAGATGATACCCTTTTCAACATGGTATTGACCGCCCAGAGGTGGATGAAGGGGGCCGGGTACGAGCAGAACGGCAGTTACACCAATGACCGCCAGTGGGCGTACCGCTACTACTGGCTTCAGGAGCTGCCGATAATTGCTTTCGGCGTGCGGACCCGTTCTTACACTACGACTCTCTGCTATGACAAGCATGAGGATCTCTCGACCTATGTCAGGATGACCGACAAAGGGATTCCGCCCATCGGCAGACATATTGTCCTGACCAAGAGAGAGCAGATGTTCAGAACCCTGATGCTCAATATTCAGCTGGCAAAGGGGCTTGAGGTCGGGCTTTTCAAAACCAGATACGAAGTGGATCCGTTTGCCGTTTTCGCTGATCTCTTTAACAAGCTGAAGCGGCTTGGCTGTCTTGAAGAGGCAACTGATTTTGTCAGGCTGTCGGAGTTCGGAGCCCTTTTTGTTGAGGATGTCTGCGACTGCATAATCGATGAGGCTTTGAAAGAGGATTCAGGCGGAGCAACAAGGATGCCCCATTCAGAGGGGAGCAGATCGGTCAGATTATAGAAAAAGAGGTGACAAATGGAAATCAGCTCAATAGAAGTGCTTCGGGACAGGCTCAGGGTGTTTGCAAAGGAACGTGACTGGGATCAGTTTCACACGCCGAAAAACCTCTCAATGGCCCTGATTGCAGAAGCTGCCGAACTTGTCGAGCATTTTCAGTGGGTTGACGGAGCCAAGAGTCATCTATTGGAAGATAAAGTCCGCCCTGGTGTGGAAGAGGAGATTGCCGATATCTTCATCTATCTGGTGAGAATTTCCGACAAACTCGGCATCGACCTCTATGAAGCTGCTGAACGTAAAATTGCTATAAATGCCCGTAAATACCCGGCTGACAAGGTAAGGGGCAGTGCCAGAAAATATACGGAGTACGAAGATTGAAGCCAAATCTGCTGGTAATTCTCGGGCCGACAGCATCGGGCAAGACCCGTCTTGCCGTTGCAGCTGCCCGTCATCTTGACGGAGAGATCATCTCTGTCGACTCCCGCCAGGTCTTTCGCAGAATGGATATCGGCACGGGTAAGGATCTTCACGAGTATGGCGATCTGCGTCATCACCTGATCGATATTCTTGAGCCGGGAGAAGAGTTCAGCGTCTTTGCATTCCAGAGGCTTTTTGCAGAGGCTTTCAACGATATCTCAGGGCGCAGCAAACTACCGGTGCTTGCAGGCGGCACAGGGCTCTATCTTGATGCCACCCTGCGGGACTATGATTACGTTCTTTCCCAGGTTCCTGAAAACCCTCTTCTTCGTGAAGAACTCTCTTCCCTTTCCCTGGAAGATCTTGCAACCAGGCTCGCTCTGCTCAATAAAAAATTGCAGAACAGAACATCGCTCCTTGACAGGGATCGTCTGACAAGGGCTATTGAGATAGCCCATTACGACGCTGAAAATGGAGAATCCCAAAAATTTGAAATGCCGGCTCTTCACCCGCTGGTTTTTGGCATAAGGGTAGATCGTGAACTTATGCGCAGGAGAATCACAGAACGCCTTAAACAGCGGCTTGACGAGGGGATGATTGAGGAGGTTCGCCAGCTTCTTGAAGAAGGGGTTCCTGTTGATCGGCTTGAGAGTTATGGTCTTGAGTATCGCTATGTCAGCCGTTTTGTACGGGGAGAACTTCGCCGTAACGACATGTTTCAGAAGCTGAACTCCGCCATCCACGACTTTGCCAAGAGGCAGGAAAACTGGTTTCGGAGAATGGAAAAGTATGGTGTTGAAATAAACTGGCTCAACCACGCTGACGACCCGCTGGAAAAGCTCCTTCAAATCTGGGACTGCCGTGCTTCCTGATGCTGTTTCAAACTATCTCCATAAAAGATCAGCCCCCGGACCGTGGACTCTTGAACTTGTAGCAGACGAGAAATATCCGGGCGCAATTGTCATCCCCTCTCTGGCTGAATCTGCCTGGCTCCCGCAAACTCTGGATTCCCTGGTTTCAGACCCAACCCTTGCAGAATCATCTCTCGCCGTTGTTTTTGTCATTAATAACCGGCTCGATGCTTCCGCTGATGAGCGCCATGATAACCGGTTTTCCCTTGAATATCTGCGGGAAGCCCGTGCAAGGCTCCCTTTCAGTCTCGGCATTATTGATGCCTCTTCCCCCGGCCTTGAGCTTCCTCTCAAAGAAGGAGGTGTCGGACTTGCCCGTAAACTCGGCCATGATCTGCTTCTCCCTTTTCTTGATTACTCAACTATTGATCCAATAATCATCTCCCTTGATGCAG
>JACABD010000061.1 GCA_013377075.1 Geobacteraceae bacterium | reverse complement strand
ACGCCGCCGGAGAGGGTTTCGAGGGAGATTTTTCCGGCACCTTTGCCGGTTACGGTTCCAATGACCGCTGCATCAGCTCCGAGCGGATCATTTCTTAAAACCTGCAAAGCCCCGTCAACAGCCTCTGGCGAGACGAAGAGCAGCATCTTCCCTTCGTTGGCAACGTAAAGCGGATCGAGGCCGAGAATTGCACAAACCCCTTTGACACCGTCCCGTACCGGCAGCAGCTCCTCATCAAGCCTTATGTCGATGGCAGACTGCATGGCAATCTCCTTCAGGGTGGTCGCCACGCCGCCACGGGTCGGGTCGCGCATGACGTGGAGAGCCGATCCAAGGGAGTCTACAAGCTTTAAGGATAGATCAGCCAGTGATGCCGAGTCGCTGACAACAGATGTCTCCAGCTCCAGCCCTTCCCTTGCCGCCATTACCGCAACGCCATGATCGCCAATGGTACCGCTGACGATGATGGCATCACCCGGCTGGGCATTGCCTCCATGAATGGGGAGCGCATGGGATATGACGCCGATGCCGGAGGTGTTGATAAAAAGCCCGTCCCCCTTGCCTCTGGGCACAACCTTGGTATCGCCGGTGACAATCTTCACCCCTGCGCTATCGGCAGCAACCCGCATTGATGAGAGAATCTCTGCAAGCGCCTTCTTGCTGAACCCCTCCTCCAGAATCAGGCCGACGCTCATCCAGAGCGGCTTTGCCCCCATCATGGCGAGGTCGTTGATGGTGCCGTTTACTGCCAGATCGCCGATGTTGCCGCCAGGAAAGAATATGGGAGAGACCACGTAGGAGTCGGTTGTGTAGGCGAGGCGTCCACCGGGAGATTCGAGAATGGCGGCGTCATTGCCGCCGCCCGGGATGTCGCCGGAAAGCGCCGGGATGATCAGCTCATCAAGGAGCTGGTGAGAAAGCCTGCCGCCACTGCCGTGGCCAAGGAGGATGATGTCGCTGCTCATGCTGTTTTCTCCCGCCTTCTTGCCAGAAGGATGATGTTTGCAATGGTGAATACCGCCCCGCCGGTAAGCGCCATCATTGCGCCCGGCTCCCTGTGAACCTCCACCAGCGCTGCCTTCATCGGTGGCGGGGCAATATCCTTTATATAAACGCCATGACCTTTGTAGAAAAACGGGTGATTTGGGCTGATGACTGCTGTCAGAGCTTTTCCGCCAGTGCGGCATTCAAGTGTGGCTGAGTAGGCGGTCGCCATCCCCATTTTCCCGTAGGTTGCGTCAAAACCGGTAAAAACTATGTCTGTGCCGTCCGGAAATTTAATAGATGAGCCATTTTCAACCTGCATCGACTGTTTGAAACCGCCGTAAGCGCTCTGTAGATGGGCAATGACAATAAAGAGAAAGCCAAGATGCATGAGCTGCGGGGCGATCCTGACAAGAAAACTCCCCTTGTCCCACTTGTTGCGCAACGATTCGATGCTGCAAAGAAGGGTGTTTAAGGCAAGGAGCGCAATCAGTGCAATTGCCCCCCAGAGCCACCACGACTCCCGCAGGGGAACTTCGCGAATCCAGTCGTAAAGCGCCACTTCATTGATAATGGAGCCTTCACCCTGCAGAAAAGAGCCTGCTGCCAAAAAGAGCATGACCCCGCAAAGGAGCCAGAGGCCCAGGCTGAGTGAAGACAGATTGTCGTAAATTCGCTTAAACACTTAAAACCACCTCAGAAACTATGGGAACTTTTCATCAGCAGACTGACGCCGAGATAAGTGAACATGGTGACGCCAAAGCCGATGATCCCACCCCAGGCAATGGCCCGCTCCCACCGTGAACCCTTGAGGCGCAGATGTAGATAGGTGCCGTAGTAGAGCCAGAGGATCGAAGTCCAGAACTCCTTTGCAGTCCAGAGCCAGTAGGTTCCCCAGGCATAGTAGCCCCAGATGCCACCGGAGGTCATGGAGGCTGAAAAAAAGGAGAACCCGACAAGGGCTGCACTGTGCTGAACTTCAAGAAACTGACGGTTTTCATCAAGGAGAAACATGATGCCGAGAATTGCGCCGATGCCGAAAAGGGCATAGGAAAAGAACGCAAGGGCAACGTGGAGCTCGAACCAGAGGGTATTGAGAATCGGCGGCATCGGCATATTGAAAGAAGGAAAGGGGAGCGCCATCAGTCCGGTAATCGCTGCAAGCAGGGAGACACCGACACTAAAGCGCCTGGAAGAGCTGAGTGCCTTATTGAACAAAAACGGTATGGCCATGAGGGCACAGCTTGTGGAGAAAAAGGCGAGAGTATCGTGGGGGCCGAGAAGCGGCAGACGACCGAGTTCAGTGCCGCGCATTGCCATGTAGGAAAGCTCGATTGCCGCACCGATAAGAAAGAGAGGACGGCTGAAGCCGCCAAAAAGGTAAAAGCCAATTGATAGACAAAGGATCCATTTCATCGGTTTGCAGAGTATAACGGAGGTGCTTTTCGGACAAGTGAAAAATAGCAGAAAGATGATTTCGGTTGAAATCAGACCCTTAGAGGTTTATTATCACCTTCCCCCTGAACTTAACTATCGCTTCCAACTTTGCATTTATCAGAGGTAAGGATTTATGTACAAGCTCCGCCTCCTCCTGAGAAAGATACACACTCCCATAACAATCATGCTGGTTCCCCACTCCCGCTTCAGCTCCAGAAGCATCAAGATTCCTGTGATTGCTGCTGCACTTTTTTGTGTAATGGCTTGTGTAGGGGCTGTATTCTCCGTTTCACTCACTATCCAGGCATTTGATTACTACCGGATGAAGAGCGAATACACAAAAATGTCGAAAAACTTCAATGAAATGGAATCCACCATGGCTTCACTGAAGGAGTCAGAGTCTCAGTTCAGAAAGCTCTTTTCTCTCGGCTCCCGCAAAGAGGTTTTGAAAAACGTCGATATCAGCAGCGAGGACGGCTCCATTGATACGGATCTTCTCAAGAAGGAGATTCAATCCTCCATGAACGCTGTTGAAGAGATCAAGAAATATCTGGCCAAGGAGCAGAATGTCTACATGACCAGTCCGAGCGGCTGGCCTGCTCCGGGCAGGATAAGCTCCGGATTTGGCATGAGGGAGCATCCAAAATACGGTGGTAGAAGGCTGCATACCGGCATCGATATTACCATGCCAAATGGGACGCCACTTCACGCAACAGCTGACGGGGTTGTCAGTTTCGCCGACAGAAGCGGTGGCAACGGCAATATCGTCGTCATTGAACATGGCCATGGAATGACTTCCGTTTACGCCCATAATTCTAAAAACAGCGTCAAGCCCGGTCAGGCGGTCAAGCGCGGCGAGATCATCGCCTACTCCGGCTCCACAGGCATCTCTACCGGCCCCCATGTTCACTATGAAATCTGGCGCAACGGACAGAGTGTAAACCCGGCTCCATACCTCGAAAGCAAAAACTAAAAACTTTCTTTTAGGAGAACTATCCGATGTTCAGCAGCAAAAAACATCCAAAACTTGAGGTAATCGTCGGCAGTGATACAGTTATCAAAGGTGAGATAATCTCCAAGGGGACAGTACGTATTGATGGTCGCTTTGAAGGAGCTCTCTCCGCTGAATCGGTGATAATCGGAGAAGGAGCCTGCCTACTTGGCGACATCACCTCAAAGTCGCTTATAGCAGCGGGCAGAATCACCGGCAATGTTCATTCAAGTGAAAGTGTCGAGATTCAGCCCCGGGGAGAGGTCTGCGGAGACATCTACACAACAAGACTTTCTGTTGCGGAAGGTGGTGTTTTTGAAGGCCGTTCGTACATGCAGAAAAGCAGGGAACTTGAGTACAGACCGGTTGAAGACTGAGCCTTAAAGGGGACTGGCAATGAGCAATACGGCTGAGGCACTTGTCGGAAAAGCAGTAGATATGAATAGTCTCGTCACCTATGCAGACGGTGCTGTAGTAAGCCGCACATTGATAGATCGTAAAATCGGCACTGTCACCATTTTTTCTTTTGATAAAGGCCAGGGGTTGAGCGAGCATACTGTACCCTTTGATGCCTTTGTACAGGTAATTGACGGCTCTGCCGACGTAACTATTGATGGAAAAGTTCACAAGGTATCAAGCGGCGAATTCATAATCATGCCTGCTAAAATCCCCCACTCAATGAAAGCTGTCGAAAAATTCAAGATGATGCTGGTCATGATAAGAGCCTGACCAGCTCCCGGAGCGGCTGATGAAAATTCTTGTTATTGATGATGACATTCAATGCAATGAGATGCTCTGCATGATATTAAAGTTTTCCGGACATCATGCACTTGCCGCTTTTGACGGCGATGAAGGTATCAAGTTATTTGTCCGCGAACACCCTGATCTGGTGATAACCGATCTTTATATGCCCGAAAAGGAAGGGATCGAAACCATCATCGAGATTCGCAAGCTTGACCAGAAGGTTAAAATTCTGGCCATTTCCGGTGGATCGCCCCGTCTTGATGTCACCGAGATGTTCCCTGCGGCAACGCTGCTTGGTGCCGACGCTGTCCTCGCCAAACCTTTCGATTCAACAACCTTGACTAAAATAATTAATGAGTTAATGGCAGCGCAGATTTAAACCAGCTGATTTTACCTAGGAGGAAATTCTTTTGCGGATCTCTCTCTGCATATGCCTAACAGCATTTCTGCTTACCTGTTCACTTGTAAATGCCCAGGAGCCGGCACAGCTATCCCAGAAAGAGGGAAAGTGGACCTTCTCCATGAGCGATGCCGGCAGTGACCTTAAGAAGATCAGCCCGGACAAGCTCAAAAAAATCAGGGGAACTCTTCAGGAGATCTCCCGCATCGTCACTTCAAACCCTGCCATGAGCCCGCCGAAAGGCTTTGAAGCCCGCTTTTGGGGCACTATCTCCACAAGGGACCGTTTTGATGTCTGCACCGGAAAGAACTGCCCTCCGACCAGACCTGTCGCCACCCTTGCGATGATGCTTGGACGCTATGAAGACAAGGGTGGAACAGTCAAGGCAGCCTTTAACACCCCTTCCACCATGGACATTTCCATAAATAACCTCGGCCACATATTTGCCCATCTGCCGGTGCTTTACAAGGATGCTGAAGGGTTCCTCCTCCCCGAACCGCAAGCCGATGGGGAGCGCGCCGGTTACAAAGCTTTTTCCAATAACGGCCATGCTGTTGCAGTAATTACCCGTAACGGCTCAACCCTCTGGCAACCTGTAAGCCGGGAAAGATATCTTAAAGCCGCCATTGATGCGGCAGCCAGGGATGCGGGAGAAATTCCTCCGCCGCCTGTAAAAAAAGGGAAAAAGAAACCGGCAACTATTGACACTGTTTATGGCAAACCGGTTTTTATCGAGGAGGAAAAAAGCTGGATAGATCCGCTGGATGAGAAGGTACGGGTGGAAAAGAGCCGCACGCTGACTTTCGGCAGCAGGGATTCCAACGATTTTTTCAGGGAGAGGGTGCAAAAACTCCGCTCGGAACTTGAGACGATGCCGCAGGAGGAGCGCTTAATGCAGGCACGGGTTGATACGCTGGCATCTACTGATGAACAGAGCCCCCCCCTGCTCCCTGCCGGGAACAGTACCGGCATTGCCGTCGTAACGCCGGACTTCAGATACTTCAACACAAAGCTCCCGATTGAGGCTGTGCAGCTCATTGTCATCCAGTGGAAATTTGACGGCACGCCAATTTTTGACCCTCAGAAAAGCGACATCACTGAGAATCTCAATAACCAGAAACTGCTGGAAATATACAAATCAATGGAGTGGCAAAAACTTGGCGCAAAAGTTATTCGAACTGGGCTCTGAACTCGTCAATAATCTTTTTGAGTGACGCCACCTCGTCTTTAAGCTCATGCACCTCTGCCTCAAGGGCTGCGAATCTTTCGTCCTCAGCCATAACCCGTACCCTTGCCTTTTCAGGTGATAACTCCTTTTCCACTGACTGGAATACGGGCTCGCCGGAGAGCAGGTGCGCATAACGCTGCTCTTTCTGTCCCGGTTGCCGCGGTAGCAGGGTGACAAACATCAGCTCAAACTTCTGCAGATCCGCCAGAACCTCTTCGACAGCCGCAATGTCTGCAAAAGGAGACATCCTCTCGCATCTCGTCCTGAGTTCCCCAAGGGTCTGGGGTCCGCGTAGCAGGAGCTCTGCCAGAACTGCAAGTTCAGGAGGCGCCAGTTTCTCGCCGAGACAATGACAGTATTTCGGCACCCTGCCACCTTCACCCGAAAGCCGCGCATACCCTTTTACCCTCATTTTATCAAGCCCCCTGACAACATCTTCCTCATCGAAAGCAACAACCGGATCCCGATTGGATTTCTGGTTGCAGGCATTCGTCAGGGAGTTAAGTGTCAGCGGATAGTATTCCGGAGTTGTAAGCTCCTTTTCTATGAGCGCCCCGAGGATTCGTGTCTCTACATCGTTTATCGGCATGGTCATTGGCGTCTCCACGATTAATGTTGTTGTTACTGTAATTTTCATATATTCTTAGTTACTTTGGTCGGAGTCAACAGATATTCCTGCCAACGGCAAAAAGCCGAATTAAAACAAGGATGGTAACAGATTATGTCAACAGCAAAAAAAGGTGATTCCGTACTCTTTAACTACACTGGAACACTTGAAGATGGAACAGTTTTCGACTCTACTTTTGAGGATGCCTGCTCAAGTGATGATTGCAGTAGCGGTGAATGCAGCACAGATGACTGCGGATGCGATCATGAAACAGGCCCGATGCAGATAGTTATCGGCAGCGGTGAGTTTTTCCCACAGATTGAAGAAGCGCTTGAAGGAATGAGCAAAGGTGAGAAGAAAAGCATCGTTGTCCCTTCAGCAGACGCCTTCGGCGAGTTTGACGAAAGCAAACTCTTTACGGTTTCGGTTTCCGATCTTCCTGAGGATTTCGATGCAGAAGTAGGCGACGAGCTTATTCTTTCCGGTGATGATGATGAGGAGATGGGTGTTACTGTAATTGAAAAGAATGCAGAAGAGGTAACCTTTGACGCAAATCACCCCCTGGCAGGCAATGACCTGACCTTCGAGCTGGAGCTGGTTGAAATTCTCTAAACGTGATTGACTCTAAAAAATGGAGGCGCTCAGTTCTGACCGCCTCCGTTTTTTGATTTAGTTCAGAATTATTGCTCCGGAATATTAACTATATTTGTCAACAAGCCCTAAAATTTCCTGTTATACTCCCCAAAGTTGACAGCAGATAAGTTTCATATAAAATTCAAACCATAAACCTGCAAAGGAGATGCGTCAGAATGTTCGGATTGATACCGAAAGAAGAGAAGTTTTTTCAGATGTTCCAGGAGATGGGCGACATTATCGTAGCTGGCGCCAAAGAGCTTAAAAATATGCTCGACCACTATACCGACCCTTCAGCCAGCCAAAAAGCCATCAAAGATATCGAACATCTCGGCGACATCAAAACCCACGAAATCATCAAAAAACTGAACAAAAGCTTCATCACCCCTTTTGACAGAGAGGACATATACTCCCTGGCATCGGCCCTTGATGACATTCTCGACCTGATCGACGCATCTGCACAACGCTTTGTCATGTACAAGGTTGAGGCATCAACCCCGGAAGCCAAAGAGCTTGCCTTTCTGATTCTCAAAGGGGCTGAGGCTATCAACAAGGCACTGAAGATCATCGGCGGCAAACTAGAGCCGATTGCCGAGTACTGCGTCGAAGTTAACGCCCTTGAAAACGAGGCTGACCGCGTCTGTCGTGAAGCCATCAGCCGTCTTTTTTCCGATGAGAAAGATCCGATTCAGCTGATCAAATGGAAAGAGATATACGAAACACTGGAAAGAGCGACAGACAAGACTGAGGATGCCGCCAATATCCTGGAAAGTGTGGTAGTGAAAAATGCCTGATGCCGCCTTAGTAATGCTGGTGCTGGTTATCATTGCCGCCCTTGCCTTTGACTACATCAACGGCTTCCACGATACTGCCAACGCCATTGCAACATGTGTCTCCACCAGAGCCATGACAGTCAAGTCCGCTATTTTCATGGCCGCTATTCTTAATTTTGCCGGTGCGATGATCTCGACAAAGGTCGCGGCAACCATAGGCAAAGGGATAGTCGACGGTGCCAATGTAACGCAGATGGTAATACTTGCCGGGATTATGGGGGCTATCTTCTGGAACCTGATAACCTGGTATTACGGACTCCCCTCATCCTCGTCACACGCCATTATTGGCGGCATTGTAGGTGCAGTCCTCGCCCATTCCGGAGCACAAGCGCTTCACATGGCGGGCTTGAAAAAAATTGTACTTGCCCTCATCATCTCGCCCATAGCCGGCACATTAATCGGCTTCATCTTCATGATCATCATCTACTGGACATTCCGCAACAAATCGCCATCCGGCTTAAACAAAGGGTTCAGACGCTTGCAGATCTTATCTGCGGCATTCATGGCCTTCTCACACGGAACAGCAGACGCACAGAAGTCAATGGGTGTCATCACCATGGCGCTCCTCAGCTACGGCACCATCGCCACTTTCGAAGTTCCAACCTGGGTTAAACTGGCATGTGCAATTTCAATGGGTCTTGGCACTGCGGCAGGCGGCTGGAAGATCATCAAGACTGTCGGTCACGACTTTGTCAAGTTACAACCTGTTCACGGCTTCTGCGTAGAGACAGCCTCTGCGGCTGTTATTCTTGGAGCAGCATCAGTCGGCATGCCGGTCAGTACAACCCACGTCATCACATCTACAATTCTCGGCGTCGGTCTTTCGAAAAGGATGTCTGCGGTAAACTGGACTGTAGCCCAGCGAATAGTTGTCGCCTGGGTATTGACGATCCCGGCATCGGCAATTGTCGCCTACGCCTGCTACCTGCTGATGTCACCCTTTCTAGGGCAGTAATTCTGAAGCGGCCAGCCACTGGTGAAGCCGCTTCAAACCTTCCTCCATAGACACATCCACCTGATATCCCAGATCACGTTTTGCCGCAGAGATATCGAACCAGTGGGTAGTTGAAAGCTCATTGGCAACAAAGCGTGTCATTGGCGGCTCCCCCTTCAGCTTGAACATTCCCCAAACCTTTTCACAGAAAGCACCGATAAACCTTGCAGCTCCGGATGAAATCTCACCTTTTACCGGCGGCAACCCAGCAGCAGCCAGAATTCTGTCAACCATCTCCCAAAGCGGTATCGGCTCGTCATTGGTTATGAAGTAAGCTTTACCGGCAATCTGAGAGCCCGGATACAGCCTGTCAGCAGCCTGTAGATGGGCTTTGGCGGCATTGTCCACATAGATGGTGTCAACGAGGCAGGGGCGATTACCGATCCGCTTCAGCCTTCCGGTTTTTGCCTTGGCAATGATTCGCGGCACAAGGTGATTATCCCCCGGCCCCCAGATCAGGTGCGGCCTCAGCGACACTGTTGCCAGTTCAGGAGAGTTTGCGGCCAGCACCAACTTCTCCGCCAGCATCTTGGTTTTCGGGTAGTGGGTTTCGTAATGATCCGGATAGGGGAGCGATTCGTCGCCACCCTCGACGTCAGTCCCGTCAAAGACAACACTGGGGGAGCCGGTTGCAACGAGCCGCTTGATGCCGTTCGCCCGGCAGGCGGCAATGACAGCCGCAGTACCGGTGACATTTGCCCGGAAGTAATCGTCATAATCCCCCCAGATGCCAGCCTTGGCAGCCACATGGAAGATAACATCACACCCCTGCGCCGCCGCAGTCAGTGCGGCTTCATCAGCAACATCCCCACAGACCTGCCGGACGCCGAGCCGCTCCAGTGCTTCATATCGGCTGCGGGAGTAGCTGATAATCTCATCCCCCCGCTCAAGCAGCATCCTGACAATAGCCCCGCCAAGAAAGCCGCCACCACCTGTTACGAGTGCTTTCATTTCACCCTCCCGGCCGCCCAGACCGCCAGCTTCTCCCGAAAGATCTTGGCGTTATGGCGAATGTCCACCGGGAATGCAGGGTGGAACAGGACTTCCTTTATCCCGGCAGTGTGAGGATATTCAGCCCCGATCTCCAGCAGCTCAATTCTGATCTGCTCATGCCATGAGCCACTGACCCCTTTTTCAAGCTCAACACAGAGAACCGGACGTTTTCTGCCCGGGGCACCAATCCCTACAAGTGCTGTGCGAAAGACTTCGGGGTGGGTATTGAAAACTCCTTCACACGGGATGGTGTAGAGAGTTTCTGATGAAGTAATCACCCTGTGGCTCTTCCTGCCGCAGAACCAGACCCTGCCCAGTTCATCAAGATAGCCCAGATCGCCCATCCGGTGCCAGAAACGGCCTTCATCATCCGGTATTTTTGCCAGGCGGGTCGCCTCAATACGAGAAAAGTACTCCTTTGTCGCCTGCGGGGCACTCACAACGATCTCGCCGATCTCGCCTATGGGAAGCTTCAGCCCGTCAGCCCAGATTTCAAGCGGCTCTTCAGTTATTCGTATGACAGCCAGAGAAAGCCCCCTGACTGGCCTGCCGACGCAGATTCCTCTTCCCTTGCCGGTCAACTCTGCTGTTTCGGCAAGGACCTCGCGGCTGCCGATGGAACAGACCGGCAGGCACTCTGTTGCTCCGTAGGGGGTGAATATCTCGGCATCTGCCGGTAAAAGCCCGGCAAAACGCTCCAATGTTGCCGCCGGGACTGGAGCGCCGGCGGAGATGACCCGCTTCATATCCGGCAGGTTGATACCGTTTTCCTCGCCATACCTGCCGACACGGTTGAGAAGCGCCGGTGAGCCGAACATGGTTGTTGCCCGGTACTTTATGGCAGTGACAAGAATTTTTGCAGCGTCCACACTCCCCGGTCTGGTGAAGTCCATTTCAGGAATAAGCGCCGTCATCCCCAGGGCAGGGGCAAAGAGGGCAAAGAGAGGGAAGGTGGGGAGGTCGATCTCACCCGGCTTTATGCCGTACATATCCTTGAGTGCTTCGATCTGGGCGCTAAAGTTTCCATGGCTGTAGACAACCCCCTTTGGAGCGCCGGTGCTGCCGCTTGTGAAGAGGATCGCTGCTGTTTCATCGCTAACGGTCAAGGGGTGAGTATACGCTCCGGAACGCTCCAGGCTCTCCAGCGGCACACCACCCCATATCCTGCCACCATTCACCGTTACCATGATCTTCAGGGTCGACTTGCCCCAGCCAAGAAGCCTGCGTGCAAGGTGTGCCTTGGGGATGCCGATGAAGGCAGTTGGGGCGGCATCTGCCAGGCACCCTTTCATATTTTTCGCGCCAATGCCGGGATCGATGAATACCGGCACTGCACCTGCCTTGAAGAGAGCAAAGGTGATTGCAAACAGCTCCGGCGATGGCGGCACTAGCAGAGCCGTCCGCACCCCGCGCCCGATTCCGGCCTGCTCGAAGCCGGCAGCCAGCCTGCTGCTCCATTGATCCAGCTCACTAAAGGTAAGTGTACGGTTTTTTTCCGGAAAGATGATAGCAGCGGTCTCGGGTTGCAGCCGTGCCATCTCGGTCAGTGGGGTGGAAATGTTTACGGACTCTTTAGAAAGCATATGGTGTCAGCCCTTTAAATCTGTGGAAATTACCCTGGCAAGCCAGAAAAGAAGGGAAGCTATGAGCAGGGTAATTGTAGCGATAGTGAAGGCGAGTGTCTCCCCCTGCCAGAGGGAGTTGAACCAGCGCAGGAGATCATCGGAAACCACATTCAGCTTGCCGCCGTAGCGCTCCAGTTCATGGCGGTAGGCCTTCGATTCGAGGAATCCGTCCACAAGGAGGTTCTCTTCGACGCTTGTGGCCTTAAGGTAGATAACAATAGAGGCGACTGCTCCGCAAGCAAGTATCACTGCTGCGGAGATATTCAGTCGCCTCTTCAGTTGCAAATTACGGTTCACTAAAGTTACGCGAAGTTGCCGCTCTTCAGCAGTCTGGCAACCTCTTTGGCGTGGTAGGTGAGGATAATGTCGGCACCGGCACGCTTGAAGGAGATCATGGTCTCCATAATGACGCGGTCTTCATCAATCCAGCCGTTTTGCGCCGCAGCCTTGATCATGCTGTACTCACCGGAGACATTGTAGGCGGCAATGGGGAGGTCAAACTCGTTACGCAGTTCGCGGATGATGTCGAGGTACGGCAGACCAGGCTTGACCATGAGGATATCCGCCCCTTCCTCCGCATCCATTCTTGCTTCACGGATACCTTCAAGCCTGTTGGCAGGATCCATCTGGTATGAACGGCGGTCGCCGAACTGGGGTGTCGACTCGGCAGCCTCGCGGAACGGGCCGTAGTAACCGGAAGCGTACTTTACCGCATAGCTCATCAGCGGAATGTTATCAAATCCATTACAATCAAGCATTTCGCGAATAGCAGCAACGCGGCCATCCATCATGTCCGACGGCGCAACCATATCAGCACCGGCTAAGGCGTGGGAGAGTGCCTCTTTTGCCAGCAGCTCAAGGGTAGAGTCGTTGTCAACATCGCCATCTTTGATGATGCCACAGTGGCCGTGATCGGTGTATTCACACATGCAGACGTCGGTAATGACCGCCAGTTTCGGCACGCTCTTCTTGATGGCGCGGATCGTCTCCTGAATGATACCGCACTCGGCATAGGCATCGGAGCCGACAGCGTCCTTGGTCTCAGGAATGCCGAAGAGAATTACTGCCGGAACGCCAAGCTCATAGACCTCCTGTGCCTCGGCAACGATGTTCTCAATGGACTGCTGGTAGATTCCCGGCATGGAGGAGATCTCCTTCTTAATCCCCTTGCCAAATGCTGAGAACATAGGGTAGATCAGGTCATTGGCAGAGAGAGTCGTCTCCCTGACCATACGGCGAAAAACCTCTTTTCCTCTGATGCGGCGGCTACGAAATGTTGGGTAGAACATCTGATTTCTCCTTTATTGTGATCAAATAGTAAAATACTTAACGATCTCTTCCGTCATCTCTTCAAGAGTATACTTTTCCGGCTCAATATCGACGTTTAAACCGATATCGCGACATGATTTTGCCGTTATTGGCCCGATTGCGGCTACCTTTACCCCTTCAAGAAAGTGCAGCATCCTGTTTTCACCGAGCATGGCGGCGAAGTTATCAACGGTTGAGGAGGAGGTGAAGGTTACGCAGTCAACCCGCTTCTCCTCCAGCGCTTGCAGGACTTTGGCCGGAATGTTGTCCGGAGTGGAATTGCGATAGGTGAGTGGCGTTATGACGCTCCCTCCCATTGCGGCAAGCCCTTTGGGGATGACATCCCGTGCCTTGTCAACCTGTGGTATAAGGAATTTTAGGCCGGTTATATCCAATTTTGCAAACTCGGCAACCACCCCTTCGGCCTTGTAATCCGACGGCATCAGATCAGCTTTGATGCCGTGTGAAGCCAGATGGGCTGCGGTTTTAGCGCCAACAACACAGATGCGGCAGTCTGCAAATGCACGTGCATCCAGCCCTTTTGCAGCCAACCGTTCAAAGAAGAAATTTACTCCGTTTGCCGAGGTGAATATCACCCAGTCAAAGCTGGCAAGCCGCTCTATTTCTGCATCTACAGCACCCCACGATTCAGGTGGCAAAAGGGTGATAGTGGGGCATTCAAGAACACGAGCCCCTTTGGCGGCAAGCATAGCGGAGAATTCACCGGCCTGATTCTCTGAACGGGTAACAAGTACGGTTTTAGCGAAAAGTGGCTTTGAATCGAACCAGCGCAGTGTTTCGCGAAGTTTTACCACCTCGCCGACTATGGTTATTGCCGGGGCTTTGAATGCGGCTTTGCGGGCTTTTTCAGCGATGTCGGAGAGAGTCCCTTCGAGAACCTGCTGCTCCGGCCGTGTCCCCCAGCGAACGAGGGCGACCGGCGTGTCCGGGGCTCTGCCATGCTCAAGGAGCGAGCTGGTTATCTGGGGGAGATTTTTCACCCCCATATAGAAGACAATGGTGCCGCTGCCAAGGGAGAGCCGCTGCCAGTCAATTTCGCTCTCATCCTTATCCGGATGCTCATGGCCCGTGACAAAGGCGACTGACGTGGTGACGTTGCGATGGGTCAGAGGAATGCCTGCATATGCTGCCGCGCCGATGGCTGCGGTAACTCCGGGAACGATCTCGAAACCGATCCCTGCTGTTTTCAGCGCTTCACACTCTTCGCCGCCGCGGCCGAAAATGAATGGATCGCCACCTTTAAGCCTTGTCACGACCTTTCCGGACAGGGCCTTTTCAACCAGCAGATCGTTTATCTGCCACTGCTCGTGATTGTGAGCGCCGCCGATCTTTCCGGCGTAGATCAGCTCTGCATCTTCCCTGGCAAAATCAAGGATCTGTTCGCCTGCCAGGTAGTCGTAAATCACTACATCGGCAAGAGAAACACACTCTTTTCCTTTCACCGTAATAAGACCGGGATCTCCCGGGCCTGCACCAACAAGATATACAAACCCTTTTTTCATAGCGCCTCAGTTACTATGGGTGGCGGCTGTAATTGGTGGCTGCCAACTACAGGTGATACAACAATAAAAAACGCCGCCGGTAAGGGGCGGCGTCATTGTCGGACAGTTGATACTTACTTGCCTATTTCCCGCTGGTAAACCTCTTCGAGAATCTCTTTGCCGCCGTTGCGCAGGAGGCGCTCTGCAAGCTCGCAGCCGAGGTGCTCACAGGAGTGAACCGGTCCGGTGATGCTCTCTTTGAGGGTACGCGAGCCGTCTACGGAAGCGATGAAACCGGTAAGGGTCATCTGGTCGCCGCTGACTTCGCCGAAAGCAGCGATAGGTACCTGGCAACCACCTTCACAACGCTTCAGGAGAGCCCGTTCAGCACGGACAGCATAACTGGTGTCAGCATGGTTGAAAAAGGCGATAGTCTCTTTTACTGCTTCGTTGCTCAAATCGCATTCGATGCCAAGGGCACCCTGACCGATAGCAGGCAATGAAATCTCAGCAGAGAGCAGCTCACTGATACTGTCGGCAAAGCCGAGTCGATTGAGACCGGCAGCAGCAAGAATCACCCCGTCCAATCCCTCTGTCTCAAGCTTTTTCATACGTGTTTCAACATTGCCGCGAATCACTACCATCTGCAGATCCGGTCTGAGCTTTAAGAGCTGAGCCTGACGCCGCAGAGCAGAAGTGCCGATTTTAGCCCCTTTGGGGAGGTCGGCAAATTTAACGCCGTTTGAAATCAGTGCATCACGGGGATCTTCGCGCTCGGTAATGCAGTGCAGACCCAACCCTTCAGGGAAATCTGTCGGCACATCCTTCATGCTGTGAACAGCAATATCTATCTCACCACGCAGCATCGCCTCTTCAATCTCCTTGACAAAGAGACCTTTGCCGCCAACCTGGGCAAGGGGAACATCGAGGATCTTGTCACCGATTGTCTTTATCTTGGTAAGAGTGACCTCCATGCCGGGATACTTTTTCTCAAGTTCAGACTTGACCCAGTTTGCCTGCCAAAGTGCCAGCTGGCTGGCTCGGGTTCCGATTCTAAGTTGCTTCAGTGCCATGAAAAATCTCCTTATTTTTCAGGTTAAAGGTTAATGGCTAAAGGTAAAAGAAGAATCATATTCTCCTTCAGTCTTCAACCTTCAGCCTTCAGCCCGCTAGTTCTCTATTCTTCCAGCTCCAGCTCTTCGTCCTGTCCCCGACCTATCTCCAACCCATAGAGCGCCCGGACAGCATCAACATAGAGATCCGTCCTCCCTCCCTGACCGGCCTGCTTTATCAGTGTTGTCGGCGGATGGAGCAGTTTGTTCATAATTGCATTGGTGAGCGCTTCGAGGCGTTTCTGGCCATCGGGCGGCATATCCTTCCATCCGGCCAGGGTTTTTTCCAGTTCTGCCCGGCGGATCTCGTCAAACTTGTTACGCAGAGCAACGATTGTCGGTGTTACTTCCAGAGAAGAGAGCCATTTGAAGAACTGGCCGATCTCCTCGCTGACAATATCCTCTGCCTTACATGCTTCCTCTTTTCTTTGCTGGAGGTTGGAGGCAACTACCTCCTGAAGATCGTCAACGGTAAAAAGATAAACGTTATCAACATCATTGACTGCCGGGTCAATATCCCTCGGAATAGCGATATCGATAAAGAACATCGGCTTTTGACGACGCCTGGACATGACCTCGCCAAGGTCCCCTGCACCAATGATCGTATGGGGCGCCCCGGTGGATGAGAGAATGATATCTGCTTTGTGAAGTTGATCGAAGAGGTTTTCAAAGCGGACAGCTGTGCCGCTGAACTCATCAGCAAGCTTCTCGGCGCGCTCAAATGTCCGGTTTGTTACCATCAGGCCGCGTACACCATTATTGAGGAAGTGCTTTGCTGCCAGCTCGCACATCTCTCCTGCACCGATGAGCATGACAGTCTTGTCGGAGAGATCGTTGAAAATCTTGCGGGCAAGTTCCACCGCTGCAAATGCCACGGAAACGGCTGAAGAAGCGATCTTCGTCTCTGTGCGGACACGCTTGGCAACGGAAAAAGCTTTATGGAGGAAGCGGTTGAGGATAATGCCTGATGATTTGTACTCGGCAGCATAGCCGTATGATGTCTTGATTTGTCCGAGAATCTGCGGCTCGCCAACCACCATGGAATCAAGGGACGATGCAACGCGAAAGACGTGACGAATGGCATCTTCGCCGTGGTGGGCGTAAATGTGGTTTTCCAGAGTATCCAGCGGGAAGTTGTGATAGTCGGCAAGAAACCGTTTCACCCTGGCGATACCACCGGCAATGTCACGGGTGGTAACGTAGATCTCGACGCGATTGCAGGTGGAGACAATAACTCCCTCTGTAATCCCATCCAATGCGAGAAGAGCATTAAGAGGCTTCTCCATCTGCGTCGGGGAGAACGCCAGTTTTTCCCTGACCTCTACATTTGCGGTTTTATGTGAAAGTCCGACAACGACAATATTCATGTTATATCTGCCTCTATTTGTAGCTGTGAAGTCCCGGCATTAGGAGATTTACTCCAAGGAAAGTAAACAGCATCACAAAAAATCCGATTACTGCAAGGATTGCGGCCTTTTTGCCGCGCCAGCCGGTTGTAAGTCTGCCGTGCAGAAGCGCAGCATAGACAAACCAGGTGATAAGTGACCAGGTCTCTTTCGGATCCCAGCTCCAGTAGGTTCCCCATGCCGTTTCAGCCCAGATTGCTCCTGAGATAATGGCAACAGTTAAAAGCGGAAAGCCGAAAGTCAGGCAGCGGTAGTTTATATCATCAAGGGTATCAAGCGAAGGGAGCCTTTGGAAAAGACCGCTGATTTTTCTCTGTTTAAGAAAGCGCTCCTGCATCAGATAGATGATCGCTGCGCCGAAAGCTACTGCAAAGCTTGCATAACCGAGAAATGCCACTACGGTATGAATGACCAGCCACTTGCTTTTCAGGGCCGGATTAAGCGGTGAGATTACAGATGGAAAGAGTGAGGAGACCAGCATCAGAAGCAGCGCAACCGGAGTTACGAATGACCCGAGGACGATGATTTTGAATTTTCGTTCAAAATAGATAAATACAGCCACAACTGCCATGCTGAAGAAGGAGAGTGACTCATGCAGGTTTGTAATCGGTGTGTGCCCTGCCTCAAAATAGCGAAGAAGTGTAAAAAGAACATGGGCTGCCAGACCACCGGTTATGAGCCATCTTGCCAGCTTTCCGGTCTGCGCTAGAGGCTTTGCAAGGTAGATCATATAGCAGGCCGTGGCTGCCAGGTAGATCCCGAAAGTGATATAGAAAAGAGATGCGCTCATTGATTATCCCCGGTTTCACAAAAAAAGACTGACAGTCTGAAATCCTCGCCAAGATGCTTATGCAGTAGCTTTTCTATCTCTTCTGTAGCATTCGAAGCAAAAAGCGCTGGCAGCTTTTCGGACATGTCGCTTAAAACCTGCTTATTGTACGTACTGCCCCCTCTATCCGTCAACAGCTTTTCGCGGACTGCCCCGAGCAAATTGATGCTTTTTGCGTATTCATCACCGAAAAGAGGAATCAGTTCGTTTTTTATTGCCGCAGCAAGAGAGGGAGCGCGGTTGTTGGTAGAGATGGCAATTGTGAGGTCGCCCTGCCTGATTACAGCTGGTGAAGTAACATTTCCGGATGAAGGGCTGTCAGTAATTTCAGCGAGTATCGATAAATTTATTGCCTCATCGGCAACCAATCGGTTTGTCTCCCGGTCATTTGTTGCCGCGATAACCATGAATGCGCCATTAAGATCACCAGAACTGTATTTTTGCGGGAGATGGGAGATTGCCCCATTATCTCGTAACTGCTGAAGCTCAAAGGTCAGGGTGGGGGAAATAACCGTCAGTTTCGCGCCAGAAGGGAGTATATTGCTGACTTTCCGCTCCGCAACCTTCCCCCCTCCGACAATAATGATCAACTTGCCATTCATCTGAATATTAAGTGAAAGATACCCCATACAAGCGCCTATACCCCTAAAAAGTATTGCAATCCGGCAAACATTCTGCTAAATATATCCTTCTGTTTTCGACAGATTAAGGTTACCGACATGAAAATGTCAATGAAAACCGAATAAAAGATAGTAATTACGCGCTTGTAGCTCAGCTGGATAGAGCAACGGACTACGAATCCGTAGGTCGGGAGTTCGAATCTCTCCAAGCGCGCCAAT
>JACABD010000060.1:14687-19944 GCA_013377075.1 Geobacteraceae bacterium | reverse complement strand
TTCCGGCGACACCCGCAGGTCGCAGGCCATGAGGATTTATCCCTTTTAGGCTGATGCGACTCGGAGACTGGCAATGTTTAATGATTCTACTGATAACTTTTAAACTCAAGCTGGGACATCTTTAATAACCGGCTGATATCTCGCTGTTAGGCATTTTTGTAAACAGGCAATCGATCTGGTTGCAAAATCTGGGAGAATATCCACAGTGTTGCTGATGATGTGGTATTTATCTACAGTTGTTGGCGCAGAGAATCCGCATATTGTTAATCAGAACGGTTTGCGTACAGATTCTTTGTAGCCGGGGAACGTCTCCCCCGGCTGCAAATGGAGTACACATGGCAGTATGTACTTTTCTAGAAACTCACTCTGAATACCTCAGCCATTATTGACGCTAACTTCACTGAAGGTAGTATAATTTGTTATCGCTTTGCGAATCAGGGCGGTAATGCTACTCCGGTCGACCTTGCGTAGCTTGTCGAGAAGAGCCTTTTCTTCATCACTGATCCTGATCGAAACCACGTTGTACCTGGGATTTTGCTTGTATCTGCCCATCGTGCTGTCCTTGATTAGCTCATAGGCTGAAGACTGAAGGCTGAAGGTTAAACCTGTCTCGTATTACTCATTTTTGTTGATCTTGAGAGGTTTTCCTAACAGCTTCAGCCTTCAGTCCATCAACCTGACTAATTACGTTCTATTAGCTGTTTGCTGCATTCCTTCTGGCCAGGCGCTTTATATTGAGGAGGTTTTTGTAGCCGACGTTCTCGGTGGTAATGTTGCCGCCCATGGCACCGCAGCCAAGGGTAAGGGACGGTACCAGAGAGTTGTAAAGGGCGCCGATGGTGCCGTGAACCGAAGGCTGGTTCCAGACCACACGATTAGCATGGACTCTCAGGGCGAACTCGTGGGCAATCTCCTCGTCTTCGGTAAAGACTACTGCCGAGTGACCGGCACCGCCGAATTCAAGCTGTATGGAAGCGGCGTTGATGGCTTCTTCCTTGCTGCCGGTAACAAACCAGCCAAGTACCGGGGAGAGCTTCTCGCGGCTCATCCAGTCGTCTCCGCCGGTTGTTGTCAGGGGAACCATGAGGAGTTTGCGGTCTGCCGGGATGGTGAAGCCGGCCAGCGCAGCTATGACCTGCGGGCTTTTACCGACTATTGCCATGTCAGGCACGCCTCTCTCCTTGTCGAACATGACAGCTTCAAGTTTGTTCCGTTCAGCTTCGGTGCAGAGGTAAGCACCGTTTCTTTCAAAGAGGACCAGCGCTTTATCGGCAACAAGGGGATC
Source organism: Geobacteraceae bacterium (assembly GCA_013377075.1). Taxonomy (GTDB): domain Bacteria; phylum Desulfobacterota; class Desulfuromonadia; order Geobacterales; family DSM-12255; genus VEOV01. The sequence goes on along the minus strand of JACABD010000060.1, from coordinate 18,659 downwards.
GTCGAAGATAACCGACTGGTCTGATGAGCAGATGGTGCCGTTGTCGAATGTCTTGGAGGCGATTACATCTTCAATTGCCATCTTCAGATTGGCGCTCTTCTCGATATAGACGGGCACGCCGCCGGGTCCGACTCCAAGGGCAGGGTGGCCCGAGCTGTAAGCTGCCTTGACCATGGCGCCGCCGCCGGTAGCAATAACAATGGCGATATCCGGGTGTTTCATCAGCGCGTCTGTAGCTTCGATGGAGGGTGCGGTTACCCACTGGATGCAGTTCTGTGGTGCGCCTGCGGCAACAGCTGCATTGAGCATGATCTGAGCGGCTGCCTCGCTGCATTTCTGGGCTCTTGGATGGAAGGCGAAGATGATGACATTGCGCCCTTTCAGCGCGATCAGCGCCTTGAACATGGTGGTGGAGGTCGGGTTGGTGGTCGGCGTGACAGCGGCGACGATACCAAACGGCTCGGCAATGGAGATAACGCCGTCAGTTTCATCGATGACGCCGACTGACTTGCCGTCTTTCATGTAGTCGTAAACCACCTGGGTGCCGAAATGATTCTTGATGACCTTGTCTTCAACGTTGCCGATGCCGGTCTCTTCAACTGCAAACTCAGCCAGGTAGCGCTCGCTGGCAACACCGGCCACGGTCATGGCTTCGCTGATCTTGTTAACCTGCTCCTGGGAAAATCCCCTGAACTCTTCCAACGCCTTGAGTGCCTTTACTGTCATCTGGTCGATTGCATATGCCGCTGTTGTCATCTTCTTCTCCTTTGCTGAAATAATAAAATTGTTTGCCCGTGAAATTTCTTTCGGGTTTGTCTATGGAGATATAGAGCAGTCTGTATGCCAAATAATAAAACCATTTTCTAAAGCAGGCGGGTGCGGCTGCAGTCAAAACTATTTTCGTCGAAATTACGCCATGTTGGCGGGTTGTAGCGGCCACATAAAAAATATCAAAACAGCTTTCAGCAGGCTTAAAGTCGGTTTCTATAGGTGATTTGCTGTTCCATGTCGAGACAGTCAACTGTATCGCTGTTCCAGAATGGAACAAGCGAACACTGTTTTGTGGCATGAAAATGGCAAGGTCTAATTAAGGGAAAACGGCAGCACTACAGGCGGCTGAAGGTAGGTCGATTGGCAGCGGAGGCAGAGATGGGAAGTTTGGCGCTTGATAAACTAAATGGTGTTCGTAAAGCCCGTGAGGAGTTCCTCTCCCACGGGGTAATCCCGGTGGGAATGGTCAATGAGACCATTATCCGTTCCTGGCAAAGATCAGCAACCCGGGGGATCGGCATGGAGCGTGGCGAGACCCGCTGCACCCCCCGCTACGATCTGATGGAACGCCGTGATAAAAACGATATACTTCTGCTCCGTTCACAGCCGGTTATGGAGAACCTGTACCATGAGATCTGCGGCACCTCAAGCATGGTGCTGCTAGCCGATAGCGAAGGGGTTGTGCTCCACTCCATCGGAGATCCGGATTTTGTCGACCAGGCGCAAAAGGTTTACCTGAAACCGGGCGGCATCTGGTCGGAGGGGGTCAATGGCACCAACGCCATCGGCACCGCCCTTGAAGAGCAGGCCGCGGTGCAGGTGCACAGCAGTGAGCATTATATTGACAAAAACCGTTTCCTCACCTGTTCCGCCACCCCTATCTTCGATCCGCGCGGTGCAGTCCTTGGGGCGCTCGACGTCTCCGGTGATTACCGCAGCCAGCAGCAGCACACCCTGGCATTGGTGCGTTTGTCGGCACAAATCATCGAAAACCAGATGTTTGCCCCGGAATTCCCCAATGACATCGTTATCTGCTTTCACCTCAAACCCGAATTCATCGGCACCCTCTACGAAGGGATCGCCGTATTTTCTCCCCAGGGTGACTTCATTGCCGCCAATCGCTCTGCGCTTTTGCAGTTCGGCCTGGACAGATTCAGGATGATCGGCCAGAGTTTTGCCTCCCTGTTCAGTATCAGCTTGAAGAAACTACTTGAGCAGGGGCGTTTTCAAAACCATCCAGTTCTGAAATTGCAGCTCAAATGTGGCGCGGATGTCTACGGTCGCGTCTGGCCTGGTGCCTCTATCTCACCCGTTACCTTTCTGCCGATCGTTCCTGCTCGCTCAAAGGGTAGCAAGGAGCTGCCTGTTGTCAGAGAAGAGCCGACTTTATTGACAGGACTGGAGCTGGGCGACAGCAAGATGCAGGCGCTCATAGGCAAGGCGCTTAGAGTCGTCGGCCATGACATTCCGATCATGATCGAAGGGGAGTCGGGAACCGGCAAGGAGCTCCTGGCCCGGGCACTGCACCTGGCCGGACCCCGCAAAAACGGGCCGTTCATACCGGTCAACTGCGCCTCAATACCTGAGGGGCTGATAGAATCGGAACTTTTCGGCTACGAGGATGGTGCCTTTACCGGAGCCCGCCGCAAGGGGCATATGGGTAAAATCCGCGAGGCTGACAAGGGGACTCTTTTCCTTGATGAAATCGGCGAAATGCCGCTCCAGTTCCAGGCGCGACTGCTGCGGGTGTTGCAGGACCACATGGTGACCCCCCTTGGCGGCAGCAACAGTTTCCGGGTCGAAATATCGGTGGTCTGTGCCACGAACAGGCGGGTACGGGATGCAGTCGCTGCCGGAACATTCAGGGAGGATCTCTACTATCGTCTCAACGGTTTGTTGCTGACCCTTCCCAGACTGAAGGAGCGGGAAGACCGGCTGCTTCTGGCCGGGAAAATACTCGATCAGTGTGTCGGCGAGGAAAGAAGTGTCAGCATCAGTCCCCGGGTACTGCGGATCTTCGAAAATCACCCCTGGCCCGGCAATATCCGCCAGATGCATAATGTGCTCAGGACAGCGCTGGCGCTGCTTGGTGATGGCAACGAGATAACCCTGGACGAACTCTCCGAGGATTTTATCGATCAGGCAGGCTGTGGCGCAAATGTTGGGGAAAGGTGTGAAATACAACCTGTTGCCGGTAACAATGCGCTGCTGGCAGATAACGAGGCCAGGTTTATCTCTTCGACTCTTGAACGGACTGGCGGCAATATAACTGCTGCAGCACGGATGATGGGAATCGGAAGGAATACGCTCTACCGCAAGCTGCGTGGGCAGGCGGCTGGTAGCCCGTAAGCGCTGTAGCCCAGGAAGATTAAAGCGCCTGCCCAAATAATTGACTATTTTTCAGGGCACTATTGTTATTAATTCAATAGTTAACCGGTAATTCCCGCATGCTGGAATTACCGGTTTTTTAATGTTGTGATGAGTGGGGGAGAAGGGACTAAACGCGAATTAGAACGAATCAGGAAAACTAATGGGCAGCTTCTGCGTGAAGCTTGAGTCCCAAGGCTGAAACAATTTTGAGAATTGTATCAAACCCCGGAATTCGTTCACCCGAAAGCGCCTTGTAAAGGCTTTCACGAGAAAGGCCGGCATCACGCGCCACCTGAGACATCCCTTTGGCGCGGGCAATGTCACCGAGGGCCTTTGCAATGAAAGCGGCATCGCCATTAGCCTCTTCAAGGGAGGCTTCAAGATAGGCAGCCATTTCCTCCGGAGTACGGAGATGTTCAGCAATATCATAGCGACTGGTAGTTGTTTTTGGCATTTTCAACTCCTATAAATTCTGTGCAAGCCGGACAGCTGCCTTGATATCCCGAGACTGGCTACTCTTGTCACCACCAGCCAGAAGGATGATCAGTTCGCTGTCGCGTTGGATAAAATAAACTCGATAACCTGAGCCATAGTTGATCCGCATTTCCGAAACACCCTCACCCACAGGCTTAACATCGCCTGCATTTCCCGAGGCAAGACGCTCAATCCTTACAAGGACACGAGCCTTGGCTTGGATATCACGTAGGTTGTTGAGCCAGTTGGCAAAATGTTCGGTTTTGCGGATTTCAATCATAAACAAACTGTATCCTTCTGGCTACATGCTGTCAAATGGAAAGTCGAGAATGGTGTGCTTGTCTGCCAGGTTTTTAA
>JACABD010000060.1:0-14587 GCA_013377075.1 Geobacteraceae bacterium | reverse complement strand
GAGAGAAAACCCGGGTTCGCAGGTGCGAAGTTTTGGGTTTTTTAATATTGTGGCGTGTGGTACAACCGATTGGCTTTGAAAAAGTATCGGATGTTAGCGGTGGTTGTTTCATGAACACAGATTAAATATTCCAATTGGGCAGTTGATCGGTTCACGCGCGCGCGTGAACCGATCAATAAGGATGTTGGGAGTGGGCGATGATTCGAAAAGTTAAATATTGGCTGCTCATGTCAATAATATTTGGAGTTGTCTTGTCGGCCTGCGCGACCTCCCCGTACAACGCCTTTCCCGGCAGCGAACGTCCAGATGCTGAAGTTGCCGTAGTCGAGGGTTCGTCCAGCATTTTCCCGTTCCTTATACTAATTGGTGCTGGGACCTATGAGAACTTCAATCGCATCGATGGAGAGAACATCAGTTTTAAAAAAACGGTCCGGCTGCTGCCGGGACGTCACCGGCTGGAATTCAGGCACGTCACATTCCTGTACGCGCTATTACAGGCTTCAGGCCCGATCATGGAGGCGTATTGTCTCCTTGACCAAGACTTCCAGGCTGGGCACCACTATATGATTCAAAGGTATACATTTGAGAAGCAAGGCTCAGAAACTTCCACGAATAAAATATATCCGGCCACAGTAGACTTGAAGATATCGTCCCCGAATGCAGTTGAGATAGTTACGACACCGGTGATCTGCATAACAGGGCAGGGCTACTATGGAATTCACTTCTGCAAGACTGACCAGGAATGTAGATACGTGGTCAGTCCTCTCTGGTTTAGTCTGTTCCGAGAGCATACGCAACTACCCGGAAGATGTGCGCCCCAGGCCGGATACGAATATGGAATCTGCGAGGCAGCACTCCCTTAGGCCTTTAATGGATGCTCGACGGGGTTGTTGTGAATCGCCTCAGAAGAGGGAGTTTCCCATGAAAATGAAATAAGAAATGATTCCCAACCAGCCGGTGAGACGCCGCCCCCAAACCGGGCGGGTCAACCGGGCAATCCGTTGACCATAAAAGAGGAAGACATGAAATACAACTTTGATGGCAAGTTATTCGTCTCCATTGCAAATACTGAGAACGGTGAAGTGGGTGAGGATACCGTGTTTCACTACCATCAGGATGGCGATATTGTCACGGCAGAGTATGAAGGTGGTTCAATCGCCAAGGGGCAATTGATTGCAAAGGTTCGAGGTGATGGCAAGCTCGACATGCGGTATCACCATATTAATTGCAAGGGTGAGCTTATGATCGGAAAGTGCCTGTCTACACCTGAAATCATGGAGGATGGGCGTATGAAATTGAAAGAACAGTGGCAGTGGCTTTCTGGTGATATGTCCGCAGGGTATTCTGAAATTGTCGAAACAGATAGCATTTGATTAAAAATGCGGACATCCCCTGTCTTAAAAACACCCGGCAAAAATCATCCCCAATAAGCTTTATCGTGGGGGCCAAGGGCAATAAACTTGATGGTGTCGTTAAGGCAGTCAGGACAATCGGCACAGAGGACGATGGCATCGTCCCCCTTTTTGCGACAAGTTGCGCAGTAAAGGAAAATAATCAGGAAATTGCGTTTGACGGGACAACTGTAGAAACCACGAAAGTTCCCTTTGAGCGGCTCACCCAGAGCCACAGGGCTTTCGCAGATCATATTCACTTTTTTCCGGACAGCTTCTTTTATTGAACTATGTTTTTTTAGAGAGGCGGCAAAATCATCACTAAAAACAAGATTCATTTAAAAACCTCATCATAACTGAGCCAACTGACTGTACCTGCTTTAACCCGCTCAATTGTGCTTAAAACCGATTCAGAAAAATCAGGGTCTGCCAATATTGTTTCTGTAGGGTCATTCTCCTTAACCCGCTTCAGCTTCAAAGCAAATTGGGTAAAGACTTCAGAAACCGTTGTTCTCTGGGTTTCAGCATATTCTTTGATAAAGTCAATCAAGTCGGCGTCAAGAGTAAGATTGATTCTGGATTTTTGCATAGTGTACCTCCCAAGTGTCATAGTATGCGCACAATATGCGCCTTGTCAAGCTTGAAAGCCACGACCAGAAAGTTCTGTGCTCATCTCAATCAAGAACCCGCCGATGGACGATTGACCAGTGCCGTATGACCGCTGGCATGTGGCTGCCGACAACCCCGACCACCAGAGCTGTTGCCAACAGCGGCGTCATACTCCCCGGCCAGGCGTGAACCGGCCAGAACAGGCTGACATGGAGCGCCGCCATCAGGCCTCTTCCCTGATATGGCCAGTGGCGGCAGCGGTAGATATTGAAAATGATGAGGGCTCCCCCTGTGGCGATGGTCAGGTGGTGCCATGTTGACAGGATGGCATAGGGGACAGCCCAGAACAGGCCGCCAAAGAGGACGCTGGCTACGCCGATGTGGCAACTGCGCAGGAGCATATCCACTACCTTGTTCCATCCCGACTTTTTTTTCATTTCGGGACTCTTTTCTTTAAATCTTTCCATAGTCCCCGCCTTCTTTTCTTCCAGCTAATCAGTATTGACCTTTTTACAGCAGATTCAGGATCTCCTGCCGTTTACTCCGGTATTCCTCTTCACTGATAAGACCTTTTTCCTTAAGCTCTTTCAGTACGATCAGTCGATCAGCAGGTGAGGGCTGCCTCGCTGGAGCGATCAGCCCGGCAGGTATGGACTGCTGCGGAGAAACGCTCTGCACAGCTGCAGGTGGCTGCCATTCAGTGCTGAAAGCTGCCCAATCTTTCCTTTGCAGGCTGAAGCCTTTCTGACCTGGCTGAGGCAGAAGCTGCCAGTCTCCTTCAGATGTCTTGTGTCTGCTGCCCGGGGTGAAAGGGGCGAGTCGCCGGTCATCACGATCATTGACCTCTTTCTGGGCCTGACCAATAAGGATATTGAGTCGGCCTGCCTGATAATATACGCGGCCGGTAGTCACTTTATGGCTTTTGACAAATCCGTAGGAAGTATTGTGCAGGCCGATAACGGCGAAGGTCACATCTTCTGTTGGGGAGGCCTGGCGGAGACCCTGCAAGATCTGGGGAGCAATGGACTGCACAGCTACAGCAGTAAAAAGCGGCTCGGGTTTGTCACTGTCAGTGGCACGTATCTCAAGTGAAGACAGCATGGCACTGATTGTTTCGCTGGTCACGGTGGCCGGGTGGTCATTGGGGGCTACAGTGTTGGTGCTGGGTGAATCCTGCTGTTCCAGCGCCACGAACTGGTCACTGCTTTGCCAGATATATTTTGTTTTTGCAGCATGGCAGGTGGTTGAAATTAAAATCGCAATTACAATTGTAGATAAAATATGACAAAGCCGGTTGGTAACAATGTAGTGAAACAGTTTCATATCCCCTCCGTCTGACATCTGTAGATTAGTGGAAAAACCCTGCTTTCATAGTACGCAATATCTAAGCCAATAAATCAACTGTTTGAACAACAAAAAAACAGGGACACCATTGGTGCCCCTGTCTCAAACCCGGTTCGCGTCATTTATGTAGCTTTACCGCTACGGTTGCCATGCCATGTATGGGTCCTGGCTGTTTTATGATGCCCGCTAGCGAGTATATGTCTTTAAAATGGAAGCTTGCCGTATCCCATGAGGCCGATAGCCGGCACAAAGAGGCAGGTGAAGCTGAGAGTGAGAAACATCCAGGCAGCAACCTTGGGGGCAATTTTGCCATAGGTTACTCCGACAACCGTCAGACAGATCACTACGAAGGTAACATTCATGAAGCCAAGATAGGGAACTACGTCGATGATGGTTTTGCCATCGGGCTTCACGCCGCCGCCGGTGAGATAGAGCACGGCATAGGCTGCACAGACACAGGCAACTACCAGTGCACCATTACCAACGGTACGCATGTCTTCAAGGCCGGTCAAAAGGGCGTGGGCAGTTTGCAGGTAAAGGACGCCGAAGACGAATAAAAGGCCGCCGGTGAATGGATCCTTGAAGATTGCTGTCTGCAGGACGGCGCCGATTACAACAAGCACACCAACTACGGCAGTGACAAAACCGGTGCTTTTGGCCTCACCGGAACCGAGAAAAAAGAGACCTACCGGTACCCACATCATGCAGATTAATAGTAAAAGTGCTAACGTCATTTGTGTTCTCCTTTGAACTGTTGAATGTTATTCCGCGCTTGTCGGGTCAATCATGGTAACTACTTCAGCAACACTGTTGGCCGGGAAGCCACCCTGAACTGCGTGTTCCCTGATTATTTCCTTGTTTGGGGCTATGTAAATACAGTAGATCTTGTCAGCAGTTACATAACTTTGAACCCACTGAATATGCGGGCCGAGCCCCTGAAGAACGCTGCACGATTTTTGTGAAATAGCCTGTAAGTCTGAGGCTGAAATTTTTCCGGCGTTTGGAATCTCCCGCTCGATTACGTATTTTGGCATGGGGCAGCTCCTTTTTTTGAAGAGGAGGCGCATTGCGCCCCCTCTTCAAGACTGTTTACCAGTAAAACATGGTGCCAATAGCAGCGCTGTGCGAACGCTGCGTGGCTTTATCCTGCCAGGTGTTCTGGGCAAAACTGTACTCAACGACAAACTGGGTGAACTTGTTGAAATTGTAGACAACAATGGCGGAGGTAGCTTCCTGTTTTTCCATCGGGATAACGCTGCCGCCGCTGGCTTTATCAAAGCTGGTTTTTGTCTGGCTGCTCTGGCCGTAGTTAAGGCCTACCTTTACTTCCGGTGTCAGCTTGTAAGTCGCCTGGGCGAGGAAGCCGAACTGAGTTCTCTCTTTACCCGATTCATCAACTGCCGATGAGCCCCATGCACCCTGATTGGCGCCGTCCTGAACGCTGATCATGCCGAGGCCTTCGCCATAATAACCGGATGCAAGGAGATCAACTTTGCCGAAACCTGCCTGGACTCCTGCGGCGCTGCCGATAGAATGGTTGTCTCCGCCGGGACGTGCAGCGGCCGTATTGCTGCGCTTTGCACCTTGATAAAGGCCGGAAGCCCATGCCTGCAGGCTTGTGTCGCCACTGGTTCTGGCGTATGAAACTTCGGTTTCAAGTCGTGGTGTGTTGGTTTTGGCTGTATATTGATCTATTTTATAAGGTTCGGCGATGCTGACAGCAACCTTTACGCCACCAAAATCAGGTGTGGTGTAGCGAATCTGTGGCCCGAAGTTTGTGTAGAGGTAGCCGTAGCCGATATGGCCAAGGGTTGTGGATGTCCCTGGCGCCGGTACTACACCTGCTGTTAAAAGGGTCATGTCAGTAAGGATGTTCTTTCCCTGGTAGAGGTTAAGGGCGCGGCCTGCGAGCAGTTCCCCGGATTTCCCCTTTGCAGTATAGAAAAACTCGCGGAAGTCGGTGTTGGGGTTGACATCAAATCTGTTATTCTGACCACCACTGTTCTGAATACTCGGGTAGATACCGACTCTAACGGACGAATCTACGCCATTAGTTGTGGGTGCCTTGATATTAAAGGCAATCACAGAAGGCAGCAGTCCTACTCTGACATCGAAATTCTCGTAGGTCGACTCAGTGTTTCCATTGAGAAAAGATGCGAAGCGGTTGCCGGTTGGCAGTTTTGTTGATGTCTGATAGGTCGAGAAGACGTCAACAATGCCGTCTGTGCTGAACTGCCAGCCGTTTTCACTGCCGACTACAAATGCTGCACTGCAAGGAGTGCCTGTGGTTAGCGTTGCTGCAATGAGTCCAAATGCAAGTACAATCTTCTTTTTCATACGAGTCTCCCTTTTCTGATAGATTTGAATACACAAACTAAGAATTCCCTTGAACGGTGCAACAGCTACAAATTTGTTGATCGTTATGTTCAGGCAACCATGCTGAACATTCATATCTCTCCTTTCTGTTCGTATTTTTGCCACAGCCCGCTTATTTGTATTCAAGGGTCAGACGGTTACTTCTTGTCTAAAAAACCCTGTTATTTTTTTTATAGCCATCACTTGGGTGTGTAGCGAGGCTTCCTGAGCTGAAATTATGTATTTATTTATCTTTTCATAAGGATGCTTTGTGCAACCGTAGTGCCAAAAGTAAAACAATGGTTTTTTGTGTTATAATTCAGGTGGTTAACGTTTTAGTGGTGGTCAGGGCATATATGCTGGAAACTGTGTATTAATGGGGCATAAATCCCAACACCGTGTAATCATTAAGTGATATGATTGTGAGGAAGAGTTCTACACCGTGGCGAATAGCGCCACTATGCTTCTTTTTGTGGGCCTTGGGGAGGAGCAGGAGAAAGTTGGTGTTAATTAAAGTCAGGAATGGTTTGAAAATGTCATTATTTAGAACCAGGTTTTGAATTGGGCACGGGCATTGCTAGTAATTATTATATTACGTGATGTCGATTCCTAACGACTACGGGGTTGCGAGCGGGTGATTCGCCAAGGACGGGTGGTTAATGGCAGTAGATCATAGTAACAGTTTGCACAATTATAAATTTGAAGTGCCGGAAATAATTTTCGGCAGGGGAATGCTGAGTCAGGTAGGTCCCTGCGCCAGAAGGCTTGGCGGTAAAAAAATATTTCTAGTCAGCGATAAGGGTCTTTTTCATTCCGGCTGGGTTGATCTGGCCATGCGGAGCCTGCTTGATGCCGGCCTTGAATTTATTTACTTTGATGGTATCACGCCAAATCCAAAGGATCATGAAGTTGATGCAGGGGTAATGGAGTATCTTCGTCATGGCGCCGATGTAATTGTCGGCCTCGGTGGCGGCAGCTCCATGGATGCGGCCAAGGCAATAGCCATCCTTGTCTCCAATGGCGGCAAGATCAGAGACTTCGAGGGGCCGGACCGGATCATTCGCCCACTGCCGCCGCTGGTTCTCTGCCCAACAACCTGCGGCACCGGTTCGGACGTTTCCCAGTTTGCCATTATCAGCGACACCGAGCATATGCGCAAAATCTGTATCATGAGTCGCTGTGTTGCTCCTGATATCAGCCTGACTGATCCGGACACCCTGTCAACGCTACCCGATGAATTTGTCGGTACCACTGCCACCGATGCCCTCAGTCATGCCATGGAGGCTTTCTTCTCCATTGCTTCGACGACTCTTACCGATGTTCATGCCATAAAGGCACTGCGTCTGCTGACAGGCAGTCTGGCTGCTGCTGTACATGAACATAAACCGGAGGATATGGAAAACCTGGCACGGGCCAGTCTCCATGCCGGCATGGCGTTTTCCAACTCAATGCTCGGCATTGTCCATGCTCTGGCTCACCCCATAGGTGGTCTTTATGATGCAAATCACGGCAGTATTAATGCTATTTTGCTGCCTGAAGTTATCCGTTATGACATCCCGGTTGTTACTGAAAAGCTTGAGGAGCTTGCCTGGGGGCTCGGGCATCGTTCCAACGGAAATATAAGCGCAGCCAGCGAGAAGGTTCAGGAATCTCTGGATTCCTTACTGGAGGCAAGTGGCGCACCGCGCAGCCTGCGTAGTATCGGTGTGCAGCGAAAAGATCTGCCTGAGCTGGCACGTCAGGCGTTGAAAGATGTCTGCATTGCCACGTCGCCACGAGAGGCTGATGAAGAGGATCTTCTGAATATTCTCGAAAGGGCCTACTGATGAGCAAGCTTGCCGTTCGTACAAAGATGGATGAATCATCGCTTGAGCGACTGCTGGGACTCGATAACTCAAAAATCGGTTTCTATGCCGAGGTCAAACAGAAAATCCACGAACTTGAAGCGGCAAACCTTGGACTGCGCAGCAAAAGCAGTGAGTTTCAGGCACTTTTTGATTCCATCATTGACGGTGTTGTCGTTTATGATAACCGTGGGCTGGTGCAGCATCGTAACCATGTTTGCCAAAATTACTTCTCCCAGCAGACCCTCTCAGGAAGTTCCTGCCGTGAGCTTTTTCACCCTGAACACAAAACAGCACCTAATGACTGCCCGGTAGAGCGGGCATTGGCCGGTGAAAAAATTGAAATGTCTATAAGTTTTCAACCGACCGAAGGGACGGGGCGATACTTTGATGTTACCGCAACAACGATTGAGGATAGCAAGGGTGAGCAGAATCGTGCCCTTGTTTTCCTGCGTGATATCACCGAAAAGCGGCTTCAGGAAATGCAGCTGATTCAGGCCGAAAAGCTTTCCAGTATCGGGGTTCTGGCTGCCGGTGTTGCCCATGAAATCAATAACCCGCTCTCTTCGGTCGCCGGTTACGCCGAGGCGCTGCTCAGGCGTTTCAAGGAGGAACATTCGCTGGCAGAAGATCCAAGATTGGATGATTTTCAGAAATATCTTCAGGTAATCGTGCGTGAGTCCTATCGCTGCAAAGGGATCATTGATTCGCTGCTCTCATTCAGCCGTAAGGCGGATGGTGCTGTCAGTAATATTAACGTTAATGATGTAATTAATGAAGTGCTCGAACTGGTTCGCTTCAAGTCCAGATACGATAAAATCGAGATTCGCACCAACCTGCAGAGTGATCTTCCCGATGTTCTCGGCGATCCGACCGGCCTGCGTCAGGTCTGCATGAACCTGCTGATAAATGCTCATCAGGCCATCAGTGGTGAAGGCTATGTGGAAATCACCACCGGTATGACGAAAAAATCCATGGTTATGATCCAGATAAAAGATTCAGGTTGCGGGATCAGTAAAGAGGCGATCGATCAGATCTGGGATCCGTTTTTTACCACCAAGGGTGTGGGGCAGGGGACCGGTCTTGGTCTGGCTGTCACCTACAACATCGTAAAGCGACTTGGCGGGCAAATCAGCGTAGAAAGTCAGGTGGGCAAGGGATCAAAATTCATAGTAAGGATGCCTACATGTCAGAAATAGTTCGTAATGATACGAAAGTTCTCATTGTCGAGGATGATAAATCTCTCCGGGAACTCCTGCAGATGGAACTGTTCCGCTCCGGCTACAAGGTGACGGCAACGGCCAGTGGCGAAGAAGGTCTTAATGCCTACAGGGACGAAATTTTCAACGTTGTTCTCCAGGACATTCGCATGCCCGGTATGGATGGGGTCGAAGCGCTCAAACTGATGCGGCTGGAGTCAAATATTCCGGAAATTATCATGTTTACCGGTCATGGCACCATTGAAACTGCCGTGGAATGCATCAAGCTTGGTGCCTATGACTACCTTACCAAGCCCATAAAACTTGATGAGCTGGAACTTTTGATCGATAAGGCATGCGAAAAGAATCGTCTCCGTCTTGAAAATATCAACCTGAAAAAAGAGATAAAACGTTTTGAGAATCATCAGATAGTCGGTAAAAGCGAGGCGATTCAGAAAGTACTTGCTACAGTACAGCGCTGGGGGGTAACCGACGAACATGTCCTTATCACCGGAGAGAGCGGCACCGGCAAGGAGCTCATCGCCCGGGCTGTCCATGACGCCAGCCGTCGTGCCAATAAACCTTTTGTAACGGTAAACTGCGGCAGGTTTGATGCAAATACTGCGGAAAGCGAACTGTTCGGCCATATGCAGGGTGCTTTCACCGGCGCTAACAAGATGCGGGCCGGACTGTTTGAACTGGCCGACACCGGCACTCTTTTCATGGACGAAGTGTCTGAGATGCCGCTGGATGTCCAGGTAAAACTGCTGCGTATCCTCGAAACCAGCACCTTCCGCCGCATGGGGGGGAGTCACGATATCCGTGTTAATGTTCGTTTTGTTTTTGCCTCCAACAAGATCCTGTCCGAATGTGTCAATCGGGGCGAATTCAGGGAAGATCTTTATCACCGGATAAATCTTCTACCGATCCCCCTGCCGCCCCTGCGGCAGCGTCCGGATGATATCATTCCGCTGGCCTGGTTCTTCATTCAGCAGTGTAATGATAATGATTCACGCAGCTGGGAAATCACCGATGAGGCCATGGCCTCCCTCTGCGCCTATCAGTGGCCCGGGAACGTCCGTGAGCTGCGCAATACCATGCGCCGGGCCTGCATTCTTGCCAATGAGCCGATTATCACACCGGATCTCTTTCCCTTTGCACCGCAAAAGCCGTCTTATACGCCGGCAGTAAATGTAACAATGTCAGAGAGTGCAACGTTCAACGCTTCGCCGCTCTGGACTGTTGAACGGGACCATATTCTGAAGGTTCTTGAACTGGTTGAGCAGAACAAGAGCCAGGCCGCTAAAATTCTGGAAATCGATCGTAAGACACTTTACAGTAAACTGGAACGCTACGGTCTGGAATTATAGGAGATATAGATGGCTCTTTTTGACTCTCTTGGCAGAACTATTAACTACCTGCGCCTCTCTGTGACCGATCGTTGCAATCTGCGCTGTACCTACTGCATGCCAGAGGAGGGTATCGGCAAAGTCGCTCACGGCGAAATTCTCAGCTACGAAGAGTTGCTCCGTATTGCCAGGGCAGCCGTTGCTATTGGTATAGACAAGATCCGTATTACCGGTGGCGAACCGTTGGTGCGCAAAGGGATTATCCAGTTTCTGCATCAGCTCGCGGAAATCCAGGGGCTGGAACAACTGGTACTGACCACCAATGGTGTCCTTCTTGACAAGATGGCTGTCGATCTGCGCTCAGCAGGGGTACAGCGGCTCAATATCAGCCTTGACTCTCTCAATCCGGCAACCTTTTCACATATTTCCCGATGCGGTGACCTGGAGCGTGTTCTTGCCGGTATAGAGGCTGCCAGGGAGTGCGGTTTTCCGATCAAGCTCAACATGGTAGTCATGCGCGGCGTCAATGATCACGAAATACTTGATTTTGCTGCCATGGCGACAACCTCTGCGACCACTGTCCGTTTCATCGAATACATGCCGGCAATCCGTGAGCATAACTGGCAGAGGCATGTGGTGCCGGGAGCAGAAATTCTTGCCAGATTGGCAGAGCGGTTTACCCTTATTCCGGCAGAACAGACAGAAATGGCCGGGCCGGCAAGAAACTTCCGTATACCAGGCGCTCCCGGAACTCTTGGAGTCATCACTCCGGTCTCAAGCCACTTTTGTTCCGAATGCAACCGCATCAGGGTCACTGCTTCCGGGCTTGCTAAAGGATGTCTCTTTTCCGAGTCGCTGGTCGACTTGAAACCGTACTTATTGAGGGAATCCGATCAGCAGCTTGCCCTGGCACTGGGTAAGATCGTCGACACAAAGCCGGCTGGTCACCAGATGAGTCCCCAAGAGTGCTCTCATCAAGCGTTCAGCATGGCATCAATAGGTGGATAGGCTTGTATAGGCTGAAAGTTATTAGGCTGAAGGCTGAAGGTAAATTACTTAAAGCTTAAAACCTTCAGCCTTCAGCCTATCTACCTTCAGCCTAATAAAAAAGGAGTTACATTTATGTCCGCTTCAGTTCTGGCAGTCTGTATCAGTCTCAATAAAGGCGAGCGTAAAAAGCCGGTGCCATCTGTTGAACTTGTCACGGAACATGGCATTGCCGGAGATGCCCACGCTGGCGATTGGCACCGTCAGGTCAGCCTTCTCGCCCAGGAGAGCATCGACAAGATGCGCGCCATGGGGTTGGATGTCAGCGCCGGCGATTTTGCCGAAAACATCACAACGACCGGGATTGATCTTGTTTCACTACCGATTGGCAGCAGACTGACGCTTGGTTCCACGCTGCTTGAGGTTACCCAGATCGGCAAGGAGTGTCATACCCGCTGTGCAATATTTTATCAGGCCGGTGACTGTGTCATGCCCAAAGAGGGGATATTCGCCCGGGTGATCAAAGGGGGGATCGTTACCCCTGGAGCAGAGATTTCGCTCATTACCCCATAGGTTCAACTTCGCATAATCCCCCATATCCCCCCATATCCCGCTCCAGACTCTATTGTGGTTTTTCTCTACACTTGACTCAAGGAATATGGGTATAAAATACCCATGTGTGGGGAAATTCCTCAATGTATGGAATTTGATCAGACCATGACCTCTTCAGAGCCCAGTTATCAATTGAATCAGGCAGGCTTGCGTTTTCCTGAAATGCTCACCTTCTCCATTACCGGCAGCTGCAATCTCACCTGTAGTCATTGCTGGGTCAGGGCAGGGGAGGGGTCATCCCCCGGCAATGTCCCCTTGGGAACCGTTCGCCGAATTATGGCCGATTTTGCCGCCATCGGCGGAGAGGGAATCCGCATCACCGGCGGTGAGCCGCTTTGCCATCCTCACTGGCTTGAGATACTGCAGTTCTCTGTTTCGCTCTGCTTTAAAAAAGTCATACTCCAGACAAATGCCATGCTCATGAATTCTGAACAGATTGACAGTCTGCACAAGCTGGACTTCCCGGGGTTGACACTGCAGATCAGTCTAGATGGCGTTTCGCCGCTAACCCACGATCCGGTAAGGGGTGAGGGGGCCTTCAGTGGAGCGTTGCAGGGGATAGAAATGCTGGTGCAGGCAGGACTTGGCCCAAGGATCGCCATTTTCTGCACCGAGATGGGCCACAACCTCGAAGAGATACCGCCACTGCTCGATTTTGCCGACCGGATGGGAATCGGCTCTGTCTCTACCGGGGCCATTGTAATGTGCGGCCGCGCTACGGAATCGGCACTGGTTGCACCACCTGCCCTGGAGCAGTACTTAAGACTTCTGGAGCGTTATGATGAGGATGCTCATTTCCGCGACGTTTACGCCCGACTCGGTACCGTAGCCGCGCTGGAGTGGTATAACGGTGAATCGATTCGCGTTGAATGCTGCAGCTTCATCGAAAATCCCTACCTTACGCCACAAGGGAGGCTCTATCCCTGCCTCATGTGTCATGCCGATGAATACTCTGTCGTCAGGGTTTTCGAAAAGGGGCTTCTTTTAGCCATAGCTGAAGGGGTTCCGCTCTGGTCATCACTACAGCGTCTCAGCCATTGCCGATCTGATCAGGTCACTGAATGCAGGTATTGCCCGCTGAAAGCATGCTGCGGCGGTGGTTGCATGGGCCGCGCCCGGGGGAGTTTTGGTGATTTTATGGTCGCCGATGACCGCTGCACGCTGAGAAAAGCCATCTATCAACATAAATTGAGTCGTCTGCATTGACTATGCAAATACCAACTGTGTGAAAAATCCCCACTGTAGATAAAATCCATAGCCGTAAATACAACTATTCTGGCTATAGTTGTATAAAACTGTTTCATATTGCCCCGCAGCTTTTGCCTTCCACTAATCCGATTTTAGAATAACAGTCATAAATCACCGAAATAAAACATGATTTTATGTTGGCACTCAACTTGCTAATGTCATTAACAAGTTGCTCATGATGAGCGTTAAAACAATTATACCCGGCTCCATAGCAGTACGGGTATCTGATTGTAAAACCAGGTTATGGGGAGGTGGTAGCAGGCGCGGCAAGCGTAACTTGCTGGATCGTATCATTTCAAAGTCGTACAGGTAGTGCAAACTAACCAACACAAAAAAAAGGAGGAAGTACCCATGTCTCACAACAAAGATGTAAAACGGACCCTTAAGAATGAAAGACTGGAATACCCGATCAAGATGATGCACGCATATCCATCCGTAAACGTCGGTTGGGGTGCACATACAATGGTTGGTAACGACGCAAGGTCACTTGGAATGACCAATGCTCTTATCGTCACCACAGGCCTTCGCGGCACAGGCATTGTTGAGACGATTCAGGGTGTGCTGAAGTCTGCAGGCGTTGCTTCCGAAGTATTTGACAAAGTAACTCCAAACCCGAAAGACCATGAAGTTATGGCAGGCGCTAAAGTTCTGGCAGCAGGCAAATTCGACGGCATCATCAGCCTTGGCGGCGGTAGCTCCCATGACGCCTGTAAGGCAATCAAACTTGTTCACAGCCACGACGGCCAGGATGTCCGCAGCTTCGAAGGCGCATTCAAGGCAACCAAGGCCAACACTATTCCCCAGCTTGCCATCAACACCACATCAGGAACCGGTTCAGAAATTTCCTGTTTCTCGATTATCAACCACACTGACAAAAGATACAAAATGGCGCTGTTCGATCCGAACTGCACACCAAGCAAGTCAGTCAATGACCCGTTGATCCATCAGTGCATGCCTGGCGACCTTGCAGCATATACCGGTATGGACGCACTTGCCCACGGCGTTGAAGCAATCACCTCACGTCTTGGTGTGCTCTCTGCCTACGGTCCCGGCCTCAATGCAATTTCGTTGATTTTCGGAAACCTGCGTCAGTCTTCCATGAACAGAAACAATGACAAAGCTGTAGAAGCTATGGTCTGGGCTGAAATGGCAGCAGCATACAGCTTCAACAGTGCAGGTCTTGGCCTTATTCACAGTATGGCTCACGCTCTTGGCGGTATGTACGATGCGCCGCACGGTCTCTGCAACGCCATTGGTCTTGGTCCGGTCATGTCGTTTAATCTCCCGGCATGTCCTGAGCGCTTCAAGCAGATGGCTATCGCTGCCGGAATTGATGTAAGCGGAATGTCCGATATGAAAGCCGGCCAGGCATTTATTGATGCATGTCTGGAACTGAAAGCAGACCTTGGTATCACCAAGACTTTCAAGGATCTCGGCCTGCTCGAAAAAGACATCGAAGGGCTGTCACGCTTCTCTGTCAACGATATCTGCACCGAGGGTAACCCGACTGATACAGGTCTGCAGGACATGATCGGTATCTTCAAGCAGTGCATGTAACTGCTGCTGTAATTCGGAGTTAGTATCTGTAGTGAAATGCCGCTGGCCCCGAAGGGAAGGTTCCTTACCGGGCCAGCGGTTTTTCTTTTCAA
>JACABD010000006.1:59449-99059 GCA_013377075.1 Geobacteraceae bacterium | reverse complement strand
CGATATCGTCAACATGGCCGCAATCGCTGTTGTGGATGCGCAGAATATTTAGAGGTCGAGCAGATTAAACTCAATAGCCCCCTTGTCATAATCAGATAAGGGGGCTATTTTATTTATATGCAACCTCCACCAACAAACAGCCCCACCACAGGAAATAATCCGGACTTAGCCATTTCTGTCCGCTCTGTCACCAAGCGCTACGGCTCTCTTACGGCTCTTGATTCCTTTGATCTGGAGATCAAAAAAGGTGAGATTTTCGCCCTGCTTGGCCCGAACGGTGCCGGCAAAACCACCCTGATCCGCATCTTGACCACATTGATGAGTCCCACCTCCGGCGAAGCCTTTGTCTACGGCATGAACAGCGCTCAGCACGGCCGCGAAATTCGCAGTCTTATTGGTGTAGTCCCCCAGGAAAACAGCCTTGACCGCTATCTGACAGCCAGGGAAAACCTTGAGCTTCACGCCCGGCTTCACTCTATGGAGAAGAAAACCTACAAACGCAGAATTGATGAACTGCTGGAGCTTTTCGGACTTGCCGGACGACAACATGATTTTCCTGACACCTTCTCCGGCGGCATGCAGAGAAGACTCGTTGTTGCCAGAGCGCTGCTGCATGAGCCTAAGGTACTGTTTCTCGACGAACCGACAACCGGTCTCGATCCCCAGTCGCGCCGTGCAGTCTGGGATTACATTCGAACGATTGCAGGTAAGATGACTATATTTCTTACTACCCACTACCTTGAGGAGGCGGAACACCTCTGCGAACGAGTTGCCATCATGGATCACGGCAGACTCATTGCCATGGGGAGCAGTGCCGAACTGAAAGCGAAACTGACCGGCGGTGCTACTTACGAAATTGAGTTTGCTGAAGGGTCTGAGCACTATGCGAAGATACTCGAAAATATGTCCTGCGTCGGCAAGTTCACTATAACAGGCAGAGTTGTAGATGTATCTCTGGAGCGTTGGGAATGTCTGGCAGAGGTAATAACAGCCCTTAACGGTGCAGAACTGCGCCGCATCTCACTCAGGGAGAATACCCTGGAAGAGGTCTTTATCAGCCTGACCGGCGAAGGGGTGCGCGAATGAATTTCATGGGTGCAATGGCTGTCTGGCGCCGTGACATGCTGGTCCTTCGACGAAGCATACTCTCCGAGATGATTGCCGTCATTGCCTATCCGCTGACTATTTACCTTGCCTTCAGCATTGGGATGCAGGGTTATATCGGCCTTGTGGACGGTGTCCCCTATGGTCTGTTCATCGCGCCAGGGCTGATTACCATGACTGCGGTGAATGCCGCCTACAACGAGAGCGTCTGGAGCCTCTGGTTTCACCGTCGGGTACAGTTCACCATCGAATCGTACCGTGTCACCCCGGTTTCTGTTTCGGAAATAGTCATCGCCAAGATACTCTCCGGCTTCTCCCACGGTCTTATCAAAGGGGTTGCTGTTGCACTTGTCATCTTTGCCATCACTCCTTTCCGCTTCCAGCTGTCAAGCCTTCTGGCCTATCTAGCCTTTCTCATACCGGGCTCGGCGCTCTTCTCCTGCGCCGGTGTCATCAGCGGCACCCTGCTTGACAAACCGGAGACAATCGGCCGGGTTGAGGCGGTACTGATCATGCCACTTATTTTCATGTCGGGTCTCTTCTTCCCCCTCTCCTCCTACCCGCCTTCAATAGCCCCGTTCATCCGCCTGCTACCCACAACAGCCCTGTTTGAGGGAGCTCGGCAGAGTATGGTTACCGGGAGTTTTTCCATTATGTACTGTGCAAACCTTTGCATCTTTGCAGTAATCTCCTTTGTTGCAGCAGTCCTCATCTTCAGAAACAAACTTTCGGAATAACTGGACAATGACTGCTCAAATTCCTCAATACCCGGCTTCAAGACCGATCAATATCTCCGACAGAGAGCTGCTGACAGGTTTTTTTCGAGAAATTCAGCCGTCTGTTTCCGAACTTTCTTTCGCCAACATCTTTCTCTTCAGGGAGATCCACCAGTACAGGCTGACAACAGTCAAAGGCAGCCTTGTTATCCTCGGCTGCGGCTATGACAGCCAGCCTTATGTTCTCCCACCACTTTGCGGAGATCGCAGTGAAGCTGCAAGGTACATGCTTTCCCAGGGGAACACCCTGTACGGGGCCGATCAGCGGTTTATCACAGAGCATCTCTCTGAAGAAGGCTGCACCATAGTTGCCGACAGGGACAATGACGACTATCTCTACCTGAAAAGCAATCTCGCCGATCTTCCGGGTAAACTTTACCACAAGAAGAAAAACCGGATTAATTACTTCTCCCTGAGAAACAGTTACACTGTAGAACCCTATAGCAAGCGGCACCAGCATTCCAGTCTGGGACTTCTCCATGGGTGGGAGATGGCTCACAGCCAGTACCTGAGCAGATCCATGACAGCTGAGGTTGGAGCAACACGCGAAGGGGTTGAACGTGCCGATGAGCTTGGACTTGAGGGAGTGGTAGTTCTAACTGAACGGGGGGTTTCAGCCTTTGCCCTCGGCGAAAGACTCAACACCAACACCTTTGTCTGCCACTTTGAAAAGTCTGATCCATTTCTCGAAGGATTGGCCCAGTTGGTGAACCGCGAGTTCTGCCGCTCTCTGACGGGAGAATACATCTATGTCAACAGGGAACAGGATCTGGGGGAGAGCGGACTTAAAGCTGCGAAGAGCTCATATCATCCGATAGATATGGTGAGAAAGTACCGGGTGAATAAGTAAAATTGCAAAAATAAAATGGCTGTTGCCGTATGTTTCATCCCTTCTGAAGCCGCTGACGGGCTTTCAATTCCGGAAAGAGCCCCGTCCAGATCAGCACAACCGCAAGTGTACCGAACCCACCGATCAGGACAGCCGGAACAACTCCGAACCAGGCGGCTGTGATTCCGGACTCAAACTCCCCCAGCTCATTTGATGTACCTATAAAAACGGCATTGACTGCACTGACCCGGCCCCGCATCTCATCGGGCGTATCAAGCTGAACCAGCGAAGAGCGAATCACCACACTGATCATATCGACCCACCCCATGGCTGCCAGAACCAGGCAGGAAAGGAGCAGTGACCGGGACAGGCCGAACAGTATGGTCATCACCCCGAACGCACTGACCGCTGCAAACAGCGTCCTGCCAACATTACCGGCAAGGGGTGAGCGGGCCAGATAGATGGATGCACCGAGGGCTCCAAGGGCGGGAGATGCCCGCAGTATGCCAAGGCCGGTCGGTCCGGCGAAGAGGATATCACGGGCAAAAACAGGGAGAAGAGCAGTTGCTCCACCAAGAAGAACGGCAAAAAGATCAAGAGATATGGCACCAAAGACGACGGGATTACTCCGGATGAAGGTAATCCCTGCAAGAACCGTCTTCAAGCTGGCTGGTTCGCGATGAGCCTTTGTCTGACGCACCGGTAGAAGCGCAATCATAATTGCTGATATCATAAAAAGAACGGCGCTGACGCAGTAGACGGTAATGGGCCCTGCCATATAAAGGAAGCCGCCGAGCATTGGGCCGGCTATGGTCGCTGCCTGGCGGACCGAGGAGGTTGCTGCCATTGCCTGGGGGAGATGTTCCGGCTCAACAAGGGCAGGTACCAGGGTTTGCAGGGTGGAGAATTCAAAGCAGCGGGCAGTCCCCATGACGAGGAGAAAAATGAAAATCGTCTCCCGGTTAACACCGTAAATTGTCATGAAAGCGGCAAGCCCAAAAAGGGCCATGGCCTCCACCAGTTGGGCAGTAAAGACTATCATCTTCCTGTCATGGCGGTCTGCCAGGTGGCCGACCAGCAGCACTAACAGTATGGAAGGAAGAAACTGGGCAAGCCCGACCAGCCCCAGGTCAAGCGCCTTGTGGGTAAGATCGTACACCTGCCAGCCGACCCCGACCCCCATCATCTGATAGGCAATGGTTGCCGCAGCCCTGGCAGTAACAAACCTGAGCAGCGGGCGGTGCTTTAGAAGTGAGAATTGACGGGGATTAGCAGACATTTTTGTAAATTATCCATTTTGATTTGTGCTTATTAGTACACCTTATTGCAGAACCTGTAAACAGTTACAGATTCCTATAAACAAAGGCCGCATCACCCAAAAATGGAGATGCGGCCTTTTGATTACTTCCTGTAAAGTGTCTCTATTTCTGCACGGAAAACTTCCCCTTGAGGAGATCAGCAAACGTTCCCATCCCTGAAGGCGCTTCAGCTGACTGCTGACGGAAGGCTGCCATATTCTCCTCAGCTTCGTTTGCTGCGCGGACTGCCTCGGCAAGGGCGAGGGAAATACGCTTGTTTTCCCTGTCAACAGCCTCAATGAGGACTTCTACAACTTCCCCTTCGTGAAGGACTTCCTTGGGGTGATTGATCCGCTTCCCCTTCCCTATTTTCGAAATGTGAAGAAGGCCGTCAACACCGTCGCCAATGGTGACAAAGGCGCCGAACTGGGCAAGTCGTGACACTGTTCCGCTGTGTGATGAGCCGATCGGGAAGCGGTCAGTCATAGTTTCCCATGGATCGGCCAGGGTATCCTTGAGGCTGAAGGAGAATTTGTCGTTCTCCCAGTCGATATTTTTCAGCACAACGGAGATTTCATCGCCAACCGAAAGAACTTCGGAGACGTCGTTCACCCTCTTCCAGCCGATTTCAGATATGGGCAAAAGACCTTCAATGCCACCTGCGCGGACAAAAGCACCGAATTTCTGGATTGAGGTAACCACAGCGTTCAATTTCATGCCGACAGAGAGTGAGTCTTTAAGAAGCTCTTTCTCACGGGCAGCCTCTTCTTGAAGGATTGCACGGTGGGAGACAATCAGGTTACGTCCACCTTCTGCATATTCGGTGATCATAAATTTAAGTTTTTTACCGACAAAGACAGAAGCATCGGCAACGCGGCGAAGAGACATCTGCGAAAACGGTGCAAATGCGCGATTGGAGCCAATCTTCACCTCAAACCCCCCTTTGATCTCCTTCTCTACAGAACCTTCAACCGGTATTCCGGCATTAAAAGCATCTTCGAGCATAGAGCGATCTGCAGCACCGATACCGCCAACTTTTGTGCTGAAGCGAAGTTCACCCTTAACCCCGCCGGTAAACCAGGCGGTGATCTTGTCACCAGGAACAACAGTCAATTCGCCATCAGCATTGGTCAGTTCGCGAATATCAAGAACTCCCTCACCCTTCTGACCGATATCGAGAAAAATCCACTCAGCAGTCATATGCAGAACTCTGGCCTGAACCTGTTGTCCCGGCTTTAGCCTGCCGCTCTTTGACTCGGTTGCGGCAAAAAGCTCGGCAAAACTCTCTTCCTGAATATCATTATCGAAATTATCATTCATACCGTATCATCCTCTAATAAATTTATTTACTTTCGAGTTCCTGTCTAAGTCCGTCATATGCAACAAGAGTTGTTATAATCGGTAAGGTTTTACTCACATTTTCACCATAAACATTCAACCCTTTATTAAAACCTTCAGTTCTTGCCTTAAGACCATCGATGCTTCCGGCAAGGGCACCTTTCTCTGCCTTGTCAGTATCCTTTTTTGCAAGAAGAGACTTTGTCTTTTGCCAATACTCATCAGTGCTGGCAAGATACTGTTGAAGGCTTATCAGAAAAGAAAGAGCAGAAGTCGAAAGCTCGGAGATGGTAGAAAGCTTCCCCTGCAGATCTGTCATATCTCTGGTAAGCTGCTGATCGGCATAAAAGGTCAGAAAAGCCATTTCGCTCTCCTTCCCCTGTCCCGATTCCCCAAGGGCATCAACCTTGGCAAGGAACTGCTGGGAGGAGCCAAGATACTGTTTTACCGACACTGAGGTGTTACTCAGGGAAAGTGCAAAATGGGCAACAAACTTTGAGAACTGACCTGCCTGGCCTGCATAGGGGATCGGAAGAAGCCGTGCAAATCCGGCGGCAAAGGAACCTGCCTCCACGTACCTGGAGTAGCTGGCCAGGGTTCCCCCCATCCATTTGACATACCCATCGAAATCGAGCATTGACGCACGCTGACTGGCAATCTGCTTCTGCATCTCCTTGAGGCGCTCAAAACGCTTCCTGTCAAGATCGGCTACAGTAATTCCCTTTACTGTCGGCATTGCCTGAAGGCAGTCAAAGAGCGGCTTGTCAGGTTGAGGAGTCTCTTTGAGGATCAGTTGCTGATCTGCCGGAGTGGTTAGCGGGCGGCTCTCTTCGGCAAAAGCTGAAGTAGCTGCAACCATAATAAAAACAAGATTTATCAGCAATTGTAGCATTAACTAGTCGATCAACCTGCCGATATTTTTAAATCTTACGGTGAATTTTTCACTATCCCATGACCAGTATTTGATCAGTGCCTTGCCACGAATGGCAGGACTTTTCACAACTCCCCAGAAACGGCTGTCATAGGAGCGATCACGGTTGTCACCCATGACAAAATAAGAATCAACAGGGACAGTAATCGGTCCAAAAGTGTCCCGTGGATTCTGTGCCTTTGGGATGATTTCCTTGTCCTTATGAATCTCATGTGGGTTTTCGAACGGCTTGTTGTTCACGAAAACCTTTTTGTCACGCCCCTCAACAACATCACCGGGAACACCGACAACACGCTTGATGAAATCTTTACTTGGATCTTCCGGATACTCGAAAACAACTACATCACCCTGTCGGGGATCGCGTATTTTGAAGATCTTCTTGTCGGTGAATGGGATTTTTGTACCATAAAGAAACTTGGTCACCAAAAGATGATCACCAATCAACAGAGTATCCTCCATGGAACCGGAAGGAATTTTGAATGCCTGCACCAGAAATGTCCTTATAATCAGGGCAAGAATTATCGCAACAATTATGGATTCGGCATACTCGCGAACGATATGCTTCTTGTTGACTGTTTCGCCGGTAGCCGGGTTTATCTCTATTTGTTGGTCTGCCATGGGAACCTCTTGTAAGGTTGATAGGCTGAAGGTTTTAAAGACTCTACTTTAGCCTTCAGTCTTCAGCCTAAACAGCTGTCTTTCTAATCTTCCACTTTCAAAATCGCCAGGAACGCTTCCTGCGGCAACTCAATGTTACCGACACTCTTCATCCGCTTCTTCCCCTCTTTCTGCTTTTCCAACAGCTTGCGTTTCCGGGAAATATCACCGCCATAGCATTTGGCAAGAACGTCCTTGCGCATCGCCTTGACAGTTTCGCGGGCAACCACCTTGTTACCTATTGCCGCCTGGATTGCCACTTCGAACATCTGCCGAGGGATAAGCTCTTTCATCTTTTTGACAAGATCACGACCACGGTAGTAAGCCTTGTCACGGTGGATAATGAGCGAGAGGGCATCAACAGGTTCGTCATTGATAAGAATGTTCAGCTTTATAAGTTCGCTCTTGCGGTAGTCCAGATGTTCATAATCAAGTGATGCGTAACCTTTGGATATCGATTTCAGCCGATCATAAAAATCAAGAACTATCTCATTGAGCGGCAGCTCATAAATGATCATGACACGGGTCGTGGTCAGATATTTAATCTCGCGCTGGACACCGCGCTTTTCTTCGCAAAGAGCCAGCACAGCACCGACGAAATCGTTGGGCACATGAATATGAGCAAGGATAAACGGCTCTTCAATATAGTCGATATGTGACAGCTCCGGCAACTTGGCAGCAGACTCGATCTGAAGCAGGGAGCCGTCAGTCCGGTGGATTCTGTAAACAACCGTCGGAGCGGTGGTTATCAGATCAAGATTAAACTCCCGCTCAAGTCTCTCCTGAATAATCTCCATATGGAGAAGACCGAGAAAACCGCACCTGAAGCCGAATCCGAGGGCCATGGATGTTTCCGGCTCGAAGGAGAAAGATGAGTCGTTCAATTTAAGTTTTGCCAGAGCATCACGAAGCTGCTCGTACTGGGAAGTATCAATCGGGTAAAGTCCTGAAAAAACCATGGGCTTTACCTCTTTAAAACCGGTAAACGCTGCCGCACAGGGCTTTTTAGATTGAGTAAGGGCGTGGGTTACCGTGTCGCCGACTTTGGCATCGGCAACGTCCCGTATACCGGCAATAACAAAACCTACTTCACCGGCGGAAAGAGACTGCACCTCTTTCATGACAGGAGCAAAAACACCGACTTTAAGCACCTCATAGCTGCCCTTGGTCGCCATCAGCAAAAGCTTGTCGCCTTTACTCAGGACCCCGTCAAATATCCTGACAAGGATGATGACCCCCTGATACTGATCGTACCAGGAATCAAAGAGGAGCGCTTTCAGAGGTGCATTAATGTCACCCTTGGGAGCAGGGATCTTTTTAACAATTTCCTCAAGAATCTCATGAATGCCTATCCCCTGCTTGGCGCTTGCCAGTACGGCGTCATGGGCATCTATGCCGATAATATCCTCTATCTCCTGAATAACCCGCTCAGGTTCTGCAGCAGGAAGATCTATCTTGTTCAGCACCGGGAATACTTCGAGATTATTATCAAGGGCAAGATAAACGTTGGCAAGGGTCTGTGCTTCAACCCCCTGGGAGGCATCAACAACCAGTAGCCCGCCTTCACAGGCGGCAAGGGAGCGTGACACCTCGTAGGTAAAGTCAACGTGACCAGGGGTGTCAATCAGGTTGAGAATATAAGGAGTGCCGTCATTGGCAGTGTAATTGAGACGGACAGTCTGTGCCTTGATAGTAATGCCGCGCTCGCGCTCCAGATCCATCTTGTCGAGGAACTGATCCTGCTTTTCGCGGTCAGAAAGCGCTCCTGTGTACTCCAGAAGCCTGTCTGCAAGGGTCGATTTGCCGTGGTCGATGTGGGCGATAATGGAAAAATTACGGATATTTTTGATGGACATTGGGCTCTTTGCAATTCAGCGAATTTAAGCAATGAAATATAGCCTGACTACTGCCAAATTGTAAAGGCAAATATAAGTGAAGTGATCAGAGAAGGCCAATGAATCTGTGCGTCTGGGGAATTATCCTGACATCAGGGAGAATAAGCGAAGCAACCTCCTGAAGTTCCAGCAGCGAAAGGGTTGAAATCCTGATTGACAGATCATCGGCTGTCTCAGGTTGTATTATGAGAGGGATATTGCAGTCAACAGCGGCAATCATACCAGCGGTACGCTCGATTTCCCAGAGCTCGGTAGTAGAGTTGACAACAATTTTAACAGAAACCTCGGCCTGAACGGCAACTTCGAGAAACTGCCGGTGATGCTCCCAAAGGTCGATCTCGCCGGAAGAAGATGGCAGTTTTATATCCATACTGATGTAGTCAATATCGCTAATAACTCTGGAGAGGGCAAAGTGAAGAACTCCATTGGTTTCAAGGTGAACCGGGAGGATTAGTCTGAGCTCGGGAAGCCAGCGATGCAGGGTGTCCAGATGCAGGAGAGGCTCTCCGCCGGTAAGGGAAATGGAGTGATGAACCTTTGGCCACTCCTGCACCCACCCTTGCAGATGGGACAGAACCAGGTTCATGTCGACAGGATTTGCTATCTCCTTGAAATCGGCCCTGCCTGGAGTCTGTTCAATTCTGCAGAGGCCGGCGTCAACACCGACATTGGTGTCACAGTATTCACAGGAGAGGTTGCAGCCGAAAAAACGGATAAAAACCTGCCGAAGACCGATCTGAGACCCTTCTCCCTGAATAGAGGAAAAGAGTTCGATCAAATTAGCGGTAGAATTACTCATAGTAGCTTGCTGCTGCGTTGTCCGACTCCCATACGGTGATCATCTCAACGGTGACGTTGTCATTATTGAGAATCCGGGAGAGCTCGTGGTAGAGGAATCTTGAAATATTCTCGGAGGAGGGAGACTGTCCCTTGAAGCAGTCAAGCTCGTTCAGATACTTGTGATCTAGAAGTGCAAGCTGCTCTTTTGTCTTTGCCTTGAGGATTTTGAAGTCTATGCCAAGCCCGGCTTTATCGAGATTGAGCGCACCGACAGTGACTTCAACCTTCCAGTTATGACCATGAAGATTTTCACAATCGCCATGATAATTCAGCAGGTTATGGGCAGCAGCAAATGATGTAACTATCTTTAATCTATACATGAATAGCCCCTTTTTGAGTGTGAATGTGATTTACTCTAGCACGAAGCGAAAGAAAAAATCCATAGGGTTCATCAGCTCACTTCATATGAACATTGATCAGAAATCAGATATTTAAACCGGCACACGATCGAAGGTGGCTGTCATCTACCGTTTTTGCTATAGTCACACAGCATCGATAGGCACACAGGGAGCAGCGATAATGTCAACTCTTGATAAATATGCACATCTTCTGGCAGAGGTGGACGCATGGTTCAACTCATGCCTGACGCACCACCAGGAGCAGATTATCTGCGTAAAAGGATGCAGCAAATGCTGCCGCGGCCTCTTTGATATTACCATGCTCGATGGGGCTCTCCTTAAAAGAGGTTTTGATCTCCTTTCTGCTGAGATGCAGGACACTCTCAGGCTTAAAGCCAGGGAGCGAATCAAGGTCATTCAGGCTCTCTGGCCGGAGTTTGAACAGCCGTTTATCCTGAACAGTCATAGTGAAGATGAGATCGAAGAGCTAATGGCATCGGATAATGACACCCCCTGCCTGCTGCTCGATGAAAACGGACTTTGCCTGTTATATGAATACCGCCCCATGACCTGCCGGCTCCATGGCCTGCCCCTTGTAGACATCTGCGGCGAAGTCATGGAAAGCGAGTGGTGCACCCTGAATTTTACCGGGATCGACCCGCTTCAGCTTGATTCGCTGAAATGGAAGTTCAGGGAAGCTTTCCATAGAGAAGGGATTCTAGGCAGGGCCTTTACAAAGCAGCTGACAGGTTTAGAGCGCGATGAGCTCGATACGTTCATTGCGGCTGCGTTGCTGATTGATTTTGAGGGGTTCATTAAGTCATGACAGTTACATGAGCTAGAACATGAACCTTCGCATGTTAATATTCATCAACAGGCCTACACCTATCATCGATGTGATCATGGATGTCCCCCCGTAGGAGAAAAGAGGCAGGGGCACCCCTACCACCGGAAAAAGCCCGATAACCATGCCGATGTTTATGATGATATGCCAAAAGAGCATCGCTGTGACGCCTACAGCCAGAAGGGTTCCAAAGCGGTCATTGCATCGTGCAGCAACATTCATCCCCCATATGATCAGTGCAAAATAGAGTGCAAGTACGACAATTGAGCCGATGAAACCCCACTCTTCTGCAAAAACCGAAAACGCGAAGTCAGTATGCTGCTCCGGGAGAAATCTGAGCTGGGACTGGGTCCCATGCATGAAACCTTTGCCGGTAATGCCACCTGAACCGACTGCAATCTTGCTTTGGATAAGGTGATAGCCGCTTTTTAACGGATCCCGCTCAGGACTTAAAAAGTTCAACACCCTGTTTTTCTGATAAGCGCGCAGAAGAAAGTTCCAGGCAATAAAGAGGATCGGAATAGCGGTAAGAATCAATGTCAGCATGGTGCTCCATCTCACACCGACAGCAAGAATTATGGAGCCGGCAACGAGACATACCATGATTGCTGTACCCAGATCAGGTTGCTTGGCAATTAAGAGTGCAGGAACCATAAGTATGGCAAGTGGCCTGATGATCTCCTTGAGACCTAGCAGAGATTGGGGAGCAACCCTTGTGAAGAAACTGGCAAATGTTACGGTTATGACAATTTTCATCGGCTCCGAAGGCTGAATTGTGAAAAATCCGAGATGAAGCCATCTTGTTGCACCCATGGTAGTTTTTCCGACTACAAGAACCAGTAGAAGAAAAACTATGAGAATGCCGTAAAACCAGAAAGAAAGGTCTTCAAGGATGTGATAATCAACACTACAGGTTAAAACTACCAGCATTATCCCGATCATGAACCAGTATATCTGCTTCACAGAGTAGGATAGCCCGGCGAGCTTATACGATGCACTTGCACTGTGAATATTCAATACACCGAGCGCAACGATTACAGTAATCAATAAGAAAATCTTCCAGTCAAAGTTTGTGAGCAGCCTTCTGTCAATCAATCTCCACCCCCGTCACTCTCGTTGTCCGACTCATCAATATCTGAATCGGTCACTGGACGCTTGATTACCCCTTTCAACTCGAAATATTTACGGAGTATCTGCCCGGCAACAGGGGCTGCTGCTCCGCCGCCATGCTCTCCATGCTCAACAACTACGGCAATGGCTATTTCCGGCTTATCATAAGGGGCAAATGCGACAAAAAGGGCATGATCGCGATGCAGGTAGGCAAGCGCCATCTTGGCATCTTTTTGTTTAACAACTTGAGATGTACCGGTCTTTCCGGCGACCTTGACCTCATAAAGTCTGGCAGCAGCACCGGTACCGCGTGGCTCGTTAACAACAGCCAGCATCCCCTCTTTCACAAGCCGCAAATGATCAGGCTTAAGGCTGCTATTTTTAAGTAATTCCGGAGCATATTCCCTGAGTGTCTTACCGTCACGGTCAAGAATTTTTTTAACTACATGGGGCCGGTATATTTTGCCATCGTTTGCAAGTCCGGCTGTCATTGCTGCAAGTTGAAGTGGAGTTGCAGTCAGATAACCCTGACCGATTGAGACAGAAAGTGTTTCACCTTTAAACCACTTGGTACCGGTTTTTTTCTCTTTCCAGGCAGCTGTCGGAACAACTCCACTCTTTTCACCATCAATGCCTATGCCTATAGGCTCACCAAGACCGAATTTTTTTGCGTACTCAGCTATCTTATCAACACCTAGTCTTTCACCAAGCTGGTAAAAGTAGACGTCACAGGACTCTCTCAAGGCACTTTTTAAATTGACTCTGCCATGCCCTTTTTTGTTCCAGCAACGGAAAGTTGCATTGCCAAGTTTATGCTCACCGGTACAGTTCACGGTAGTATTCTCATCGATAAGCCCCTCTGAAAGCCCAGCCAGAGCTGTGATCATCTTGAATGTGGAACCAGGAGGATACATTCCCTTTAGAGCCTTGTTTTCAAGAGGACGGCGTTTATCCTCAAGATACTGTTTCCATATTTCAGGAGGCATCCTTCCGGTAAAGAGCGCAGGATCAAAGCCTGGGTTGCTAGCAAATGATAGGATTTCACCGCTGTTCACATCCATTGCTACAACTGCTGCGGCCTTATCGCCAAGGGCTTTTTCGGTAGCTTTCTGCAGGTCAATATCTATTGTCAGCACAAGGCTCTGACCAGGAACAGGGAGAGTTTCATTGAGTGTGCGAAGATAACGGCCCCTGGCATCAACCTCAATCTGCCTGCCGCCATCATCGCCATGCAGATAGCTTTCAAAGCTTCTTTCAATACCGCTTTTCCCTATATAATCTCCAGGATTGTAGTTTGAAAATTCAGGTACAGTGAGCTCTTTTTCGGAGACCTCACCAATATAGCCAAGAAGATGGGATGCAAGGGAAACATTCGGGTACTCGCGTACCGGCTTAACTTCGATTTCAAGCCCATTTAAACGAAGATTGTTCTCTTCAAAATACTCGACTTGATCACGGGTAAGACCTGATGCGAGTATTATCGGTATATACTTTGCCCGCCCCTTCCCCTTCTCCCATTTGGCAAGCAGCTCTTCCTTATCCAGCTTTAAAACCTTTGCAACATTATCGATAAGATAATCCTTATCAGTCACTTCATTAGGAATTACGGCAAGACTGAAAGATGGTGTGTTATTAACAATAACCTTGCCGTTTCTGTCTATAAGAGCCCCTCTTGATGCGGCAACAGGAATAAATCGAAGCCGGTTGTTTTCAGACATCTCCTTGAGCCTGTCCACCTCGATAAATTGCAGAAACCAGAGCCTGGTGAGAATCACGGCAAAAAGGACAGCAGCAGCCACAGAGAGGAAGTAGAGTCTTCTCCCAAGGTCTTGTCCACCCCTGACATATTGCTGTTTGCTCAAGAGACTAGCCTTTGCCTGACAAAGGTACAGGAAGCATAAAAAAGCGCAGCAATTGATGCCGAAATAAATGCCTGAAGAAACATGTAAGTAAGAATTGTGCTATAAATGCCTGTGTCAGAGGAAAGAAGGGTAATTAGCAGAAGCGAGATCATTGAATCCGCAATTGAAGCGATAAAGACTGCAAAGGCAAGCAGATGGGGGCTTTCCGTATAAAGCTGGTCAGATACCTTTCTTAAAGCAAAATATATGAACAGACTTGATATACCAAATAGACCGAAATAAAAACCGCTGAAAACACCCTGTATCAGCCCGGTACCATAAGCTGTCACGGCGCCTGCGACGGTGTGCTCCCCACGTAATGCAAGAAAGCAGATAAGGATGATGATTAGATTGGGCTTGAAAGCTTCATCAATGTATGCGGGAAAAACAGTGACCTGAAGTATTACTATCAATACGATTGAGAGTAACAGTTGAAGCAGCCTGAACATAGGCTGTTACTCCCACTCAATGGTAGCTGGAGGCTTGCTCGAAATATCGTAGACAACCCTGTTGATCCCTTTTACTTCATTAATAATACGACCACTTATTCTGGCCAGATCCTCATATGGCATCTGATACCAACCGGCTGTCATGAAATCCTTTGTTTCCACTGCACGCAGGGCAACAACATATTCGTATGTCCTGCCATCCCCCATTACACCAACACTCTTTACGGGGAGAAAAACAGCAAAAGCCTGGCTTATCTTTTCATAATGCCCTGAAGAGTAAAGCTCCTCAATATAGATGGCATCAGCATGACGCAGGATATCGGCATACTCTTTTTTAACTTCACCGAGAATCCTTACACCAAGGCCCGGCCCCGGAAATGGGTGCCTCCAGACCATCTGGTGTGGCAGGCCAAGCTCCTCGCCTATCCCCCTCACCTCATCCTTGAAGAGCTCACGAAGAGGCTCGAGAAGACTTAACTTCATATGTTCAGGCAGGCCACCAACATTATGGTGACTCTTGATATTATGGGCCTTGCCGGTCTTTGCACCGGCAGATTCAATAACATCGGGGTATATAGTCCCCTGTGCCAGCCATTTGGCATCGCTTATCTTTACGGACTCCTCTTCAAATATCTTTACGAAGAGGTTGCCAATTATTTTTCTCTTTTTTTCCGGATCTGACTCTCCGGTAAGGGCGGAGAGAAAACGATCTTCGGCATTAACGCGAATAACCTTTACACCGAGATTTCTGGCAAAGGTTGCCATGACCTGATCACCTTCTCCAAGTCGAAGAAGTCCGTTATCGACAAAAACACAGGTGAGCTGATCACCAATAGCACGATGAATCAGAGCTGCTGCCACGGAAGAGTCAACGCCACCCGAAAGGCCGAGGATAACGGCATCAGTACCTACCTGGGTACGTATTCTTGCTACAGCATCGTCAATTATCTGCGCAGGTGTCCAGATACCGCTACAACGGCAGATTTTTCTGACAAAGGTATCGATAAGCATTTCACCGCGTGGCGTATGATTTACCTCGGGGTGAAACTGCACTCCGTATAAAGAGCGGGCAACATTCTGAATCCCGCAGACCGGAGCGTTCAGTGACGAAGCAACTATTTCGAATCCATCCGGCACAACCTCGACATGATCACCGTGGCTCATCCAGACAGGACTTTTACCATCGATGAAAAATGCGTCAAACAGCTCACCCGGTGAACCACAGGAAAACAGGTCAGCATGGCCGAACTCCCGTTTTCCGGCAGGGACAACTTTTCCTCCAAAATGACGGCTCATAAGCTGCATGCCATAACAGATACCAAGGACAGGAACACCAAGCTCAAAGAGCTCCTCGGCAACTATCGGAGCACCATCCTCATAAACAGACTTTGGCCCGCCGGAGAGGATGATACCAGATGGGTTAAAGCTCCTGATTGCCTCAAATCCCATATCAAACGGGTGCAATTCGCAGTAGACATGTGCTTCGCGAACCCTTCTGGCAATAAGCTGGGTGTACTGAGAGCCGAAATCGAGAATTAATATTTTTTCTTTATGAATGTCAGGCATTTATATCCCTTTAGTTAGTTTCCACCGACACGGTAGTTTGGCGCTTCTTTGGTTATAGTCACATCATGAACATGGGACTCTTTCAGTCCGGCACCGGTGATCTTGATAAATCTGCCGTTTTGTTGAAGATCCTTTAGTGAAACACTGCCAGTATAACCCATTCCGGCTCTGAGGCCGCCAATGAGCTGATGGATGTTAGCACCAAGAGGGCCCCTGAGAGGAACCATCCCTTCGATCCCTTCCGGTACAAGTTTGATATCACTATCAACATCAGACTGGAAGTAGCGATCCTTGCTCCCCTCTTTCATTGCGCCAATTGATCCCATACCACGATAACTCTTATAGGTTCGCCCCTGGTATAGAACTGTATCGCCGGGAGATTCTTCAGTCCCGGCAAAAAGTGATCCTATCATGATTACGTCCGCCCCTGCAGCAACAGCCTTGGTCAGATCACCCGAAAATTTGATCCCTCCGTCAGCAATCACAGGCACGCCATACTTCTTTGCAATACTGGAACATTCACTGATTGCCGTAACCTGTGGAACACCGATACCGGCAACAACCCGTGTGGTACAGATTGAACCTGGTCCGATTCCAACCTTGATTGCATCAGCGCCTGCCTTAATCAGAGCTTCAGCAGCCTCTGCCGTTGCAATATTGCCGGCAATCACTTCAAGCCCAGGAAAGTTTCTTTTTACAGAAGCGACTGCATCAAGAACGCCTTGTGAGTGGCCATGGGCTGTATCGATAACCACCACATCGACTCCTGCCTTAACAAGTGCATCAATCCTTTGATCCATGTCAGCAGTCGGGCCGACTGCGGCCCCAACCCGAAGACGTCCAAAAGAGTCCTTACAAGCATTTGGATATTTTCTAACCTTTTCAATGTCCTTAATGGTTATCAACCCTTTAAGAAAACGATCCTTGTCAACAACCAGCAGCTTTTCAACACGGGTATGCTTAAGATGCTCTTTTGCCTCTTCAAGAGTTGTTCCTACTGGGACTGTGACAAGATTTCGTTTTGTCATCCTTTCTGAAATCGGTATATCCAGATCAGTTTCAAAGCGTAGATCCCTGTTAGTAAGTATTCCGACCAGTTTCCCGTTGGATTTGGTAATTGGCACCCCTGAGATGCGATATTTTGCCATCATGTCAAGAGCATCACTGATCTTCTGGTTAGGTCGCATTGTTATCGGGTCAACTATCATACCTGACTCACTCTTCTTGACCTTGTCCACCTCAAGAGCCTGTTCAGCAATGGTAAGGTTCTTGTGAATAAAGCCGATACCCCCCTCGCGAGCCATGGTAATTGCGGTACGAGCCTCAGTAACGGTGTCCATGGCAGCGCTTACAAGTGGGATATTAAGAGGTATGTTTTTTGTAAGTTTTGTGGACAGATCAACATCTCTGGGGAGTATAAGGGAGTGTGAGGGGAGGAGAAGGACATCGTCAAAGGTTAGTCCTTCAGTAATAGAATCATCAAGCATAAATGGCTCCTTGCAGGTTCATTTGTATGGTTGTGAATACGTTTTTTAGAAAATAATTGACTAAACAGATTAACAGGAAAAGTTAGAGGAGACAGAGAAGCAAGTCAAGTTAAATTAGGCTTAAATATGAATCAGGAGGCAAGAACATTCCGAAGAGTCTCCAGGACTTCTTCATCATAAAAAGGCTTGAATATTACAGCTTTTGCCCCGGCTGCAAGGGCTGCGGCGATATCATCATCATAACCCGTACCGCTACAGATGATTATCTTTGCTGAAGGATTAATCGCCATGATCTCTTTTGTTGCCTCAATCCCGCTGATTGCAGACATGTAAATATCCATCAAAACAAGAGCTGGCTTAGTTTCAGAATACTTCTGAACCGCCTCCGCACCATCACAGGCTTCTGACACTACTTTAAAACCTGAATCTGCAAGCATTTTTTTGAGAATTTCCCTGAAAAAAAGCTCGTCATCAACCACAAGGACTGTAGGAGAATTTGAATCCGACATAAACGCTACCCCACGTAAATAAGATAACTAAGCTGCCTGAAATATACATTATCCTCTCAAATAATCCAGACAAAACAGATGATTTACAGCCAGTTCATTTGACATTTTCTTCAACATTACTGAAAGTATCTAAGCTCACCCTGTGAAAAAAGAAAAACAGTTCTGTAGAGACAGTATTTATAGAATTCAGAGAACAAAAGCCGCATGCTTCCTCCATGACTCCACAGGGATTCCATGGAACTCTTGCCGATTACAGGATGCGGATATATGGCAATGTCCTTCGGCAGAATATTACGAAAGATCAAAAGGGACCTTTTCATATGGTAGCGGGAAGTAATCAGAATCATGGATCTTACACCGTTTTTAACTATCAACTCTCTGGCAAATATCGCATTTTCAAGGGTATTGCGTGAGACATTTTCTAAAATAACCTGCTCACTACTCCTAAGCCCCTTTACTTCCTTATAAAGATCAGCCTTTTTAACAGAAGGATCAACCCCTATAAGGAAAAGCGTATTCCCCCTCCCTTCACGGTAAAGTTTAACCCCCTCCTCTATTCGCCCCTTCCCTCCGGCCAGAACGACAACAGCATCCGGATTGATATCTCTGACGCTGTAGGAAAATGTCTTGTAAACAAAATCGACAAAAAGAACAAAAACAAGAAGTGAAAGAAGTAGTATACAGGAGATCAGACCTTTCAGGAGCGTTAGCAATGGAGCCTCTTTTTTTTATGGCAACATAAAATATTTGTTGAATTTTTTGCGCAGGGCTGATATTAACTAATGCTTCAGTAAATCAGGGGGTAAGTAAATGTCAAGAACATGTGAAATCTGCGGAAAAGGTCCCAGCTTCGGAAACAATGTCAGCCATGCAAACAATAAGACCCGCAGAACATGGCATCCGAATCTTCAGAAAATCAAGGCAATCCGTCAAGGGACTGTCAGGAGCATAAAAGTGTGCACACGTTGCATCCGCTCCGGTCACGTTACAAAAGCGCTCTGATTCACAATCAAAGAAGTAATTCAAGCCGCTCTCCTTTTGTTGGATTGCGGCTTTCTTTTGTTCTTTATTGTCAACATCCTTGAAGCGCGATAACTTCTATTTCGATATTAACACCTCTTGGGAGAGCCTTCACCTCGACGGTTGACCTTGCAGGAGGCTCACAAGTAAACCTTTTCCCGTAAATTCCGTTTACAACTGAAAAGTCAGCCAGATCTGTAAGAAAAATAGTTGTCTTTACAATATCCTCAAAACCTGACCCTGCAGCAACCAGCAGCGCCTCAATATTATTCATGACAAGC
Source organism: Geobacteraceae bacterium (assembly GCA_013377075.1). Classification (GTDB taxonomy): domain Bacteria; phylum Desulfobacterota; class Desulfuromonadia; order Geobacterales; family DSM-12255; genus VEOV01. The sequence continues at coordinate 79,886 of JACABD010000006.1, read as the reverse complement.
TCTGTCTGAATTGAGATATCGCCTTTAACAACTTCTCCGCTAGACGGATCAAGCGGAATCTGTCCTGAGAAGAAGATAAACCCGTTTGCCTTGACTCCCTGCGAGTACGGCCCAATGGCTGCCGGGGCCTTGTCCGTACCAACTATTATTTTCCCCATAATTTTAACCCCTTAGCCTCTCCACATGATTTACACCTGCCAGCTTCTGAATGGAATTCATTACCCTTCGCAGATGGTCAAGATCAGTTACTTCAACTTCAAAAATATTAACCCCCATCCTGTCTACAGTGCTCTGGATATGGGCACTTGTAATATTTGCCTCACAGTTGGATATCGCCAGACTGATATTAGCAAGAATCCCTTTCTGATCGTGACAGGAAACCCTTATTTTTACGGGAAGTGCGGATTTTTTATCCCTGCTCCATGCTATCTCGACACGCCTTTCAGGGTCACTGCCGAGTGCAAGAGGACAATCTGCGGTATGAACGGTAACGCCTCTACCTCTAGTAATAAAGCCGATTATCTCGTCTCCTGAAAGAGGATTGCAGCATTTTCCGAAGCGGATCATTACGTCGTCGACACCACCGATCTGAATGGCACTTGAAGAGTTACCCTTCAGTTTATTTATGATCTTTTCAACCCGGGACTGTGGCTTGTCAACATGGGGCACGATTTTCTGATCCGGAGAAAGTTTTCCGGCAAGCTGGACAGCAGAGACTTTGCCATAGCCAATGGCGGCCATCAAATCCTCTTCAGAGTGGAGACCGAATTCTACAGCAGCTTTTTTAACCTCGCCACTCTTGGAGAGTTTGGCAAAATTGAGTGAATAACGACGTAACTCTTTTTCACAAATCTCTTTGCCAAGAGAGATACTCCGTTTGCGCTCTTCGGTCTTGATCCATGCCCTGATCCTGTTCTTGGCCCTGGAACTTCTGACGATCTTCAACCAGTCCTTGCTGGGGGTATGATGGGGCGAAGTAATAACCTCTATAATATCGCCGTTTTTAAGTTCATGCTTGAGCGGAACCAGCTTGCCGTTAACTTTTGCACCGACACATCTGTGACCGACGTCACTATGCACACTGTAGGCAAAATCAATCGGCGTGGAACCTTTAGGAAATGATTTAACATCGCCCTTGGGCGTAAAAACATAAACCTCTTCAGGAAAGAGTTCAACTTTGACACTGTCCATGAACTCCCGTGAGTCCTGAAGTTCCTGCTGCCACTCAAGGAGTTGTCTCAGCCAGGCAAAACGATTGACTTCACGTTCGTCGTACCCCTTACCTTCCTTGTACTTCCAGTGGGCCGCAATACCGGCCTCAGCAACACGGTGCATCTCAAAACTGCGTATCTGCACCTCCATCCGCTCGCCGGTTGGGCCGATAACTGTTGTATGAAGGGACTGGTACATATTCCCTTTCGGCATGGCGATATAGTCCTTGAAACGCCCCGGAATAGGTCTCCAGGTGGCATGAACTATGCCCAGCAGCTCGTAGCAGGCGCGGATATCATCGACCAGAACCCTGATGGCGCTGATATCATAGATCTCGTCAAGGTCGACATTTCGTTTCATCATCTTGCGGTAGATAGAGTAGAGATGCTTGCTCCGGCCTGACACCTCCCCTTTCAACCCATGCTCGGCAAGTTTCTCGATTATCACGCGCTTTGCATCGTCAAGATATGCCATCCGCTCCTGCTTCTTGGCATTTACCCTGGAAAGCAGGTCTTCATAAACCTGTGGATCAACATATCTGAAGGAGAGATCTTCAAGCTCGCTCTTGATCGACTGGATACCTAAACGATGGGCAATCGGTGCATATATGTCGAGCGTCTCTCTGGCGATTGTACGCTGCTTGATTTCAGGTTGGAACTCAAGGGTGCGCATATTATGAAGTCTGTCGGCAAGCTTGATAAGAATAACGCGGATATCATCCGACATTGCAAGAAGCATCTTGCGAAAATTTTCCGCCTGACTTTCCTCTTTTGTTTTGAAGTGAATCTTGCCTATTTTGGTGACGCCATTGACAAGATTTGAAACCTCTTCACCAAACATTTCACTTAACTCTTCAAGAGTTGCAAGCGTATCTTCAACCGTATCATGAAGAAGTCCGGTGACCACTGTCGACACATCAAGACGAAGATCAGCCAGAATGGCCGAGACCTCCATCGGGTGAACCAGATAAGGCTCGCCAGAGAGTCTAGTCTGCCCCATATGAACCTTGGCACAGTAGACATAAGCCTTCTTGATAAGCTCAAGGTCGGCAGCAGCGTTGTACGCAGTTACTTTTGAGAGTATGTCGTTGAGTCTAATCATTGGACGCCCGGATGAAAGAAAGGCGACGATTTACACCGTCGCCTTATTGGTAACAAAATATGAGTGGTGCTACAAAAGGTTACTTCCCGCTACGGCGACCGGAATATTCATATTTGACTTTGCCAGCTGCAATCTCGCGCAGTGAAAGGACAACATTCTTGTTTTCGCCACGATTCTCGATAAGCGGACGAGCTCCCTTGTAGTGTTGCTTGACACGCTTTGCAGCAAGCATAACAAGCAGGAATCGGTTTTCAACATGCTCAAGACAATCTTCAACTGTAACTCTTGCCATAAATACTCCCCTAATGAGCGACTCTTGCGCTCTAACCGATATTGAATTCCTTTGCCAATGTCTCCCTGACAAAATTTGTCCGGTGACGTACGGCAATTACTATTGATTTCAAACTCTCGACTGCACTTTCCAAAATATCATTTACAACAATGTAATCGTACCAGCCTGCCTGACCTATCTCTGCTTCTGCTGCCAGAAGTCGCCTCTCGATTACTTCGGATGAATCTGAGCCACGCCCCACCAATCTTGTCCGCAACACTTCATATGATGGCGGCATGATAAAAATATTAACTCCGTCCACCCCTTTTTTCTTCAGCTGCGCAGCCCCCTGACAGTCAATATCCAGAATCAGGTCTATGCCGTCAGCTAGGGATTTACGGATTGTCTCAAGTGATGTTCCGTAAAGGTTGCCATGAACCTCTGCCCATTCTGCAAACTCACCTACTGCCACTTTTGCAAGGAAATCTTCTCTTGAGATGAAGTGATACTCTCTGCCATCAAGCTCTTCACCCCTTGGAGCGCGAGTTGTAGAACTGACAGAATGCCGCATCAACGGGAAGATGTCAAGGAGTTCCCTGCAAACAGTGCTTTTACCGGCACCGGAAGGGGCTGAAATGACGTATAATATTCCTTTCCTACTCGACATTCTGAATCTGCTCCCGCACCTTTTCCATCTCCGATTTCAATTCAACAACAAGGGCGGCAATCACCGAATCATTTGCCTTAGAACCGATGGTATTAACCTCACGGTTCATCTCCTGAAGAAGGAAATCAATCTTTCTGCCGACAGGTTCAGCAGCGCTGAGCAGGCCATCGAACTGCACAAAGTGACTGCGTAGACGGACTAACTCTTCGGTAATTTCCATTCTGTCGGCTATAATTGCAACCTCTTGAGCAAGGCGCATCTCGTCAAGCTGCACATCAGCAAGAAGCTTTGTCAATCTCTCTTTCATCCGCTCCACATTTGCGGCAACAGCCACCGGAGTCCTTGTTGCAACAGAATCTACAATACTTGAGATCAAGGCGATACGCCCATTTATCTCTTTAAAAAGAGCCTCCCCTTCAGCAACTCTCATCTTTTCAAATGAATCCATTGCGTCCGCAAGTGTTGTAAAAAGAAGTTCGGAGACATTCTCCAGGTCGGTAGTCAGTTCCTGCGTGGCAAGAACATCACGTTGAGCAAGGATAAGCGCCGCCGGTATGGGCTCATAAATACCCAGGGTATGGTTGAGCTCGATAAAAGCATCATAATATGCTCTTGCGAGGGCTAGATTCACCTGAGGTGCAGCCCCCCCTGTCACAGACTGCTCGTAATTTATAAAAACATCTATTTTACCTCTCTTGAAGCGATCACTGACTCGTTTTTTAATCTCCCCTTCAAGAGCCATGAACTGCCGTGGCATCTTCACGGTTATTTCACCATGGCGATGGTTTACCGAGCGCATTTCTATGATGAGCTTGCAATCATCTGTTATCGACTCTGCCTTACCATATCCAGTCATGCTTCTAAGCATTTATTCCCCCTGTGTAAAGCTTATGCTCCCAGCGCCATGCATCACTGACGATTGTTTCAAGATTGTCGAAACGGTAATTGCAGCCCAGAACCGTTCTGGCTCTGTCAGCTACAGCAACAAGTGTAGCCGGATCACCAGGTCTTCGAGGCGATTCAATAACCTTGAAATCAACACCACTAACCCTTTTCACAACAGCAATGACTTCACGGACTGTAGAGCCAGTGCCGTAGCCGACATTGACGGCAGTGGAGTCGCCACCTTTTTCAAGATAAGAGAGTGCCGCCAGATGGGCTGCAGCAAGATCTTCGATATGAATATAGTCTCGAATCCCGGTTCCGTCACTGGTTTCATAGTCAGAACCAAAAACTTCAACCGAGTCACGCATACCCAGCGCAGCCTGGCAAGCAACCTTGATAAGATGAGTAGCATCTTTTGTTCTTTGCCCCATGCGGGCTTGCGGATCAGCACCGGCAACATTGAAGTAACGCAGTGCCACATACTTCATTGTCGATGCTGCAGCAGTATCCCTGAGCATCCATTCACTCATCAGTTTTGAAGTGCCGTATGGGTTAATTGGAACGGTTGGAGACTCTTCGGAAGCTGTTCCACCTTGTGGAATGCCGTATACAGCTGCTGTGCTTGAGAAGATAAACTTTTCAACGGCATATTTATTACAAACCTGGAGAAGATTAAGCGTGTTTCTAGTATTATTGGTGTAATACTTGAGCGGTAGCGAAACCGACTCAGGTGCAATGATGGCTGCCGCAAAATGGAGAACGGTCTTGAATCCATACTCGGAAAAAAGCTGATCCAATACTCCAGCATCCTGAAGATCGCCGACTATCAGTTTCTCGCCGTTGATCAGGACATCAGCAAATCCTGTGGAGAGATTGTCAAAGACAATTACCTCATAACCTGCCTCGGAAAGCTGTCTGACAACATGACTGCCGATGTAGCCGCAGCCGCCGGTAACAAGAACACGATTTTTCAATATCATTCTCCGTAACTCTCAAGAATCTTTTCAATTATGTTGGTGGTAGACTTGCCGTCAACAAACTGCACCAACTCGACCCGGCCACCTTCAGCTTCGACAATCTCGCGACCGACAACCCCTTCCAGAGTGTAATCGCCACCCTTTGCCAGGATAAAAGGCTTAAGCCTTTCGATAACTGTCAATGGCGTATCCTCATCAAAAATCACTACATGGTCAATGCAGTCAAGTGCAGCAAGAATATGTGCCCGTTCGTCTTCGGAGATGAGTGGCCTTTTCTCACCTTTAAGCCGCCTTACCGAAGCATCACTGTTCAGCCCCAAAACAAGCAGATCACCGAGAGATCTGGCCTTTTGCAGATATTTGACATGACCGGCATGGAGAAGGTCAAAACAGCCGTTTGTAAAAACGACCCTTTTACCCCTGGCTTTTTCAGCAACAATTATTTCTGTAAGGGCATCGAGGGATTTGATTTTGCTATCACCACCGTAGAGGCTACGTCCGATCTCATCCAGAATCTCGGCAGGTTTTAGGGTCGAAGTGCCAAGTTTGCCGACTACAATACCAGCAGCAGTGTTGGCAAGCTTAGATGAGTCATCCAGCGACAAGCCTGAAGCAAGCCCGAGGCTAAGGAGCGCAAGCACCGTATCCCCTGCGCCGGTCACATCATAGACCTCACGGGCAACGGTCGGTATATGCAGCGGGTCTGCGGATGGTCTAAAAAGAGACATTCCGGCTTCGCTTCTTGTGATAAGCAGGGCGGAGAGTTTCAGAGACTCAAGCAGTTTTGCCGCAGCCAGATTTAGCGATGCCTCATCATTTATGGCAATGGCAGAAGCCTGCTCAGCCTCCTTGCGGTTGGGGGTAAGGATGGTTGCACCGCAATATTTGGAGTAGTCGCTCCCCTTCGGATCAACAACCACCGGGATGCTGGAACTTTTTCCAAGAGTAATAATAGTTTCAAGGATAGCAGGTGTCAAAACACCCTTAAGGTAATCGGAGACTACTAAAACATGATAATTGCAGATATTTGCCTGGAGCCAGTTGATAAGCATGATCTCGAATTCCGGATGCAAAGCATCCTTGGTCTCACGGTCTATCCTGACAATCTGCTGGTGGGACGCCATCACCCTGGTTTTTTTGCCGGTTCTTCTGTTCAAGTCTGCAAACAGCCCATCAGTGCCGACATTCAGATCATTAAAGGTGCTTCGTAATAGCGCACCATTATCGTCATCACCAATAACACTACAAACAGAAACCGCCGCACCAAGGGCAGCAAGATTACTGACCACGTTACCTGCCCCACCAAGTCGAACGTCCTCCCGCAGCACATCAACAACCTGCACCGGAGCTTCTGGCGAGATTCTATCGGTTTTACCCCAGAGATATTCATCAAGCATCAGATCACCGATGACCAGTACCTTTATCTGCCTAGCCCCTGCAAAAAGCCGCTCAATTTTTCTTCTCTCCATTCCTCTATTCTCCAAGTCTATCCAGAATACCGGCAGCAAGTAGTGGAATCATGATTTCATGATGACCTGTGACCGTATACCCCTGGCTCTTGCCCGATGTGGGGCGCTTTACCACGTTCTGGAGCGGTCTGTAGTGCTGCTGCATATCAAAATTTGCGGTGGTAAAATTATCAACATGATAACCAAGATTCTGGGCAATGGAGAGCGCCTTCAGAAAAACCTCCGGCAGAATTACAGCACTGCCGATATTCAGGTAGACACCGCCATCGCCAAGTTTACTAACAACATCCGTAAACAGCCTGAAGTCGCGAAAGGACGCCTCTCCGATTACTGCGCCGTCGGCATCAGGATGCTGATGGATAATATCGTTACCAATGGCAACATGGACAGTTGCCGGAATGTTCCGCTCTGCACAGAGAGCAAGCAGGCTATGACAGGCGTATGGGTTATTATTTTCAAGGATAAATTTGCCGACCGACTCACCATATCCCTGCCCATTGGCAATACCCTCTCTCAAAGCCCTGTTAATATCCCTACCGGTCTCCTCGGCCATGCCAAAAGTGCCGCAATGCAGGACTGCTCCCACGTCTTCACTGGTCTCAGCTATCAGAGAAAGTTCATAGTCATGAATCGATACAGAACCGTTCATGGCAAAAGCGGTCACAGCCCCGGCATCGACGAGAGACTTGAGAACCGGTTGCAATCCACATTTTATGACATGACCGCCAATTGCCATAACAACCGGCTTACCCTTCTCTTTTGCGGCAACAACAGCGTCAATGATCTTGATAAAAGCCTCTGCACCAAGCTGTGCAGGCATTGCAGCAAGAAGATCGCTTACACTCATACCCTTTGTTACAGGCTTGGCAGAGTCTTTCGAAAAGACCATCTTATTCGCGCGTTCCTTCAAAGGATAGGTCTTAACCTGTGAGAAGTCCGACATTTTACCAACCATAACCCCGACTCCTAGACTTTATAATACTGCCGATACCACTCAACAAACCTGGCAACCCCCGTTTCAAGGGGCGTATCAGGTGAGAATCCAATAGCATCCGATAATTCGGATATATCGGCATAAGTTGAGGGTAGATCTCCAGGCTGCATCGGCAGAAGATTTTTAAAAGCTTTTTTGCCAATAGCCTTTTCGAGCAGCTCTATGAAGCGGGTCAGCTGAACAGGCTTGCTGTTACCTATATTGTAGATTCTGTATGGGGCAGCGGCACTTGACGAATCAGGCGCAGCAGAGCTCCAGGCAGGATCAGGTGTGGCAGGCTGCATCATCACCCTGACTATACCTTCGACAATATCGTCAACATAGGTAAAATCCCGCTCCATCATACCGTTATTGAAAATATCAATCGGTTTACCTTCGAGTATGGCACGTGTGAAGAGGAAAAGCGCCATATCAGGTCTCCCCCAAGGCCCATAGACAGTAAAGAAACGCAGCCCGGTTGTGGGAATGCCGTAGAGAGCAGAATAGGTGTGAGCCATGAGCTCATTGGCCTTTTTTGTCGCAGCATAGAGTGACAGGGGGTGATCAACATTCTGGTGAACGGAAAACGGCATGGTGGTGTTTGCACCGTAAACAGAACTGGAAGAAGCATAGACAAGATGCCCGGTGCCGGAATTTCTGCATCCCTCCAGAACATTCAGAAAGCCTGTCAGGTTACTATCAGCATATACATGGGGATTTACGAGCGAATATCTGACTCCAGCCTGGGCAGCCATATGGAGAACGGCGTCAAAGCTGTTTTTAGCGAAAAAATCCGCCATTGCCAACCTGTCAGATATATCAATCAGATTGAAAGAGAACCGGTCGGAACTCTCAAGTATCGAAAGACGTGCTTTTTTAAGTGACGGATCGTAATAATCATTCAGATTATCAATGGCAACAACCTGAAAGCCATCTGACAGAAGCCTCTTAGAGAGATGAAACCCTATAAATCCGGCAGCGCCGGTCACCAGAACCCTGTTCATCAACTCTCCGCTGAAAGACGGCTCTTAAACCACTCAAGGGAGTCCCTGACCTCAATCCTGTTAACAAGAAACGGGTCAGAGCCTCTTGTGCAGAAGCCGTCTATTGTTGAAAATGTACCTTTATACCCTATTTGCGCCGCACATTCCAGAGCGGATTGATTGAAGCTCCCGTAAGGCCAGCAAAGATAGTCACATGGCCTGCCAAGCTGCTCTTCAAGCTTTCTCTTTGACTCTTCAAGTTCAAATATCAGTTCGTCCGCTTTTAGAGTCACACAGTGGCGATGACTTACGGTATGGGAATAAAAATCGAACAGATTGTCTTTATCAAGTTCCTTCGCAAGACCCCAGCCGATTGCAACATCACCTGCCCTGCCACTGTTGACGAGCTTTTTGCAGATCTCATGGTCAGGTGACAGGTTTCGAAACGTAGATGAGACTACAGCATTGACCCTGCCTGTTATCAGAAAGAACGTGGCATTGAAACTGTAGCGTTTTAGTATCGGAATGGCATTAAAGTAGTTATCAAGCCAGCCGTCGTCAAAGGTAATTAGAACAACTTTGCCAGACGGCGTATATTCTCCGGCAATAAAGCGCATGAGCTGATCCGCAGAGATAGACTCGTACCCTTCACTATAGAGGTACTCAATCTGGGAGGCAAAGTTTTCTGTTGTAACCGTGACCGTATCTCCAGAATGGCTATTTACATGATGGTAAAAAAGAACGGGAATTTTCATTACGTGAAAAAACCTTTCAGATGAGTCTGTAAAGGACAAACAACTCAGATGCGTGACCGGGTCTGGATCCTTGCCAGATTTCCTGCCACTCATGACCGATTACATTTGATTTATTTTTTCGGGAAGTTGTCACCAGGAGAAGGTCTGTAGATTTTGGTTTTTCCCTATCGAATTTAACCGTACGAATATCGGCAAAATATTCAAGTAGAGCCCGCTCAGACTCTCCCAAAGAGATACCTGCAAACTTGTGGGTTCCTGGTGGGATTGCGTTTTTAAGATCAATAAACGTACTACGGTAGCTTCTGGAGTCATCAATAAAAGGGAGCCAGAGGGTCATTAGCAGCGCCCATATGACTGTCAACCCGGCAGTCCACCTGAAAAGTAGATTTTTACCTGAAAGCTGCTGTGACCTGCTTACAACAAAGAAAAGTGCTGTCACAAGTACCGCTGGCAAAGCGAACCTGAAATCCAAAGTAGGCTGATGAGCCGGAGATTCAAGCATAAGGCGCTTGAAGATAGACGCAGGGTATCCGGTCTGCAATATAAACCAGCCAAGCCAGCAAAGAAAGAGCAGCAAAGAGAATATGACCGTCAGCGTGCGGTTTAAAATCCTCAAAGCCTTTTCAGAGAAGATATCAACAGCCGGAACGGCCAAGAGAGAGAGCGGTAACAGCATCGGCAGTGCATAAAGCACCCTTGCATCAGATGCAAGAGACATAATACCCAGCATTGTCATAAGTGCAGCAAAGGGGAAGCTCTTAAAAAACTGCACTTTTTTTGTACGGTATTGATGCCATACAAGAAAAAGAATCAAGGGAAATGCGGGCCAGGCGAAATAAGGAAGATGAAGGAAATAGTAGCCAGGCGCGTTTGCAGGGCCCTGATGAGCATAACCGAAGAATCGACCAAAATTCTGCACCCAGAACCATTCCTTGAACAGCTCAGGAGCTTTGAGATAGAGAGCCAAAGGCCAGGTAATAAGCCAGGGCAAAACAGAAATAAAGGCAACTGCAAGAGCAACCAGATATTTTTTCTGACGCCATTCACGACACCAGAAAGGGAGAACAATCGCAATGATACCGATCAGGCCCGGTGCCAATAGACCTTTTGACATAAAGCCGATTCCCACCCCGGTCCCGGCAAAGAACCCACCAAGCAGAGCATTTCTCCGACTCAAGATAAGTCCAAAGAATGCAACAGCAAATCCGGTCAAAAGAGAAACATCAGTCATCAGCTTGTGAGCGTGGTTGACCAGACCAATACACCCCATAAGAATAAGCACGGCGATCCGCCCTGAACCTTTACCGTAAAGCTCTCTGGCAGAGAGGGCGATAAAAACAAAGGTAATAATCATAAAAAACGCCAAAGCCGCACGCGCACCGTCATGAAGGGGGAAAATTGGATAAAGAAGCCGTGCAAAGATTGAGGCTGTCAGGTAAAGAAGCGGCGGTTTCTCCATAAACGGCTCACCTGCAACCGTCGGGACCACCCAGTCTCCAGTAGTAATAATATGGTAAACCATTCCAAAACTGTAAGGTTCATCGGCCTTCCAGGGGTCATGACCAAAAAGACCGGGAATAAGCCAAATGACAGCAAGTATGAGCAGCGCATAGCCAGTTGATAAGAAATCAGCTTTGTTTTTATTTTCCTGCATATTTGGATCTTCTCCCAATCTGACCGAAATTTCTAATCTGAATTCAGGGTATCAATTCTCAGGTCACTTTTGCCTGTACATCTCAGGATTCAATGTCGGATCGTTATACATCTTGAACTGACGATATATCTTCATTTTTTTTCTACCAACCAGGTAATCATCAAGAAGCAGATGTAGAGCAGATTCCAGGTCAGATCTCTGTTCGCGAAGCACAGCAAGTTTATGCAGGGACTTTTGACGATGTTCATCATTAATATCATCACGCAATGTATCTTCATACATGTGATAAACCTTGAGGCTCATGATCGAGATTCGATCAACAATACTACCTGGAGTCTCAGAATTGATCGGAAGATCATCAGCAAACTCAGTCTTTTGAACAAGCCAGCCGAGAATCGCCTCATCAAGGCGCTCTATAAGATCATTTCGCTGTTGGTTAAAGCGGTCAATGTTGCGCTTTACAAGGGCGATAAGGCTATCGTTAACATCCGTACGTCTTGCCTTGTCCTCCTCGTGCCAGAGTGAGTAGTTTTCCCACGCAAGATCAAAAGCAAGCAAGCTCAGCTCACTACGGCAAAGAGCATGATCTTCAGGATCGTTGTGCCAGAAGGTTATACATCTATCAAAAGATTCGGCAAGAGCAGCAAGATTCAGTTCATCTACATGCATTAATTCAGACCTCGTTGTTATTTAACGTCAGCATTTCAGCCAGCGCCTGCTTCACTTCTTCAACGGTTATCAGTTCCATACAGAGACGGAAATGATTATTTTTACAATTAAAACTATTACAAGGACAGCAATCCAGCTCTTCATGCATGACAATCCTGTTGCCATCACCAACAGGGCCGCTCCGGACAGGACTTATCGGGCCATACAGAGCCAGCACTCTCACATTGACGGCAGTAGCAATATGCATAGGGCCGGTATCGCCGGTAACCAGAAGTTCACATCGCTTCAAAACTGCAGCTGACTCGCCAAGTGAACAGCCACAGAGATCATGGACTGGGAACTGCATCCCTTTGCTTATAGTATCGGTCAATTCCTTCTCAGCAGGACTTCCAAGAAGAAGAATTTCACATCCGAAATCAGCTGCTATGGCATTTCCAAGTTCAATAAAGCGCTCTATGGGCCAACACTTTGAGGCATGACTCGTACCCGGATTGAATGCAACAATTTTTTTTGTATAAAGATTATTCACCCTTATAAAATTGTCAGCAAACGCCTCATCCTGGGTAGATGGGAAGAAATCAAGGCTTTTATCATAGGTAAAAGGATCAACACCAAGTAGCTCAAGTGGCCTCAGGTGATCTTCAATTGCATGGATTACCCTGTGGCGCAGCTTATGATAGACAAGAACGCGGCACGGAAACGCAGCTGTAACCAGAAACCAACCTTTAAGATTGCTACGCTGGTAATTGAGAACAAGATCGTATCTTGCATCACGAATTTTTTTCCATAGCGCAAACAGATTCAACCATTTTCGATGTTCACCTTTTTTATCAAAGACAATGACATCATTAACCATAGGATTATCGTTAAAGAGTGATTTAGTAATTTTTGAGCCTACCATAACCGTTATGGCAGCATCAGGAGCGAACCCCTTCAATGCCCGAATTACTGGAGTGATGTGAAGGAGGTCACCAATTGCGCCAGGCTTTATTATAAGGATTCTTGAAGGGGTATCATTCATTGTTCAATCCCAGCAGGTTAGCAAGATTAATAGGGTCATGCTCTAAAGCTAGAGTTTTAGAGGCTTCACAAGCTCTTTGCGAATAAGAACTCCAATCAGCCAAAATAGTATCTATGGCTATCTCCAGTGCAGAAATTGAACGCTCCGCAATGGTAATCCCGGCTCCGAAGCGCTGAACCTGAATTGCAGACCAAGTACCTTTTGTAGCAATTACCGGTGCTCCATTAAGTAGGGCATCAAGAATAACACCACTGACCTGACTGGAAAACTGCTCACGCTCATAAGGGGCTAAAACCAGAGCTCCTTTGAATCGTTCAAGATAATCCGCCCTGCAAGGAGAGATTTCATCAGTATGAAGCCCAATGTACCCTGAAGAAAGGAGCTTTTCCACATACTGAGACTCTCTTCTGCCATGTCTGGAGCGATGTTTTTTAGACACCTGCACCAGAAGTGGTATATTTCTCCCCTCACCTGCCCATTTACTGGCAAGGTCTGCTACAAGATCAAGACCCTTATTGAGCCTTGCTGCACCAGCCATCAAAAGATGAGAAAACAGACGGGGATCAGGTAATAAATCAGGCGGCAACACAGGGTAAGGGACATACTCAACCCTTCTCCAACCAAGAGCTTTTAAAGAATCAGCTACCATCTCGGTTGATGTAATTGCTTGTGAATATTCGCGAGTAATTGCAGTAAGTGGCTGTAGCAGATTGTCTCGCCAGGTTGTAGGTGCGCGGTGAAAAAAGAAATTGGCGCTGACTGGATTTTTCCCGGAGAAGCGAGAAGCAAATGAGGCAGCGGCAGCATGACGATTATCTGCTGTAAGAATAAGAAAGGACTGCTCTTTAGATACGCTGGAGTTTATAGTGAGCCATTCAGAAAACATATCACCTGTTCGTGGCGATGACTTGCAGACTCGAACGCCGTGCATCTCTTCAAGCATCACATCAGCATCAGGGTGAGCAAATACTTCTAAAGAATCCGCGGGCAGTCGGCTACCAAGAGCCTTTACAAAATCTGCATAGTGACCACTTGACGTGCGCAGGTTAGGTTCGATGACTAACAGAGAGTTTATTGAAATTTGGTTATCAGTTTTTATCACAAATACCATTTTGTTTATCAAGTTCATTTTTTTTGCAAAAGCTGATGACTGACCTTACTCTATCGAATTAACAAGTTTAAAGTTAATAATTGCAGTCTTTTACCTTACCAGTTTTCTGATCCAAAAGAGAGTTAGCCTTTCAGCGATAACAATATATTGTCAGAGATCACTTTAACGAAATCATTACAGCTAAAAACCTTTACCTTGTCACTCACAAGAAAATCCCTGATATTGACAAGATATTGATGATAATCAGCATCTGTAACGTTAGTCATGAACGAATAGAGTGACTCGTAGCTATCGAAGTTCCGTTTATCGATAAAGCAGCTTTCAGGAATATATTCACTAATATTGCCAGCGCCAAGATAGATTGGAACAGTTCCGGCAAAAAAGCAGTCAAAGATTTTTTCTGTTATATAACCCGGGACATCAAGCACATTTTCATAACATAAGGAATATTTGTATTTCGCCAGTACTGGTTTCTTTCTTTCTACTGTTCCCCGGTAAGTCGAATAGTAAGGAGCCCGCAGAATTTTTAATAGCCAGAACGGATTGAGCACCCGCGACAATTTTAGTTGCGGCTTCCCCCAGCCAAAGCCGTACAGATCGAAATCATCAGGATGATTATTTTCAAACCAGCGGATCGCCCGAAGCCGCTCAGAATAAAGCTCAGTAAAGTCACCCTGCTTACGTGGTTTCTTATTACCAGCAATGGTTACACAGAGTTTTTCTTTGTGCTTCATACCTACAGGTATAGATTGAGGTATGGAAAATGAATAGTTGATCTTTATGTATTTACGATCGTCAACCAAAACATCATAATAGGTGAAAACTTTCGTGTAACGATCATGCTTTGAAGAGTCAATACTTTCCGGCCGCACCAGTGGACTTTCCAGGGCAAGAAGGTAAAGAGGTTTCCCCGAATTAAAGGCTGCTTTCACGTAAGGATTGGAAGGGTTTGGCACATCAATAAAGAGATATGCATCAATCGTTTCCGGTTCCAACATATCTATTGTCGCTACCTTGATATTCCTGCTATGCAGATATTTACCCAATTCCATAATAGGCAACAGGAGGTCGTCGCCAATCGAAACATTGGCATCACGGAACATTCGATTAGCGTTCAAGCCTTCATGATAATTCCAAAAACCGATTGTTTTGATCTTACTGCTCATAAACCACCATTAACTATACTCAAGATGCTACGTCTCAGACTTAAACTTGAGTTAAAACGGAATTGAAATATTGTCACAAGACAATCGCATAGTTATTAATTACTAACACCTTTTTTTCTGGAACTTTTCAGGAGTTTCAACCCGACCGGGCCAAAAATAAGTCCAATAAAAAGATAGAGGTAATACCCAGGATTTATCAACTGTACGGGAGAAAACATGATGGCGCAACGTAGCAGAAAATTCACCTGGTCACGGGTTTCTGCGTCTCGTGCTCGTCTCAATGTTGCATCTGATAGACGTTTAAAAGATTTGCAGCTGAAGCGGGCATAAGCCGGGTAAAGACTAAAAAAGCTACGAAGCACCATATACCCTTCGACAATTAGATTCCCACCTCTAACACCGGCACTGGTTTCATTCCCTGCTGAAGTCCGATAGTACATAAGTGGCTTATTTATAACGATAAAATTGTTACCGCTGGCAGCCAAATGCAGATACATATCCCAGTCACAGGCATAGGTATAGCGAAAATCATAGAAGCGCATGACATTATGCCGGTAGACCACAGTAGGCGTCTTGACATAACATCCCTTGAACAGCCTACCCAAAACGTTTTCGTAAGGCGTAATTTCAAATTCACCGGCATTCTTTGAATTCTGCGAAAAAGACTTGTTACCATTAGCATCAATCGAGTGCATCAATGAGTGGCAGACGTTAATCGATGGAAACCTGTTTAAATAATCTATATTGGTTTCCAGAAACGTCTCTTCCCAAATGTCATCACCATGGAAGAAGACAAGATATTCTCCGCCAGCAGCTTCAATACAGTTATTCAATGAAGTGGCAGGGCCAACATTCCTGCTATTCCTGTAGAGCCTTATCCTGCTATCGATAAATTCTTCAATAATTGTGACTGAATTATCAGTAGAACAATTATCATAAATTACAAATTCAAAATCTGTAAATGTCTGAGCAAAAACAGACAGCATCGCTTCACGAAGAAATTGCCCCTTGTTGTAGACTGACATGAGGACACTGACTTTAGGCATTAAATATCCCATCACGATTAATAAGGTTAAGATAAAGAGATTCGTAGGAGTCTAGCATAATCTCAAACGAAAAATGCTCATTTACATACATTTCGGCATTCGCGCTAATGTTCTTCATCATCTTATGATCATGCAGTAGATGTAATAAAATGCCCATCATCTCTTCATTAGTATCAACAAGATATCCATTTTTTCCACTATTAACTATCTCTGGATATCCTCCAGCCTTATAACCTACAAAAGGTGTCCCTACCAACATCCCCTCGATTACACTAAGACCGAAACCTTCATTACGAAACGCACTCACATTAAGGTCAAGACTTCCCAGTGCGTCTTTCATCATTTCACGAGGAATATGGCCGGCAAATACTAGCGCATCTGCAACACCAAAATGTTTCGCTTTGTCAATTAGAGTTGCCTTCCTGACTTCATCTTCACCGATCAGTATCAGCAGAAGATGTGGGAATGACTTGCGGAGATGCGGAAGCATGGCGACCAACTCTTCCTGCCCTTTATAGAAAGCTCCCACCGCCCCCAACAATGGGCCACTAACATCAACCAACGGTTGCTGACGACGCCAAAAATCCCTATCTGGATTAGCAAACAGCAAAGGATTAATACCGTTAACGATGACCTCAAGACGTTCTTTAAGAGAAGGAATCCTCTCGACTATTCCATTTCCTATGTATTTTGAAACTGTGACAACCCTGTCTGCCAGACCATAAACAATCCTGTTCAGCTTTCTCGGATAGCAATGTTGTGTCAACACCAACGGAACCCGGCAAAACATTGCTATCAGCTTACCTAGCAGCAGGTCATGATCACGGTGACAGTGCACAACATCGAATCGATACTTTCTCGCCTGAATAGCAGCTCGGAAAGGTGCGGCAACGGCCCTAATCCCTTTCCGGTCAACTGCCAAAACATGATGTCCAGATCGCTCAAAACGATCAAAAATCATACTGCCAGTACGAACAACTACTGCGACATCATGACCTCGACGCTTTAACTCGCCAGCCATAACCAACATTTGCTCTTCGGCTCCACCCCATCCACGGCTAGTGTTCACTAGTAGTAGTTTCACCCGAGCACCACTTCCTCAGGGCTCTGCCATTTGAGTAAAGAACCGATATCGTTCAGCACTAGATCAGTAGTGATAAATTCCATACACTCCGGTGTCCCTCTGCCTGACGGCTTGCACTCAGTAAAGAATTTCTGCCTGCACGGACTGCACGGGAATTTACTGTACAACACCAGACACTTGTCACCCCATGGGCCAAACTTTACCGGTGACTGGGGCCCGAAAAGCGCCACCAGCGGCACCTGCAGCGAAGCAGCCAGATGCATGATGCCGCTGTCATTACAGACAAGCAGCTTGAGCCGCTTCAAGAGAGCCATTGACTCCCTGAGAGTTGTTTTGCCTATAGCCAGAACCGGTTTTGGCGTTACTTCATCCGCCAATCTGGCAGCAGCTTCACTGTCCTTGGGTCCGCCGAAAAAGACGACACGGCACTTGACTACGCTTTGCAGCCGGTTTGCAAGTTCGATAAAATTATCCAGATGCCATGCCCTTGGTGCATTGGCGGCAAAGGGGTGAATGCCGATCAAGGTTTCACCCGGCTTCACACCGGCATCAGCATAAAATTTCTCAGCAAAAAGCTCTTCTTCCCTGGTGATCCATGCCTCAAGATAGTCGTCAACAACCGGCACTCCATCAGCTCTTAGAACATCAAGAAAGTTCTGCACTTCATGCCGGTCATGCCGATAAGGGACTGTTTTTGTCAAAAGCAGACTTCTACCTTCAGATGCAAAACCTATCCTCTCCTTCGCACCGCCAAGAAGGGCAAGGATAGCGCTGCCGAGTGAGCGTTTTAGCACATATGCCTTATCAAAATGCCTTTCCCGCAACCCCCTGACAAATCCGAGTTTATCTGCAAAAGTCCTGTGTGTCCCTCTGCTGTCAGCATGTATAGTCACCGGATCCCAGTATATAAGCTCATCCACATAGGGGATGCCGGCAACTACATCTGATGAGCCTGGCGCAACAACCCAGGCAATATGGGCACCGGGTTCGGCATAACGGAGATTACGCAAAAATGGAATAGTAAGGATGGTATCGCCGATGAAACGGTAGCGAAGCACCAGTATTTTTTTCTGATTACCTGCCATCGGAAAGCAAAAGCTCCTCTGCCGCCCCAAGCATCTCATTCACGTCAATACTCTCTCGGCAGCTTTGATCCTTGCCACACTGCTTGAGAAGGCATTTTGTACATGGTAGTGGCGACTGTACAATTCTATGAATATCTCCCCTGGGACCGTTTCGTTTGCCATCGGTTGCACGATAAAAAGAGACCGTCGGCGTAGCGACTGCGGCAGCAAGATGTATCGGTCCGGTATCACCGCCAAACATCAGGTCAACTTTCTTGATTATCGCAGTAAACCCTTTGATAGAGAGTTGTGGCAAGAGTCTGGTCTGACGACCGATGCCACTTTTGATATTTTCGGCAACCTGCTTTTCCTCCCCTCCCCCTGAGGAGATAAGGATTGTACTTTCAGGGAACTTATCCGTAAGCTCCTTGCCAAGCGCAATCCAACCACTCTCGTGCCAGAGTTTGGTAACCCAGGTTGTCCCTGGATGAAATAGAAATACCAGTCCGTCATTCAAGGTCGCCAGAAAAAGCTCCGCAGACTGATCTTCTTCAGAATCAGTGACGATGTCGCTACCCAGCTTGAGAGCAGAGTAATCCTTGCCAAAAGGAACACTGACAACCCTTAAGGAGCGGTCTGTTACGTGATAGTCCTGTCTGCGCAGAGGAACCTGATTAGTAGTGAATTTAAGATTTAGACTCTCTCGCACCGCTTCTGCATCAAATCCGTATCTCCTGCTGCAACCGGAGAACTTTGCAATCAGACCGCTCTTGAAATTCCCCTGAATATCAAAGACAATACTGTAGCGACGAGCCTCAAGCTGCTGCCTGAGAGAGGAGATTTCACGCCATGTCACAGGGGAAAGTAGCTTCTTGCGCCACTTTTTCGTATCTACGGTGAATAACTGGCTGACAAGCGGATTTCCGGAAAGGATATCGACAAAACGCTCCTCAACCACCCAGTCAACCTCTATGCCGGAGACTACCTGATGGAGATAGTCAAGTACAGGAAGGGCATGGATTATATCACCCAGTGCAGATGTCTTTACGATAAGAACTCGCAATCAGAGCCCCTTGGCCTCATCGATCAGCATGACCGGAATATCCTCCTTGACAGGATAGCTGAGTCTACAGTGAAGACAGTCAAGTGACGGGTTTTCACTTACATACTGCAAAGCACCTTTGCACTTGGGGCAGACAAGAATCTCCAGAAGTTTTTCAGATATGGCCATTCCCTCTCCTGTTTATAAATCTGATCAGCTCTCGTTCTAAAGGAGAGCTGTCAAAGAACTTAATCTCAAGGGATGCAATATAGAACGGAGAGCTGCCATTAATCAAGCCCCCTATCTTCACAGCATCCTTTGCGGTGGTAATCAGGTAATCAGCTCGGGATGATTTCAGGAGCCTGGCGAGAGCCGCAGTCTCCTGCTCGCCGTACTCACAGTGATCTGGAAAAGAAAGTGTCGCCGCAAGCCTCAGACCATTTTCCTCAAGGGAATCAAAAAACGACATTGGATTAGCGATCCCCGCAAATGCAGCCCCCCGCCTGCCTTCCAGGTGCGAGAATGGCAATAGCTCAGCTGAGAGCGATTTCCGCAGACCGGCAAGGCTGTGACGTGCCTTTGCATGGGGCTTGCCAGGAGGTGCTGTTTTAGTGACATCCATACTGTCGCTGCTTCTGGTATAGATCACAAGATCACAACGATTGGCAGCAGATGGCGGCTCACGCAGAGTCCCGGCAGGGAAAACAGATCCGTTGCCAAGTGGACTTTTGGCATCCATCAGCAGGATATTTAGATCGCGCCGAATACGCAAATGCTGAAAGCCATCGTCAAGGATGAATACGTCTGGCTTGAACCGCTCCATTGCCAGGCTGCCGGCCTGGTACCTGTCACTCCCCATGACAACGATCAGGCCAGGGAGCATCTCTGCCATCAAGGATGGCTCATCACCGGCGTCAGCGGCAGAAAGCAAACGCTTTTCACCATCAGAAACAACTGCAACTTCTCCTTCAAGTCTGCCGCCATAACCACGTGTAAGAACTGCAACTTTCTTTCCTCTCTTCATCAGATAATCAGCGATGAAAACAGTCACCGGAGTCTTTCCGGTTCCACCCATGACAAGATTGCCGACCGAGATCACAGGCGCAGCAAGCGCATACGAGCGAAACACTCCAAAATGGTATAAAAACCCGCGAAGCAGCATAACAAAAGAGTAGAGAAAGGATACTCCCTTTAGCAAAAGCAGGGCAAGCCTGTCCACAATAACGAGCCCCTCACCTTTCACAAGTTTTTTGAAATACTCTTCACCTTTCACTCTTCACCTTTCAC
>JACABD010000006.1:46270-59349 GCA_013377075.1 Geobacteraceae bacterium | reverse complement strand
ACTCTTCACCTTTCACTCTTCACCTTTCACACAAAAGTTCGGACGTCCGAAATATTCATTTAACCAGCTGATTTAAAACAGTTCGTGTGCAAGCCCCGCCCGTTTTTTCAGCATTCTCATCCCTGTATTGTTACCACAACCGCCATATTCAGCTCAGTCGCACCGGCCGAAGACTCTAGAAGCTTAATGCCATTTTCTCCGAGTTCAGCGGTTTTTACCGGGTCTGCGAAAAGTTCAGTGACTGCTTTGGCAAGGTCATCGGAGCTTTTCACCAAAATCCCCGCGCCGCCTTGCAGGACTAATGCTGAAATCTCCCTGAAGTTGGACATGTATTCGCCAAAGAGTACCGGTTTGCCAAGGGATGCGGGTTCAAGAAGATTGTGACCACCAAGCGTGACCAGTGAGCCCCCTACAAAGACAACATCAGCGGCAGCGTAGAATTTCATAAGCTCACCTATGGTGTCTGCTAGCAGAACCTCTCCTGCACCGGTAGCGCCATCTCCACGACTTTTGGAGAGCTGCCTGAAGCTGAGATTACCGGCTGCCAGGAGTGCTGTAATCTCAGCCCCGCGCTCAGGATGGCGCGGTACAAGGACCATCACACTCTTTGGTGAGGTTTGTAAAATTATTTTGAACGCGCGAATAACGGGCTCTTCTTCGCCTGGATGGGTACTTGCGGCGACAAACAGCTGGCAGGCCGCATCGATACCATACTCACCACAAAGCTCATTCCTCTCCGCACTTTTGATACGCCTTGGCTGGATGTCGTATTTGAGGTTTCTGGTAACATGAACCTTCTCTGCCGGAGCGCCGATGGCAATGATCCTTTCGGAATCAACTTCTGTCTGCATGCAGAGCGAAGTGAAACGGGCGAGGACTGGTGTGAAGAACCAGGACATCTTCAGGTATCTACCGAATGAACGGTCGGAAATGCGGCCGTTTACCATCATTAGCGGGATGCTTCGTCTGTTGGCCTCCCTGGCAAAGTTCGGCCAGATCTCGGTTTCGGCAATGATTATGAGCCTGGGATTCATGGCATCCAGCAGGTTTGAACAGGCAAAAGTATAATCAAATGGGAAGTAAACTGCAGCAGTAATGTCGCTGATTTTTGACGAAATCTCCCGTCCTGTTTCAGTCATGTTGGAGATGACAAGCGGAACATCTGGATAGCATTTGCGAAGCGCTGTCAATAATGGCTTCACAGCTATTGACTCACCAACCGAAACTGCGTGGACAAGAATTGGTCTGCGTCCGCCAAGAAGTGAAGTTAAGGCAGCAGTGTCAAAACCGAACCTTTGCAAAAGCGCTGCTGGGCGACCACGTTTGTAAGCTCGATAAGTGTGGTAGATGAGAATGAGTGGCAGCAACACCCAGAGGAGAATGTTGTAGATCGGGTAGGCCAATCTCTGACAGTACCTCGCCATCAGCCGAGATGCCTGTCTGCTTCAACATTTGCCTGCCTGAGAGACTCTTCAATCCGCAAGCGGAAACTCTCCATATCTTCGCCCTCTTCGTATTTGAGCGGGGTTCCGGCGTAAAGTACTACTTTTGAAAACGGTAGCGGAATCATGAACCTGTCCCAGCTTGTTGCCCTGATACATGGTTTTGCTGAGAATGTCGTTGGTATGATGTACTTGCCAGACATCCTGGCAGTCTCTGCCACACCAGGCTTGACACTCTCCGCAGGCCCTTTGGGACCATCCGGTGTAACCCCCAGATCGCCTCCGCTCTTTAGGACTCTGAGCATCTCACGCAGAGCAGCGCTGCCCCCTTTTTTGCTTGAGCCTCGCACAAGACCGAAACCAAAAAGTTTCATGACATTGGCAATAATCTCACCATCACGGTGCGCGCTGATGAGGATGCTGATGTTACTGCCGGGATAAAGAAATGGCATCATCAGCATCCGGCCATGCCAGAAAATGCCTATGACCCCTTTTTCAGTTCTGACGAGATTACGATAATGATCCTGACCGACAATCGAAACTCTCAATGTTTTATAGATGAAGCAAATAAAGACATATATCAGATATGCACCGAAAGAGCCTGTAAACCAGGCTACTATCCTTCTTCGCAGCTCTTTCATCTAGGACTTGAACTGCATGCTGTGGAGTTTACCGTAGAGACCGCCTGTAGCGATAAGCTCCTCGTGAGTACCCTGCTGAACAACTGATCCGGACTCAAGCACGACAATTTTATCAGCATGGTGAATTGTTGACAATCTGTGGGCTATGACAAATGTAGTGCGGTTTTTCATCAGGTTATTCAGCGCGCCCTGAACCATCTGCTCGCTCTCTGTATCAAGGGCACTGGTGGCTTCGTCAAGAATCAGGATGGGCGCATCTTTGAGAATTGCTCTGGCAATACAGAGTCGCTGCCGCTGTCCACCGGACAGGCGCACACCACGATCACCAATGTTTGTTTCATAGCCATCAGGGAGCTCGCAGATAAACTCGTGGGCAAAGGCTGCCGTTGCGGCAGCCACCACCTCTTCATCTGTTCCATTGAAATTGCCGTAACGGATATTGTTGGCTATGGTGTCATTAAAAAGGATTGTTTCCTGATCGACCAGTGCTATCTGACGAAGAAGATCTTTGACCGCAAGGTTGCGGATATCTATGCCGTCAACGAGAATGGCCCCTGCGGTCACATCGTAGAAACGGGTAAGCAAGGAGACCAGTGTAGTTTTGCCGCCGCCCGATGGACCGACAAGGGCGATAATTTCGCCGTTTTTAGCATCAATGGTCACACCGCTGATAACTTTTTCATCATCATAGGCAAAGGAGACATTATCATACCTCACCAAACCGGCGGCGCGACCGATGCTGACCGGTTGAGGAGGATCAACTATGAGTGGCACCTGGTCGATAACTTCGAAGACCCGCTCTGCTGCCCCCATGGAGCGCTGCAGTATATTGTAGGAGTTGATCAGCTTTCTTACCGGTGAATAGACAAGTGCCATGGCTGTTATGAAGGAGAAGAACTCGGCACTTGTCATTTTGCCGGAGATGACCGTATACCCCCCATACCAGACTACACCTGCAACTCCGAATGCAGTAATCCCCTCCATTATCGGCGCTGTCAGGGCGTCATATTTTATGGATTTTTTCATAAAACCATAAAACTGGCGATTGCATTCCGTGAACCTGGTAACTTCTCTATCCTCAAGAGCAAATGCCTTCACCACCTTGATACCTGAAAAAGTTTCCTGAAGAACGCTGGATATATCACCCATCTTCTCCTGACCCTGCTTGGAAAGCCGTTTTATCTTTTTACCAATAATCTGCGCAGGGTAGACAGTCGCAGGTATGACAAGAAAGGAGATTAACGCCAGCTGCCAGTTTCTGAAAAATATAACGCCAAGCAGTGACAAGGCAGAGAATCCATCGCGGAAAAAGCCGGTGATGATGTTGGCGATACCATCCTGCATGGCGTTAACGTCATTGAGTATCCTTGACATGAGCACGCCTGTCGACTGCTTGTTAAAGAAGCCCATGGAGAGTCCCATGCTCTTCTCATAGACATCGTTACGAATTTTCTGTACAGCCAGCTGCCCGGCGGTCTTCATAAAGTAGTCATTGAGAAACCGGCAGATACCACGGAAAAGAAACAGAATAATTATGCCAATTGGCAGCAGTGAGAGAATAAAAAGCTGTTGTTCGGCAAAGATCTTTTTCAAAAGCGGCTCAACCATCCAGGCAAAAGCACCATCCATTGCACCGACACCAATGGATGCCAATGCGGCAATAACAAGTCTTTTCCAGTAAACCCTGCTGTATGCAAATACTCTTTTTAAAAGTTCCATGACCCCTCTTAAAGCTGTTCCATCATTTTATAGACTATTTCTGCAACTCTGCGGGGAGCGCCAATCTCACCGAGACTCTCTCTTACTTTTAGTAATTTTCCCCGTACAGTTTGGGCATAAACTGAATCATCCAGATATCTGGAGATTTCAGAAGCGATCTTGTGCGGCTCAGCATCATGCTGCAAAAGCTCGGGAACAACCCTTTCCCCGGCAACGATATTGCAAATCCCAACATGATCGACCTTTAAAAGCCTTATGCCGATGGCAAAAGTAATCGGATTGGCTTTGTAGACAATGACCATCGGAACCCCGAAAAGCGCAATCTCCATGGTGACCGTACCGGACGCTGCAATTACGACATCACATGTCTGCATGACATCATAACTCTTCCCTGTAACAACAGAAACCTTAAGACCTGACTCCAGAATCATGGCATCAACCACAGAGCGGTCAACTGATTGGGCCGCCGGCAGGATGAATTGAAGATCACTGAATTTCGCCTGCAGGATTTTCGCCGATTCCAGTATTACGGGCAAAAGAGAGTTTATTTCTGATTTTCTGCTGCCAGGGAAAAGGCCGACTGTTCTCAAGCCGGAATCAAGTCCGAATTCATAACGGGCAGCAGCAAGCGTCATAGATGCTTTTGCCATTTCAAGAAGCGGATGCCCGACAAAAGTTACCGGTAGCCCCTCTTTCGCAAAAAAAGACACTTCAAACGGGAAGATTACTGCAGCATGGTCAACAAGATGGGCAATCTTCTTAACACGGCTTGTATGCCAGGCCCAGACCTGCGGAGTTATGTAATAGAGAATTTTTATTCCGGCTTTTTTTGCTACTTTAGCCAGGCGTATATTGAAGCCGGGGTAATCGATGAGGATAAGCAGTTCAGGCTTCTCGCTCTTAAGCAGCCGTTCCATGAGTCTGAATGCCCTGTAGATAGTACCGAAATGCCCAAGCACCTCGAAGAGTCCCATGACTGCCATCTCTTTTGAGTCAACAAATGTCTCCACAGAGGCAGCGCGCATTTTTTCACCACCGATACCGAAAAAGCGCACCGTCGAATCGATCCGGTGCGCCTCCTCGACAACCCTTGCGCCGTACATGTCACCGGAAACCTCACCGGCAACTATCATCACTGATCTTGAGATGGACAAAAAAGCTTACCCCTCCCCTTTTAACAATCGTGTATTGCGTTTGATCTCCTCTTCGATTCTCAACGCAGTTTCCAGAGCTCTTTTACCGTCATTACCAGTGACGGCAGGTGCAGAGCCACTGTTGATTGCATAAACAAATGCCTCTATTTCAGCAAGGATCTGATCCCTTGCAGGCACGGAGATTTCTTCAATACTGACCTCTGGCACCGATGTCTCAGGATTTAGGGTGCCGTTTCTGGTGATGGCAGCCTTGCGATTCTGGAAATCGAGGTTGATGAAAGTATCCCTCTGATAAATCTGCATGCTCCTGTCGCCAACCGGACTGATTCTGCTTGCAGTGAGATTGGCGAAGGAGCCATTGGCAAAACCGATACGGGCATTGGCAATATCAGCTGTTTCACTGTAGACAGCCGCACCGCATGCAGTTATGGAGGTAATTTCCGCATCGATCAAGGTTGTGACCAGATCGATATCATGAACCATCAGGTCAAGTACAATACTGACGTCAGTGCCTCGCGGCTTGTAAGGTGCCACACGACGAGCTTCTATCAGCCATGGAGTATCAATCTCGCCACGGACAGCATCAAGGGCGGGGTTGAAGCGCTCCAGATGCCCGACCTGAAAAACAGTTCCCTTTGCAGTTGCCAAAGCAATCAGCTCATCGGCTTCGGTAACAGTTCTGGTAACAGGCTTTTCCAGAAGAATGTGAATGCCATGCTTGAGAAAAAATGAAGCCACCTCAAAATGCATCACTGTTGGCACAACTATGCTGACAGCATCTACTCTGCCGACAAGCTGCCGATAATCAGCAACCGCAGCACAATCAAGGTTTGCTGCTATCTCTGCACAGCGTTTCTGATCACTGTCAGAGACAGCAATAAGATCTACCGATTCGAGAGCTGCATACTTTTGTGCATGAAAATTACCGAGATACCCGACACCTATGACAGCAGCACGCAATTTTTTCATTTTTTGCATATTCCCCGCTTGGAACCATCAATAAACTCAAGGAAGTGATCACGCTGTGGAGACTGCCTGACAAGATTCTGAATTTTAACTATTGCGTCCGGCAACTTAAGCCCTGACAGCACAATTGTTTTATACATGGTTTTAATATCTCTTATCAGCTCATCACTAAAACCGTTTCTCTTAAGTCCGATCAAATTCAAGCCGCGAAGTTTTGCAGAACGCTTATCTTCAGAGGTTGCGATTGTATAGGGGAGAATATCCTGACCTACCATGGTGCCGCCGCCAATCATGGCAAACTCGCCAATGCGGGTGAACTGGTGAATTGCGCAGAGTCCTCCGAAGATTACATTATTTTCGACAAGTACATGGCCGGCAAGTGTTGCCGAGTTGGCCATAATAACGTTGTTACCGACCCTGCAATCATGAGCAATGTGGACATAATTCATGAACATGTTTCTGCTGCCGACAACTGTCTTGCCACCACCGGAAGGTGATCCAAGGTGCACTGTCACAAATTCGCGGATAATATTTCCGTCACCTATCTCAAGCGTGACCTCTTCACCCTTGTATTTAATATCCTGCGGAGGAGCACCAAGTGAGACCTGGTTGGAAATTCGGTTGTTTTCGCCGATTGTCGTCCAACCGTCGATTACTGTGCTTGCGCCAATTTTTGTCCCTTTGCCAATCTTTACGTTCGCCCCGATGACAGCATATGGTCCAATCTCCACATCCGCGGCGATTTCAGCACCGTTGGCTATTATGGCTGTTGAATGTATCATTATATGTTCCCTCCGAAAGTTGCTTTTAGTTCGGCCTCACAGGCAAGTTTCCCGTCAACATAGGCCTTGCCTGAAAAAGCCCATATACCACGCCTGTTGCCAAGCAGCTCCATCTCTATTCTCAACTGATCACCCGGTTGGACAGGCCGTCTGAACTTTGTCTTATCAACAGAGACAAAATAGCAGACCCTGTTGTTATCAGTATCGTCTTTACTGGAAAGCCTTACGAGAAGTCCGCCTGTCTGAGCCATAGCCTCCACGATAAAAACCCCTGGCATAACAGGGTGACCGGGAAAATGCCCCTCGAAAAACGGTTCATTCATGGTGACATTTTTAATACCAGCTATTTTTTTATTTTCTTCAAACTCGACTATCCTATCAACCAGCAGAAACGGATACCTGTGTGGCAGGATTTTCATAATTTCATTGATATCTACAATCAATGGGTCCCCCTTTTCCACCCTTCAGGGCTTCATATTCTCCAAGAGCGTCTCAAGCTCTGCAATTCGTTTGTTCATACTCGAAATGGTACGTCTCATTTCAGGAAGCTTTCCGTAAACTATAGAAGCTTTAAGCCATTCCTTATGGGGAAGTGGCGGCAATCCACTGTAAACGCCAGGCGTATCAAGGGTACCGGTAACTCCGCATCTGCCGGCCAGCATTATATTATCACCAACCTTTAGATGACCGGAAATTGCAACCTGACCACCGACAGTAACGTTTTTACCGACTTCAGAACTGCCTGCAATGCCGGACTGTGAGGCAATGACCGTATCCTGGCCAACTGTGCAGTTGTGCGCAATCTGTACAAGATTGTCCAGTTTTACCCCTCTGCCAATGCGGGTGACATCTAGCGCTGCACGGTCGATGGTTGTGTTTGCACCTATTTCAACATCATCTTCGATAACGACAATGCCGATCTGCGGGATTTTGAAATAGGATTTACCATCAGGAGCATAACCAAAACCGTCACTACCAATTACTGCGCCGTTGTGGATAATAACCCGGTTTCCGACTCTACAGCGCTCTCTAATACTGACATTTGCATGAACGACTACATCATCACCGATGACAGCATCTTCGTAAATGACAGCAGATGGATAGATAACAACTCGATCACCTATC
This sequence comes from Geobacteraceae bacterium, assembly GCA_013377075.1. Lineage (GTDB taxonomy): Bacteria > Desulfobacterota > Desulfuromonadia > Geobacterales > DSM-12255 > VEOV01. The sequence continues at coordinate 51,520 of JACABD010000006.1, read as the reverse complement.
TTCACCCGATCAGCAACAGAAGCCCCGGGATAGATGGTCACATCGGAGCCAAACTGCACATCCTTGCCGATGAAAGAGCCTTGCAAAATCCCCTTGGCAGTTTTTTTCACAGTAGTGAAGAGTGTCAGCACTTTTGCAAAGCCAAGATAAGGGTTTGACACAACGATGGCATTTTTGCCATAAGACTCGGCTCCCGGAGGGAGCATTACAGCTGTAGCAGCAGTTATTTCGACTTTATGAGCATATTTTGGATTTGCAAGAAAGGTAATCTGTCCAGGGGTGGCATCATCAAGAGAGCCCAGTCCTGAAACCGTCACTTCAGGATCACCGACGACAGCTCCACCAAGATATTCAGCCAGCTCACGAAGAGAAATCTGCATAAAGAGGATCTCCTTACTTTTTAGCAGCTTTACGCGCAGCATTAAACTGCTTAAGAAGCTCATCCGTGAGATCGATCTTGTCATCAAGGTAAATCATGCTTTCATTCTTCACAAAAATGAATGTGTATCCACTCTTCTTGCCGAACTCCTGAACAACCTTGACAATTTCATCAATAATCTTATTTGTGAATTCATCGTTTTTTGCCTGAAGATCATCCTGAGCATCTTTCAAAAAGCGCTGATACTCTTTAAGCTTCTGCTGGTAATCCTTCTCCTTGGCAGATCTGGCACTTTCGGAAAGGAGAACGCTCTGTTTTTCCAGCTCACCCTTAAGCTTTTTAAGTTCGTCTTCCTTAAGGTTTTTTTCAGCCTCATACTTGGCAGCTCTGACAGCCAGTTGTTCCTTGGCATCCTTGCCTGCATCAGAGAGCAACAATATCTTCTGCATATCTACAGTACCCATTTTTGAGTCTGCAGCAATACACTGAACTGCCATGAGCGAAAAAAACAACGTAAACGTTATAACCAGACTTCTGTTCATTTTTAAAACCTCCGTATGTATATTTAGAAGAAACTTCCTATTGAAAATTCAAGCTTACCATTTTTGTCAATTCCGGGCCGTTTGTTCAAAGGAAATCCATACTCAAGTCTTAATGGGCCGATCGGCGAAAACCAGCGAATACCCAAACCATAGCTTGCGTACAGACGGGAAAAGACGTTGCCTATACCGTCATCAGCATTGCCGATGTCATAAAAAAGGACACCCTTAACACCGGCCTCTTTCAATAGAGGTATTGTGATCTCGGCATTCAGTATAGCTTCTGTATCCCCGCCAAGAAAAGCCCTCTGTTCGCCAGTCTTGTTCAGGATAATCGGATCATACTGAGGAACCATTACGTATGGACTGACAGTTCTGCCGCCATAGCCTCTAAGAGTGCCAATCCCACCGAGGTAAAATTTCTCGTCTATCGGTACTTTGGCGCCTGCTTCCATGATATTACCAAATGTACCATGAACCATGAAAACGCTACCCCAGGTGATTGGCACGAAATAAGACGATTGAGCTATAGTGCGCAGAAATTTGTTGGTTCCGCCAAGTCCGGCAAACTCTACAGAGAGGCTGTTGGTCATTCCTGATGAAGGATCTATCCTGTAATCTGTGGTATTTCTTGAGATACTTGCAGTTATGGAGCTTGTGGCCGAGTCGTTTGTAAGCGCTAATTGGGGATATAATCTCTTTGTCTCAGTAAGAGCAAATGATTCATTTGAAATTTCGATCTTTTCATATTTGTACATAAAAAAAGTGCCGACAGCATCAGATAGCTGGTAACCGGCCTTGATATCTCCACCTGTAGCCTTTTTATCATAGTCAACATACTTTCTTTGAGTTCTGTACAGATCTCCACCTAAAGACCAGTTCGTATCAAGAAAATGAGGATCAGTGACTCCGAGACTGTATGTACTGGACTTGCCCCCTAATGAGACGGAGACATTGGATTTGAGCCCATAACCAAAGAGGTTTGACTGCTGAACTGATCCCTGGGCAACAAAACCGTCAAGAGAACTGTAACCTCCGCCGATGCTGAATGTCCCTGTAGGCTTCTCTTTGACATTTACATCCAGATTAAGTTTGTTGTCACTCTTACCTTTGGATGTAGCAATTGTAGCCTCTTCAAAAAAACCAAGGTTCATCAGATTCTGCTTACTTTTTTTAATGTCTGTGGCGCTATACAGAGCCCCTTCATCAACACGTATCTCGCGACGGAGCACCTTGTCGCGTGTCTTGACATTACCGGCAATATTAATTTTCTCAATATAGACTTTTTCACCCTTTTCAAAATCAAAGACTATATCAATTATCTTTTTTTCGTTATTGACTGAGGTTAGCGGGTTTACGTTTGCAAAAGCATACCCTTTATCTGCATATGCGTCTGTCAGAGTAGCAATCTCCTGGCGCAAGGCACTTCTGCTGAAAACATCTCCATTCTTCATCTTGAGCCGCTTTGCAAGCTCATCCTTATTCTCGACAAGATCACCCTTGAAATCAAGCTGTCCTGTTGTAAATTTTTCACCTTCATTAAGGACAATAGTTACAAGAAGAGCCTTTTTATCGGAAGTCATCTGTACTTTAGGCTCTGCCGACTTAAAATTGATATAGCCGTTATTCATGTAATGTTCAGCAATAAGAAGCAGATCGTTTTTTAGGACATCATCCTTATACACACCGGCACCCGTAAGCCATGCAAGCCACCAGTCCTGTTTTGTCTCCATGAGACCCTTTAGCTTCGAACTGTCAAATGCTCTGTTGCCATCAAATACGATCTCTCTGATGAGTATCTTAGAGCCCTCACTTATCTTCAGAGTAAGCTTCATCTCAAAACTGGACGTATTAAGTTTAACCGGCTCAACCTCAGCCTGGGAGTAGCCTTCGTCGGTATACAGCTTTTTAATTTTTGCAATACTCTTCATAAGATCTTTCTGGGAGAAGATTGCATTAGGCTTTATTTCCATTGCGTCTTTAAGCTTGTCGTTATTAAGAGCCTTGTTACCCTCGAAAAGGATCTCGCGCACAACCGGCTTTTCCGTAACAATATATGTAATAGCGATCCCTTTATCAGAGATGGATTTATCTGCCTTTACATCGGTAAAAAAACCAAGTGCGTATATGGATTTTATATCGCCATCAATCTTTTCTTCAAAGAACTTGTCACCGGATTTCAGTTTAACTGCAGTCATTATTGCGGGAGATTCTATACGTCTATTGCCACTTATCAGAACTTCAGCAATTGAATCCTGGGCAGCTGACGCGGAAGTGTAGATTCCAAAAAGTGAAATCAGAATGAGAAAAATTCTTGAAAGTAGTGACATTATCATTATTAACCCTGAACCTTTCCATCCTCTAGTCTTATCTGCCTCATTGTTCTTGAAGCCAGCCTTTCATTGTGTGTAACAACCATTATTGAAAGGCCTCTCTTACTGTGTAGATCTTCAAAGAGATCATGTATACTCTCACTGGTCTTCATATCGAGATTCCCTGTCGGCTCATCAGCAAGCAGCAGTTTCGGCTCCATTACAAGCGCCCTGGCAACGGCTACTCTCTGCTGCTCACCACCGGACAGTTCACCAGGCTTATGAGTAACCCTGTGCCCAAGACCAACCTCGGAGAGAATAGCGCGTGCGCTCTCTGCCGCCTTTTGTCTTGATGTCCCGTTTATGAGAAGAGGCATCATAACATTTTCAGTCGCAGTGAACTCAGGTAGAAGGTGATGGAACTGAAATACAAATCCGATAGTACTGTTTCTGAAACCGGCAAGCTGCGACTCACTTTTACCAAAGATATTTTCACTGAAATAGCTCACTGAGCCTGATGTCGGCCTGTCAAGTGCCCCGAGTATATGCATAAGTGTACTTTTCCCGGCTCCGGAAGCACCAAGCAAAGCCACCGTTTCACCCTGCCTTAAAGATAATGATACACCTTTGAGAACCTCGACCTTTTGATCCCCGGAACCATAGGATTTGTACAGGCTACTGACGTCCAAAAGAGTATCATTCATACCTGAGCGCCTCTGATGGCAGGAGTCTGGACGCCTGCCATGATGGATAAAGCGTGGCAACAAAAGATATCAGCACAGCAGTTACAGATATAGTTATTACATCGGCTGTAACCACATGGGAAGGGAATCTGTCCAGATAGTAGACATCACGGCTGAAAAGCTCAAATCCGGTAACCTTCTGAACAAAACCGACAATTGATTCAAGGTTTTTAGCAATCAGCAGGCCTGAAAGTACCCCTACAGTTGTCCCGGAGAAGCCAATAATCATCCCTTCTAGGATAAATATTTTCATTATACTGCGTGCAGAAGCGCCCATTGACTTGAGTATGGCAATATCCTTGGTCTTTTCCATCACCAGCATGAACAGGGTTGAGGCAATACCGAATGCCGCAACAAGAACGATCAGGGTCAGTATAATGAACATAACCACCTTTTCGGTCTTCAGGGCAAAAAGTATATTCTTGTTCATCTGCATCCAGTCCCTGGCATGGTAGGACAGGCCCAGCTCGTTGTTGATTTTCTTTGACAATGCGGTGGTGGCATAAACATCTTTGACTTTCAGTTGAATTCCGGTAACTGCATCACCAAGTCCGAGAAAACTCTGGGCATCCTTGATCCAGACATAAGCAAGAGTCGAATCGTACTCGAACATGCCTGTATTGAATATTCCGGCAACCCTGAAGCCCTTCATTTTGGGGACCATACCAAGTGGGGTTATGTTCCCCATTGGAGAGACGACATTAACCCTGTCACCGATAAATAGATTCAAACTCTTAGCCAGTTCTTTGCCGATAACAAGGCCAGGAAGTTGGAGCTGAGAATCTTTGAGATAACTGCTTCCAGGTTCAGGAAGAAGCCCGGAGAGCTTGCCTGCCACCATTGACTTATGAAGATTTGTAACCTTGGCATCTGATTCCGGATCAATTCCTCTCAAGACAACACCGGAAACATTTTTTCCTGATGCAAGCATTACCTGATTGTAGATAAAAGGGGTGGTTGCAATCACACCTTCATATTTACCAAGCTTTTCCATTAGAGCAGGATAATCGTCAATTGACCCGCCGTTTTTAAGAACAACTATATGGGCATTTGTCCCGAGAATTTTCTCTTTAAGATCCATCTCAAAGCCGGTCATGACGGCAAGAACTATAATCAGTGCCATTACACCGAGAGCAACACCTGCTGTAGAGATAAGGGTGATGATCGAGATGAAAGCCGACCTTCGTTTTGCCTTTAGATAACGGAGGCTTATAAACAGTTCATATGACATGGAAACCTTTATAAGGTGAAAGATCAAGGTCTATGGTCTTATCCTT
>JACABD010000006.1:31015-46170 GCA_013377075.1 Geobacteraceae bacterium | reverse complement strand
TTATCCTTGAACCTCAGTATTTACTTCTCTTTTCTCAACTGCGGGAAGAGAATTACGTCACGGATAGATGGTGAATCTGTGAGCAGCATGACAAGCCTGTCAATACCTATTCCTTCGCCTGCTGTCGGCGGAAGACCGTATTCCAGGGCACGAATGTAATCTTCATCCATGTAGTGCGCCTCTTCGTCGCCCCCCTTCTTGGCTTCTACCTGGGCGAGAAACCTCTCTTTCTGATCAACTGGATCATTAAGCTCGGAAAAAGCGTTTGCCATCTCTCTTCCTGCACAGAAAAACTCGAACCGGTCAACAAATTCAGGATCGTTATCACTCTTTCTTGAGAGCGGAGATACCTCAGTCGGATACTGGGTAATGAAAGTCGGCTGAATCAGTTTAGGCTCGGCAACTTCTTCGAATATTTCGGTAATAAGTCTGCCATAACCGATATTTTCAGAAACTTCGAGTCCTATACTGCGAGCATACGTAAGAGCCAGCTCCCTGTCATTGACCGTTTTCAAAGGGACACCGCCGTACTCTACGATTGCCTCTTTAACGGTAAGTCTCTTCCAGGGCCGGACAAAGCTTATGTCCTGACCCTGATAGGGAAAATCAAGGGTCCCCAGAACCTGCTCGGCAACATGACAGAGCATCTCTTCGGTAAAATCCATCAGGTCTTCATAGGTTGCATAGGCCTGATAGAACTCCATCATGGTAAATTCGGGATTGTGGCGTACAGAGATACCTTCATTCCTGAAATTGCGATTAATCTCGAATACCCTGTCAAAACCGCCGACTACAAGCCTTTTCAGATAGAGTTCCGGAGCAATGCGCAGATAAAGTTCCATATCAAGGGTGTTATGATGGGTTATAAATGGCCTGGCAGCAGCTCCACCGGGAATTTGATGCATCATCGGTGTCTCGACTTCGAGGAAGTCGCGCTTGACCATGAACTCTCTTATCAGGCTGACTATCTTTGCACGCTTGAAAAAAACTTCACGAACATCAGGATTTACGATGAGATCCACATAACGTTGCCGGTAACGGGTCTCAACATCGGTAAGGCCATGAAACTTTTCCGGCAAAGGGAGCAGAGATTTGGTGAGCAGTGTAATTTCCGTTACATGCAGAGAAAGCTCTCCGGTTTTTGTTCTGAAAGGCCAGCCAGTGGCTCCAATGATATCCCCGATATCGTAGTTTTCAAAGATATCAAAAGCCTCGTCACCGATGACATCCTTGCGCACATAAAGCTGCATTCTCCCTTTTCTGTCCTGAAGCTGGATAAATGCGGCCTTGCCAAAGGAGCGGCGTGCAATCATTCTACCGGCCACGGTGAACTCAGCAGCCTTCTCCGGAATTTCTGTTATCTCGCCAAATCCGGCGACTATGTCAGCCGAAGTATTTTCCTGCCGGAAAGAATTTGGATAGGGATTGATCCCTGCGCTCCAGAGTTCATCAACTTTTCTTCTTCGCTGCAAAAGCAGTTCACTAAGCTCTTCCACTACTGGTCTCCAGACAATTATTCATATATTTTGCAATCTGACAAAATAGACTTAAAGGGCTCTATCCGTCAAGAGGTAAAGGGCTTGAACCTAGAAGCCAGACATTTTAGTCGGTGTAGTAACAGTTCCTGTAGTACCAACACCAAGCTGACCATAAGTGTTATCACCCCAGACATACCATGCACCGTTGACCATTGCCATGGATGATGCGCCAAAGGCGCGGATGTCGGTAGCGCTCCCTGGAAGAGTTACTTTAACGGCATAGCTGGAATCCGGCTGACTGCTACCTAGCTGGCCAAAATGATTAAAGCCCCAGGCCCAGACTTCTCCACTAGCCAGACGTGCAAGCCCGTGCTGACCACCTCCGGCTGCCTGTACAACATTGCTCAGATAGGTTAAAGCATCTATCTTTACCTGGACCGGTATATGAGTTGATGTTGTGGTACCATTGCCAAGTTGACCATTATCATTAACACCCCAAGCCCAGAGAGTGCCGTTAGCGGCAACTGCATAGCTGGAGCCTGTACCGGCAGCAATAGAAGTAACTGATGCAATTGAGGACGGGTAATACATAGATATGTTAACAGGATCGAAACTATTTTGCATCGGGCCGCTGGGATCAAGACCAATTTGCCCGTTTGAGTTGAGCCCCCAGGCCCAGAGTGCGCCCCCCTTTGCAATTGCAAGTGAGTGTTTACCGTTGGCCGCGATTGAACTGATGTTAGCTAAAGGAGCAGCACCATTTATTTTCCTTGGAGTGGTGATAAAGCCTGAAGTATCACCAGTGGCGGTTCCGGCCTGACCGACATCGTTCTGCCCCCATGCCCAGACAGTACCATCTTTTTTAAGTGCCAGTGAATGAAGGGCACCTGCGGCAACAGCAACAATTCCGGTAACAGTCCCGGAACGGACAGGAATAGAGCTGTATGTTGTAGTACCATTGCCAAGCTGACCAAAGCCGTTATAGCCCCAGGAGTAGATTACAGAGCTGTTGTTTGTGAATGCTACAGAGTGATCTCCGCCAGCAGCATAACCACGAAACGGGTAATAACTGTTAAGCCCACCAGGCACACTCCGGTTACCAAGATTACCAGTCCCAAGCTGCCCGAAACCGTTATAACCGGTTGAAAGCAGAGTAGAAGTGTTTTTAAAAACAAGACTATGTGCATAAAAGATTGTTGCAGTGGTTTGAATTGTTGTCGGCGTAGTAGAGGTACCACCGCATGCCGAAACTGTCAGCAGAGTTAAAAGAGTCAAAATTAGCTTGGAATGTATCTTCATAGAATGTTTAAACATATATCCTCCGTTATATAAAAAATCTTTTAATTGCCACCGCATCTGATTTCAACCGACTTGTCGGCATCGACACCGTTAAATCTCCCTTTCCCCATATAAACGCCACTCTTGAAGCAAGTGATGTCACCAGGAGGGAGGCTCCTGGAAGCTCCGTTAATAGAAATCACATAAGGCTTCGAATCGGTACTGACTGTCTCTGTAATTTTGAATTCTTCTTTCACAATAATTGCCTGATCATTAACAAAGGCAATTTTCTGTTGCACGCCATCTGACTTGACAGAAGAGATCACCAGAGTTGCGGACTCTCCCTTGTCTGTCGCAACTCCACCGGCAGACATTGAAAGTACGGCGCTCCCTTTTGCATCCGATCTGATCTGGTAAAGAGGGTACCAGCTCCTGTCTGGCTGGCTCCAGCTGGCAGTAACAGCAATAGAAGCAGGAGTTGTCCAGACTTTTGCAAGAGTACCACCGGACTGCCGGTCTTTTGAGAGATTCTGACGGCGGGCAGCTATCTGCTCAAGCTCTTTCTCTACCTTGCGTTTTGACTGATAAACCGATTCAAGCTGGCTGATCGCATAGTCAGTTCCCTGCTTTATTGTAGAAAGGGGTTCCGGGTTGGTTTTTGTACGTTTTGGAGCCTTGGCACTCTGGGATTTGGCAGCAGACTTGAATATCTCTTCGCGGACTGACAATGCCTTAAGCCGGTCTTTTAGAAGCTCTTCGCGATCCGTCAGTCTGGCAAGCTCCTTTTCAATGGAGATGGCTGGTTTTACAGGAGACGTGACGACCCTGAGAATTTCGCCCCCCTTTGCAGGGGCAATGCGCAGACTTTCCTGATCAGCAGCAGGCGGCACCTTAATTTCAAGATAGCCTTTGCTTGCGGTCTCACGCTGTTCTACCCTGGCACCATCAAGATAAAAGGTAACAGCTCTTGCCGCAAGCAGATCAGCAGGAGCTGCAAGAGAAACTGCAAAGAGGAGAATTAACCAAAGAGGTTTCATAAACCCTAGCGAATATCCAGAAGAACTACTTCAAAAGTCAGAGTTGCATTAGGCGGAATAACTCCACCGGCCCCATTTGTACCATACCCGAGGTTTGATGGGATGATCAGCTTGCGCTTACCGCCAATCTTCATACTCATTACACCCTCATCCCACCCTTTGATGACCTGCCCAACGCCGATCTGGAATACAAATGGCTCATTACGGTCAACGGAGCTGTCAAATTTTTTACCATCAGCAAGCCAGCCGGTATAGTGGACTGTAACTTTTTTACCCACAGATGGTGACGCGCCGCTCCCGCCGACTATATCCTCGTACTGAAGACCTGATGCTGTCTTTATCATCTTGTCCGAAACGGTTGTACTCATCTGAGCTTCCCCCTCTTTTTTTGTTTCACCAGAAGATGAATCCTTCTGAGAACAGGCAAAAATAACAGTCGCTGCGATCATTAAAAAACAGATAAGAATTTTTTCAACACTACGCATCAAATGCTCCATTATTTAAAAGTATTATCTCATGAAAGAAGATGGACAAAAAGTCCGGACCTCAGTTTTGGCTCAAACCAGGTTGATTTGGGCGGCATGATCTTGTCCACATCGGCAAGCTTCATAAGCTCATCTATGGTTGTATGATAAAGTGAAAAAGCCACCTCATATTCGCCACTCTCAACGAGCTGCTCAAGTTCGCCGTCACCCCGTATACCACCGACAAAATGAATCCGCTGATCAGTCCTTGGATTACGGATGCCAAGCACCGGACTGAGAATATTATTCTGAAGAATCGAGACATCAAGAGAGCCGACTGGATCACTACTGTCAAAGGACTCCTCCCTTGCCGAGAGTTCATACCACCTTGAGGCCAGGTACATGCCGAACTTGTGGCTTTCGTTGATCTCAGGGCGCCCGGCAAGCGGTGTAACCTCAAAGCAGCGGCTTACATGAGCCATGAATTCCGCAACAGTATGGCCGTTCAGATCCTTTACAGCACGGTTGTAAGGCATGATATTAAGTTCACTGTCAGGAAAGATAACTGTAAGAAAGTAATTATATTCCTCACTCCCGGTCTGCTGCTGGTTAGCATCACGCCGCAGGTCGCGCACTCTGCTGGCTGCAGCACTCCTATGGTGGCCATCGGCAACATAAAGAGTTGGGATACGGGCAAAAGCGCTGGTAAAGGAGTCGATAAGTTCCCTTGAATTTACCACCCAGAGGGTATGACGGACTTTGTCATCGGTAGTAAAATCGTACTCGGGAGTCCCGCTTGAGGCACTCTTCATAAGCGCATCTATTTCGCTGTCATGGCGGTAGGTGTAGAAAACCGGCTCGTCATTGGCATCAAGAACATCAATATGCCTGACCCTGTCCTCTTCCTTGTCAGCCCTTGTCAGTTCGTGTTTTTTGATGATCCCCTGCTGATAATCATCAACTCCGGAACAGACTACAAGCCCGGTCTGAACAACCGCTCCCATTATCTGACGGTAGATGTAGTATGAATCAGCCGAATCCTGAACCAGCACGCCTTCGGAGACAAAAGTGGAAAGGTTATCTCTCCCCTTTTCATAAACCGGCTCTGAATGGATATCAATTTCAGAAGGAAGGTCAATCTCAGGACGGGAAACATGAAGAAAGCTGTAGCGGTTGAAAGCTGCCATAGCTCTTGCCTCTTCAGTGTTCATGACATCATACGGGAGAGCTGCCACTTTTTCAGCCAGTGCAACTGGCGGGCGAAGTGCCTTGAAAGGTTTAATTATTGCCATTTTTCACCTCGAACTGAAGTAAAATTAAAATCCTGATCACTCAACATCTGCTAAAAATACCTTTTTGCACCAACAAAACGTTCTGCAAAATACTTGTCATCAAGTGACGAAATCTTGATCTCATCACCGCGCCTCGGCGCATGAACGAACTTGCGGTTGCCGACATAAATCCCTACATGGTTGATCTTGTCAGAAGAAGCACCAAAAAAGACCAGATCACCGTCCACAAGGTCTGTTATCACAATATTATCGCCGGTTCTAAACTGTTCTCCAGAGGTTCTCGGAATGTTGACTCCGCAAAGATTATAGACAGCCCTGACAAATCCGCTACAGTCCATTCCGTCAACAACATTCTCGCCACCCCAGCGATAGGGGATGCCGACAAAACGCTCTGCGGTTCGTGCTGCAACCAGCCCCATATCACCTGAAGAGGCAGGTTTTTTCCTGGGGAGCAACTTCTCTACAGGCAGCGGTTTTTCACCTTTTGAAAGTTTGCTGAATACGGCATCGGGAGAGGCAATAAAATAGCTTTCAACCAACTTTTCTGCAACCAGTTTCTCAGCGCCCTTTCTCGCATTTTCCCTGGACGGATAGTCGCCGAATCTTACGACATAAACACCGCTATCCTTGCGAAAATAAAATGCCTCTATCCCCTTTGCCTGAAGTTTTATTGTGAGGCGCTCCGCATTTTTCACATCGGAAAAAGCACCGACCTGTATCGAATAGCCGATCCTGCTTACACCTGAGACCGGTTTAAGCTCAGAAGCGCCACCTGATGCGGCCAGAGAGATAATTAACAGCAGCAAAATGGCAACGAGATTATTCATCCATTACAGTCCTTCTCACCCCCATGAGGAAAGCAACAACGAAATCGTCAAGATCTCCGTCAAGAACAGCATCAGGGTTTCCGGTTTCAACCCCGGTACGGAGATCTTTTACCATTTTGTAGGGGTGGAGAACATAAGAGCGAATCTGGCTCCCCCAGCCAATCTCCTTCTTGTCGGCAGAGAATTCGGCGGCCGTTGCCTCCCGCTCTTGCAGCTCTTTTTCATAGAGTTTTGATCGCAAAACCTTAAGTGCCGACGCCTTGTTGGAGTGCTGGCTCCGCTCACTCTGACAGGCAACAACTATACCGGAAGGGATATGGGTAATCCTGACAGCAGAGTCGGTGGTGTTTACATGCTGCCCGCCTGCTCCTGAGGAGCGATAGGTATCGACTCTCAGATCAGACTCAACAACTTTTACGTCAATATCGTCTGCAATTTCGGGAAAGGCAAATACCGAGGCAAATGAGGTATGTCTGCGGGCATTACTGTCAAAAGGAGAGATTCTGACAAGCCGGTGAATTCCGGCTTCTGCTTTGAGATAGCCGTAAGAGTATTCGCCGGATACAGAAAAGGTGCAGCTCTTCATTCCGGCATCATCACCGGGCTGATATTCAGTTATCTCTGTGCGCCACCCTTTGCGCTCGCAGTAGCGCAGATACATCCTCAGGAGCATCTCGGCCCAGTCCTGGGACTCAGTGCCGCCTGCTCCGGAGTTTATGGAAAAGTAACAGTTGCTTCTGTCATGGGGTCCTGAGAGCATCCGCTGAAATTCGGCAGCAGCCACAACCTTCTCAAGCTCCTCATTAAGTTCATGTGCCTCCAGAAGCGTAGCCTCATCCTCAACTTCACTGCCAAGCTCGATCAGGACACGTATATCATCTGAAAGGCTTACCATCCTGTCCCAGCTGTCAAGAACCTTCTCAATGACAGTTCTTTCCCGAAGTACAACCTGAGCTGCTTCATTATCATCCCAGAAGCCCTGCACTGCGATACGGGATTCGATCTCCTGGATATCCTCCCGCTTGCGATCTATGTCAAAGAGACCCCCGAAGCTTGTTTATGCGCTCCAGAAGCTCTTCCAGCTTTGCCACTTCTTCTCTGAACATGAAAAAACCATCCTTGCTTTATCTTATTTTGTGCGTCCATTTAAATACCATCTATAGAATACTGCGGCAACAGAAAACCGGCTGTTTTAGCGTTTAAACAATACCCTGCCCATAAGAATTATTGCGAATAGACTGCAAGACCACGCAAAAATATCTCCGTACACCGTATAGAGACTTCTGGTTGTCCCCAGCTTCACCTTGCCACTTAAGAGCGCCTCTTTAAAGAGTATTGTCATCGCCTGAACATGGCCCCTGCTATCAATGAAGGCTGTAATGCCGGTATTTGCGGAGCGTACCAGAGGCACCCTGTTTTCAACCGCCCTGAAAACCGTCATTGAAAGATGCTGATACGGAGCAGACGAATCTCCGAACCAGGCATCATTGGTTATATTGACAAGGAGAGTTGCACCGTTTCTGACATAATCCCTGGAGATTTCCGGAAATATCCCTTCAAAACAGATGAGTACCCCCATTTTCCCGAATGGGGCGGAGAGAGGGAGCGCAGATCTTCCAGGCGAAAAATCGCCTATACCCTGAACCATCTTCTTCACAAACGGCAGAAGCCTGGCAAGCGGCACATATTCACCGAACGGGACAAGGTGCATCTTGTCTGACCTGCCGACGCTGCTGCCGTCAGTGGAGATCAAAAATGCGCTATTAAGAAGACGCTCCTTCCCATCTACAAAATCAAGAGCCGGACTGCTTACAACCAGGTATGAGTTCAACTCTCTGGCTAGTGCACTCACCCTGTCCGAGTAGAGTAGCTCCTTCTGAAAAAAGAACGGCAGAGAGCTTTCCGGCCAGACAACAAGATCGGCCCCTGTCCCTTTACTCCTGCGAGAAAGCCTCTCGTAGATCGCCACGGTCTCTTCCTGAAATGCCGGATCCCACTTAACATCCTGTGGGATATTCCCCTGGGCAAGGGCAACCTTGATCTCTTTCCCATGCTCACCTTTATTAAGCGAAATGAACCCGTAAAAAATCGTCAAAAGGAAAAGGGGAACTGCTACTACCGTTGCCAGAATAGGATATGTCGCGCCATCCTTCCCACGGATCCATCTCCAGAGCTGAAAGAGAAAGATATTTACCGTGAGCACGAGGAACGACACCCCGTAAACACCGGTAATATCAGCAATCTGTATCAGTGGCAGAGTGCGGAACTGGCTGTATCCTAGAGAAGCCCAGGGTAAGCCTGAAAACAGGTAGGCACGCAGATATTCGAGAGCCACCCATATAAATGGGAATGAAAATATGAGCGGTATAGAACGTAATTCAGCAAGGCGCGACAGCGATATGGCAGCTGCCGGATAGAGCGCAAGATAGGCTGCCATGAGAAGGGTCAGAGATAAACTTACTGGCAGAGGAAGCTTGCCGTAAGTCGTCATGACAATATTAAGCCAATAAAAGACAGCTGCATAGGCAACAAATCCGGCAAGAAAACCGAACTTGAAGCTCATCTTGACAGACTGGTGACGGACTGCATAAAAAAGGGGGAGAAATGCTCCCCATGCAAGTATCGAGAGTCCTAGCTTCGGAAATGAGAGCGCCAGTAGTATCCCGGTTAAAGAGGCATTGACCCATGGTTTGAGGGGGAGGATTCTCTGAAAAATACTCATTACTCTCCCTTCAGCAGGGGAAGGGTCTCTCTTTGAGCCAGCAGTTTCCCTATGCGCCGTTCACCGGCAGTTATTACCGTAATTGATATGCCACAGATTGAGACCTTATCGCCTGTTTTCGGCACCCTGCCAAGCAGATAGAATATAAGTCCACCTACCGTATCGAATTTGTCACGCTCCACCTCAATTGCGAAAAGCTGCTCAAACTCTTCAACCGCAAGCCTTGCATCAACAACAGCAGAGCCGTCTGGCTGAAACTGGACCAGCTCTTCCTCTGAATCGTATTCATCCTGAATGTCACCGACAATCTGCTCAAGGAGGTCTTCGATAGTAATGAGTCCGGAAGTTCCGCCGTATTCATCAATAACAATGGCGATATGAATGCGCCGTTTCTTGAATTCCTGCAGCAGCTCTTCAAGGTTCTTCGTCTCCGGTATATAGAAAGGCTGGCGCAGAATTTTCCTGATGTCAAGAGAGTTTGAATCTTCACCCCAGTGCTTGAGAAGATCCTTGGCGTAAAGAACACCGATTATATTATCCAGGGTCCCTTCATAGACAGGGATTCGAGAGTGGCCGTATTCAATGATTGTTGCAATAAGCTTGTCGGTTTTTGCATCAACAGAGATACAGGCCATGTCAGTGCGGGGGATCATCACTTCGCGCACGAACGTCTCACCAAGGGCAAATATTGCCTTGATCATTTCGCCTTCTTTCTCGTTAATAAGACCCTCTTCCTCGCTCGCCTCCATAAGTTCATGAAACTCCTCCTCAGTTACACGCTTGCGACCGGAGAAGAGCCGGGACAGTCTTCCGAATATGCCGGAGTTTTTATGTGATGAATCGTTGTCCACCTTTTGCATTACCTCCAGTATTGGTTTAACTTATGACAGCCATCTGAATAAAATTGTAACAAGAACTGTTATACCAAGGCCAGTGAGAGCCCCGAAAACAATTTCCTTAAGAGTGTGAATATGCATCAGTAGCCTTGAATGGCTGACCATTACCGCCAGGGCTATTGTCAAAAGAGAGATTATCGGATCTTGTGTAGAGAGAGTGACAAGAGTTGCAATTGAAAAAGCTATGGCCGCATGACCGCTGACAAGTCCGCCATGGAACGGTCTTCCCTGCCCTGACAGGGCTTTGAGCAGAATTATTGCTATTATGACCACCAGAAGCGATACAAGCGCTGCCATTTCAAGCGGAGTTCCAATCACGGCGAGAAGCTCCTTGTAAATCGGGAAAATATATGAAGAGAGTATCAGGTATCCGGTTACAAGGGCCCCGGTAACGGAGAGAAGGACACTCCCAGCAGCAACATCCTTGGCAATTTTTGCCATGGGATGAAACTCAATTGTAATCAGGTCAATGGTTACCTCAACGGCAGTATTGATAAGCTCTGCAAAAAGAACGAATGAGATCGAAATTGCCAGAAGGATGAACTCAACCGCTGTCACCTTGAGAAAAAGTGCACAAAGAAGCACCACTGCGGCAGCAAGGAAATGGTTTCTCAGATGTTTCTGCGTGCGCGCAGCATAGAGCACACCATCAATGGCGCAGTTAAGCGAATCTATAAATCTGGTAGGTTTCACTTGAGTCAGAGTAACCCTTCTTTCCCGAGAAGTTCGAATAGCTCCTGCTCTTTTGCTTCCATACGCCGCGCCTCATCCTCGCCGGAGCGCTCATGATCATAACCGGTAAGATGAAGTATACCGTGAAGGAGGAGAAAGACGAGCCTCTCGTGAAACGGAATTGCACCCTCCTCTGCCTCCCGTGCGGCGGTATCGGCAGAAATAACAACATCTCCAAGAAGATCCGACGAGATCGAAGCGAACTCCCCCTCCTGCATGGAAAAGGAGATGACATTCGTCGGGCGATCCTTGCCAAGGTACTCGCGATTGAGAATTCTCATGCTTCTGTCACCGACAATGGAGATTGACAGTTCGCTAGAAGTACATCCCAAGACGCTTAAGATCTTCACTGCTGCCGCTCTTACCCTCTTCGTCTGAATTTTCAGGGCTCTTTGGCGGTTCATTATCGCAATTTTCATTCTGTCTCCTCCCGCCACCGTTCTTCTCCTTGTAGGCAGGCTGCGGATAATCGATCCTCTGGTGATGAATTCCTGCAAGAATCTGATTAAAGCTCCAGGCAATTTCATGGAGGTTTTTCAGGGTAAGTTCACATTCGTCAAGCTGGCCGTCAATGAAGATATTATTGATTATCTTCTGTACAAGCCCTTGAATCCTGGCAGGAGTGGAGTCGGTCAGGGTTCTTGATGCGGCTTCTACGGCATCTGCAAGCATGACAAGCCCGGCCTCTCTGGTCTGTGGCTTAGGCCCGGGATAGCGAAAGTCATGCTCATCAACAGCCTGGCCGGGAAGAGCCTGTTCCAGCGCTCTCTGGTAGAAATACTTTATCAGCCCGGTGCCATGGGACTGCCTGATTATCTCTGCAATAGGCTGTCCAAGCCTGTTATGGCGCGCCAGCTCTGCCCCTTCTTTCACATGGGAAATAAGGATAAGGGCACTCATATTTGGAGAAAGTTTGTCATGGCGGTTCTCTCCGCCGTTCTGGTTTTCGATGAAATACTGAGCCTTGCTGATTTTACCGATATCGTGATAATAGGCGGCAACACGCGCCAGGAGAGGATTGGCGTTAATAGCCTCGGCAGCGGCCTCCACAAGATTACCGACAACAACGCTGTGATGGTAAGTTCCGGGGGCTCTGACCATAAGCTCCCTGAGTACCGGAGAGTTGAGGTTGGTAAGCTCAAGGAGCTTAATGTCGGTTGTATACTGGAAAAGGCTCTCAAAAAGCGGAATCCCGCCCGAAGCCAGAACAGCTGCGGCAATACCGCCGGCAAAAGCAAAAATGACAACGTAAATAGTCTGCAAAGAGAAAAACTCTCTGGCAAGCAGCTGGAATGAAAGCGCCATGGCAACATTAACGAAACTCACCTTCATCCCGGCAGTAAAGACAATACTTCTGCTGTCGCAGTGCCTCACGCCATGGGCTCCGATAACACTGCCAAGCAGTGAGTAGATCACAATCGGAATACTGCCGTACATGAGTCCGGCCAGAGGTGCGCAGATTGCAGAGAACACCAAAGCCACCTCGGAATTGATGAAAATTCTGACCATAATTGCCGAGGCCGCAAACGGAAAAAGAAAGAAGTAGTCCGAGGTCTCAATTGAAGGAAAAGCTACAAGCAGAGACGGAGTAATCGAATAAAGTGTCTTCAAAAGGAGAAAATGCCCTGAGGCAAGTATTGAAAGCAGAAGTACATCCTTGTATGACGGGCGAAACTTGCGGATGTTTTTCAAAGCAAACCTGTACGGAAAGTAGAGCAGGACAAGAACGACTCCAAGCAGACCGGCCATGGTACTGATCCTGCCGCCTAGTGAAACCTCCGAAGCCATGCCTGAAAGCTTCAGCTCCTGCTCTGAAGAGACCCTGTCGCCATCACGGACAATCATCTCCCCCCTTTTAATCTGAATAAGAACCGGCTTGACAGCCTGAACGGCTACAGCTTTCATCTCATCGGTCTTTTCCCTGCTAAAGACAAGAGAAGGCTTCATGATCTTTGCGAGAAGATTTTTAACTGCCGACTGCTGCTCCTGCGTGAGTGGCAAAACCAACTTCTGCATGAGCAGTTGCTTTCTGGCGCTTTCGATATCTATCGGCTCGTCACGCAAAACAGTGTCTGAGACTTTCTCATCTTCCCTGCCGACCAGAGAAATGCCGGTAAGCTGGTCAGAGAGAAATACCCGCTGATCTGCAACAATTCTGCGACTGTAGATTTTTTTGAGCTGTTTTTCGATGTCAGAGTAGAACTGCTGATCAGCTTTAACTCTGACAAGAGGGTTTATGTCAGCCGGGGAAGGCTCAAACCCGAGAGCCTCGGAAAGCTTCAGTTTTAGCAGTTCACGCTCAGCTCCATCTTTTAGCCCTGTGACAGATGAGAGTATATAGAGAGCCTTTTTCAGCCTTTCGACAGCGTTTTCAGCAGCGCGGTCATCATAGAAATAAACATTAGGAACCCTGGTAACCGCCTCAGACTGCTTTTCCATGGTCAACTTGCGATCTTCAACGAGAAAATCACCGGAAGCCCTGACATCAGAAGAAGCAATATGCCCGGCTTTATACAGGCTAGACGGGGCATGGTTATCAGGGGAGATGAGAAGAGCAAGAATCAGCGTGGTGAGAAAAAGAAGGATGAACCTGTCTCTTTTGGCAGCCTTTTCGGATGAGAACCTTCGGGAAAGAGCATCCTGCAGATGACGCCAGATCAGCGGAAGTGGACCGTTTGAGTTATCTTTATCGCCACCTGTTAAAGGCATTATAGCTCTTTACTTTCTGGTGAAGTGAAATCAGTGAACGATGAATATATCCCTATGCAGCAGATGATGTCAACATCTGCTTAGTACCCATCACTCCTTGCAGACAGGGATTATCCTTCCCTTTTTCTCCTCCTGTGGTATAAGTATTCATCAATCTGCAACAGTCTCTGCTGTCGTCAATGACAGCCCAAAAACATATCAGGGGGAATAAATGAGCCAGATCACGGATATTTACGCACGGGAGATTCTTGATTCCAGGGGTAACCCGACGCTTGAGGTTGAGGTCTTTACAGAAGCAGGTGTCATGGGGCGCGCTGCGGTGCCGTCGGGAGCATCAACCGGCGAGCGTGAAGCTATGGAACTCAGGGACGGCGACAAGTCCAGATACCTTGGCAAAGGGGTAAGAAAGGCCGTTGACAATGTAAACGAGATCATAGCCAACGAAATTGCAGGGATGGAAGTTACCGACCAGATCGGCATCGACCAGAGAATGCTCGACCTTGACGGCACCGAATACAAGACCAAGCTCGGCGCAAACGCCATACTCGGCGTCTCTCTGGCAGTTGCAAAAGCTGCTGCCGAAGAAGCAGGACTGCCGCTTTATCAGTATATCGGCGGCTGTAACGCCAAAGAGCTGCCGCTGCCGATGATGAACATCATCAACGGCGGCGCCCATGCAGACAACAATGTCGACATTCAGGAATTCATGATCATGCCGGTAGGTGCTGTCTCCTTTGCAGAGGCCCTTCGCATGGGTGCTGAAATTTTCCATGCCCTTAAAGGTGTTCTCAAAGGGAAAGGCTACAACACCGCAGTCGGCGATGAAGGTGGCTTTGCACCTGACCTCAAGTCAAACGAAGAGGCACTCGAAGTGATCATGGAAGCAATCGTAAAAGCCGGTTACAAACCGGGTGAAGAAGTGCTGCTGGCACTTGATGTTGCCTCGTCAGAACTTTTCAAGGATGGCGTCTACACCCTTGAAAACGAGAAAGAGTCGAAGAAGACATCCGCCCAGATGGTCGACTTCTACGAGAATCTGGTCAACAAATTCCCGATCATCTCCATTGAAGACGGCATGGCTGAAAACGACTGGGACGGCTGGAAACTCCTCACAGAGCGCCTCGGCAAGCGGGTCCAGATAGTCGGTGATGACCTCTTTGTTACCAACCCGAAGATCCTCAAAGAGGGGATTCAGAAAGGGATAGCAAACTCCATCCTGATCAAACTCAACCAGATCGGTACACTTACCGAGACACTCGATGCAATCGAAATGGCCAAGCGCGCCGGATACACCTGTGTCATCTCCCACCGCTCCGGCGAAACAGAAGACACAACCCTTGCAGACCTCTCCGTAGCAGTCAATGCCGGACAGATCAAAACAGGCTCCCTCTGCCGCACCGACCGCGTAGCCAAGTACAACCAGCTTCTCAGAATCGAGGATGAACTTGATGCAACAGCTATATTCAGGGGCAAGGACGTTTTTTATAACATCAGAAAGTAGTCAGGGAATACACTTCCAGACACAGAAAAGCCCGGCAGATTACTGTCGGGCTTTTTTCATACATTAACTCCCAGATAAAGGTCAATTCAGCCTTGACTGGGGCTACGACATTAACTATACTGCCACAGCTTGCCAGAGTGGCGGAATGGTAGACGCAGTGGACTCAAAATCCACCGGGGGCAACCTCGTGCCGGTTCGAGTCCGGCCTCTGGTACCAAG
>JACABD010000006.1:0-30915 GCA_013377075.1 Geobacteraceae bacterium | reverse complement strand
GTACCAAGTCTTATACAATCCGAATAACGAAAAGTGGCGCTGACAATTTATTTGCCAACGCCACTTTTGTATCTGAAGTCAAAATCGACCTCTATTTGTGATGCTTACCATTACCATGCTCGCCACGCTCTTCGTGACGCTCTTTCTTATTCTTCTTGTGCTTCTTATGTCCCTTGTGCTTGCCGTTATCGTGCTTGTACTCCTTACCAGCAGGCCTGCCCGGATCGACAACAATAACCTGAGGCGGCGGTGGCGGTGCGCCGACACGCACAGTTGCACCGGGGGTGTTAATTTCGACATTCGTTGCAGCCAATGCAAAACTGGCGCTCACCAGCAATACAACAACACTTCCAATCAGCTTCTTCATAGATACTCTCCTTTGCGACCACTGCAAACCGTTTGAGATCACAGCAGACTTTTTGACCAAACTGAGTTGGTTGCTATTTTATAGTACATTTTGTCTGTTATATCAAGCAGGTGGGGGTAATTTGAATCTCGCATCAGGGGAATGGTGGACGAATGTGATATGGATACCTATGTCAGGGAATAGCAGCTAAAGACTGTTTTATATCTGACAGATGCCAGGTATCAGGAATGCAGGGCAATACTGAGGGGCATTTCCCGGCTTTTATCTTGTGTTTAACGTCTTCAGCATCAATTAGACTGCTGCAAGGCATGGCAGATAAGGCATTGTTTCTTGGGCGGATGATTTGACGACAGTGGCCTGATTGTGGGGTTGTGACAGCTCAAGCACCCCTTCTCCACTACCTCCCGTTTCTCCCCTATGGCCAGCGCAGCTGCAAATGGCCGGTGATCGATGCTGACAGGCATGGCAACAGGTTTGGCACGGAATGAGTTCAGCGCCAATACCAGCAAAAGGCCTCCAGCAGACGCGGCAAAGGCGATGTCACGGGAACGCATAGGCATTGGATTTTCCTTTTAATTTAAGTCCACACTGTTTGGGGCATAAATAAAAAGGCGGCAAGGATTTCTCCCCGCCGCCTTGTTAATAGATACGTATTTTTATTAAACGTTGTAGTAAAGCTGGAACTCAAGCGGTACCGGACGCATACGCACAGGGTTTACCTCTTCTTCCATCTTGTACTCAATCCATTTCTCGATGACGTCAGATGTGAAAACATCACCTTTGAGGAGGAAGTCGTGATCCTCTTCAAGACACTTTAGTGCATCCTCGAGGCTGGCCGGAGCGGAAGGAATATGCTTAAGCTCTTCAGGTGAAAGACCGTAGATGTCCTTGTCAAGAGGCTGGCCCGGATCGATTTTATTCTCGATGCCGTCAAGTCCTGCCATGAGCATTGCTGCAAAGGCGAGGTAGCCATTGCATGAAGGATCCGGAGTACGGTATTCGACACGCTTTGCTTTCGGATTGGATGACATCATCGGAATCCGCAGGGCAGCAGAACGGTTACGGCTGGAGTAGGCCATATTTACCGGGGCTTCGTAGCCTGGGACAAGACGCTTGTAGGAGTTTGTTGTCGGGTTGGTAATAGCACAGAGTGCCTTTGCGTGCTTGATAATACCGCCAATGTACCAGAGAGCCATCTGTGAAAGCCCGCCGTATTTGTCACCGGCAAACAGATTTTGTCCGTCCTTCCAGATGGACATATGACAATGCATTCCGGAACCATTATCACCATAGAGAGGTTTAGGCATAAAAGTTACGGTCTTGTTATTACGGAAGGCAACGTTCTTGATAACATATTTGAACCACTGAAGCTGATCAGCCATGTCAACAAGAGAAGAGAAACGCATATCGATCTCTGCCTGGCCACCGGTGGCAACTTCGTGGTGCTGGCACTCAACGCGGATACCAACTTTCTGAAGTTCCTGAACCATCTCGTTACGAAGATCGTTCTGTGAGTCAACAGGAGCACAAGGGAAGTAACCTCCCTTAAAGCTCGGCTTGTTGCCAAGGTTAGGAAATTCTTCACGACCGGTGTTCCATGCTCCTTCTACAGAGTCAACCATGTAGAAAGACTGATTTGCTGAAGAATCATAACGTACTTCGTCAAAGATGAAGAACTCAGCCTCAGGGCCGAAAAAAGCGGTGTCGCCAAGACCGGTTGACTTAAGGTAAGCCTCTGCCTTGCGGGCGATGTTACGCGGATCGCGGGTATAGTCTTCCTTGGTGATAGGATCGAAGACGTTGCAGATGAGGGAAAGTGTAGGAACAGCAACGAACGGATCTATCTTAGCTGTAGCAGGATCAGGAAGAAGGATCATGTCAGAAGCATGAATCGGCTGCCAGCCACGGATTGAAGAGCCGTCAAAACCCTGCCCCTCTTCGAATGTGTCCTCATCGAACTCTGTAATAGGCACAGACACGTGTTGCCATGTACCGATAAAGTCCATGAACTTGTAATCCACCATCAGCACGCCATTCTCTTTTGCAAACTCGATTACCTGTTTCGGTGTCATCAAAAATCTCCTCTCTATTGGTTTATATGGTTTTAGAGCGCATCCTCGCCACGCTCACCAGTTCTGATTCGAACTACCTCTTCAACAGTAGTGACAAATATCTTACCATCCCCTATCCGGCCTGTCTTTGCAGCCTGCTCAATTGCATCAACTACCCTGGAGGCAACGTCATCGGAGACAATAATCTCCATCTTGATCTTAGGAATAAAGTCAACAACATATTCAGCACCACGATACAGTTCGGTATGCCCTTTCTGGCGACCAAAACCTTTAACTTCGCTGACGGTAATTCCTTGTATACCTATTTCGTTTAAAGCCTCTTTTACTTCGTCAAGTTTAAACGGTTTTATAATCGCTTCAACCTTTTTCACAATTCATTTACCCCCAATCCTTGAATTGACAAGCTGTAATTCACGGCAAGTTTTACCCGTTTACAAATACTCTGTAGTTGGTTTAGCAATATGCTTGCCTATTTTTACCTAAAAAAAACAAATGTAATTACAGCAACTTGCATATTTTAAAAGACAGACAAACAACAAAACTGCCCAAAAATCACTCAAACAACAACGCAACTGCACAAAAAATAATCAACACTAAACAAGCCGCACTAACTGACAGCCTTGAAATCAGCATCAGTCATCATATTTACAAGCTGCTCGAAACTTGTTTTAAGTGTCCAACCAAGCTCACATCTAGCCTTGGAAGGGTCGCCAAGAAGCAGGTCGACTTCAGCGGGCCTGAAATACTTTTCGTCAATCTTTATGACAGTCCTGCCGGTGACAGTATCGATACCAACCTCTTCAAGACCGGAACCTTTCCACTCAAGGGACATACCAAGCCTTGCGAAAACCATTTCGGCAAAAGTCCGCACCATATAGGTCTCACCGGTTGCTATGACATAATCGTCAGCTTTCTGCTGCTGAAGCATCAGCCACATCGCCTCTACATAATCACCAGCAAAACCCCAATCGCGCTTTGCATCTAGATTACCAAGATAGAGACACTCCTGAAGCCCACGCTTTATACGTGCAGCTGCGCGAGTAATCTTTCTCGTTACGAATGTCTCGCCACGGCGCGGTGACTCATGATTAAAGAGAATGCCGTTGCAGGCAAACATGCCGTAACTTTCACGGTAATTCTGGGTTATGTAGAAAGCATAGGCCTTTGCACAGGCGTAAGGTGAACGGGGATAGAATGGCGTTGTCTCCTTCTGCGGAGTCTCGACTACCTTGCCGTAGAGCTCTGAAGATGAAGCCTGATAGAATTTTGTGTCAATCTCTGTCTCCCTGATCCCCTCAAGAATACGGACAGCGCCTAGTGCATCAACTTCAGCAGTATACTCAGGGATATCAAACGAGACACGTACATGGCTCTGAGCACCGAGATTGTAAATCTCTTCAGGCTTTATGGCTCGAAGCAGGGTGTTGATCGAGCTGGCATCATTAAGATCGCCGTAGTGCAGAAAAAGACGGACATTCTTCTCATGTGGGTCCCTGTAAATATGATCAATTCTGCCGGTATTAAAGGAAGATGATCTACGGATCATGCCATGAACTTCATACCCTTTTTCCAGCAGCAGCTCAGCCAGATATGATCCGTCCTGGCCGGTAATACCGGTGATAAGAGCTTTTTTCATAAATAATAGTCTCCCCTATTTCCTAAATCTGTCGATATTGTCAAGAAACCAGGCGTAGGTCTTTTCAACGCCTTCATGGAGTAAAACTTTTGCACTCCAGCCCAGAGCCCTGGACCTCGATACATCCTGAAGCTTCTGAGGAGTACCGTCAGGTTTGCTGCTATCAAAAACAATCTTCCCCTCAAAACCGATAACACTCTTCACGATCCCGGCAATCTCGGCAATTGAGGCATCTACACCTGTACCAAGGTTCAAAAAACAGGGTTTTGGATAAGAGAGAAGCTCGGGCCTTAGCTGTGAACCCGGGAGGTTCATAAGGTAAAGAGAACCAGCTGCCATGTCGTCAACATAAAGCAGTTCACGTCTTGGTTTACCACTGCCCCAGACAACTACTTCGGCAGCAGCTGCCATTTTTGCCTCATGGAACCTTCTGATCAATGCAGGAAGGACATGGCTCTCATCAGGATGGAAGTTGTCACCAGGGCCGTACAGATTAGTCGGCATCACTGCTATAAACTCGGTGCCGTACTGCCTGTTATAAGCCTCACACATCTTTATGCCGGCAATTTTGGCAATTGCATAGGGCTCGTTTGTCGGCTCAAGGGTACCTGTAAGAAGTGAATCCTCCTTCATCGGCTGGGAAGCAAGTCTTGGATAAATGCATGATGATCCGAGAAAAAGTAACCTTTTAACACCGCTCTTCCAGGCGCTGTGTATTACATTATTCTGAATAACTAAGTTAATATGGATGAACTCGGCAGGATAACTGTTATTGGCTAATATTCCACCAACTTTAGCAGCAGCTAAAATGACATATTCGGGAGATTGTTCCTGAAAAAAACTGGCAACAGCACTCTGACATGTGAGGTCAAGCTGATCAATTTCAGGAGTAAGGAGATTGTCGTATCCTGCACCCTTAAGTGCTCTCACAAGCGCCGAGCCGACCAGACCTTTAGAACCTGCAATAAAGATTTTAGATGTAATATCCAACCGTTACCCCGAATAAATAACGATAAAAACTAGCAAGACAAAGCACTTTTAATACCCCATAGAGCCCCTAAAGGTCAAGAAGAATAAGACTTTTACCCAATATCTTGCTTGATTTAATTTCCCAAAAATGTACTATTGCAAAAACAACACACTAGGAGCTGATCATGAGCCAAATACCTTTTATTGACCTTGCTAAACAGCAGGGGAGAATCCTGCCGGAAATTGAGAGACGAATGTCGGCTGTCCTGAAACATGGTCAGTATATCCTTGGGCCAGAGATTACAGAGCTTGAATCAAAGCTTGCCACATACTGCGGCGTCAAGCACTGCATAACTGTATCAAGCGGCACGGATGCACTGCTCATTGCCCTTATGTCTATCGGCATACAGCCGGGTGATGAGGTCATTACAACCCCTTTCACCTTCATCGCCACCGGCGAAGTGATTGCACTTCTGGGCGCTAAGCCGGTTTTTGTCGATATTGATCCAAAAACCTACAATATCGACCCAACCCTGATCGAGGCTGCCATAACCCCGCTTACCAAGGCGATCATGCCTGTCAGCCTCTATGGTCAATGTGCAGACTTCGATGCGATCAACGCTATTGCAAAGAAACATTCCCTGATCGTTATTGAGGACGCCTGCCAGAGTTTTGGAGCAACCTACAAGGGTCGTAAATCCTGTGCCGCTTCTGATATCGCCTGCACAAGCTTCTTCCCGTCAAAACCCCTTGGTTGTTACGGTGACGGCGGCGCCTGCTTTACGGACAGTGATGAAGTTGCGACAAAAATCAGACAGGTAATGAATCACGGTCAGGACAGACGCTATCACCACCCGATGATAGGCCTGAATGGTCGCTGTGACACCCTTCAGGCAGCTGTTCTTCTCGCCAAGATGGAGATATTCGAAGAAGAGGTTACGCTTCGTAGCGAAATCGGCGCAAAATACAGTGCCAAGTTTGCCGCTGCATCCAACGGAAAGATCGTTACCCCCTTTATTGAGGATCACAACACCAGCGTATACGCCCAGTATACCGTCCAGATTGATGGTCGCGACGCACTGCAACCGGCTTTACAGGCAAAAGGCGTTCCGACAGCGGTTCACTACCCTGTACCACTAAACCTTCAGCCTGCTTTTGCAAATCTGAACAAGCCAGCCGGTAGTTTCCCTGTTTCTGAGGCTGTTGCTAACCGAGTAATGAGCCTGCCAATGCACCCTTACCTTGCCGAAGCTGATATGGATCGGATCGTTGCAGCAGTATGCAGTTCCATGGAGAACAACTAGATGCTTACAGGCAAACAGAAAAGATTCCTGCGCGGACTTGGTCACGGCCTGAAACCGGTTGTCATGGTGGGCAAAAATGAAGTTAATGATGCTATTGCCGTAGAGACATCAGCTGCCCTGGCAGATCACGAACTGATCAAGGTCAAGATGCTTGAGAGCTGTGAAATGGATCGTCACGAGGTGGCTGAAAAACTAGCTGCGGCAACCGATGCTGATGTTGCACAGATACTTGGCCGGACAATGCTTCTTTACAAACAGGCAGAAGAGCCGGTAATCCAGTTACCGAAATAAAAATGCGGAGAAGTTGATATCTTGATTCTACAAAATATCAACTTCTCCATATTTTCAGCAGCTTAATCTTGCCAGAATATTGCCGTAACCGGACATCCGTCCAGGCACTGCTGAATTATTGACTCATCCGCCCCTTGAGGATTATAGGCAATCGATGACCCTCCCTCCAGCCTGAAAACTTCAGGTGCCACTGAAACACAAAGCCCGCAGGCAATACATGCTTCACGATCTACTTCGACTATTTTACTCATGAAATAATCTCCCCTCTGAAAATAAGGCCATCTTCTGTTTTAAACCCGCTCGTATGGCTCAAAAAGTCTTTTGAACTCATCCAGAGCAAACCTGTCTGTCATGCCTGCAATATAGTCGCAAATTACCCGTTCACGACCCATCAACTCCATCTTCCTGACATATTTTGACGGGAGCAGCGTCGGGTAATTGGTATATGTCTGAAAAAGATTGCAAATATAGCGCTCTGCCTTGACCCGCATCCTCTCGACCTTATAGTGATGATATAGATTGTTCAGAAGAAACTGCTTCAGCTCGCGGTTTTTTCTGGCCAGTTCAGGACTGAAACCGACTACCAGCCTGTTGACACGCCTTAAATCGCCGACTGAGTTTATCATGTTTTCAGAGATCATCCTTGAAGTCTCTACAGTCAGGTCATCTATAAACATTCCTATAAGAGAGCTGATTGTCTGATGTTTGAGTCGGTCAGGGGTGGCATTGGGAAATCTGTCACCTACATCCATATAAACCTCTCGCCAGAGCTGCACCTCTGAAAGCTGCTCAAAGGTTATATAGCCGGATTTAAGACCATCATCTATATCATGATTATTGTAGGCAATTTCATCGGCGTAGTTGATCAACTGAGCTTCTATCACCGGTACAATACCGGGGGAAAATTCATCAATCTGCCCGGAAGGTGTGTCATAAGGAGAAGAGTGTTTTATCAGCCCCTCTCTTACTTCAAAGGAGAGATTAAGCCCGTTAAAATCGGCGTAGCGCTCTTCGAGTTCATCAACCACCCTAAGTGACTGCCGGTTATGCTCGAAGCCACCATGCCCATCCATGAGACGGTTTAACACCTCTTCACCTGTATGCCCAAAAGGTGTGTGCCCGAGGTCATGAGCAAGGGCAAGAGCCTCTGTCAGTTCCTCATTGAGGCGCAGACGCCTTGCTACAGCCTTGCCAATCTGGGCAACCTCAAGAGAATGGGTAAGGCGTGTCCTGTAATAATCGCCTTCGTGATTTACAAAAACCTGAGTTTTATATTCGAGCCTTCGAAATGCAGCGCAATGAATGATTCTGTCCCTGTCCCGCTCGAAAGCCGGGCGGTTGTCACGATAGTCCTCTTTATAGCGCCTCCCTGAAGATTCGCTGCTCTTTGCTGCATAACCGGCAAGATCCGGTCGTTCGACTGATTCAAATCTCATCATCCCCCCCTTATGCATAAGATACCTGTGACATTCAGGGTGTCAATTGGAAATGTTTGCTTGACGGGTATCTGACGCCATGATAAAGAGTTAATTCTTTAAAATACTTGGCAATTTAGCGGAATAACAAGATGATTTCAGACAGATTCAGGCAACATATTCCAGAACATATAAAGTCACTTCTCGGCTCCGACAACAAGGTCTGCATTATCAGCGGATCCGCTGCATTCAGATACTCGGGTGACTTGCCATTCATCATTATGGGTTGCAACCCGAGAATTAAGCATGTTATTCCCGGCATAATGAGAGCGGCAGAGGAACTGGATGCACTTGTAGCATTTGAGCTATCAGCAACTGAAGGCGGCCTTGACGGCGGCTATACCGGACAGACGCCAGAGATTTTTTCGCAGAACGTCATTGAATATGCCGAATCTGTAAGATTTTCAAAGCCCTTTATAATCCATGCAGACCACGTTACAATAAAAAGCGGAGCAGATGGAGAGCTTGCAGCAGCTGGACTGCTTATAGATGCGCAGCTAAAGGCCGGATACACCTCATTTGCCATAGATGCCTCATTCAACCCGATTAAAGAAAACATAACCATAGTCTCTAAACTACTCTCGCGCCTTCAGGACACAAATGCAGGAGTTGAGGTGGAGCTTGGTGAAGTTACTCCTGTGGGACGTGAATCAAACCTGACTACCGTTGATGATGTGGAAGAGTTTCTCGGCGGGCTTTCCGCAAAAGGTATACACCCTCACCTGCTGGCAATCGACAACGGCAGCAAAAGCGGAAATTACCTTGATGGCCAACTTGTCAACATTGACCTGCAAAGAACCGGTGAGATATTCGAAACAGCAAAAAGATTCGGACTCTCGGGACTGGTTCAGCATGGCATTACCGGAACCCCCTTAAGGATAGTCGGTAAACTGGCAGATTACGGTATCAGAAAAGGAAATATCGGAACTCTCTGGCAAAACGTTGCCCATGCCGGTCTTCCACCGGATCTTGTTGACGAGATGCGGGACTGGTCACGCAGTCAGAAGAGGGACATAAAATACGCAACACGGGTTTTCATAGACAGTATAAATTCGATACCTGCAGAAGACAGGAAGCTGATAGCCGATCTTGCCTACAGAGAGGCAAAGGAATTTATCACCGCATTCCAGGCAAAAGGAAGTGTTTCAAGACTTGCTGAAACACTCAAAAACGTTTGAGAGTCATAGCAGGCACTGCAAAAGGACGAAAGCTGCACCCACCTACTGGCAGCAGGGTCAGACCAACCGCAGACAGGGTAAAAGAGGCCCTCTTCAGTTCGCTCACAAGCAGGTTCGGATCTTTTGATGGTGTGAATGTACTTGATCTTTTTTCCGGATCAGGAGGATTGGGAATTGAGGCCCTGAGCAGAGGCGCTAAAAAAGTGGTTTTCGTTGACGCTCACCCTGAGTCAATAGCATTGACCCAAAAGAACCTTGCGTTGACCGGATTTACTGATCAGGCAACCGTTTTAAAGTCTGATGCGTTAAAGGCTATCAGGCAGCTGTCTGACAACGGAACTGTTTTTGATCTAATACTGATTGATCCGCCATATGCTGATAAAGAAGTTACCACTGAGGCTTTGACGCTGATAGTCAAGTCCTCTCTTTTGTCAAGTTCCGGCGTGATGGCAGTTGAAACTGATAACAGATTTGAATTGCCGCTACCAGATACCCTTTCACTTGCAAATAAAAGAGTCTATGGTGATACGGCTACATGGCTGCTTGAATGCGCCTGAATAGTATATACAAACAACAGAGGTTATTGTAAATGCCCAGAAAAATAGCTGTTTATCCAGGCTCTTTCGACCCTATAACCTATGGTCATCTAGACATCATAAACCGGGCTTTGCAAATTTTTGACAACATTGTGGTTGCAGTTGCATGTAACGGTTCAAAAAACGCCCTATTTCCCATCGACGAAAGGGTCAACCTGATTCGTGAAGTACTTGCCACTAACGAGAGGGTCAAGGTTGACACTTTTGAAGGCCTTCTGGTAGATTATGTACTTTCGCAACAGGCAACGGTAATTATTCGCGGACTCAGAGCAGTTTCGGATTTTGAGTACGAATTCCAGCTGGCTCAGATAAATCGCGGCATTACACTTGACGTCGAAACCCTGTTCATGATGACTTCAGTCCCGTTCAGCTACCTTTCATCATCAGTAGTCAAGGAAATAAGCTCACTAAAAGGACCGGTTGACAACCTAGTTCCGCCACTTGTCAAAAAGGCACTTGAAGAAAAGTTTTCACAAAAGATACCATAAACACCAAGGAGAAACAGATGAATCCACTCGCCGCTGAACTGAATGAACTGCTGACCAAGCACAACCCGTATGTTCTGGAGATGCTCTCTGATCTTGGGAAAAACCTCTTTTTCCCGAAAGGTATTCTGACCCAGTCAGCTGAAGCCAAGGAAAAAGCTCACAAATTTAACGCTACCATCGGTATAGCCACTGAAAATGGCGGCCCGATGTACCTGCAGTGTATTCAGGACAAGCTCTCCGCATTTGATCCAAAGGACATCTATCCTTACGCTCCGCCTGCCGGCAAGCCGGAACTCCGCTCACTCTGGCGGGAGAAGATGCTGCGCGAAAACCCGAGCCAGGTCGGCAAGCATTTCAGCAACCCGATTGTCACCAACGCCCTCACCCACGGTCTTTCCATCGTTGCCGACATGTTTGTCGACAAGGGTGACCACCTCATCCTGCCTGACATGCTCTGGGGGAATTACAATCTGACATTCGGTACCTGCAGCGGCGCAGTGGTGAAGAAGCACCCGACCTTTACCGTTGCTGGCGGCTATGATGTCGATGCATTCAAGGCAGAGCTGAGAAACAGCGCAGAAGAAAAAGGCAAAGCAATTGTTCTCCTCAACTTCCCCAACAACCCAAGTGGCTACACACCAACTGTTGCCGAGGGTGATGCCCTTGTTGCCGCAATCAAAGAAGTGGCCGAAGAGGGTTGTAACATCGTTGCCATTACCGATGATGCCTACTTCGGCCTTTTCTATGAAGACAGCCTCAAAGAGTCCCTTTTTGGCAAACTTGCCAACCTCCACCCGCGCATTCTGACAATCAAGCTCGACGGCGCCACCAAAGAGGAGTTTGTCTGGGGCTTCCGTACCGGATTCATCACCTTTGCCGATGGCAACAGTTTTGAAAATCCACAGGTCATGACAGCCCTTGAAAAGAAAGCAATGGGGATTATCCGTGCCCGTATTTCCAACTGCCCGCACCCATCGCAGACATTTGCCATCGAAGCGCTCCGATCGCCAAAGTTCCTCGAACAGAAGGAGGAGAAGTTTCAGATTCTTAAAGGGCGAGCCCTCAAGGTAAAAGAGGTTCTCAACAGCAGTAAGTACGACAGCGCCTGGACATACTACCCATTCAACTCCGGCTACTTCATGTGCCTTAAGCTGAAAACAGTTGATGCCGAGAAGCTCCGTGTCCATCTTCTTGACAAATACGGAGTCGGCGGCATCTCCATCGGCAAGACCGATCTGCGTATTGCCTTCTCCTGCATCGAAGAAAATGATATTGCAGAACTCTTCGATATCGTCTACCAGGCAGTTCAGGATCTTGCCTGACCTGACTGAGTTCAATCAAGCTCTTGATCAGAACTGAATTATTGACAAGGCGGGTGGTCACACCCGCCTTTTTTCTCCCCACCTTATATATTTTCCACAGACCACTCAAAGTACAGATCCAATTATAATATTTCATCTGCATACTGCCACTTGGGTTAACAATTGCATAAGAAAAACAACTAATAAACTTTCCTAAAACACTACCCAATCAACCACACCTTCATTAAAGCACATTGTCATTTCTTCAAAGATTTCTTGGGAGGATGCCAGATGTTCATCTTGGATAAACTAACCAAACCATTTATCGTAATTTCCCTTGTTCTGATGGCTTTAATCTGCTGCACTTTGAGAGAAGATGCGGAAGCTGCCCTGACCTGCTATGACTGCCATGGGACGAAAAACAGCAGGGACATCCGGCCAGAGGATGCGTCTTCCAGAAACCCTGCTACAGGGGGGATCTCAGGAAACCATCGCACCCACATGGGTGAAGGGTCGGATGCAGCGGCTTGCTCCAGGTGTCACCCAGGCAGCTCTGGTTATACATCCTCCCACCGGGACGGTTTTATCAAGCTAGCCCCCAACATAAACATGTCACCACAAAAAGCAGTGTATAAGGACTCCACCTCCGCTTTTCCGCAGACTTCGACCCCGTCTCCAGGAAACTGCACCAATGTAAACTGCCACTTCGAAAAAATGACCCCCCAGTGGGGTAGTACTCCACTTTCAGCAACCGGTAACCAGACATCTACCGGCGACTGCAAGACCTGTCATAACGCTCCGCCATCTGACGGAAAACACGAGGGAAAACACAGCCGATACTATGGAGGTGGCACCTTTGTCTGTCGCAGGTGCCACCCTGATCACCCCGTAGAATCAAAACCGTTTGCCCATGCCACAAGCGCCGGACATCGTCAGTTGGCCGTACAGTTCACCGCTGCGCCAAATTCCGGCGGGAGCTACCTTAACGGTTCAATAAATTATCCCGATTATTTACGCTCCCAGTCCCCAAGAAACGGCACCTGCACCAACTATTGCCACAGTGATGGCCTCAGGGATTCAGGGGGTAAAGCAGGTCCGGCAACCATCGCATTGTCATGGTCTGACACGAAATCGTCCCAATGCATATCCTGTCACAAGGGGAGAACTTTTGAAGACAACACCCCGACAAACTGCTCAGCAATCGGTGGCTCGTGGGACGCAATACAGGGACTCTGTTCACCTGACCTGACAATGTCCTCCAATGGTCACCACCGCCTGGTCGGCCCCCAGTGGATCAGAAAATATCCCTGCAATTACTGCCATTATGCAACCGTTGGCTCAAGCGACTCAATGAGCAACCTGTCGTCGCTGGCAATCCATGTGAACGGGGTGCCGAATGTGGCCATCAATCCCAGATGGAACATTGTTGGCCGTCCGGATCCTGTCTACAACGCAACGAAAAAGACCTGTGACAATATTTACTGCCACAGCGACGGCACGACTGATCCGGATCAGGTAAAGGAGTTTGCCTGGAATGATAAAGATGCCAAATGCAATGTCTGCCATGGTCACCCCCTAGGCTCATGCAGCACCAATGGCTGTCACGATGGCAAACTTCACCCTGCCACGGCAACAGAATCGGCAAGGGTCTGGCCGCTTCTGACCGACTGGGCGCCAGGCAAGGAGTGGATGTCAGCCATCCCGATGTTTCCGAACCAAGGGGTCGGCACGGCTCGCGCCAACTCTCACCCGCGCCATGTCCAGTCCGATTATGCCTGCGATGAATGCCATGCCGCCACAATCAAGAGCAACGGCAACTGCCCGTCATGCCATGCAGGTGGGCTCCCTTCCGGAGTAATGAGCGAGGTTTCCCACCTTGACGGCGCTTTTCATGTCAACAAGATCAAGGATGTGTTCTTCAAACGGGGCGGCACCTACAATTCTGACAAATCATGCTCCAATACTGCCTGCCACAAGGATGGCGCAGACCCGGTATGGGGCGGGTCAGTCGGAGCCCAGGTTGTCTGCAAAAACTGCCATGGCACTAACGGCAGTGACGTGGACACCTCCATAACCACCGGCGGCAGCAACGCCAAGATTAACCTGACGGAATGGGCAACAACGGGTCATGGCAGATATTCGACCTCGGGACGCTATCCGGTCAGCAAAAATCCGGCAGCAAACTTCCCCGGTGATAACGCCTGCTGGTACTGCCATGACAACACCGTTTACCATAATGACCCGAACAACGTCTTCAGGCTCAGGCAGCATTCCCAGTTTTCCAGACGATTCGAAGGCGAATGCGTCTACTGTCACATGACCCGCACCCAGAGCGAGTGCCTGGGGTGCCACAATAACGGCGAATCAATGGCACCGCAACTTGCCAACCTTTCCAGCTCCCATAGCGCAACCGCCAGATGGCCCGATGGAACTGCAGTGATCAGGCCCGACCACCGCTCTTATCTGCAAAACGGCGACTCCTGCCTGAGCGACCAGAACAGCCAGTGTCACTCCAGCGACCAGAAAACCCATAACACCGGCGCAGGTATCTGGAGAGAAGATCAGAAGGCGGATGTCAAAAACCAGTATGTGATGATGGGAGTATGTCTCCAGTGCCATGATGATGACACCGGCAGCAAGTGTGCCAGCTGCCACGACTACAATAAGGATCCGGTTAAATATCCTCCGGCCAGATACGATCTCGGCTTCAACGGTGGTTCGGGCAAGATAAAACCGAAAAAGGCACGGGCCTCGTCGGTTCATTTCGGCTACAAACACTACAACGATTTTCTCAAGAGCGGCGGCTGGACAAAGGTCTACTCACCGGTCAAGTCGACGCAATTCGGTACCTATTCGGCCTACCAGGGAACCTGGAAGGGTGGCAAGTTCTGCTGGGACTGCCATGACCCCCATGGCGACAAAAACATCTATATGATCCACGACCAGGTGGCAACATCCACGGACGGCAGATTCGGCATCCCCTATACCAGGGCCGCGGTATCGTTTACCAGCACCCTCAGCGGCACTGACTATGCGAAAACATCTGCCCCCTACAACGGCATCTGTAACGTCTGCCACTCTCCTGACAGCAAACATTACCGGGCTGATGGCGGAGATGGCCACAATAGCGGCTCACGCTGCACAAACTGCCATGAGCACCGTTTCACCGACAGCCATGCCGATGATCAGCCATGCAACAGATGTCACCTGAACAAGCCGGTCCCAAGACATTCTGCTTTTGGCCAGCCGCGGGACTGCACCAAATGCCATGCCCAGACCATCGGCAACCGTACCGATGTCATGAACAGCCAGTTCGCGGGCAATTCCCATCATATTCAGGGAGTCGCCGTCAACTCAAAGCAATGCTACGCTTGTCACTGGGAAGCAACACCGGAAGGGCTGATCGATGTCCGCTATCACAAGGGGTACAACTACCTTAACTATTCATCGACTCCGAATTCCCGTGTCGATCTGGTGATCTGGGGAGCCGGGGTGCGGCCGACCGTCTACAAACTCTATTCCACGGCAACACAATTTCTGGCGAGCAATGTCAGTAGCGGTGTCATTGCCACTGAACGGACTGAAATCGCCCAGATCACGCCGCACTGCATCAGCTGCCACAGCGACCAGAATAATAACACCCAGCCCTTCGGCGACTGCAAGACACCCCGCCAATACGCCTGGGACAAACAGAGCATCTCTGCACGCTACTCCCAGACCGGAACCACCCCATGGGGCAAATACCCGTCAAACGGCAAGAGCTCTCTTACCAAGGCTTTTTCGGCCCATGGCAACGCCGTTGCCAACCAGGGAGGCTACAACACATCAACCGGAATCGACTCGAACATCAACAACAGCAGAAACGGCCTGTACAACGTGCAATGCTTTGACTGCCACAACTCCCATGGCTCCAGGGTGGTCGGCACAACATCGAGTTACCTGACCTTCAACGGTACAAAAAACGGCGCCAACCTGAAGGAGACACAGGCCGGCAAGGGTGGCTACAAGTACAACTACAAGGCAAAAGCCAATGGAAGCGATGCTATCAATCCTTACAAGGAAGGGGGCGGCCAGTGTTTCGACTGTCATATGAATGCTGCCCAGAATGCTATCATCCCCGGCATTGACGGCTACCGGACACCATGGGGCTACCAGACAACCTTCGGGGCTTCAATGAAAATTCTTGGCTATCTTGATTCGCCATGGTTCGGCCAGGACAGTACCGGCTACATGCTACGATACCCGTACAAGACGCTGCCGATTACCGGCGGTCATCTCAAGGCATCAGGCTTCCTTAACCACACAACCAGTGCACAGAACAGGATAAACGGGCTCTGTACGCCATGTCATGACCCCCATGGCATCACCCCTGCCCTCGGTTCCAAACAGGCTTATGCAGTTCCGATGCTGAAGGGGACCTGGATGACCTCACCAAACAAGGAAGACGTAGCAAATCCGGGTCAGGGTGGAGGCGCTCAGTCATATGTTGATCTTGGCGGGGTGGCTGAAGATTCCAGCAAATTTGCCGGTCTCTGTATCCGCTGCCACAGCAAGGGAAATCTCACAAACAGCACCAACCACGAATGGAAAAGCCAGGATCGGGTACATGAATCGGTCAAGGGGTGGAAGAGCGCCAATGGCAATGCCAATCACGGTTTTGCCTGTTCAAAGTGCCATGCGCCCCACACATCGGGGCTGAAAAGACTGATGATTACCAACTGCCTGAATACAAACCATCAGGGGAGAGTAGTTTCGGGCACTCCGACTCTGGAAGACCATAACTGCGATACTTACTGGAATGACGGCTCACAGACAGGTTGTTCCGAAGGGAGTTTCCCGACGGGAGCCTATGAGCAGAACTGCCATCCTACCGGTTCGTGGCCTGACAATACATGGAACAGGGTGACGCCATGGTAACCGCTCTGCAACAAACGACACAGAAATCAGGAGGAAAGATCATGAGAGGCAATCGTCCTGTCGCCATGTTCCGACTTTTTTCTTTCAGGCATCATCTGGCACTTCTCTTCGCCCTCACCTGCCTCACGCTGGCAATGACAGCTGCCCGGTCACTGGCTGGCGGCGGTGACATCATCTGGCAGAGCGCCGACTCCAAACCGGGCAAGCAGCAGGCAATCACATCGGCATACGACTCCCAGGGGAACGTCATTATCGCCGGTTACCAGATCCTGAACGGCACCACCAACAGCGACTATTACACGGTAAAGTTCAAGGCAGACGGCAGCGGCGTACTCTGGAGCGCTACCTACGACAAAGCTGGCGGAGCGGATCAGATCAATGATGTAACGGTTGACTCCAACAATGACGTCATAGTAACCGGCACCGTATGGAACGGCATCAACCTTGACATCCATACGGTCAAATACTGCGGTGCAACCGGCTCCAGCTCCTGCGGCGGCAAGAGCGGCGGCGAAGTGATCTGGGAGCAGACGTTCAACGGCGCGGCAAACGGTAACGATGCTGGCACCGTAGTCAGCGTTGATCCGAATAACAATGTCTACGTCGGCGGCTATTCCCAGAACAGCTCTGGCAAGGAGGGTTATCTCCTGCTCAAATATCCGTCTGCGGGTGGCCCACCTGTCTGGCAGACCCGTTACAGCGGCCCGGCCGGATACCCTGGCACCAACAAGATTGCAGCAATAGCAGTAGGGGCAAGCGGAGTTGCGGTTACCGGACAGTCGTGGAACGGCACTGTCTTCGAATGTGCCACCATCAAATATGATCTTTCGGGTACTCAACTCTGGCCCCAGGTAAAGCGCTACACCAACGGTGCAAACCCCTGCTTTGGCAAGGTAGTTAAAATGGATGCCGCCGGAAACGTAATTGTTGCTGCTTCCGCTTCAAACGGCCTCAATCTGGATATTTATACGGCGAAATATGCGGCAGCAGACGGCGCCCAATTATGGGCATCGACCTATGATGGTAAAGACAGTGACGAACCAAAAGGGATGGCACTAGCTCCTGACGGAAACGTCTTCATTACCGGCTATTCAACTACTCAGACCGGACATTACGATTTCTATACGGCCAGACATGACGGCTCAAACGGCAACATCATCTGGAGAAGCATCTACGATTCCGGAAACGGCAATACCGACATAACTGCCGAGTCCGACGCCATTGTCCTTGACCCTTCCGGCAACGCCGTATTTGTCACCGGATATACGATCATTGCCGGTGTCGCCTCTTTCGAAACCCTCAAGTACAAGTTCGACAATGGTGAAGTCATCTGGCAGCGCCTGTTCAACGGCACTGCAGGCAAGAACAGCCGCCCGGTAGGCCTCGGGCTCTCTCCGGCCGGAGATGTACTGATTGCCGGCTGGGCTGACACTGCTGCCAACGATCTGGATTTTGTCGCCATCAAATATGACCGGGGGATATTGAATCCACCCACCGGATTGACTGCCCAGATACTGTCCGACACAAGCATACAGCTGACCTGGGCAGACAACTCCCTGAACGAGGATGGCTTCAGAATACAGCGTTGCAGACTGTTCAACTGCTCCGACTTCATGGCGCTAAGCGACTTGGGCCCGGGCGTAACGACCTTCACCGATACCGGACTTGACAGGGAAACCTATTACTCCTACCGGGTGCAAGCCTACATGGGGAATAACGGGTCCCAGTACACCAATACGGCCCAGGCCCTGACAACCAGCGTGACAACTGTCCCGCCGACTGCGGTCTACACCTATAACGGTCTTGCCGACAGTAACGAATACGGGGCAGCCATAGCTGTCGGCCCGGACAACAATCCGGTCATAGCCGGTGCCACCCATGATTATTTCCCCGGCTACAGTTCCGGTACTCTCACCTGGGACTATCTGACCATCAAGCTTGACCGCACTACCACCACACCGCTCTGGTCAGAGCGTTACGATGACCCTAACAGCGCATCGGATGTCGCCACCTGCGTTGCCGTTGACAGCAACAACATCGCAACCGTCTCGGGTTATGCCACTCTCAATGTCAACAGCGCCGATGTCAATTCGCTCTTCACCCTCCGCTACAAGGCTGCTGCCGCACCGCCACAGGCGCTGACAGCCGACCAGTACAACGGACCTGGAGCCACGGATGACCGCGCCGTAGCAATTGCAACGGCTGTGGATGCTTCCAACAATGTTGCTGTGGTCGGCTATGGCAAGAATGCCAGCGGCAATGATGACATCTACCTGCTCAAATATAACGCCAGCGGCAGCCGCGTCTGGGACACAACCCCCTTTGACAACGGCGGCGACGATTTCCCGACAGCAGTGGGCTTTGCGCCGGACGGCAGTATCTACGTGACCGGTTACAGTGAAAAAATGCCCCGCACCGACCCGAAAACCTATAATTTCTATACTGCGCGGCATAATGGCACAAACGGCAATCTCATCTGGCGCGATGTCCATAGCGCAGCCCCTGCAAACGGAGACAACAAGGCACTCGGTCTGGTAATCGATGCCAGCGGCGATCTCTATATTTCCGGCTACACAACTTCTGCCGCTGGAAACAGTCTCTTTTATACCGGTAAATACAAGGGGGGGAGCAGTACGGTACAAAGGATCTGGGAGCGGACGACCGACGGAGCCAGTAATGGTTATGACCGGGCAATCGGGGTAACGATTGATCCGCTGGACGGCACTATAGTTGTTGCCGGCAGCAGCAGGAGCCAGGCAGGCGACCTTGATTACCGAGTGATCCGCTACAATCCGGCCGGGGACACGATCTGGGACAGGAGCTACCAGAAGCCTGGCAGCGATGAAGAGGCACATGCCCTGGCAATTGACTCAAACGGCACGGCCTATGTTACCGGCTCATCCAATAACGGCTCTGCCAGGGAGAGTCTGACTATTGCCTTCAGCTATCTTCAGGGGAACATTGTCACTGCCACCCGCTATCATGGAGAAGCCGCCACAAGTGACAACACCGACGCCATTGCCGTAAACTCCCTTGATGAAGCCTTTGCCACCGGTTACACCACAAAGAGTGACGGCAGCACCGACCTGCTGGTCTACAAGATCGCCCCCACCCTCCCCTCCGCAGCAGTCCCGCTTGCAGTGGCAACCCCCTCCAGCACAACAGCTACCCTCTCCTGGACCGGCAGAGCCGCGTACAAGGATGGTTATAATCTGCAACGCAAGCCCGGCGACTGTTCACCCGCAAACCCCACCCCCTGGGGAGCAGCCACAATATTACAGGCAGCGGCAACCAGTTTCAGCGACACCAATCTTATCCCTGGAGCCACATACTGCTACCAGATTCAGGCATTCAGAAACAGTGACAGTTCAGTTTCACGCTGGAACCAGATTGCCGTTACCCTGCCACCGGTCCTGCCCCCATCGGGACTGACTGCCGCCACAGTTCAGACAACCCAGGTAAACCTCTCCTGGGGAGACAACTCAAGCGGTGAAACCGGCTTTCGGGTAGAGCGCTGTGCATTGGCAAGCTGCAGCACCAGCGACTTTGTTCAGACTGGTGCCATCAGACCGGCAAATTCGACCAGCTACAGCGATATGGACGCCTGCCCGGGAACAGCCTACAAGTACCGTGTTGTGGCAGTCGGCACAGGCTGGGAATCCGCAGCTTCAAATATTTTCAGCGCTTCGGCAACAGCAGCTCCTACCCTTCCTCAACTTACGGCATCAAGAATATCCGAAACCACCATCAACCTCATCTGGACCGACAGCAATACCGATCAGAGCGGCTACAACGTGGAACGGAGCGTTGATGGAACAGTTTACACAACCATAGCTCCGGCTCTCCCTGGAACTGTCCGAACCTACAGCGACACCTCTGTCTCCCCGGGCAGCACCTATTTCTACAGGGTGAGCGCCTACAAAACCGCGACCTGCGGCTGGACATCGGCAAGTCTGCCGAAAAGCGCCGTCGCTGCCATTCTGGAGCCGAACAATGTCACGGCAACTGCCAACAGCACCACCCAGATAACAATAAGCTGGTCCGACAGGACAGCCAGTGAGACCGGATTCAAGATCCTGCGCTGCCAGGGGAGCGGCTGTACACCCGACCAGACACCGATCTTCACAACTGCAGCCAATGCAACCTCGTACATCGACACCACTGTTACTGAAAATACGATCTACAACTATCAGGTTGTGGCAACAAACAGCGCCGTGCCATGGGACAGTCTGCCGGGCACAAAGGTTGAGCGCGCCACCCCGGCAGCAGCAGCTCCGCAGCTTACTGCCGTGACACGTCTCTCCGAGGCGCAGATAAACATCAGCTGGACCGACACCAATACCGACCGGACAGGCTTCAGACTCTGGCGCTGCGCCGGAGTGTCATGCACCAGCTTTGCCCAGACAGGTGACGTCATAACCGGCGTCATGAGCTACAGTGACAGCGGCCTTACCCCGAACACCAGCTACAGCTATTACGTGGAAACCTTCAAAACGGTCATGACCGAGCGTTGGGCCAGACAGAGCGGCCAGTCAACGGCAGTTACAACCCTGCTGGAGCCGACCGGTTTCACTGCCACGGCCAACAACACAACCCAGGTAACCCTCGGCTGGACCGACCGGACGGCAACGGAAACCGGCTTTGAGATCTGGCGCTGCGCCAACCCTCCCTGCACCACCACATATCTGGCAACGGCCGGGAGTAATGCAGCATCCTATGTAGACACATCAACCTGTAACGGCACACCGTACATGTACCAGATCATGGCAACCAACAGTCAGGCCCCCTGGTACAGCAGCAGCGTCCCCCTTGCCTCCGCTGTCACCACCCCAGCACCTGTGGCACCGACTGCCTTTTCCGTTACCCAGCTGTCAGAATCGTCGGTCAAACATGACTGGAACGATCCCAACAGCGATGAGAGCGGTTACAAGATTGAAAGGTGCAGCGGCGACAACGACTGGTGCGGCAACGACGATGCCAGATTCACGACATCCATCCCCCTGCCTGCCAACACCATAACCTATACCAACAGCGGACTTACCCCCAACAGCAGCTATACGTACCGGGTGCGGGCCTACAAGAGCACTGCCTGTGGCTGGAGTCTTACCGGCCCAACGCAGAGCGTAACCACCACAGTACCGGCGCCAGCAGGGCTGACTCTCCAGACCCTCTCCTCCACAGCCATAAAGCTGACCTGGACCAACACGACGACAACGGAAACCGGTTTTGTTGTCGAGCGGTGCAGCGGTGCCGGATGCAGCGATTTTTCAGTACTTGCCGCAGCTTCATCCATTGCTGCCAATGGCACCACCTTCACCGACTCATCTGCCTGCGGCGGCATCTCCTACAGCTACCGGATCAAATCGAAGA
The DNA here is from genome assembly GCA_013377075.1 of Geobacteraceae bacterium. Taxonomy (GTDB): domain Bacteria; phylum Desulfobacterota; class Desulfuromonadia; order Geobacterales; family DSM-12255; genus VEOV01. The sequence continues at coordinate 8,951 of JACABD010000006.1, read as the reverse complement.
ATGCCGGACTCGGCTGGGAGAGCGGCTACAGCAGCCTGGCAACCATTGCAACACCCCAGCCATCACTGGCATACCCGAATCTGCTTCTCGATCCGAACTTTGAAGATGCTGCCAGCGGCTGGTCAGCCGCACCGGCCAGCGGCTCTGCAGCAGGGGCAAGCATTGATACGAATCTTTTCAGTAACGGCATCAGAAGTCTCAAGATAACCGGTGATCCAGCCGTGGCCATGGGGAGAGCCCAGACAGTGGCAGTTGAACCGGGCCAGCAGTATGTGCTGTCGGGTCAGGTCAATTCTGCCCTGACAGCCGGAGCAGCAACGTGCAATCTTTACGGCGCAGCCATCACATCCGATCCGGGGTTCGGCATCAGTGCCAATGACCCGCGGAACAACAGCTGGGTCAATCTGAATGAAGTGGTGACAATACCCGAGGGGACAACTTCGGTTCTTGTCCAGTGCTTCACAGCAGCCGGATCAAGCGGAAGCGTCAACTTTGACGCTATGAGTTTAAGCAAAGTTTTCCAGGTGACACCAACCCCGCTGAATGAAGCCGGGATCAGGCTCTCATGGCCTGATGTCAGCCAGGATGAATCGGGCTACCGGATTCTCAAATGCGCAGGCTCGGTCTGCACCCAGGCCGGACAGGTCGGCGCACATGTACTTACCTATACCGACACCCCGCTGACGCCACCCGGCGCCCCCTTCTCCTATCAGGTACAGGCCTACAAGACAGCCACCTGCGGCTGGAGTTTCCCGGCCAGCCCCATTGTCACCGCAACGACAATGTCAACCCCGCCAGCTCCTGGCGGACTCTCCGCAACAGCCAACACCAGTACCCAGATAACCGTATCCTGGACCAACAATACCTCCTCGGAGACCGGTATCGTTGTTGAACGCTGCCAGGGGATCTCGTGCAGTTTTGACGGATCGATCCTGACAACAACCGGCCCGGGGATCGCCAGCTTTGTGGATACGGCCGTGATCAACGGCACCAGCTACAGTTACCGGGTAAAGGCCGTGAACAGCGCCATTCCCTGGGCAACGGCATACAGCACGCCAGTTACCCGTGCCACTCCTGCTGCAGCCGCTCCTGTTCTGGCTCTACCGGTTGCGGTTTCCGATACCCGGATCGATCTTTCCTGGACAGACCCGAATGCAGATGAAACAAATTATCTTGTCCTGCGCGACAATGTCGTCATTGCCACCAGACCGGCCAACAGCACCAGCTACAGCGACACCGGTGTCACGGCAGGCAACAGCTACACCTATATGATCAGGGCCACCAAAACCGCCACCAATTCATGGACAGCAGACAGCAATACAAGAACAGTTTCCCCATCCACACCGGCCCCTTCCGGCCTCTACATCACAATTGCCAGCTCGACACAGCTCAATCTTTCCTGGGTGAACGGCACATCGACGGAAACAGAAGTCAGGGTTGAACGGTGCCAGAACGCCGGTTGCAGCAATTTTGTAGAGATTGCCATAATTCCCAAGGCACAGCCCGATACCAGTTATCAGGACACGACTGTCGTCCCCGGGACATCCTACCGCTACCAGGTAAGAGCTGCCAACACGACCCTTGGCTGGACCACCAGCTACAGCAGCATTGCAACTGCAACGACAACGGCTCTGACAGCACCCGGCGCCACCACTCCTGCCAGGAGTTCGGAAACCCAGATCAATCTCTCCTGGAGCGCCACCGCTGGAGTCAGCGGCTACAACATCTATTACTGCACCGGTGCCAATTGTACCCCGTCTATCCTGGCAGGATCGGTTTCGGGTGCTGCCACAACAACCTTCCAGCATACCGGCCTTTCGGTAAACAGTTATTACCGCTACTGGAGAACAGCCTACAAAAGCGGCACGAGCGGATGTCCGGACACAACTGCCTGCCAGAGCGCTCCCGGAACCGCTACGGCAAACACCCTGACCACCCTCAATCCACCGACTGCACTCACTGCCACTGCGGTCAATTCGACCAGTGTGCGGCTGCAATGGACCAACAACACGGTTTTTGAAACCAGCTTTGTCATGGAGCGCTGCGCTCCGGCCGGTGCCTGCAGTTTTGCAGAAATCGCCAATACGGCGCTCCCCCATGACACCTCATGGATCGACACCACGGCTGCCAAAACCACCAGCTACCAGTACCGGATCAAGGCCGCCAATCCTGACTGGACAACCAGCGCAACACCCGGATACAGCGGCTACAGCAACACGGCAACCGCTTCGACCCCCGATGCCGGGCCACCCTATCCGCTGACCGCCATAACCGGTGCCAACAGAATCACACTGACCTGGGGTGACAACTGCTCCGCCGGTACCCAGGAAGAGGGGTTCAATCTGCTCCGCTGCACCGGCAGCGGCTGCGATCCAGCAACCGATCCTTCAAAGATCGTCCTTGCCTACCCTGGAGCAAACGCCACCAGCTCGGTCACACAGGCAGATGCAACGGTCTGCAGCAGTCAAACATACGTCTACAAAGTGCAGGCATACAACAACACAAGCCATCTCTGCGACTTTGCCAGCAGCAATCTTGAACTGACAACAGCAGTCCCGTCACCCCCCGTTCTTACTGCCGTTACGAGGACATCTGAAGTCAAGCTGAGTCTTGCCTGGACAGACAGCACTGCGGACACCGCAAACTATGACATCTACCGCTGTGCAGGGAGCAGTTGTGCGGATTTCTCCAAAATCGGCTCTAAAACCGGCACACCGCTGACCTATGATGACACATCCGTCCTGCCTGGCGCTGTCTACAGCTACCAGGTTCGCGGCAATGGCGCCACCGTAAGCGGCTGCGGACAGCCCTGGCAGACCAGCAGCAACAGCATTTCGCAGGTTGCCAATATCAATGTCCCGGCCTCACTGGCAGCAGCGGCTGTCAACATGAACCGGATCAATCTGACCTGGACCGATACCGACACCACAACCTCGGGGTGGAAGATCGAGCGCTGCACCGGCACGGGCTGCAGTGATTTCACCGAAATCGCCGCCATTGCGACAAAAACACCCACCAGCTACGCCGATACAGCCGTGAACGCAGGCACAACCTATCAATACCGGATCAGGGGGACCGGATCCATAACCGTATCCGGCAACACCTACTACTGGATGTCGGATTACAGCTCAACAGCCTCGGCAGCCACCGACCTCCCGGTGGCCCCGTCAGCCCTCACTGCCACCATGGCTTCCTCCTCACAGATCAACCTTAACTGGACAGCCAGCAGTACGTCCGATCTGGACGGCTATACCATTGAACGGTGTAGCGGCGCAGGCTGCATGGATTTTGTCCAGCTGACAACAGTGACGCCATATACAGCCACCAGCTACTCAAATACCGGCATCGCTTCGTCAACCACCTATCGCTACCGGATCAGAGGAGACAAGACAAGCGGCGGAGTCTACAGCAGCTATGGCAATATTGCCGAAGCAACCACGCTGATGGCCGCCCCCGGCTCTTTGATCGCCACGGCAATCGGCTCCCATGCGGTCAAGCTTGACTGGAACGAAGTGTTCCCCGGCCAGGACAGCGTCAGCATCATGGTGCAGATCTGGAATGGTGAATGGGTTCAGCTGGCAAACGTGGATGGCGCTACTGGCGAGTATGTAGACAGTTCCGGTGTCAGCCCCCGTGCCACCTACACCTATCAGGTGCGGGCATTCCGGGGCAACTCCTATGCCGACAGCAACCTGGCAACTGTGACCATGCCGGGCTACTCTGCGGCAGATGCAGCACTCTGTGTGGCCGGGCCGCTCCCGAACCAGCCGCAGATCACCTCAACCCCGGTTACGGTTGCCAGCGAAGGGGTATTGTACAGCTACACTGTCACTGCAACCGCCGTGGGGAGCGGCAACAGCATCGCCTCCTATGCCCTCGCGGTTAAGCCCAACGGCATGAACATCAACCCGGCAACCGGAGCCATCACCTGGACCCCTGACTTTTCCCAGTCCGGCAGCATGAATGTAACCGTGCGGGTGACCGATGCTCTTGGGGTCACCGCTATCCAGAGTTTTGTCATTGCCGTTGCCAACGACACCCAGCTACCGCGGATCAGTTCCGCCGCGGTCACAACCTGCTTCGGTGTAATCTGCACCGTCGGCCAGGGCTACAGCTATCAGGTAACGGCAACCGATCCTGAAGGAAGTGGCATAAGCTACGGCCTGATAACTGCCCCAGCTGGCATGACAATCTCTTCCTCAGGTCTGATCACCTGGGTTGCCCAGAGCGGCGCCAACAGTGTGGTTGTCTCTGTCAGCAACGGATCCAAAACAGCCACCCAGAGCTTCAGCATCCCTGTATCAGACTATCACCCCCTGGCAATCACCTCTTCGCCCAATACCAGCGCAGTCAATGGCGCACCGTACACATACCAGTTGACTGTCACAAATTCTGATAATTATCCGCTCATCTACAGCCTGACAACTGCTCCGGCCGGGATGACCATATCTGCCGGCGGCACAATCACCTGGGTACCGGCCTCTTCACAGAGCGGCGACTCGCCGGTTACTGTCCAGGTATCTGATAGAAGCGGAGCATCTCCGGTTTCCCAGAGCTATACCCTTACGGTGTCCCAGTACAACGTCCCGGCAATTACGGCAATACCGTCGCAAACCGCTTCGGAAGGGGTGCAGTTCAGCTATCAGGTTGTCGCAACCGCCCCACTTGGCGGCATTCTCACCTATTCCCTCAGCGGCGCGCCGACCGGCATGAGCATATCCACGTCAGGGCTCATCACCTGGACACCAGCAGCTGGCCAGGGTGCCAGCGGTTCAGCCATAACTGTACGGGTGCAGGCCGGTTCTGTCAGCGCCAACAGCTCCACCCAGACCTTCACTCTCAATGCCCCTTATATCTCCTCCACCCCGGGAGCAACACCAAGGGCTTCAGTGGGGGTCATCTACAGTTACACGGTTTCAACAAACGCAGCCGGCTGCACCGGCAGCTGTACTCCGGTCAGCTACTCCCTTATAAACAGCGGCGTCACACCTCCGCCAACGGGCATGGCCATTAATGCATCCAGCGGCGCACTCAGCTGGACACCGACTTCACAGCAGACAGGGTACATCCCGGTAACTGTCAAGGCAGCCTTCGGCACGTCAGGTAAATTTGCAACCCAGACATTCAACATCGCTGTCCCCTACATCAACTCAACGGCAGTTGCCACTGCTGCAGTCGGAACTGCCTATAACACGACAGTCACTGCCGTTGACCCTTCAGGCGGCTCATTTACCTACTCCCTGATCAATAGCGGCGCAACACCGCCACCAACCGGAATGGACATCAATCCGGCAACCGGAGCCATCACCTGGACTCCGGCCCAGGGACAGGGTGGTAACAGCGTACCAATAACAGTCAAGGCAACAGTCAACGGCACAAACCCTGCTATCTACGCCCTGCAGAGTTTCAATCTCTCTGTGGTTGCCATTACCTCAACTCCCGAATACTCGGCGTTGGCAGGCTATGCCTACAGCTATCAGGTACATACCACCGGCACAGCCCTCACCTACTCTCTTGATACGGCACCAGCAGGGCTGACCATCTCCTCCACCGGGCTGGTCAGCTGGACAAGCCCGACTACAGGCAATATTCCGGTGACGATCAGGGTGACCAGCAACTCGCAATCCTCTGTCACCCAGCCCTATACCCTTATTGTTTCCATACCGCCGCCACCACCTCCGGCACCGCTGCTTGATGCCCAGGGTGGTCTGAGCGGGTACTGCTCGGTGCTGCACACTTTCAGCTGGAGCAGCGTGACTCCGCAGGATGCCGACCCGGTCTGGTATAACGTTCAGATAGATACCGTTGATACGTTCAACAGCCCGAATCTGCAGCAATCAGGCTGGCAGGCTGGCACAAGCTGGCAATATTACCTCGGATCATCCGCACAGCTCTGGCACTGGCGGGTTCAGGCCAGGGACAACGGCCATCAGCAGATAATCACCCCTTCAGCAATATCTTCTTTTACCGAAGGGGCGATCAGCTGGGATTGCAACTGCGACAACAGCTGCCAGAGCACAAGCTGTCCGCTGGTATATTCATACAACGGTTCCGGCTTCACCTATGAATCTGACCTTGCCGGGCCAATGCTTTCGCAGTTCCCGAAGGGGCCAAGGGCTGTCAGTATGTACCAGCCGATATACATGATGCTGGAAAAGCTTGTGCCTGACACAAACAACCAGTATCAGGTCAAGATATGGGAGTCTCTGAATGAAGGGACCATGCTGGATGAGGCCAAGCTTCTGGCAGTTGATTACCCGGCAGGGTACGAACTCGTTTCGTCAAGCGCCGAAAACACCTATTACAACGGTTATGCAAACCCATTCCGGATCTATACACTGAAGAACCCGGTTCTGCCAATCAGCGCGACCGACAAGAAAGGGGTAGATGTTCTGTCAACAGTGCTTGCTCTGGATGATATCCCTGCACCGATAACACCGAACGCCACGGACAACACCCTCACTCTGGACTTTGGCACCATCAGCCATCCTGAATACGCCAAGCTGGTGATCGACGGCTGGATGATCATCAACTCCAAGCTTTACACCTCCCCGACAACCATCACCCCCTATATCGAAGTTATTGATGGCAGCGGAGCCTGGGTCAAGGTCAAAACCATCGGCATGCCGGCCGGTGATATGAAGAGAATGGTGGTTGATCTCTCCAATTTTTTCCTCAGCTCAGACCACCGGATCAGGATCAACTACGGAGTACGAAAAACCACACTCTGGGTTATCGACCGGGTAAGGCTTGATGACTCCGCACCAGTGGCATACAGAACAACGGAGCTGTCAGCCTCTACTGCAGAGCTACAGGCAGGCGGGCAGGCTATCGTGGAGATGTCGACACCACAGCACCGGATTCATGTTGGGGACAACCTTCCGATTAAACCCGATTTTTACGGTTTTGGAAACTTCACAAGGTATGGTGATGTGACGGAACTGCTGACACAGCCGGATGACAGGTTTGTTATGATGAACTACGCAGACAAACTGGAGATCAGGTTTCCGGCACTGCCGGTACCACAGGAAGGATTCAACAGACTATTCATGATCAAGGCAGATCTGTACTACAAGGAGTTCAGTAGCTACAAGTATCTGGAACCGCTTCCGTTCCACGGCATGAGCGATTACCCGCCACCGGCGCCGGAGGCCTATCCGACGGATAATAACCATAACCAGTACCGTTTGTTGTATAACACCCGGGTGGTCGCCCCTTGAAAGAGCCGTCAGATTAAGCTGTTTGAAATTTTAACTGAACGCTTCATCTGTCGTAACTGTTGCAGCCTGCAACAGTTACGACAGATTCGATTTAAGTAAAAAGGATGCTGTAGTAGGTTTCAGACAATGTATCTTCAATGATCCCTGTACCCAAGAACCACCAGAATACAGCTCCCATCGGCAATAACATTTATACCGCTATCGATGCATCTTTTTATAGCAGATTCGCTCTCGGCTCCCGGCTGCATCCAGATATTTTTTATCCCCTTAGCAATTGCTTCTTCCACTACCATTTCTGTCACATGTGGCGGCGTAATTACTGAAATACTTTTAACATCATCTGGAAGCTGAGCTACAGAAGCAACCGTATCTACCCCTTCAACAACCGCCTCTTTCGGATTTACCGGAATTACATTGTATCTATTTATCTGGTAACAGCGCAAAACCTTGTTGCCATATTTACTCCTGTCGATTGAAGCGCCAACAACTGCAAATTTCTTCTCTGCCAAAAACTGTTCAATCCTCTCTTCTATACGCATTTTTTATCCTCACTGAATTTTTTTTATTCGCAACTTGCTGTATCTACAGCATTAAAAATATTTTTTTTGATTTAATGAGAGAGGTCGGTTATGGTGTTTACAGTATTAATGAGAGAGGGAACGATGGCTCGATTCATGATCAGAAAAATTGACCGTTTCATAAATTATCTAACTATTTCATTTATGATCTGCGGCGGTATGGCAATCCATATACTTACCGCCCTCACTATCAAAAGCTATTACGGCTCAATCTGGGGCTACCTCTCTTTCCTTACACCCGGTTTTTCCGAAATATATCTGCTTGCCCTTCAGATCAGTGAAAGCATGTATAACTACACGATTCTGCTTGCCCTTTTTTCTATTGGAGCAGTAATTCTCGGATCTGCATGGCTGCTCAAAAATGTGATAAAGTCCAAGGTGATCGAAGACTTCCAGAACTAGTTCTATCTACAGACAGCCTGATGGAGCTTTTCATAATAAGTACCCGGCTTGATCTCCTCACTCATCGATTCATTCATATCGTCACCATCAGTTTCCGACTGCATCACCTCGTACCGCTTCAACTTACACCAGAGATACACCTGCCGATAAAGTGTCTCACCCTCAGCACTCTTTTTATTGGCAAAACTCTCGGAAATTTCCTTGACACAGAGCGTTATATTGCCTGATTTGCTTTTGACAAGCGACTCACTATCATAAAAATATCGATTGCTGCAGATAAGTTTTTTCCCGGACTTACCTGACTTCTGTGTCCACTTCTCCTTATGAAACTCCACCCAGCTCTCTGCAGAAAAGGCAAAGACAGGGAGCAGGAGTAAAAAAGCAGCCGAGAAAACAGCTGTATACTTAAAAAATACCCGCAACACGCCACTACCTCTCGGATAACTGTTCCTTCAGGGGAACATACCACTTTATGAAATTATGGCCGATTCCGGCCGGGGCAGGCTCTATCCCCCTGAACCTGGCGCTTATGACCGGAAGAGCCGCAGGGACATACAGGAAAGTATAGGGCTGCTCTTCAGCTATAATCTCCTGCATTTTGTAATAACATCTTTTTCGTTTCTCAATATCAAACGTGCCTCGCCCCTCTTCAAGCAGTCTGTCAACTTCGACATTTTTATAGCTGATAAAATTCAGCTCTTTCGGCCCGGTCTTTGACGAGTGCCAGATATCATACTGGTCCGGATCCTGC
>JACABD010000059.1 GCA_013377075.1 Geobacteraceae bacterium | reverse complement strand
AGTGGTGCCCGGGGACGGAATCGAACCGCCGACACGAGGATTTTCAATCCTCTGCTCTACCGACTGAGCTACCCGGGCGAAAAGAACACCAAAAATACTCCGGATATCAAATTATGTCAAGCCTTTTTTGATAGCTTTTACTGTGCCTCTCACCTTTTCAGATAATCACCCGATCTTATTCTGTGCAGGGTGGAAACATCGTGGTTGAAGAGGTAGGTCGATGCTGAAACGGTCGTGCTGTCAGCAAGTTTGACGGTAATCTTTTTCCTTGTGTACTCATGTGGCGTCTGGAAATTGATCGTGCACTCCTCATATTCATCGAGATTCTGGAAAAGAGTTGCAGCTTGTCCGGTTTTGTAAACCTCTCCAATGACCGTATCGTAAGGGTCTTCAGATTGAACCGCGCCCGGGTAGCCGTCAACTTCATAGAGTCTAGCCTGAATGCTCCCTTCGCAAAGGTACTCAGCGTGGCTGACAAGCAGATGTGACATAAAGCTATTTACGCCTTTGCGCAGTGTTCCGTAGACAAAAATGAACTCGTTTGCCACTTGTACTCCGTTTAAATGAAGAAAAGCCGCTCGACCCTGGATTAGAGGGTAGAGCGGCCTTTAGATACTATCTACAGATGTTGATCAGGCGCGGGAAAGAAAACGGCCATCTCTGGTGTCAACCTTGACCCGTTCGCCTGACTCAAGGTAAGGGGGGACTTTGATCTTCAGTCCTGTCTCAAGGATCGCCTCTTTCGTCTCTGCCGTGGCCGTGGCGTTCTTCATGACTGGCGGGGTTTCAGTGACTGTCAACTCAACGGTCATGGGGAGATCGACATTTATCATCCGCCCTTCGAAGAGGCCGAGCTGAACTTCTGTTCCATCAAGCAGGTAAGGGGAGATGTTGGCAAAACTATCTTCCTCCATCTCAAACTGCTCATAATTTTCCAGGTCCATGAAAATGCCGCGATCGCCGTCAGCGTAGAGAAACTGACCCTTGTGCCGTTCGAAATCCGCCTCTTCAACCTTGTCGCCGGAACGGAAGGTTTTATCAAAGACCTGTCCGGTTATCATGTTGCGGTATCTGGTCTTGACCATGGTGTTGGCACCGCGGGCTGACGGTGACTGAAACTGGACGTCAACAAGTACACATGGTGCGCCGTCCGCCTGAAAGATAAGCCCTTTTTTGAAATCATTGGTTGTAAACATCACTGCTGCTCCTTGAAAATGATCTGCTTTGAAACTAAACCACTCAACTACTTAACCACCTTAATCGAATTAATGACTATCGGTGTGTTTGGCACATTCTGGAAAACTGAATTCTTGCGCGACTGGGGCGCTGCTACCATTTTGTCGACCACATCCATCCCTTCTGTGACCTTGCCGAAGACTGCGTAGCCGTAGCCGCTGGTGGTGGTGTCGCGGTGGTTGAGGAAATCGTTGTTGGCAACATTGATAAAGAACTGAGATGTGGCAGAATCAACTACACCGGTTCTGGCCATTGCCAGCGTACCACGGTCGTTTTTCAGCCCATTGGTTGCCTCGTTCTTGATTGGTGCCAGATCGCCCGGCTTTGGCTGAAGCTGGGCAGTCAGTCCGCCACCCTGCACCATGAAACCGGGAATGACGCGGTGGAACGCGGTGTCTTTGTAGAAGCCGCTGTTTGCATAGGCGAGGAAGTTCTTTACCGAGATCGGTGCCTTGTCGGCAAAAAGCTCCATCTTTACGTTGCCGAGCGAGGTCTCCATCAGCACAATCGGATTTTTTTCAGCTGCAGTTGCTGCCGAGCATACTGCCAGGGAGAGAAGCATGGCGAGGAACAGTTTCTTGAGCATGTATTGATTACCTCCGGATAAGTTTGTCTGGCGAGTTTAGGCTAAAATGGATTTCCGGTCAAGTTTGCTGAACCAAGAAATGATTGACTTTATACCCCTCTACTGGGAAAATTACAGGCTGTTTTTAAAAAACCACCCTGGAGGCTTTAGGTGCAGATCATAAAATTCGGAACAGACGGCTGGCGCGGGATTATTGCCCGCGAGTTCACATTTGAAAACCTCTCCATTGTTGCTCAGGCAACTATCGACTACATGAAAAAAGAAGGGCTGGCTGAAAAGGGGCTTGTCATAGGCTATGACAGGCGTTTTCTTTCGCGGGAGTTTGCCGAGAGGAGTGCGGAGATCGCTGCTGCAAACGGCATCAGGGTGCTTCTTACCGAAGATTATACCCCCACTCCGGCCGTCTCATGGGCTGTTCACTCGCGGGGCGCAGGTCTTGGTATTATGATTACTGCCAGCCATAACCCACCTGTTTATAACGGTTTCAAGGTAAAGGAGAGTTTCGGCGGTTCGGCAAGGCCTTCCACCACAAAGACAATCGAAGAACAGGTGGAGGCTAACATTGCCCAAAAGAGAGAGAGCCTTTCGACCCCTTTTGCAGAGGCGCTTTCAGAGGGGCTGATCACTGTTTTCGATGCCAACGCTGACTACCATGCCCAGTTGAGAAAATATGTGGACATGGATCTGATCAAGAAGAGCGGCATCCGCTTTGTTGTTGATCCAATGTTTGGCGCAGGCTCTGGAGCCTTTCCTGCTCTGCTCCCCGAGGGGGTCGAGATCCACGGTGACTGCAATCCGGCATTCGGCGGGCAGGCGCCGGAGCCGATCATGGAGCATTTGCAGGAGCTTTCCGAAACTGTTAAAAAAGGGGGCTATCGTGCCGGTCTGGCTCTGGATGGCGATGCCGACCGGATCGGAGCGGTTGATGAGAATGGCGAATTTTTCTCCTCCCACATGATTTATACGGTCATCATGCGTCATCTGATCGAGCACAAGGGGATGCGCGGCGGGGTGGTCAAGACTGTCTCCACTACCCAGATGATCAACCGGTTGGCGGAAAAGTATGGTATCGAGCTTTTCGAGACTCCGATAGGTTTTAAACATATCTGCGAGCTGATGCTTGACCACGACATCCTCATGGGTGGCGAAGAGTCTGGCGGCCTCGGTGTCAAAGGGCATATTCCGGAGCGTGACGGTATCCTCATGGGTCTTTTGCTCCTCGAGGCGATGGCAATGTCCGGCAAAAGTCTTAAAGAGCTCCTTGATGAGACAATGGACGAAATCGGCCATTTCTTCTACAGGAGAATTGACGCGCAGATTGAGCAGGCCGCCAAGGAGCGCCTCATTGAGAGCCTGAAGAGCGGAGGCATAACCGAGATAGCCGGAGCAAAGGTCGAAGCGACCAACTTCTCCGACGGGTTCAAGTTCATCTTCAGTGGCGGATCGTGGCTTCTGATCCGTCCTTCAGGTACTGAGCCAGTCTTGAGGCTCTACAGCGAAGCCGGGTCACTTGCTGATGTGGAGAAGTTTCTGGCAGCGGGGCGGGAGTTGGCAGGGCTCTAGAGGGTAAGAGGGAACATGCCACGGCCCATGGTGTGATAACGGATAAAACGCAGACCAAGACGGTCAAGAAAGAGGATTTGTAAGTTCTGGAAGAGCTGAAGAAACGACAGTAGGAGCAAATGATATGGCCCTGCCAAACAAATTAGGTCTAAACGACGAGGTAGAGCTGGCCCGCGCCGAAGAACGGATCAGCAAGGCCAAAGCCTACCAGATGTTTGCCAATGGTATGCTGGACAGTTTGTCGGCCGGGAGCATTCAGTCCTTGGTCGCGATCCACAGTTATCTGTTTTCGGACATTTACGATTTTGCCGGAATGATCCGCACTGTCAACATCGCCAAGGGTAGCTACCGCTTTGTGCCGGTCATGTATCTGGAGTCATCCCTCGAAAAAGTCGAAGCCATGCATCAATCAACCTTCGATCAGATCATCGAAAAATACGTGGAGATGAACATTGCCCATCCTTTCCGCGAGGGAAACGGCCGAAGCACCCGCATTTGGCTCGATTTGATGCTTAAAAAGGAACTACTGCGTGTGGTCGATTGGAGCCGTGTTGACAAGAACGATTACCTGCTGGCCATGGAGCGCAGTCCGGTAAAGGATGTCGAAATCAAGGTGCTTTTGAAGCAGGCTCTGACCGACAAAATCGATGATCGCAACCTGTATATGAAGGGTATTGATGCCAGCTATTTTTACGAAGGTTATCTGCTGTATAAAACCGCTGATCTGGGGGGAGAAGAGCTTTGACCTTGACCAAAGAAGCGGTATGCAGAGAAGTTTGTGGCAGCGGGGCGGGAGTTGGCGAGGGTTTAGACGGCAGCGTGTTATTATTTGGAGTGGTTAGAACTTAAGAATGAGAGTTTAGCTTTTCAGGTTGGGTTTTTTTAGCGAGCGAGAGCATATTCTGAACGAATGTTCCATTTGGGGAAGATTGCCAGTTCGGGCGCGTATGGTCGTGAACTGGCAATTAATATGTTGATCGCAGTTCAAAATATTCACTGGAAATAAGCAGTGGAGCGTAGAACACTGATTCTTGGAGTCACTTTTATGATTGGAAAGTTAAGCGAACTGGACATGGAGAATGCCATTGCCGCAGAGCCTGAAAAAATTCTCAGAGAGTCAGGTCTCAAGCTTGTCGCCCGTCAATATCGCATAGGATCATATATTTTTGACCTGCTTTTTGAAGACCGCCACGGTGCAAAAATGATTGTAGAGATTCAGTTAGGCACGCTTGACCGAAATCATACATACAAAATATTGGACTATTATGACGAGTACAAGGAAAAACACTTGGGTGAATTCATTGAGTTAATGGTTGTAGCTAACACGATTACGCATGAACGAAGGAAGCGACTAAATGCACTTGGTGTAAGTCACCGTGAGATACCAGCCGAAGCATTTCTCAGTTTAGATTCAACTACTGGGCAGCCGCTTATTGACATGAAAGCCGTACAGCAAACTGCAAAAAAGTGTGCAAAAGTCCATGGTCAACTTATATCTCTTGCCTCTGCATATAACCTTTTTAAAGAGCAGGGCAAAGAATTTATAAAAGCGCTGGAACAAGTTCAACCGCCTGTTCGGGTATTGGCGGATTTAACTAACCTCAGTAATGATTACCGAGGGCCTAGACTCATTAGTATTGCACCAGAAAGCTGGGGGCGTAAAGAAAACAACGGTGGGCTTGGACAAGGAAGTGGGTATGGCCCTGGGGTAGGAGTTTTCTTAAACTGCTACTATGCAAAAAACCTTAAAGGAACATCTTTTGTACGCCTTCAATCCGGAATAGAAAATCCATTTAAAGAAGAATTTCGCGACAGCTTCAAGAAAGAATATGATCTTAAGCAAAGAGTATAATGACGTCATAGCGAAATTGCTCCGTAAATATCATGCTGATGGTGCATTTAAAATCGATTTAAGATTCGACTAGTCTCAAAGAAGAGGGGGCTGCCCTCGACATGGGACATCTATTACAAAATGTTCTATCGGACAACAGGTTAAATTATGTCAGGGGGTAACCCTAATTTGGATAAAAAAGGAGTGCAAGATGAAACCACTCAAGAGTCTTTACCTGGTAATCATACTACTGCTTATCACCCTTTTAACCTCATCCACTCTTACCTATGCTGACGATGATAAAGATTCAGACGTGAAAAAGAGTTGGGATAGTGCCAGGGTCTACGTTCCGGGGAGTCGTAGTGAGACTACTCCTGAGAAGGTCAAGATAGAAACTTCCTTGCCGGTAGTTATCTACATTCATGGCTGCTCTGGTCTTACGAGCGAGAGCTTTTCATGGGGCGAATATTTCAAAGATCTTGGATTCATTGCTGTACTGCCTGACAGTATGGCGCGACGCAGTGCGTCAAACTGTGATCCAAGGACAAAGCAAAGTGGAACTTTCCCGGAGGCCCATGCAATGCGGCTGGAAGAGATTCGATACGCTTTTGACCAAGTAAAGAAAAGCCCGTGGGCTGATGCAAAAAACGTCTATCTCATGGGTCACAGCGAGGGTGGTGTTGCCGCAGCTCGTACTAAGCTTGAAGGTTTCAGCGGCATAATTATTTCCGGCTGGAGATGCACCAATACGAAAAATCCAGGCTTCGACGGTATATTTGCTCCACTTGATACTCCAATCCTGACGCTGGAGTGGAATCGTGATGACTGGACTAAAGATTCGACAAAGGGCTCATGTGCCGACAAGTTTGGTGAACGCAAGAAGGCTCGACAGGTTTTATTTCCAGGGTCTGGCCATAATGTCTTTGAGCAGAGCAAAGCACGTAAAGAAGTTGCCCAGTTTCTAAAAGAAAACCTGCGTAAATGAGATATATAAAAGTCTGGAAGCAACCTGACTTTGACGCAGTAATATCAGGGAGAAAATATGAGTAAATCCAAGGAACTGACGGACTGGGCTTTTGAACAAAAATGCGAGAAGGCGGTGGAATCACTCGGCAAGAACGGCTTCACAGCTGTTTACTGCCGCACTGCACAAGAGGCTTACGACTATATCATTGCCGAGGCTGACACTGCTGCCACAATAGGTTTTGGCGGCTCACTCTCCGTGGTTGACCTGAATGTGGCTGACAAGCTGGCAGGCATGGGGAAGGAACTTCTCAATCATGGCATTCCGGGGCTGACCCCCGAGGAGAGTCTTGAAATTAGGCGGCGTCAGCTGACCTGCGATCTTTTCCTTACCGGTACCAATGCCGTTACTCTTTCCGGCTGTCTGGTGAACATCGACGGTGCCGGCAATCGGGTCGCGGCCATGGCCTTCGGCCCGCGCAAGGTCATCGTTGTTGCCGGTCGGAACAAGCTGGTGGAGGGTGATGTCGGCGAGGCAATCAGGCGGGTCAAGGACTGGGCCTCACCCCCTAACGCCAGAAGGCTCAACCTGAACACCCCTTGCGCCAAGACCGGCTTCTGCTCGGACTGCGGCTCACCGGACCGGATCTGTCGCATTATAACCGTTATAGAGCGCAAACCAAGGGTGGCTGACATCCGGGTGCTGGTCGTTAACGAGGATATGGGGCTATAAAGGGATGTAACTACAAATGTGATTTGATTTTTGAGGTAAATAGCTGACGGTGCGACAGAACTGTAAGGGGCAATATAGATGGCACACGACAAAATAATCATCAAAGGGGCCTGCGAGCATAACCTCAAGTGCATCGATCTGGAGATCCCGCGGGATCAGCTCGTGGTCATTACCGGCATCTCCGGTTCGGGGAAATCCACCCTCGCCTTTGACACCATCTATGCCGAGGGTCAGCGCCGCTATGTGGAGTCCCTCTCTGCCTATGCCCGCCAGTTCCTTGAGCAGATGGACAAGCCCGATGTCGAATCCATCGAAGGATTATCGCCGGCCATCTCCATCGAGCAGAAGACCACCAGCAAGAATCCACGCTCAACCGTCGGTACGGTTACCGAGATCTACGACTATCTGCGTCTCCTTTTTGCCCGGATCGGCAAGCCTTACTGCTATGAGTGTGGCAAGCTGATAACTTCGCAGACGGTATCGCAAATGGTCGATCAGGTCATGGTGCTGCCTGAAGGGACAAAGTTTCAGCTCCTCTCGCCGATGATTCGCGGCAGGAAAGGTGAGTATAAAAAAGAGCTGCAAAACCTCCGCAAGGAGGGGTTCACAAGGGTTGTCATCGACGGCATCATGCATGAACTGACTGAAGAGATCACTCTGGACAAGAACAAGAAACACGATATCGACATTGTAGTTGACCGCCTCATTGTCAAGCCGGGGATTGAGCGCAGGCTTGCCGACTCCTTTGAAACAGCCATGCACCATGCTGAGGGGATTGCCAAGGTACAGATAATAGAGGGAGATACCATCCTCTTTTCCGAAGCCCTGGCCTGTATCGACTGTGGCATATCATACCCGGAAATGACTCCGCGGATGTTCTCCTTCAATAACCCTTACGGTGCCTGCCCGGACTGCACCGGGCTCGGCACGCGGATGTATTTTGACGCCGATCTGGTTGTCCCCAATCAGGAGCTTTCCATCCGCGAAGGGGCCATAGTGCCGTGGGAGAAGCGGCTCTCCAGCTGGTATCACCTGACTTTGGATGCCCTGGCAAAGGCCTACAAATTCGACATCCGCACACCGTTCAAAAAGCTCCCTGCCGAGGTTCAGGATGTGATCCTGCGCGGTTCCAAAGGCGAGAAGATCGAGTTCTGGTGGGAAGAGGACAGCGGCAAGCGCCATACCTTTCAGAAGGTGTTTGAGGGGGTTTTGAACAATCTGGAACGGCGCTATCTGGAGAGCGAATCCGAGTCTGTGCGTGAGGATCTGGAAAAGTATATGAACGTCATGCCCTGTCCCACCTGCAACGGGGCACGGCTGAAGAAAGAGTCGCTCTTTGTCAGGGTGGGGGAGAAGAATATCTGTGAAGTCACAGCATTTGCTATCCGCGACGGTCTTGAATTCTTTGATAACTTGGAACTCTCAGAAAAAGATGCCGAGATTGCCCGACGCATTCTTAAGGAGATCAGGGAGCGTCTCGGTTTTCTGGTAAATGTCGGGCTGGATTATCTCTCCCTCGACCGTACCGCCGGGACCCTTTCAGGCGGGGAGGGCCAGCGGATAAGGCTGGCAACCCAGATCGGATCTTCCCTTGTGGGGGTTCTCTATATTCTTGATGAACCCTCCATCGGCCTTCACCAGCGTGACAATGCCCGCCTTCTCATGACACTCATGCATCTGCGGGACATCGGCAATACGGTTCTCGTTGTCGAGCATGATGAGGAGACAATTCTGGAGGCTGACCATGTCATTGACATGGGGCCTGGCGCCGGTGTGCATGGCGGTGAAGTCGTTGCCCAGGGGACGCCGCGTCAGATCATGGATAATCCGGCCTCGCTGACCGGTCGTTACTTAAGTGGTGATCTTGTCATCCCGCTGCCAAAGGAGCGGCGCAAAAGCGACAAGTTCATTTCAATCATCAATGCTTCGGAAAACAATCTGAAGAACGTTTCTATCGATATACCGCTCGGCATCATTACCTGCGTCACCGGTGTCTCCGGTTCGGGTAAATCGACGCTCGTCATTGATACCCTGCACAAAGTCCTGTCACAGCGGCTTTACCGGAGCAAGGAGAAGGCCGGGGCAGTCGAGAATATCAAGGGACTGGAGCTGCTCGACAAGGTCATCAATATCGATCAATCCCCCATCGGCAGGACACCGCGATCCAATCCGGCAACCTATACCGGAGTGTTTGCCGACA
Source organism: Geobacteraceae bacterium (assembly GCA_013377075.1). Taxonomy (GTDB): domain Bacteria; phylum Desulfobacterota; class Desulfuromonadia; order Geobacterales; family DSM-12255; genus VEOV01. Next base: position 11,059 of record JACABD010000059.1, on the reverse strand, counting down.
TCCGCGATATTTTTGCCCAGCTGCCGGAATCAAAACTTCGCGGCTACAAGCCGGGGCGTTACTCATTCAATGTTAAGGGGGGGCGCTGCGAAGCCTGCTCAGGCGACGGCATCATCAAGATCGAGATGCACTTTCTGCCGGACGTTTATGTGCAGTGCGAGGTCTGCAAGGGGGCGCGTTACAACCGTGAGACCCTGGAGGTTCGCTACAAGGGGAAGAATATCGCCGAGCTTCTTGATATGACGGTTTCACAGGCGCTGCTGTTTCTGGAAAATATCCCGCGGATCAAGAACAAGCTGAAGACTGTCGAAGATGTGGGTCTTGGCTATATCCGTCTCGGACAGGCGGCAACAACCCTTTCCGGGGGTGAGGCACAGCGGGTCAAGCTGGCAAAGGAACTTTCAAAGAGGGCTACGGGCAGGACGATCTATATTCTTGACGAGCCGACTACCGGTCTGCACTTCCACGATATTGCCAAGCTCCTTGAAGTGCTGCAGAAGCTGGTTGAGGGGGGGAACACCATCGTCATTATTGAGCATAACCTCGATGTCATCAAGACCGCAGACTGGATCATCGATCTGGGGCCTGAAGGTGGGGATCGCGGCGGTGAAATCGTTGCTGCCGGTACTCCGGAAGATGTGGCCAGGGTCACCAGGTCCTATACCGGCCAGTATCTGAGGAAAATGCTGTAGAGAGCTAAAACCAACCCCCCTCAGTCCCCCCTTGACAGGGGGGAAGCTTTAAAGTCTCCCTTGTTAAGGGGAGATTTAGAGGGGTTCAGGTCAACTTTACCATCGTTTCAGCCATGCTCTGCAGAGGCAGCACTCCGTCAACCGTTACCGCATCCATAACAGCTTTGGGCATGCCGAAAACAACGGAGGTCATTTCCGACTCCACATAAATCCTTCCACCAGCCTTCTTTATCAAAGTGGCGCCGACAGAGCCGTCTTTGCCCATGCCGGTAAGCACAAAAGCAAGGGATTTGTTGCCGAACTGCTCGGCAGCTGACTGAAAGAGAACGTCGACAGACGGCTTGTGAAGTGTATCAGTCGGCAGTTCGTCAAGACAGATCCTGACCTCACCGTCACGTTTGGACCGTTTCACTGTCATCTGCATGCCGCCAGGGGCGATATAGGCCGTGCCCGGGGTTGCAATTTCGTTATTTTCCGCCTCCTTGACCCTTATGCGGCAGGCTTTGTCCAGCCGCTGTGCCAGCGAAGCGGTAAATCCGACCGGCATATGCTGGACAATGAAGAGCGGCACCCTTATGGACGGGGGGAGAGCGCTCAATACGGACATTAGCGCGGGAGGACCCCCGGTCGAAGTCCCTACAAAAATAGCTTCTGAATCCGTCGAATGGACAATGCCTTGGGAGGTTGAAGGCTTCTCCGTATGAATTTCAGCCTTTTCGGATTGGCTGCGGATTTTACTCAGGTCGATGCGGGCGGCAACAAGAATTTTGGAGATTAGTTCCTGCTGCAGTCGGTTGAACTCCATTGAGCCACCGGCAGAGCTCTTGTCGATAAAATCCACGGCACCCAGATCCAGCGCCTTGAGAGTCTGATCGCCACCCTTGCCTGTCAAAGAGCTGAGCATGATCACCGGTGTCGGACACTCTTTCATTATCCTTGCCAGAGCGGACAGCCCGTCAAGAACCGGCATCTGTACGTCGAGAGTGACAACGTCCGGGCGGTTCCTCTTGATAAGATCTATGGCCATTTCTCCGTCGGCAGCGACGTCAATAATGCTTATCTCCGGGCTGTTTTCAAACATCCGGATGATTGCCCTGCGGACAAAGGCCGAGTCATCAACCACCAGAACCCTGATTTTCTGTTTTACATCGCTCTGATTTGGCAATTGCTAATCCCTTTTACGGTAAATGATGGCACCCGGATGACGTATGGGCTGATATCTGGAAGATATTCTGGAGAGCGATTCCGAGTGGCCAAGAAATAGATGGCCTTCAGGCTCAAGCAGTTCGGCAAAGCTTTCGGTGATTTTTCTGGTGGTATCCTCGCTGAAATAGATAAAGACATTCCGGCAGAAGATTACGTGGGCCGGATCATTGTGACGGAACGATTCCAGCCGAAGTAGATTCCCTTCTTCAAAGCAGGTAATCCTGCGGAGCGAATCCTTTACCTGATAATCTTCGCCTGCTTTGGTGAAATATCGTTCGAGAAAAAGGGGTGGTGTACTCTGGAATGCCCGCCCCGAGTATATGCCTTTGCGGGCATGGGTAATCATCTTAGGATCAATATCAATCCCTGTCACCTTAATATCCCAGTCCCAGAGAAAATGTCCGGATTCAAGAAGCATCATGGCGATGGTGTAAACTTCTTCACCGCTTGAGCAACCTGCCGAGTAGATCCGGATTTTTCTCCTGCCATTCCCCTGTTCTTTTTCTTTGAGATGCGGAAGTATATGTGAAGTTAAAATTTGAAGCTGTGCATCCTCACGGAAAAAATATGTTTCATTGTTGGTCAGTATGGAAGCAAGTTCCTGGAATTCACTCTCTCCCCGGGGAGAGAATTTAAGAAAGGCATAATAATCCCTGTAGGAGTTGAGGCGAAGCTCATCAAGGCGTGATTGCAATCGTGAAGAAAGATAGCCCAACCTCCCTTCGTCAATCAATAACCCGGTCTCTTCGGCTACAAACTCCCGTATCAGTCTGAACTCTTCAGGCTGCATGACAGTTTTCATTGAATAGCTCATTATCAGTTGTACTTCTCCATGGAAAAGGTTTTCAGGGCGAGTTCAGCCCTTTGTCTGACCTCTTCATCGTTATCGTGCTTCTTCACCGTTGTAAGTTTCTTGAGAAGTATCCCGTCAAAGCAGGACGCAAGGGAGTCTATGGCGGCCAGCCTGACCTGTGAGCTGGGGTCTTCAAGAAGTTCCATAAGTGGCTCGACACTTCTCTTGTCACCAATTTTGCCGAGCAGGTCGATCAGTCTGACTCGGATATCAACCGAATAGTTTTTCAGCATATGCCTGTGCAGCCAGGGTAGCGACTGTCTGCCAAGTTTTAACAATGCAATAAAGGCGTATCTGCTCATCTCCATGTCAGCCAGCTGCTGCACAAGCGCAGGAATGGCGGATTCGAAGTGGGGCTCTCCGAGAGCCAGAATTGCATGCTTGCGTACCATATTGTCAGGATCATTGATAGCCTGCAAAAGAAGAGGCATCTCTTTTATCCCGCCAAGTTTACCGAGTGTATGCAAAACAGCAACTCTGACACTCCAGTGACGGTCTGTAATGGCAGACTCTACGGCCTTAATCGAGTTTGTGTCACCCAGTTGTCCCAGGGTTTCTATGGCAAGCCGTCTTATGTCCGGATCGGTCGCTGTCAGATAGCGGCTGCAGATTGTCTGCGAAGCAGAGGCTGCTGAAATAATCCCCAGGGTTTCAAGAAGCACATACTCAAGCCGTCTTGAAAGGCCGCCTTTTTCGAGATGTGCTACAAGAACATTCTCTGCCACCTTCGCATTCATCAGACCCAGCGCCTTGAAAGCGGCATAATCAAAGGCTTCATCCTTTCCGATCAATGCCAGTATCTCTTCGACCATCATCGGAGTATGGAATTCGGCAATTGCCATGACAGCGGCTATTTTTATTGCGATGTCATGATGAGCAACTGCTTCGGCAAGTTTTGGAACAGCTGTCGTTGCCTTTTGAATCCCGGCAGCCTTTAATGCCAGTTTTTTTACCTCCGAATCAGTATCGTCCAGTAATATGCCGAGAATAGGCCCGGTTACGTTCTTGCGAAGCTGGCAGAGGAGCAGTGCAGCTCTGGCTCTTTTGAATGGAGAATCTGATGCTGCCAACTCTGCCAGTGGCTCTTTGACTGCTGCAAATGGGTAGTTGCCAAGAGCCTCTGCTGCCTTGCTTGCAACAGTGAGGGACTCTGAGAGCAGAAGTTGATGGAGAGCGCAGAGGTAGGCTTCGTCAGGGAGGGTTTTTACGGTCTCCAGGGCTTCTAGTTGAAGCTCATTGTTTGATGATTGCAGAAAAGCGCCGAGCTTCCCCTTTTTGGGAGAGGTCCCGATATAGCGCAGGTTGCGCAGGGCAACTATTTTTACACTATCGTTCCCGTTGTCCAGAGCCACTTGGAGCAGAGATTCCGCATCGCTTCCCAGTGAGAGAATGGCTGCTTCAACCTTTTCTGTCAGAGATTCATCTGCTAAAAGAGGGAAAAAGGAGGTGACTATAGAAGCCTCTCCGTACCAGCCGAGAAGCATGATGGTTGCGTTTAGTACCTCTTTGTCGTGACTGCTGTTCAGGATGGAGGTGAGTTTTTCAACTCCGCCGCAATTAAGGATTTTCCTCAGATGTTCAGGCTGCTTGTACTCTGCAAGGCTGTTTTTATAGCTGAGAGCTTCGCTGACAGCCAGGTAGATTTCCATGATGGCTTTTATGCAGGTTCCTGCGGTGCAGTCATCAAGATGAGGGAGTATCCTTCCCAGGGGGTGCAGTGCCCTTGGATCACCTATCTGTCCAAGGGCTTCAATGACAACGCTTGCAAGCATCTCATTGTCAAGCAGATCCAGCAGATGTGGTACTGCCCGATAATCCTTCATTGCACCGATAGCAGCAATTGCAGAGTACTGAACCCAGAACTCCCCTTTTAGAAGTTCAATAAGCGGGAAGAGTGCAGAGCGATCTCCGATCTTGCCAAGTGCTTCGGCAGCACTGTGGCTGACATTCGGGTCACTGTCCGCAAGGGCCTTTATCAGGTGCCCAACCGCCTCCCTGTTGCCGATATCGCCGAGAATTACGCAGACAAAGTTGCGCACCTCTTCGTCCCTGTCGAGCAGAAGTTTGATAAGGTAAGGGAGCGACTTTTTACCAAAAGCAACCAGTGTGTCCATGGCTCCGTTTCTGAAATTGGCATTATTGTCATCGCGCAGTCCACGCTCAAGAGTCGGATAAATATCCTTGATCCCGGATGAAAGGAGTAGCGACGAGGCTTTATCCTTGTATCCAAGCTCCTCGTCAGCAACAAAGGTGAGAAGCTCTTCTACACTCTTTCCGGCTAATGCTGAAATGTCATCGAAAGTGCTGGTCATTTAATTATATCTCCCTGGTTCTGGCGTTTTCTGGTAGACAAGGCATCCTGCCTGGTGAACTGCTTTGAATTCGTGCCTGAACAGGTGCAGAGGTTCTGCATCTCCTGTAAAGAGATACCCTTCTGGAAGAATCAGCTTGTGCAGAGTGTCGACCAGCAGTTGCTGGCAGGGTGGCGCAAAATAGATCATAACGTTTCTACAGAAGATTACGTCAAAAGTGCCGATGCCGCAGTTCCATGATGGTAACTCTGCATTCATGAGATCGTTCAGGTTTAGGCGTGTGAAGCGGATTATCTTCTTGAGAGGATCTTTTACTACGGCGCCGTCATCGGTAGTTGTCATAAACCGGTCAATATAGTTTTCAGGGATTTTAGAAAGTTTTTCAGCGTCATAATATCCCTCCCTTGCAACATTAAGACAGTTGTCACTAAGGTCACCGGCAACGATTTCAATCTGCCACTCTTGAGGATTTTCAAGGGTATCGAAAATGGTCATGGCGATTGAGTACGGCTCTTCTCCGGTCGAGCAACCGGCAGAAAGAATTCTGATCCGTTTGGTAGTCTGCTGTTTGATTATTACCTCTTTAAAGTAGTGAAACTGCGAACTGTTCCTGAAAAATGAGGTTTCGTTTGTTGTAACCAGGTTATAGAGATCCATCTCTTCGGCAGAACTATTATTGAGGGCATTCCAGTAACAGGAAATATCAGCAAGACCCAGCTGTTGCCGACGGTTTTCAAGCCGCTGTTGTAAAACGCTGCGTTTATGCCCGGTAAAAGAGAGCCTGCTCTTCTTCTTCAAAAAACAGGCTATTTTGTCGAAATATTCATCCATGGGAAACCATTTAAAGTGAATTTTAAGAGAAAGAAAACGTTACACCCTGAAGGCTGCTACCATGCCGGCAAGATCCTCGGCCTGCTGTGAGAGGCTCTCGGCTGCCCTGGAAAGTTGTTCTACTGATGAGAGGTTCTCTCTTGTCAGGTCACTTATGTTCTCCATGGCACCTACTACCATCTCCCCCCCCTTCTTCTGCTCCTGGGTGGCGTTGGCTACTGACTGGGTCATGGTGGCCATGCTGTTTACCGCAGAGACGATCTGCCGTGCCGAGAGGGACTGCTCTTTGGTGGCGATGCTTACCTGGCCGGTTACGTGGTTCATGTTTTCTACTGCTATCCGGATCTGCTTGCTGCCTGCTGCCTGCTCCTTGGTAGCTACGGTTACCTCCTGGGTGATATGATTCATCCGCTCCACTGCGATACGGATCTGTCTGCCACCCTGTGCCTGCTCCCGTGATGCATTTGTTACCACGTCGGTAGCCTGATTCATCTTCTCAACTGCTGTTGTCACTTTATTTGAGGAGTTTGACTGTTCAGCGGTCATTCTGGATATGTCGGACATGAGTAAGCTGGTCTTTGCGATGCTGGCAACTATGTTTTCCAGCGAATTACCGGTCAATGTGGTGAGCTCCATGGAGGTCTTTGCTTCATTCGAGGCGATCTCCCCGTACTTAACCGATTCAGTGGTGTCTGCCTGCACCTGCTTTATTACCTGAGCAATCTCTTTAGTGGCTACCATGCTCCGCTCTGCCAGTTTCCTTACTTCTTCGGCAACGACTGCAAAGCCTCTGCCGGCATCTCCGGCCCTTGCTGCTTCTATGGCTGCGTTAAGGGCGAGGAGATTGGTCTGGTCGGCAATTTCGTTGATTACCTTGACAATGCCACCGATCTCTTCCGAGCGTCTGCCAAGGTTGACTATGGAAGCCGATGTCTTGTCTATTACCTCAGATACACGGTTCATTGCTGCTACTGCCTGCTGCCCTGCCTGCAATCCTGCGCTGCCGTCTTTTGAGGCGCTTTTTGCAACAGCGTCAGCCTCTTCGACACTTTTAGCCACCTGCTTGATCGAGGCAGCCATCTGTTCGATTATGGAGGCCGATTCGATTACGACTCTCTGCAGTTCCTGGGAGTTGCCTGCAACCTGATCGATTGAGACGGTCATCTGCTCAATGGTTGATGATGTTTCGGATACCGATGAAGCCAAGTCCTCGGTGCTTTTTGCGACTTTCTCAATTGAGACGGTCATTTGCTCGATAGTTGCCGAGGTCTCTGATACAGAGGAGGCCATTGTTTCAGCGCTTTTTGCCACCTGCTCGCTTGACGCGCCCAACTCCTGTATGGAGGAGGATACTTCGTCGGCATTACTGGCAAGTGAGTCGGTATTGCTTGCTACTGTCTGGATGGAGGCTGCCATCTGCACCATGGTGGCTGATGTCTCCTCTGATGCTGATGCCTGGGAGTGGGCTGACTTGGTCAGCTGCACGGAGTTGGCGGAGATCTGACCTGCGGCAGTTGCCACCTGGCTCGATGTGTCGCGGATACCGGCGATCATCTTCCTGAGGCTTTCAGCCATATGCTTCATGGCCCCAAGAAGCTGTCCGACTTCGTCATTTGAGGTAACGACAACCTCTGCCACCAGGTCTCCCTCAGCAAGTCTGTTGGCCGTCATCACAGCGGTGTTAATGGGGGTTGTGATGCTTCTGGTGATCAGCACGCTGATAACTATGCAGAGTATGATCGCAATGATTATTCCGCATATAACGATCATCGCCACATGTCTGGCCAGGTCGGCCATGGTCTTTTCCTGGGCGTCCATCCGTTTGTTGCTCACATCGGCAAGTTCCTTTGCCGTTGCTTCCAGAGTATGAATCTCTTTCTTGACCTCGCTCATAGCTTCGTTTGCTTCTGCCGGAGTCTTGATCTTGCCGTTAAGAATAAGGGCGTACACCTTATTAAACCCTTTCTCGTATTTGTCCTCTTCGCTTTTAATGCTGGCAACGCTCGCTTTCTCTTTTTCGAGAACTACTATCTTTTCCAGGTCAGTTACGCGAAGCCCGGTATGTTCGTGCTGCTCCTGCCATTTTGTGTAATACTCCAGTACTTTAGCCTTATCGGTTATGTTGAGGAATATGTCTTTTTCATATCTGCGCATACCTACAACGTTGGCGCGGAGTCTGGAAGCATTCTCCGAGATGGATGCATCGCCTTTAAGCATATGGATAGTGGTGCTGGTGCTTTCATTCACTCCCCAGTATCCGGTGATTCCGACGAGCAGAATAAGAGCCAGCATGACGGCGAAACCAATTCCCAACCTTTTTCCAATTTTCAGATTTTTTAACATTTACGTTCCCCTCTATTTTATTAACTATAATTAGCCAAGTAGTAGCGATTTGTTCAAATCAAGGATTATGATCAGCCGGTTCTCTAGTTTGCCGACCCCCTTGATAAAGTTCTCATCCACGCTTGTTGCCTCTTCCGGCATCTCTTCAACAACACCTGAAGGTATTTTTATTACCTGGGATACGCCATCAACTAGCATGCCGATACGTTTCACCCCCAGCTCTACCACAACAATCCGCTGGGCATCACTGCTCTCTACCTTCGGGAGCGCAAAGCGGGTGCGCAGGTCAACAACAGGAATTATCTTGCCGCGCAGGTTTATAACCCCGCGCACATGGGGCTGGGCCCCCGGCACCGGTGTGATGTCAGTTGCCCTGATAATCTCCTGGACATTGGCTATCTCGACTCCATACTCTTCATTGCCGAGCTGAAAAGTGACAAGGTGAAATAGTGTTTCACTCTGATCCTTAACAAGATCAGAGCTGACCTGATCAACCTCGTTTTGAGCCTTAAATATGAACTGGCTCAAAATATCCTCGGCCAGACCGGAACTAGGCAACTCTATGGTCTCTTTCATTGCGGTAACTCCTTCAACTGGTTTAAATAGTGTTCTCTCTGCGTATCTGTTGCATCCCGGCAAGAACTGCATTGATATCTACTATCATGGAGATGTTGCCGTCGCCAAGAATCGTGCCTCCTGATATTCCCGGGAGCTCACCAAGATAGTCATCAAGAGCCTTTATGACTATCTCCTGCTGGCCGAGAAGGCGGTTAACAATCAGGCCGCCCCGTTTTTCGCCGCTGGCTACAACCACCACATACTCCTGCGGTTTTGTCTCCAGATTACTCATTTTAAAGAAATTACCCAGACGACAGATCGGGAGAAGCTGGTTTCTCAGGTTAATTACTTCTCCTGTCCCGATCATATGGATCTCATCGCTGGCAACCTTTATGCTTTCAACCACTCCAGAGAGGGGAATTGCGAAGGTTTCACCACCAACATCCACCATCAGGGCGGTAATTATTGCCAAGGTGAGGGGGAGCTTGACGGTGAACTTTGTCCCTTTCCCCGGTTCACTTGTTATGTCGATAATGCCGTTCAATGAAGTAACTATTTTCTTGACGACATCAAGTCCGATGCCACGACCGGATGTTTCAGTCACTTCACTGCTTGTTGAGAAGCCGGGGCAAAAGATAAGGTGAAGGATCTCCTCGCGAGAGAGGTTCCGAGCTTCGCTCTCATCAATTACCCCTTTTTCAATTGCAGCGCTACGGATATTTTCCGGGTCTATCCCCTTGCCGTCATCTGCAACTGAAATGACAATATGATTACTTTCGTGGCAGGCGCCAAGAGTGATGGTTCCGCTTGATGTCTTGCCGGACCGGCGGCGCTCTTCTTTGCTTTCGATACCATGGTCAACAGCGTTTCTGATCAGATGGAGAAGCGGTTCGCCTATTTCGTCGATTACGGTTTTGTCAAGCTCGGTCTCTTCTCCTTCAAACCTGAGAGTTATCTCTTTGCCTGATTTTTTCGTGTGATCCCGAACAAGGCGGTGAAAACGATGAAAGACGCTCTTTATGGGGAGCATCCGTGCCTTCATGATCGCTTCTCTTAGATCGTTTGAGCTTTTGCCGATCAACTGACTGGCTTCACTGAATGTGTCAAGCAGGGCTCTGTCGGAAAGTTGCTCACGCAGTCGCTTTTCTAGGGCTGTGAGAGCGGTTTTGTGGATGACCAGTTCCCCTACGAGATTCAGCAGCTCATCAAGTTTCTCGAAACTGACTTTGAGAGTTGTGCTTTTACTGGTTATGTATGAATGCTCTTCAACAGTCGCTTTTACAGGGGGCTGCTGATGAACGTTTTGGAAAGGGGTCTCCTCTGCATATGCTCCGCTCCCCAAAATCTCAAGGAGCATTGTCTCCTCACTTAAATCAAGACGAGTGCCGGCATCATTTGCCAGTGATGCAAGGCTTCTTCTCAAGGCGCTGACAGCGGAATAGAAAACCTCAAATGCCGGTGGCGAGAGCAGCAGCTCTTCTTCATGGAGACTCTTGAACAGGGTTTCAAGTTTATGTACATAATCCTGCAGCGGGGTAAACCCCATCATGCCGGTGTTCCCTTTGAGTGTGTGCAGACTGCCAAGCATATGCGTCAGCAGAGCCTTGTCCGTAGTGCCTGCTCCCCATCGCTTCTCAAGCTCCATGAGGGAGCCCTCTATGCTCTCGACATGGGAGTTTGCATCTTCAATAAACTCTTCAATAAGTACTGAAATATCCATGCTGTCGCTCAAGCTCTTCACCTCTGTAAAAATAGCTACTGGTCAATTTGCGTTTGGCTTGAATATCTTTTCAATCAATTCATGGAGTGCAGAGGGGTGAAAGGGCTTTTTCATATACCCCCGGGCACCAAGCTTGAGTCCTCGAATGGTATCCTCTTCTTTCCCTTCTGTGCTGATGATGATAATCGGCACTGAACTTACAATGCCGAGGGGTGCGGCTTTTTCCATAAACTGCAGCCCGTTCATGACCGGCATGTTTATGTCCAGAAGGATCAGATCAACATCCTTTTGTGCAGCGAGGAGATCAAGGGCCTCCTGACCGTTCATTGCATCTACGATACTACAGCTGTAGCGATTCATTACCAGCCGGTACATCTGATGTATCAGGGCTGAATCGTCAACTACCAGAACTTTTTTAAACATAAACTCCTCCATTTTATTGAAAATTATTAGTTAACCTTGAATGCTGCCACCATGCCTGCAAGGTCATCGGCCTGCTGGGAGAGGCTCGTGGCTGCAATGGAAAGCTGCTCCACAGAGGTGA
>JACABD010000058.1 GCA_013377075.1 Geobacteraceae bacterium | reverse complement strand
GACGAAGTCGAGGTTCATGGTTTCGGTGGAAAGGGTCATCTTGGAGTTTTTCATGATTTGTTCCCGTTTCTTCTTGTAAACAAATGATACTTCATGAATAGCAAAAGCTGCGCCAGTTTACTAACTATAAGATTTTACGGAAGTCTTACGCGGATGTAGCCTTATTTGGATTGTTGTTGTTGAGGAGTATTCCTACGGTGGGGGTGTAGCATGTGGAGATTATCTACAAATGCAGCTATTCAGGCAACTTTCATTATAACCATGGTCACGTCATCAATCTGTGGAAAATCCCCCCTGAATAATGCAACCTCCCGGAGTACGGCGTCGATAACTGCCTGGGGGTGTTCTGAACGCCTTGCCTGAATGATGGCACGGAGCCTGTCTACTCCGAACTGTTCACCGGCGCTGTTAGCCGTTTCCATAATGCCGTCGGTATGGAGAACAAGCAGGTCTCCTGCCTCAAGGCGAATTTCTTTTTCTTCAAACTCCACACCCTTACTGATGCCGAGGATGAGTCCCTCTGCATCAAGTTCACGGCAATGTCCCCCATCCATTGAGACGAGAAGCGGCAATGTGTGGCCTGCATTTGAATAGGAGAGCGTTCTGCTCAGCGGGTCGTATTTGATGAAGAAGACGGTGATAAAGAGTCCGGACTTGTTGAGATCTTCGTAGAGCAGATCGTTGACCACTGACAGGATCTCGCTGGTGGTGGAAAAAGAGTGGACCCGGGAACGGAGGAGCGCCCGGAATTCGATCATCATCAAGGCTGCGCCGATGCTGTGGCCAGAGACATCGGCGATGACCATATCGAACTGGCCGTCTTTGCGCAGGTAGAAGTCGTAATAATCGCCCCCCACGTGGGTGGCCGGATCACAATATCCAGCCAGCAACACACCGGGCAGCTCCGGCAGGGTTGACGGCAGGAGTGACAGCTGGATCTGGCGGGCCAGTTCCATGTCGCGCAGCATCCTGGAATTCTCAAGCAGCATCTTCTCGGCCTGCTTCCGTTCCGTTATATCCCTGGCCACTGCCACACCGTAAATCTCCTTGTTGAAGGTGACCAGGCGGATGTTGATCTCTACGGGGATAGAGCCTCCGGAGCACTTGGCAAGCGTGGTTATAATGGTGTCCCGATCTCCGCCCTGCTCATAGCCGCGGGATACCAGCCCGCCGATCCTGATCACTGCCTCCTCGGGCAGGAGTTTGCCGAGTGGCTGCTGGAGAAGCTCCTGCCGGGAACAGCCCAGCTGCCGGCAGGCCGACTCATTAATATCAATCAGGACGCCTGCGGGGAATTTGAACAGAAAAATGCAATCATTGCTCTGGTCAAGCAGGGCTTTGAAACGCTCCAGTTCGTCAAGTTTCTGCTGCAGTTCGGGATAATAGGTCTTGCGCAGGGAAAATTCGCCGAATCCGGCCAGCTTCTTCTGCAAAACATCCAGGTGGTCGTCAGCATCAGAGTGACTCTTCATAGACCACCTCGATGTCACGCTGGGTCGGCTTTCTCGGATTGGTTGCCATGCAGGGGTCTTTCAGGGCATGGTTGGTGAGGAACCGCATATCGCTTAGTCCAACCCCCAGTTCGTTCAATCTCCGGTCAATGCCGGCAGCTGTTTTCAGATTTCTGACATGGTTAAGCAAAGCCGATTTCTTATGAGCTGAGTCCATTCCTTGCAGCTCCAGCCCCATGGCTGCGGCGATCTGCTCAAAACGCTCCGGCGCAGATGACATATTGAATTCAATGACATGGTCAAGCAGGATGGCATTGCATTCGCCATGGGCGATATCCAGTGCTCCCCCCAGACTATGGGCCATGGCATGGGTGGCACCGAGAATGGCATTGGAGAAGGCCAGTCCTGCCTGAAGGCTTCCTTGCATTACCTTGGTGCGATATTCAAGGCTTTCGGGGTTATTTATTGAAGGGATAAGATTTGCGGAGACCAGCCGGATCGCCTCGATGGCATGCAGATCGGTCATTGACGAGCGGGCGGTCGAGACATAGGCTTCAATGGCGTGGGTCAGGGCGTCCAGTCCGGTGCAGGCGGTGAGGTAGGAACCCATGGTGGTCAGGGTGGCCGGGTCGATCAACGCCAGGTCAGGCACAACCGACTTGCTGATAATGGCGAATTTTATCTTTTCCAGCGGATTACTGATGATGGCGAATTGTGAGACGTCCGCGGACGTCCCGCCGGTGGTAGGAATGCAAATCAGGGGGGGCATCGGAATCCTTACGGTGTCCACCCCTTCAAACAGCAGGATATGTCTGCCGTTCGAGGTGACAATACCGATCCCCTTGGCACAATCGATAGGGCTGCCGCCACCGACGGCAATCAGCGCATTGCACTCTTCTTCATGGTAAAGTGCAACACCGGCCATTATCTCATCGACCTTGGGATTGGATGTTACCCCGGTAAAGAGAGCAAAGGGGAGACCGACTGCTTCAAGGCTGTCGGTCACATCCCGTGTCCAACCGGCCGCAACTACTCCCGGATCGGAGACGACCAGAACCTTGCGCCCCCCCAGATTTTTGGCATAACGTCCGGCCAGATGTCTCGCCCCCACACCAAAAACAAATTCCGGGGCAACGAATTTCCGTAATGTGAATTCATTTTCTTCCATGGCATAAAGCTCCAGTTACCCGGATAAATGAAGAACCGGATTATAACTTTATTATTATACCATGAACTTATTGGAACAACCATTTTGGGTGTGGACAGTAATGGTCATGGGAGACGTGTGGGGGAAAACATATTCCGATGGTCAGCTGAAAGGTCATTTCAGTCTACTCTGCTTTGCACTACTGTAACTCTGTGGATGGTATTGTGAGGGTTGAGAATAGGGTAGATCAGAAGAAATGATATCCAGTGAAGGGTAATGCAAAGAGTTTTGCAGGTAGCTTTCGGCATGCGTCTACCGTAAATACTACGAGTAGGCGCATGCCATTTTAAGATGGAACGGAGCGGCTACAGCCCCAGTTCCGCAGGTTTTCTGCCTGCATCCGGGAAGAAGAGTGGGGCGCCAAATTTATCGACACCAAAGCGGCCAATGATTTCCTGGGTCTTTTTGGCTACCATGAAGTCTGCAAAGGCTTTGCCTCCGGCGGCGTTTACCTTGGGCCATTTGGCCTGATTGAGTTCGATGACATGGTAGATGTTGAGCAGTTTGCTGTCCCCCTCAAGGAGAATAACGAGTCCAAGCCCCTTTTTCAGAGAGAGAAAGGTGGCACGGTCTGTAATGGTATACCCCTTTTTCTCGGCAGCCACGTTCAGTGTCTGTCCCATGCCGAGGCCGGTCTGCTGATACCACTTCTGCCCGTCCGTATTAATTGCGGCAGCTTTCCAGAGCCCTTTCTCCTTGGCGTGGGTGCCGGAGTTGTCACCGCGGGAGGCGAAAATAGAGCCGGTCTGGGCGATACGTTTCATGGCATCTATAGTGGAAGCACCCTTGATTTTGGCCGGGTCAGAGGCCGGTCCAACAATGATGAAGTCGTTATGCATCACCAGTCGACGGGAGATGCCGAATCCGTCAGCCATGAACTTCTTTTCGGCATCCGGGGAGTGAACCAAAAGGACATCAGCCTCACCTTTCTCTCCCATCTTCATGGCCTGGCCGGAGCCGACGGAGATGGTCTTGACCTGCAAGCCGCTCTCCTTCTCGAACATTGGGACCAGAACGTCCAGCAGGCCGGAGTCCTGGGTGCTGGTGGTGGTGGCCAGAAGGACGGTTTTCGGCGAAGCGATCGCGGGTAGGGCCATGGCAAGCAGGGTGAGGGTGGCAAAAAAGATGATCCATCCGTTTAACAGTTTGCGAGTAGTCATGTGGGATCCTTTTAAAAATTATTTGGTTACCTGATTCCGCCATTCTTTTGAGTCAGGAAAGAAGAGAGGTGCGCCGAAACGCTCCAGACCAAATTCGGCAACTATTTTCTGTCCCTTGGCCGGAGAGATGAGCCAGGCTATAAAAATAGCAACATTTTCATGATTTACCAGAGGAAACTTCAGCGGGTTGACCGGTATCAGGGATATCCGGTTCAACAGGACTTCGTCCCCTTCAACGAGAATGTCCAGCTTGATTTCTTTCTGTATGGAGAGGTAGGTGGCGCGATCAATGAGGGTATAGGCTGCCGAATTGCTGGTGAAACGCAGTGTCGGCACATTGCCTTCATTCCCTTTTTCATAAACTTTGTACCACGCTCCTGCCGGGTTCTTTCCGGCTTTACTCCACAACTCCATTTCAGCTACATGGGTTCCTGACTTGTCGCCGCGGCTGACAAAAGGCGCTGACTGTGTCGCGATCCTTTCAAGGGCTGCAGTAGCCGATTTCATACCGCGTATTTTGGCCGGATCGCTGGCCGGGCCGACAATGACAAAATCATTGTACATGAAAGGAATCCGCTCTGTTCCGAATCCGGAGGCAACAAATTTATCTTCAAGGGAGCGGGCATGCACCATGACCAGATCGATGCTCCCATTTTCGGCAATCTTCAGTGCTTCACCGGTGCCTGCCCCCAGATGGCGTACACGAATGCCGGTATCTTTTTCAAATCCGTCCTCCAGGGCTGATACAATTCCGGCATCGATCGGCCCAATGGTACTGGCCAGAAGAATAAATCCCATCTCAGCAGATGCCGTTGTTGTCCAGAGACAGATCAACCCGGAAATAACCAATATAAATCCGTTTAATAGTTTCATTCATCTACTCCTTTCCACTTTAAGGTTATAGGCAGTTGCCGGATTGATTGGTTTATTAACAAGTTTGACCATAGTCGTTTCCATTGAGTGGCGGTTTGTCAGCTTACGTCAGCAGACTCTGCCGGACAAGGCTATTATCCGGCAGTGTCTGTATCGGCTATAATCAGAACATCAGTTGTGCCTGTAAGCGATAAAGCAGGTCGTGGGTGGATGCCTGTTTGTTGTAGCTGTTGGTAACATCACTCTGAATTTTTAGATTATGCTTGCTGATGTACCAGGAGACTGCTCCGGTGATATCGGCTATATGCTTGTTATGTGCATCCCGGTCCAGGTCTACAAAGGAGTAGCGAGTTGCCAGTTCTACGGTTTTTGGAATCACAAAGTAGCCGACCTGAGCATAATATCCTTCGGCGCGGAGATTTTTGTGACTGGTCTTCCCGTAAGCTTCACCCCGGAGATATTCGCTTTGTAGTGAGACTCCATTCCACTTGAAGGCGACATCGAAGCCAAAGCTGCTGATATCCAGGTTTTCGGTAGAAGTGAATTTGGAAAGACCTTTTCCAAGCCAGCCGGTGCTTGCGGCCAGGTCTACATTGTTGGTCTCCAGCACGGTGGAGGCTTTTATTGTCCCGCTTGCCGGCGTGTAGGTCGCTTTGAGCGTGTTCAGGTAGTAGTTGCCGCCGAGAGAGAGCAGCGGTTTGGTGCTCTGCTCAAGTTCCCCTTCGCTGTAGGTCATGGGCCCGAAAGGATTGACAGTAACCCTCGCAGCCAGTGCGTTGTTGTTGGTTGCGCGGTATGTGCTCTGGCCGACTCCTCCGTAAGCACCTACTTCATAGGTAAGAAGGGAGTCGGCAATTTTGCCGTGTAGTTTGAGCCCGGTATCGTAACCGGGGCGAAAAGCGTCTGATGCGTATGCCCGGTCAACAAATTCCAGGCCGGTCGTCGAATTAAGCCACTGCCGTCCGAAAGGCACGTTAGTCTGGCCTGCAAGGATCTGCACTTCATCCCTGAGGCGGTAATTCATATAGCCCTGCTCAATAATTTTTGATGACCCCCCCTGAACAAAATTGGTCTGTATGGCATAGGTGAGGTCTTTGTTGTAGGCATAGCCGTTGAAAGTAAGCTTGAGGGCTTTCATTTCAAATTTGCTTATGTCAGGTGTTGTGGCGCTGTTTGCATCCAGATCATTGAAGCTGTAGCGGGTCTGCAGGTAGCCGCCAAAATTGAGCTGAAAATGTTCATCAGGTGAGTTCAGAGAAAATCCCTTACCCGGTTTGTAATCCAGCTGCCTGCTTTTGATCACTGCCTTGTAGTCCTCTTCTGTGATGACCCCTTTTTCCTTGAGCACCTCCTCAAGTGTTTTTGCTGTTGCCGACTGGCTGATAACCAGCAAGCAAAGAAGCCCGGCTCCGATCAAATGTTTCTTCATTTAATTCTCCTGTAAAGGTTGTGTCTGAATTTATGCTGCAATTTCTCTGTCTGTACTGCTAAGCCTATATAACCTCCTTGTATTATTGGGATAAATCGTTATGGATACAAATAAAATAGCCCCTTCTCCGGATGGAAAAGGGGCGCGGACGCACCACTGGCAGCGGTGTGTCATGCGCGAGGCGCCTGTCGGACTCAAGAAATCGCAGCGAAAATTCGACTGAACGAGGACAGATTTTGCCGATTTTGCCGGTCAATAGTTGCGCTATTGACCAAAAAAGCGGTGAAATATGGTCCGTTCAGGCGGGTTTGCAGCAGATTTTACCTGGGCCCGATAGGTGCCTATCCCCTTTTCAAAGGAGGGCGGCGCTGTTTCCGGCGACACCCGCAGGTCGCAGGCCATGAGGATTTATCCCTTTTAGGCTGATACGACTCGGAGACTGGCAAATTGTGGTGGCACTATAGCGGCAACGCTGCTTTCTGGAAAATTTAAAAATAGCTAATGGCTTCCGTCTGAATATTCATTTGACTCACTACCCTACAGCCACCAAAGTACTCCAAAATATTCAGACAACCGTATCCTTGTTCCAAGCGAAAGATATTAGCAAGCGGTATGCCGAGCAGTTGGCAAAGGATGACCCTGTTTACCCCTGCATGGCCGATTATCAGCAGGTTACCTTCTGAATGTTGAATCAATTTATTAAGGATTGGTGTTACCCTGTCGGAGAGGTCGATAAAACTCTCTCCACCAGGTGGGCGAAACCCAGCCAGATCTTTTCCGCGCACATCGTATTCCTGGGGGTAAAGCTGTTGTACTTCGCTGACCGGCATACCGTCCCAGCTGCCGAGATCGATTTCTCTCAACCCCGGCAGGATTGTGAGTGGGACGCTGAGCCTTTGACCGATGATCTGAGCGGTTTCCATGGAGCGCTTGAGGTCGCTACAGCAGATATGACTGAAAGGGATCCGGGAGAGTTCCCGGCGCCACCATTCGCTTTGAGCACGACCGGTATCATTGAGAGGATGATCGCTTTGGCCGATGAAACGGCGGACCGAGTCCTGTCTTGAATCTCCATGTCGCATCAGATAGACGCTGCATCTCCGATTTTTGCGCTCAGGGGTGCTCATGCCGTGATCCCCTGAAACAGATCGGTGAGCGAAGCGCCAATAATCGACTCCACCCGTTTTTGTATCGTGAGAGCGTTCTCGTATCGCCGGGTAACAATGGCCTGGATCTGGAGGTTGTCACCATGTCGTTCCAGTTGCCGCTCAAAGCGGATTTTAAGGGGGACAAACCGGTCTGACTGCATCAGTTTGTCGGCCAGAAATATAAGGTCAGCGGCATCGATGGAATTATCGCAGACGTGTGGGAGATCCATGTGGACGGCAATCAGGTCGGCAACCGCGCTGTATCCCATTCCCCTTAATATTTCAGAGCCGACTGTAGCGTGGCACCGTTCTCCCTTGGCCAGATCGTGGAGCAGGGCGGCCGCCTTGATCAGGACAGTATTAAAGCGGCTCCCGCAATCGTTCAGTCTGACTGCCATAAGGAGCGCCAGATGGGCCACCGCCCTGCAGTGCCTGACCACAGGACTGTCAGCGGCAAATCGCTCCAGCAGAAGCTGCTCGCAGGTCTGCCGTGATGGGTGAGCTGTTGACTCAAGTAAATCACGCAGCTGCTCATAATCCTCAGGAGTGTCCATATCAAGCAGGATACCCTCATCTTCACATTCAATCACTGCCGCATCGGCTTCGTGCCGCATCAGCAGTGATTTCAGTCCGCCGTATCCATCCCATGCCATAATCTCTTCACGATACGTCGTTGCTATGAGCGGTGGATGCCCCCGGTCGCCGCGACAGGTAGGATAGAGGATCCCCTTGCCGCTTTTCTCAAATGACCGTGCAAGCAGCTCAACGGTTTCCCGTTTAACCAGAGGGATGTCCACCGGCAGCAGAAAGAAGGCTCCGTTTTCAGGGGTGAGGCTTACGGCTGCCGTGAGGACTGAGGTAAACATCCCTTCTCGATAGTGGTCGTTCAATAGCGGTTGCACATTGAGTCGCTTCAGAAGCGGTAGCAGGTCGTTGCCACGATGGCCGATAACAACTCTTATGTCGATGATGCCGGCGCTTCGAAACAGTTCGATGGATCGTTCCAGAACTGTCGTGCCGCCGAACGACAGTAGCGGTTTGAACGCTCCCATACGGGACGAATAGCCGGCAGCGAGAATAATGGCTGTCAGTGGCTGAGTCATTATTCTGTGGCCTTTGCCCTGGTGTTGATCAGCTCCGCAACGATACTGACGGCAATTTCGGCGGTCGTGGCAGCGTTGATGCCTATGCCGATCGGGCAGTGGACCCGTTCAAGCGATTCAAGGTATGAGCCTTCCTGCTGCAGCAGCTTGAACAGCTCCTCCCGCTTGCGTCTGCTCCCCATCATGCCGATATAGCCTGCACCGGTCTGGAGCGCCTGGGCCAGTACCGTCTTGTCGTGGCTGTGGCCCCGCGTGACAATCACCACATAGCTGTCACCATCCGGTTCCATTCCGGCAAAACAGTCATCGAAACTTTCCAGTACCATAATTGATTCGGCCTGGGGAAACCTTTCCCGATTGGCGAATTCACTTCGGTCGTCCAGTACCACTGTCCGGAACCCGACCATGTCGGCCAACAGAGCCACCTGCTGCGAGACGTGACCAGCCCCGTAGATAAAGACTGTGCTTGGGACGAAACAGCGCTCAATAACAAATTTCTCGTCATCTATGGTTTCCACCACCGGATAGGTTGAGCGATATGCCTTTTCAATAAGCAGATCCAGCCATTTATGTGGATAGGGGAATTCACCGCACAGGGAGCCGTCCTCCAGCACCAGACAACGGATGGTCTGCCGCTTTTCCGCACCCAACTTTCCGAGGCTGGCAAGCAGATAGCATTTTTCACCGCTTTGCAGTGCGTCGCCCAGTCTCTTGAACAGCTCCATGTTCTGCGTTGATGCAGGGATGTAATCCACCAGCAGCTTGACATTACCGCCACATATCATCTGCATGCTGGCGGCATCGGCTCCCGAAAGATCGAACGACAGGATCTCGGCAACTCTGGATTTGAGTACCCGTGCCCCCTTTTTTTGAGCCGCCGCCTCCAAGACCCCGCCACCTACCGTGCCGATGGAGCTGCCTGTGGCGCGAACCACCATCTTGGCCCCTGCCAGGCAGGGGGCTGACCCCGATTTACTCAGTACCGTTGCCAGTGCCAGATCTTCTCCATCTTTTTGCAGGCCGCATACGGTCTGCGCCAGCCAGCTCATCAGCATATCTTTTCCCCCCTTTGATCATGAATGGTCCGTTTGATACTGCCGCTACTCAGCCAGTTTTTATCCGCAATGGCAAGCGGGGCGATTTTGAGGCTGCCTTCCGCAATAACCAGCCAGACTGTCGGTATATTTCCTAGCGCATCCCTGGCTGAATCGCATAATTTTTCCGCCGGGCCACCTTGCGTAAACAGACTCAACAGGAGAATATCCATACCGTTTTCCTGCGTCACTGTAGCCTGAAAATTGAGAAGACCTGGCAGCGGTAACAACGCTTCATCCAGATCGGCCATGCTCAACAGATATTTACCTCCAAGCCGTACCTGTCCGGCCAATCTTCCCTTGACTCGTTCAAGACGTTTCAGCACTGTTCCGCAACGGCACGGTTCCGGAATAAACCGGGAAAGGTCTCCGCTGCGATAGCGGATTAGCGGCATCCCCGTTCGGGTGAGGGTGGTAAAGACGACCTCGCCCACTTTCCCGTCCGGCAGCGGCTGGCCGGTGGCGGGGTTGATGATTTCGAAATAGAGATCCGCTTCCCTGATATGGCCACCGCTGCGCGCTCCGCAATCGACCGCCCCTCCCAGCCCCATCTCGGTCATGCCGTAATGGTTGAAAACGGGACAGCCCCAGACCCTCTCGATTTCCCGGACAACCGCCATGGAGACATAATCGGCGCTTAAAAGGACACTTTTGATCCTCCCGGGAGGTATCGTTATAACATCAGCGTGACGTGCAAGGCCGAGCAGCTGCACCGGCAGTCCGACCAGACAGTCAATCTCCTTGTCAATTATCTCGGCAATCGCAGCGCTCTCGTCCCGGACTATGCCGTGAATAACCCCCTGGGCTCCCAGCCGGTGCAGCCCCTGGGTCAGCAGGTCGCCGACACTGCCGGGAAGTTCACCAGGCATCAGGATCAGCACCCGTTCTCCCGGTTTGACCAGGGTGCCCATGCCATGGCAGAAGAAATCCACCGTCAGTTCCAGATCCCGGGCGGTGAAGTGGAGCCGTTTGGCTTTGTTCGTCGTCCCGGAGCTCTGCAGGGTTACCACCCGTTCGATCTCTCCTTGCGATACGCAGAGAAAACGGAGATCATCTTCCAGAATATCGGCCGGAGTGGTGAAGGGGAGGGTGGCGATATCAGCCAGAGTGCGCAGTTCCGACTCTGCTCTGCCTGCCAGATGTTGACGGTAGAAAGGGCTCTGTCGGCGTGCATGCTCGATGGTCGCCCGCAACCGCTCCAGCTGGTAACTGCTTAAGGCGGCTCTGGTCAGCGGAGCGCCGGGCAGCAGACCGATTTTTGTCTGTATCCAGGGTTCTAAGGGCGTCAGCATGGTCTTCTCCGATAGAGCGGTTTGCCCCCGGCTGAGGTCAGGTTGTAGAGGCAGAACGGAATCAGGCGGTTATCCGGGGCGACCACATGGATACAGCACTCCTGGACCCGCTCCAGATCAAGGTTCCAGACATCTTGAAACGCCATGGCCGAGACGGCAAAGGTGTTGCTATGGTGGTTTTCCAGAAATGCGTCAAGGCTGTTCGTGTCACAGCAACAGGAGACGGGTGCCGGAGCGGACCACTGCTGGGCAACATAGGAGACCGCCCGACCGGTACCGACGGTTTCTATTGTGCATTCCGCCGCCGGTGTCGTCAGGGACTTGAGCTCTCCGGAGGGTAGACGCAGAAAGTTGCCGTGAAACGAGCAGAGCGGATGTTCACATCCAGGCGGGCAAAAATGCTCCTTCTTCATCAGGCCGCCCGTCTGCCCCTCAATCGCCCGCATCAGATCGGGCAGGGTGACTCTTTCGCACGTTTTGGGAACTCCCGGGTGGCGGCCGAAATAGCTGGCCGGCTGAAAATGGACACCCCGCACAGCAGGCGAAAGTTCCAGCGCCAGCTTCAGGATTGCACCGATATTGTCACTATTGACCCCCGCTACGATCGTCGGTACCAGCACTACTCCCAGGCCTGCGGCGGCGCAGTGGTCGATGGCTTTTAGCTTCTCTGCAAGGAGAGCCCGGCCCCGAATCGTCTGGTAGATACGGTCGTCGGTGCCGTCAAACTGGAGAAATACTGAAAAGAGGCCGGCCTTTTTCAGCTCTCTCGCATAGGCCGGATCGGCGGCAAGGCGCACGCCGTTGCTGTTAAGCTGGATAAACGGGAAGCCGAGCTCCCGTCCCATGGTGATGATGGCAGGCAGGTCATCGCGGAGGGTTGCTTCGCCGCCGGAAAGCTGGATAATGTTGTGGGGACCGCTCTTTTCGAGCGCCGTCAGGTACCATTTTTCAATAGTCTCAAGCGATGGATCGTCCCCGGTTCCGGCAGCGGCGAAGCAGAACTGGCAGGCAAGGTTGCAGCGACCGGTTACCTCGATCAACACCGTACATGACTGCTGCCGGTGCTTTGGACAGATGCCGCAGTCGAACGGGCAGCCGCGGGGCTCCAGTGGCAGGTGAGTGCCGCTGTGGAACGGTTTTTTCGGGCGCGACCAGCTGGAGATGCGCGGTTCTCCCCTCCAGACAGGAGTGCGGAATTCTCCGTGATCGGGGCAGCTCTTGACGAGAAAGGTGTCATCCCCTTCAGTGCGCCGCTCGGCCGGAATCCGGGCCAGGCAGTGGGGGCAGAGACTCATCGTTGCTGTTATGTCGACGTTGTTTGGCTTCATCATTCCGTATTTTTCCCGACTGTCACGTCATAGCCAGTGGCAACCAACAGCTCCATCACCTTGGCATAGGTCTCGGCGACGATGGCGCCGCAGCGCTGGCGCATCTCGGTCCGGTCGCCGACTATGGCGTTACAGGTGATGCCGCCGTAACGGCTGCCGTAGGTCTGGCTGAACCACTCACCCAGATCACGGAGCATGTAGCTGAGATTATCGTCCTGGTATTCATCGTCTTTCCCCTTGCCGGCATATAGGCTGAGGAGGCAGGCGGCTCCGGTCAGCGTGCCGCACGGACCGCCGGCAAAGCCGCAACCGTTTGCCAGACCTCCCATGGCCCGGATCAGCTCAGGATTGCTCTTCCCCTGGGCTTCCAGCCCGAGCAGCAGCAGGATCTGGCTGCAGAAATAGCCGTTGTAAGAGAGCTCCATCATGCGCATCTGGATGTTATCCATGGTTCAATCTCCTCACTTTGTAACAATTAGGGTGTTGAGGCTGAAGACTGAAGGCTGAAGGTAATACTATTGGTAATTGCACTGCGTTATCATCCAGTTCAATTAACTTTGAGTTTGGTGATTGTGCAGGGTTTGTCCTAACAGTCTTCAGCCTTCAGTCTATCAACCTGAGAGTTAAATTTATTCCTTGCGTGCCACCAGCAGAAAATATCCCGGTGTTCCCGTTGCCGTGCAGCAGAGTCCTTCCAGGGAGCCGTTCGCCAGAATCAGCCGGGCCGCCAGTTCGCGCAGCAGGCAGGAGTGATCTTCCCAGAGGAGCAACGTAAAACCGTTTTCAAAAAGCCATGTTTCGATTTGCCTTGTTAGCGAATCTCTGTTGTACATATCACTCATCATCAGATAACCGCCGCTGCGCAGTGCCCTGCGGAATTCGGCCAGTGCCTGGAGAGGCTCAGTCAGCAGGGAAAGCACACATTCACAGAGGATGCCGTCCTGACTGTCATCCGGGCAGGGGAGCGCCTCGGCCATCCCCTCAAAGATCGGCAAAGCCGGGTTTGTCAGCAAACCCTCGGCGATGAGCTTTGGTGAAATGTCTATGCCTTTGGCATCAAAGCCGTAGCGGCTGCGCAGATGTTCGACGCTGGCCCCGACGCCGCAGCCGACATCAAGCAGCTCTGCTCCATCGGCAAAAGGGCAGAACTCTATTGCCCGGTCAGTCAGTGATAAGCCGCCCGGCCGGATCGTCGTGCCGGTCACCGCGCGCAACGCTGTTGCTTCATACTCCATTTTGTCCCTTTTATTATCCTGGTTAACCGCCCGGCGAGTGAGCAGTTTCGGGTTCTGGCAAGGCTTCGCGACGCCCCCAGCGGAGGCGTAGCAGCGCTACGCCGCACAATGGGGGCGGAAGCGAAACGCCGCCAGGTTCCGGAAATGCTCGCTCGCCCTACTTGTCCTCAAGTATCCGCTCCGCAGCGGCCATCTTGCCGGTCGCCAGCTCCTCGGAGACCAGCACCTGACCGCAGCTGCGGCAGGCGGGGAGGTCTACCTCGAAATTCCCCTTCATGTAGGTAAACGCAACCTTGGTTATTTCCAGTTCCCCCCCGCAGATGCTGCAGCTCCAGCCGCTGGCTTCATTGGAAACGCTCATTACTTGACCCCCACGATTTTCATGCGATGGCAGTATGCGTTATGGACGGTAAAACGGCCATTATCAGGGGTGTAATCAACCCAGAAGGTGACGTTTTCCGACTGCAGACAGGCTCGGCAGTGGCCGTTCTGCCTGTTCAGCAGCCGCTTGCCGGTACGTTCCCCATGGTCGATCACCATGCGGATGTCGTCCTCCAGAATCCGCCTTTCGTCAATCAAGCGTCGTACTTCCGGAGCAATCTCCAGTTCGATCTGCTCGTACATGTTTACCTCGTCAACTCCCTTTTCACCGAATTCCCCGAGTATTGCCTGCTTCACCCTGGCGCGGTTGGTGCGGCGCTCGGACCAGGAGATCCAGCCCCGGGCCGCCGGGTCACCCCCTGCTACGGTCGGAAAAAGGTGTTCGATCAGGTGGCCAGCCCGGGCGCCTCCGGCGGCCAGATGGTCGCGGCAGATGGCACAGTAGGCCAGGTAGTCGTGGCCGCTGCCGTTTGTAACCCTGCGGGTAACGACATCCTGCGCCAGCTTCGGGTTGGCGTTGAACATCAGCCCGCCATAGCCGCAGCACTCGGGTTTGTCGCCACTTAAGGGGAGCTCTTCTATGGTCATGCCGAGTGACTGTACAATCTGGCGGACATTATTCTGGGTATCTCGATCATGACGGCTGCTGCAGGGGTCGGCAATGGCCACTGTTGCTCCCGCTTTCACGCCGTTTTCAACCGGGAGTCCCTGCTCTGCCACGATTTGCCAGAGCGAAACAGCATCCATGGCGGGGAGATGTTCATTGAAGAGGCTTTTGCAGGTCGAACAGGCAGTGATAATCCTGGGGTTTCCCAGCTGCTGCAACTGGCTGTGCACTGCTGCCATGGTCTCCCTGAACAGCTGCTCGCGACCGGCCCAATAGGCAGGTGCGCCGCAGCAGCCGAGCATGATGCCGACGCCGCCGGAAAGCCGTTGCCGCAGATAGCTGTATGAAGAGAGCACCTCGACGGGCGATGTGGCGCAGAGTTGGCAACTGGGAAAATAGAGCCAGGCGCTCTCATTTTTACCCTGTTCATGGCTGGCAAAGGCGAAACGCTTACCAACGCTGTGGGCCATGTCCTGAAGGGCAAATTCGTGGAATGAAGCCGGCATCAGTTTCTGTTCGTTCAGGGTGCGTCGTGCCTGCAGACAGAGGTCCCCCATGTTGAAACTGGTTGGGCAGACGGTCTCACAGAGGCCGCAATTGCTGCAGGAATTGACGAACTGATTCTTGGTTCGGGCTGCGCCGTAAATGACCCGCTCGTTATTGAAAACCTGACGGGCGTACTTCTTCGGGTAGCCATCGTATTTTTCCAGGAAAAGACAGTTTTTGACGCACTCCAGACATTCGCACTGGATGCAGCGTCCTGCCTCTTTTCGGGCTTCGTCAGCGCTGAAACCGGCACTGTTGTCAGTTGGCTGAACTCTGGGCCTGGGGGTGATTTTGCTTAGATTGGTAAAGAGTCTGGTCTGGAATGGTCCGTCGTTTTCCCGACCGGCTCCCATGTTTGCCTTCTGAATGAAACGCTCGATGGAGAGGGAACCCTTCCGTCCCTGGAGGGTTGCGTTGACTGGAGAATATGAGTCGCTACTCTGGGCTCCGCCGCCGGCGAAGATCCCTTCCCGGTCGGTAGCACCGCTGGCCGGGTCTATGGCGATTTCTCCCATGTTGTCTCGAATGAGCGGCAGATTGCATCCGGAATTCGCTGCCCTGTCGATGAAGACGGCAGCAAACTCCCGGCATATTTCCTCAAAGCGAGGTCCATCAAGAATTTCATTGAGGCGGATATCTCCTTGCAACGTTTCCAGAATTGCCAGCTCGCCGCTAATAATCTCTTCCGGCAGGATGTTTTGCGGATATCGCCGGAGTGAGCCGCCAAGCTGTCCGCTTTGTTCAAACAGTGTAACTCTGAACCCTTTTTTGAGCAGATCCCAGGCAGCGGTCAGACCGGCGAGCCCGCTACCGATAATCGCTACTCTATGTTCCCTGCGAGGCAGGAGCTGAACCCGCACCGTGCCGTTTGTCTGCTCCACGCAGTTTCGTTCCAGAAGCCCGATGGCAATCGGCTCATCCACCTCTCCCCGCTTGCATTTCAGTTCGCAGGGGTGATTGCAGATGCGAGCCAGGATGCCGGGAAACGGCATGGTTCTGGCGAGAACCTTGAAGGCGGCATCCCGGTCACCGCGCGCCATCTCCTTCAGGAACAGACGGGCGTCGACGTGGATCGGGCAGGCAGCAGTGCACTCCGGTGGCTCTTCCTGGATGCATGTATGTTCCCATTCCCGCAGGGTCTCTTGTTCCATGATTGGGTATCCATAGATTTGAATGTAGGTGAACGCGATCTTTTCAGACCGCGTTCACCTGGTTGTCCTACTTCTTCAAGGTTTCAATCCCACCTTGTGACATATAGCCACCTGCCACGGCATCGCTGACGTCGAAAGACTTCTTCGGCGACTTGAGTGCTGCCAGAACTTTTTCCGGATAAGCCGGAATTGATCTGATGCGGGCACCGCAGGCGTTGTCGATGGCGTTGAGGATGGCGACATGGGGCGATGTGAGCGGCCCTTCGCCGACGCCGGCAGCGCCGAACGGACCTTCGGGGCGCGGTGTTTCAACATAGAGAATCTCCATGTCGTCGGTAACATCCTTGATGAACGGAAAGCCTGAACCGATCAGGGTGGTGTGCTTTTTCAGGTCTTCAAAATCCTCTGAAAGCGCCAGACCGATACCCTGGGCAAGACCGCCGTAGACCTGTCCATCAACTACCAGGCGGTTGGTGATGGTGCCGTAATCACCGACAGTTGTCATCTTGACTACATCTGTCTTGCCGGTGGTGACATCTACCACAACTTCGGACATAAAGAGCACATACATATAGATGCAGAACGGGTTCCCCTGGGAGTTTTCATCCATATGGGTTGACGGGGTTGTCCAGCTCCCTTCGTGCTTGACTGCTATCTGCTCCTTGACCATTTCGTCATAGGTGCGGTAGCTGCCGTCTGCCTTGCGCATGGCATTAAGAAGCAGGGTGCAGGCCGCCTTGATGGCATTACCGGTTACCACGTTCTGGCGGCTGCCGCCGGACGGACCGGAGTTGGGCACCAGGCTGGTGTCGTTCAGGCAGAGCTTGATCTGTGACGGTTTCAGGTCAAGGGGGCGGAGCGTTTCGTGGGCAAATGCCAGTGTGCCCATGTCAGCACCCTGTCCGTGGTCTTCCCATGAGTTGCCGACCATGACGTCGCCGCTCGGGAGAAGTTCGGCCCAGGCGCCGGAAGTGTCCGGGCCGTCGAGACCGCAGCCGTAGATGCCGAGGGAAACACCGACGCCCCGTTTCTTCGTGTCTGTGGATTCGGTCCGTGCCTTCTCAAGAGCAGTCTTGTATTTGGGACGGAGCATGTCGAACATTTCCGGGAACGGGAAGACTTCCGGTTCCTGGCCGGTGGGGGTGGTGGCGCCGGGGCGGTAGCAGTTGATGTAGCGCAGTTCCAGCGGGTCCATATTCATCTTCTTGGCCAGTTCGTCCATGAGTGATTCCGAGGCAAGGAAGCTCTGGGGTGAACCGTAGGAACGGAACGCCGATCCCCAACCATGGTTGGTGCAGACGGTACGGCCAACGCTGCGGATGTTCTTGATGTCGTAGCCTGCGCCGATAAACTGGGCTCCGCGGGTAGTGAGCAGATCGCCGAATTCGGAATAGGGTCCGTGGTCTACCGACCAGTCACCTTCCATGGCGAGCAGTTTGCCGTTTTCATCGGCAGCCAGTTTCAGTTTAAGCCAGAACGGCGAACGTTTGCCGGTGTAGGTCTGCTGCTGATACCAGTTGTAGCCAAGGAAACAGGGCCTGCCGGTGGCCATGGTGGCGGCTGCTACCAGCGCCTCCAGAGTCGGGCTGAACTTGTAGCCGAAGGTGGCTCCTGTAGGATTCTGGACGATGACCAGTTTGTCCGGCTCAAGACCGAGGCCTGGGGCGATCATGTAGAGGTGGAGGTGGATGCCGATTGACTTGGAGTGAACGACCACTCTTTCCTGGGCATCGATATAGGCGAAGCCGACATCAGCTTCGATCGGCATGTGGGGCTGGCGCTGCAGGTAGTATTCGCCTTCGATCACATGGGCGGCCTTCGCCATGATCGGCGCAGTCTCGTCACCTTTTTTCACGTTCAGTTCATAATAGACGTTGGGGGTACCCGGATGGATCTCCATGGCGTCGTCCGCCATGGCGGCCGGTGCGTTCATGTAGGCCGGCAGCACTTCCAGATCAACCTTGACCTTTTTTGCAGCAGCATCGGCGTGTTCCTGGGTGTCGGCGCAGACGATGGCAACGGCGTCGCCAAACTGGAAGATTTTTTCGTCATTGAGGATCGGGCGGTCCCAGCCGTCACCCTTGTTGGTCGGAAAGGTGATCAGACCGGTGATGCGGTTTTTCCCTTTGACATCCTTGTGGGTAACGACCTTGAAAACGCCGGGCATTTTCTCCGCCTCGGAGGTGTCGATCCCCTTGATGATGGCATGGGAAACTTCCGGCTGAACCAGGGCGCACTGCAGTGTTCCCTCGGGAAGCTGGAGCCCCATATCGGCACCGAAATCCCAGGTGCCGGTGACCTTGGCGACAGAAGTCGGCCGCGGGTAGCAGGTGCCGTAGACTTTGCCATCGGCGGGCATTTTGTATTCCAGATTGGAGGCGGGCATTTCGCCCCGTAGAACCTTGGCAGCATCCATGACCGCATCGACGATCATGATATAGCCGGTACAACGGCAGGCGTTGCGGTTCTTCTGGAACCAGTCACGCACCTCTTCACGGGTCGGGCTTGCATTGACATCAAGCAGCGCCTTGGCCGAGACGATGAAACCGGGGGTACAGAAGCCGCACTGGAGAGCACCGTGGGAGATGAATGCCTGCTGCAGGGGGTGAAGGTTCAGAGCGGTGCCGATCCCTTCGATGGTGGTGATGGTGGCCCTGTTTTCGACCCGTTTCATCTTCACAACACAGGAACGCACAAGTTTGCCATCGACGATGACGTTGCAGGCGCCGCACTGGCCGGTGCCGCAGCCCACTTTGGTGCCGGTCAGATGGAGCTGTTTGCGCAGCACATCGGACAGGAGTGCATCCTGGTCAACGATCAGTGTTCTTTCGATGCCGTTGACAACGAGAATCTTCTTGTTCATACGGTAATTCCTCCTTTTTAGTGACTACTACAGGCATATGCCCATTGAAAATGCATGTAAACCCAACCCCCCTCAGTCCCCCCTTGACAGGGGGGAAGTTTTTAAGCCTCCCCTGTCAAGGGGAGGTTTGGAGGGGTTGGGGTTGACTTTGAATCACGCCCCAAATCCGCAATTCGGGAAGTGGCACTCTGAGCAGCCGAGACAGAGACCGCCATGACCAAGAACGGTAATGTCCGCTTTGGTCAGCCGGTCGCCGGCCAGGATGCGGGGGACGAGCAGGTCGAAAACGGTGGCCTTGTTATACATGGCACAGCCGGGAACCCCGATAACCGGTATATCGCCGATATAGGCCAGCATGAACATGGAGCCGGGGAAGGTGGGGGAGCCGTACGTAACTTCCCGCCCTCCCGCTGCCCGGATA
Source organism: Geobacteraceae bacterium (assembly GCA_013377075.1). GTDB lineage: Bacteria > Desulfobacterota > Desulfuromonadia > Geobacterales > DSM-12255 > VEOV01. Next base: position 1,768 of record JACABD010000058.1, on the reverse strand, counting down.
CTTGCCGGTGTCCGGTCATCGGGGTCGACCGACATGCCGCCGGTCACGACGATCATGCCGGCCCCTTCAGCAAGGAGGTCGTGAATCGCCTGCACCGTCATCGGCACGCTGTCCGGGACCAGTATCTGCCGCATGACACTGCTTCCCAGATCGTTGATCTTTTCCATGATCACCGGGCCGAACTTGTCTTCAATGCGGCCGTGATAGACCTCATTGCCGGTGGTGACGACCCCAACGTTTAGTTTTTTGAACGGTACAATTTCGATCACCGGAGCGCATTCCCGACAGATTTTCTCAACCGCGACGATCTTCTCTTCTTCGGTGTAGAGCGGGATGATACGGGTGCCGCCGACCAGCTTTCTGGCTGCAAACCGCTGGTTTGTGTGGGCAGTGGCAAAGACGACCGGATCGATGGCGTTGATCCGCTCAAGGGCGGCCACATTCACCTTCAGCAGGCCGGCTTTTGTTGTCATCAAGCGGACTTTCCCCTCGGACGGAGGCATCATCTGAATACCGTTTCCCATCGCCGCCTTGGCAATGCGGAGTGCGGCGGTGTCCTCATGAATGAATCCCTCCTCCAGATCAAGAACGTAAATGTTGTCCTTTCCCAGTTTGAGGAGTGTGTCGACATCGTCCGGGACAATGACATGCCCCTTTTTGAAGGCCCTGCCATGAAATTCACCCGGTACAATGCGGGTGATATCGTGAAAAAGTACCCTGCCGATTGCCTGCTGTACCGGTATTTCTGTCATCATGATCTGGCGCTCCTTTTGTTGAATTGGCGTTTCAATGACTGCCGTGATTACAGCTATGGCCGCTGTCACCGGCGCTGCAGCGCCCTTCCAGATGACTCTGCAGAACGTCGATTTCCGTAAGAGTGCCACTTTCAAACTGCGACAGACTTTCAGATACCGAAGCGGATATGGCCCGGTAGATTTTGAAGCCGCAGATATTCATGACCCGCACCGATTCATCGCCGATACTGCCGACTACTATACCGTCCAGCTGTTCTCTGCTGAGAGCACTGAACGGGTTGCAGCCTTTATAGGGGTTTGCAGGGTCGCAGTTGGCAATTACGCTGCTCTGACTGGTAGCCGTGTCGATGATGAGAAAGAAGGGGGCAGAGGCGAAGTGACCGTAGATGGTGCTTTCCAAACCTTCATCGGTTATTACGGGGAAACATACGTTCATCTGAAAACTCCTCGGGTGAAATTAGCTCTGTGGAATAAATCCACATTCTGCTTTTATGCGTCTAACTTGGATTTCTGCTAACGACCGTAACAGTTCTTGAGCGTGTAGGTCTTGCAGGGGGTACATTGGGATTTGTACTGACCCAGATGCAGGTAACAGAACCATGAACCGCACTCACTGCACTGCTTGACTCTATAGTCATCGGAATCGACCGATTCTCCGCATATTGCACAGGTTGCCTGAGCCATCATTTCTCCCTTGAAATTACTGATTTAAAAATAAAGCCCCGATTCCGGATGGAAAAGGGGCGCGGACGCACCACTGGTAGCGGTGTGTCAAGCGCAGAACCCCTTTTCAAAGGAGGGCGGCGCTGTTTCCGGCGACACCCGCAGGTCGCAGGCCATGAGGATTTATCCCTTTTAGGCTGATACGACTCGGAGACTGGCAGATTGTGGTGGTACTGAAATAACAAAAGCCCCTTCTCCGGATGGAAAAGGGGCGCGGACGCATCACTGGTAGCGATGTGTCAAGCGCAGAACCCCTTTTCAAAGGAGGGCGGCGCTGTTTCCGGCGACAC
>JACABD010000057.1 GCA_013377075.1 Geobacteraceae bacterium | reverse complement strand
TCACTCTCCGACGATCTTAATCAGAACTTTCTTTCTTCTCTTGCCATCGAACTCACCATAAAATATCTGCTCCCATGTTCCGAAATCAAGTTTGCCGCCAGTTACTGCTACAACAACTTCCCGACCCATGATTGTCCGTTTGAGGTGCGCGTCAGCATTGTCTTCGTAGCCGTTATGGTGGTAGCGAGAATGTGGTTTTTCAGGGGCAAGACTTTCAAGCCAGGTCTCAATATCTCTGTGAAGGCCGGATTCATCATCATTAATGAAAATACTGGATGTAATGTGCATCGCATTACACAGAAGCAAACCTTCCCTGATTCCGCTCTCAGTAAGGGCCGCAGCTACCTGCGCTGTGATATTGATCAGCTCACGGCGTCGACTCGTCTCGAAATAAAGCTCTTTGCGATAGGTTTTCACGCTTCCCTCTTTACGTCATCAGTCACGGCAGCACAACAAGCACAACGCCCCCAGCCAGTACAGTAAGGTTGCAGACTGCGGATACGCCGTGAAGCCTCGAGAACTCTTTTCTTAATGGGTGATCTTTCTGGGTTGATTCAAATGAACCAATCCGCTGCTTAAGCTCTGCTACGCGAGGTTCAAGATAAAAAGCCTGAAATGAGGTAACGGCAAGCATAATGATGATAGTGATCAGAGGTAGTTTCAGGGAAATACCGCTTCGAGTCAGCCGGCAAATCAACGCAATAAGACCGCAGGCCAGTCCCCAGCGAAAATATCCGGGGAAGAGATTGCCGACTATCCGTGCTGCGATGTCTCGACTTTCGGTTTTAAAAAGTATGGGAGTCAGCATAAGGGTGAAAATTGCGATACCTCCTGTCCAGAGGCTTATAGCAAGGCGATACAGATTATCCAGGTATTGCATGATTACTCCTTTAAATTCGGATACTGGGCAAATTCGAGTAGTATACCGTCCGGACCGTAGAAGTAGATAAGTTTCTTGCCCGTCTTCTCCCATGTCTTGATGTCGCCGATAAATTTGACGCCGTGTTTTCTGAGCCGCTCAACCTCTGCTTCAATATCGGCTACTGCAAATGCAAGATGGCGCATTCCGATCCTGTTTGCCAGGCCGATACTCTCATCTGTGCCTGAATCCAGTTCGAATTTCAGCAGTTCAATTGAAAGACCCGAACCTGGATGATGAAGTGCCACAAAAATGCCGCAGGCCCCCTTTATTCCGGTTACTTTTTCGAGAAAAGCGCTGTCAAGTTCTGCACTTATCCCTTCACAGAATCCCAGTAGAACAAAGAAACGTTTTGATTCATCAAGGTTACTCACAACAATATTGAGATGGTCTATGCGCTTTATCATCTTTTAACCCGGTTTAAACTATTTCGGATGCCCGAAATAATAGCTTAAATGTCTGATTTATAATGGTTCATCCGCTAAAAACACCCAAAATACTTTCATGCATTCACTTAAGCAGCTTCATCCGCTGATAGGCAGCGCTACGCAGCTTGCCAAGACTCTGGTTAAGGGATGACTTTTGTTCAGCTGTCAGTTTTGTAAGGTCAAGTTTATCGAGCCTCTCGCAAAACTGATCCACAAAGGCCAGATCTATTGGCCCATAAGCAGGTTTTGGTCTGGACGTATTTTTCCTGATTTCACCATAGGTCAGGCCGCTCTCCTTGTATTTTGTATAAAGAGCAAGCATTCTATCCTGGGTTTTCTGGCGGGCAATGACGGTGAGAATGCTGCGGATTGCCTTGGGGTTGTTTCGGCAGTCTTCCTTGACCGCTGTCGGCAGGCGATTAAGGGAGAGGATTTCAGAGATTGTTGATTCTGCTTTACCTAAAACTGATGAAAGGTCACTAAGCCCATAGTCATGAAGATTGCGCAGGCGATCAATTGCTTCAGCCTCTTCAATTGCAGTCAGGTTCTCCCTTAGAAGGTTTTCTATGATAGAGATTTCGGCAGGTTCACCTTCGGTGATAATCGCAGGTATAGACGCAAGACCGGCATTTTTTGAGGCTTGAAAACGTCTTTCACCTGAAACAATACAGAGAACCCCATCACTTCCCTGCCGTACAAGAATCGGTTGAAGAACCCCGTGACTGATTATTGATGTCTGCAACTCTGCCAGCGCCTGCTCATCAAAGAATTTGCGTGGCTGCTCCGGATCAGGGATAAGCCTGTCAAGTTCAAGCTGATATAGCTTCCCTTTTTCATATGCAGCTGTTACTACAGGCATGGCAGCCTCCTTTGCAGGTAGTACCTTTTTCTTGGGTGCAACTACCTCTTGAGGGGGCTCTGACGAAATATTAAAAAGATTAAGCTGGTCCACTATTTGCCTCGACGATTTACTGGTCTAACCCGGAATTATTCTGTCGCTCTTTCTGTAAACCATCCCCTGGAAGATGGCAACGGTCGCGTTGTCGTCATCGGTGACCATGACACTGTAGGTGGCAAGTTTGCTGTTTCTGCTCTGTTCCTTTGCAACGGCATGGAGTATGCCGGATTTAGCGGCTTTGATGAAATTCATACTGGTACTGATCCCCATGGCAACAGTGCCGTAAGAGTTGGATGCAACGGCAAAGGCAAAGTCAGCCAGGGTAAAGATCGCCCCACCGTGGGCTGTTCCTGCGGCATTAAAATGGTAAGGCTGCAGCTTCATCCGGGTAACAGCATACCCTTCGCTAACTTCAACCAATTCAATACCGCTATGCTTTGCAAACAGGTCGTGATCTGAAAAAAACTCTTTCATTGAATCCATAAAAGTTCCTTTTAAATATCGTGATAAATTACCTTTTCACCAAGATAGGTAGTCAATTGTATAGTGCCGTCAGACCTTACCTCATGCCCAGGCAAGAGAGGAACCTTCCCTTTGCCTCCAGGTAGATCGATCACATAATAGGGAACTGCAAGCCCAGACAGATGGCCACGCAGCGACGCCATTATATCAAGTCCGGTATTTACCGATGTTCTAAAGTGCGCAGTACCTTTTACCAGATCCATCTGATGGAGATAATAGGGTCTGACTCTGATTGAAAGAAGTTTGCACATCAGCTCATTCATGGTTTCTGGTTCATCATTTACATTTTTTATCAGCACTGTCTGATTCCCCAGCACAATACCCGCATCAGCAAGGATAGCGCAGGCGTTTTTACTCTCAGGGGTGATTTCGGTGGGGTGATTAAAGTGGGTATTTATGTAGATCGGGTGGTATTTTGCAAGCATTGCTGCGAGCTTTTTGGTCACTCTCCGGGGGAAAGTGACAGGAATGCGAGTGCCGATTCGGATCATTTCAACATGAGAAATGTTTTTCAGGGCTGAGAGAATTCCTTCAAGCTGCTCATCGTCTAGCATGAGCGGGTCTCCACCAGAGAGGATAACATCCCTGATTGAGCTGTTTTCTGAAATATACCTGATTACTTCGGAAGAGTTCACAAGGAGCCCTTCACCGCACCCTACCCTTCGCTTCCTCATGCAGAAACGGCAGTAAACGGCACACTCAGCTGAAACAAGCCAGACAACACGGTCAGGATAGCGATGAATAAGCCCAGGCACCGGGCTTAAGCAGTTTTCCGAAAGGGGATCGGACTCCTGATCGTCACAACTCTCCCTCAGGTCTGGTATCGACTGAATCCAGATCGGATCCCCTTTTTCGCGGATCAGGTTAAAGTAGTGTCTTGTGATCCTGTACGGATAGAGGCCGGATATGGTATGAAGTTCGTCGGGATTCAGCGAAAACTTCGCAGCAAGCTCATCAATGGAGACAAGATCAAGTGTATCTCTCCAACCGCTCATTCAGATGACCTTGAGCCAAATTCTCTCTTCATGTAACTACGCCACTCCTCGATGACACCATCGTAATCCAGGCCGAAGTCAGCCATGGATTTTTTCATGGCATCACTGATTTTCATACCTGTACCAAGGTTATTGAGTATGTCGATGATTTTGGGCCACCCGTAAGCTGCAACCATGAAGTTTGCCAGAGAATAGCTCTGCTGATAGGCAAGAGCTGCGGATGAAGATTCCAGAGAAGTAAAGCCATCTTCCAGTTCCTTGAACGATACATATTTGCCACCCCTGGCAGCTTTTCCAAGCTGCTGCATAGCTGGGTTGAAAAGTTTGCGCCCCTGAATCTCTGCAAGCCCTTCATTCAGCCAGGTCGGGCAGTTGCCGTGGGTCATCTCCTGCACAACTACATGGGTATACTCATGTGCCAGAACACTCTTAAGCTGATCAGTCAATTCCTGGGTGCCGCCCACCGGGAGACGTATCTTGCCGTCATAAAGACCTCCAGACCAGTCTGGACCTGCTGTGACACTCTTGAAATCCTTTTTGGTGTAAACTATTACCGTGATTCTACCGGTTGGGAAAAATGATAGATCCCGACCAACATTACTGTAGGCATCCTCAAGGGAAGAAAGGATATCTCCGGCCAGATGGGATTTGGATTCAGCGTCGTAGGATATGACGAATTTTGAGCTGTAACCTTTGTCCATGGACTTTTCTACGGTTAATTCGCGCTTCAGTTTCTCGATCATTTCTGAAGCTGTCTTGAAATCAGGCTTGATAATCACTGCTTTTTCGAGAAAATCGACTGCAGCGGCAAGATTGCCAACGTCATACTGAATCTTTGCAAGATAATAGAGAATTTCAGGTGCGTCGCCACCTAGCCCCCTTGCCCGCTCCAGTTCATTCTGGGCTGCATCAGGATATTTACCGTAGTAGAGGGCGATGCCACGCATGACATAATATCGTGGGATGTCGGGAAAAAGCTCTCTTGCCCTATCAAAACTGGCGGCCGCGGCATCAAAGTTATTTTCTTTGAGTTGTCTCTGACCAACAAAAGTATAAGCTTCAGCCAGATTTTTCTTCAGGACCTGATCGTATGGGTACATGCCGTAGGCTTTCTGAAGCTGCTCCAGAGCCTTATCATGCTCACCTTTCTGCATGAGAGATATGGCGTATTCGTTGAGTGCAAACGGTTCATTAGCAAAGAGAAGTGAAGCTTGAAAGGCTAAGGAGAACACAAGTATACATAGGGTAAGTTTCAAGATATCTGTCCCTTTATTAGTTCTGCAATGGCAGAGGGGGTAAGTCCGTAATGCTCATACAGCTCTGCCTGCTCACCCTGTTCTATGTAGAGGTCGGGATACCCAAGCCTAGTTACAGACAGTACTGGAAGCTGCTCTTCCTCAAGCATTTCCAGTACTGATGAGCCAAAGCCCCCTTGCAGGGAGTTGTCCTCTACTGTAAAAAGATGACGGTTCTTGACAAGAGGCAGTATAGTTTGTGCATCCAAAGGTTTTATAAATCTGATGTTTACAACTGAGACATCAATCCCTTGTTGAGATAATATCTCTGCGGCTTCTACAGATTTGTGAACCATGTTGCCTACTGCCAGAATCACTGGGCCATTTACTGATTCACGGAGGATTTCGGCAGTGCCAGAACCGATGATCTGGAAAAACTGATCAAGCGGAACTCCGAGACCTGAGCCTCTCGGATAGCGGATCGCCACTGGTGAGTTGTATTGAAGGGCACTCGCCAGCATATGCTGAAGTTCATTTTCATCCTTTGGCGCCATCAGAGTTAGTCCTGGAACAGCTCTTAGAAAGGAGAGATCAAAAACTCCATGATGAGTCGGGCCATCACTGCCGACAACACCACCTCTGTCGATGGCAAAGACTACTGGCAGATTCTGCAGACAGACATCATGAATAAGCTGATCATAACCGCGCTGAAGAAATGATGAGTAGATGGCAAATACCGGCTTGAGCCCCTCAGCTGCCAGCCCTGCGGCGAATGTGACACCGTGCTGTTCTGCAATGCCGACATCAAAGAAACGTTCCGGATACTCTCTGGAAAACTTTGAAAGTCCGGTGCCATCGGGCATTGCAGCTGTAATGGCAACTATCTGATCATCATCGGCAGCAAGCTTCAAAAGTGTATCGCCGAAAACAGCAGTATAGCTGGCCGGTGCACTCTTTGCCTTGTGAACTTTCCCTGTCAGCAGATCGAAGGGGCCGACACCATGGAAAAGAGCCGGGTTGTTTTCAGCAGGGGGATACCCTTTCCCTTTTTTTGTCAACACATGCACGAGGACAGCATCGTCGAATGTCGAGAGCTTTTCAAAGGTGTCTGCCAGTTGCTCAAGATTATGACCATCTATGGGCCCGATATACTCGAAGCCAAAGGCTTCAAAGAGCATTCCCGGGGTAAATATCCCCTTAAGGGTCTCTTCGGCACGTTTGGCAACCTTGAGGGCATTTCTGCCGAAATCGTCAAGCCCTTCGAGAAAACTCTCCATATCCTTCTTGATCTTGTGGACAAATTCATTAGTCATCGTCCGGCTGAGAAAATTTGAGATAGCTCCGACATTTTCGGCAATCGACATCTCATTATCATTGAGAACAATAATCAGATCCTTGTTGAGATGCCCTGCGTGGTTAAGCCCTTCAAAAGCGATACCGCCGGTCATGGAGCCGTCACCGATTACGGCAATGACTTTATTCTTCTCTCTTTTCAGGTCTCGGCCGCCAGCCATACCTAAAGCCGCAGATATGGAGGTGGATGAATGGCCGACATCAAAAGCGTCGTGAACCGATTCCGCTCTCTTCGGGAACCCGCTGATACCCCCTTTTTTACGCAAGGTGGAGAAACTGTCACGGCGGCCAGTGATTATCTTGTGTGCATAGGCCTGGTGACCTACATCCCAGATGATTTTATCAGTTGGAGAGTTAAAAACCTTATGAAGTGCCAGTGTCAGCTCGACAACACCGAGTCCCGGCGCAAGATGGCCACCATTTTCAGCACAAGTAGAGATAATAAGCTGGCGAATTTCAGTAGCAAGCTGTTTAAGCTGGCTGGAAGAGAGACTCTTAAGCTCACGGGGTGAGTTGATTGAATCGAGGATTGTTTTCATTTTCAGGATTTTCGGTTGAGAATGTATTTGGCAATCTCACGGAGAGGGTCGGCTTTTTCATCGAGTTCGGAGATGGATTCAAGGGCAATTTCAATGAACTCGGCAGCAGTTCTGCGAGATTCATTCAGACCTAATACTGAAGGATAGGTCGCTTTACCCCTAGCCTGATCGCTGCCTGCATCCTTGCCCAGTTGGTCGGTAGTACCGACAACATCGAGAATGTCGTCAGCGATCTGGAACGCAAGTCCAATGGCCTCACCGTATCGATTCAGGGCAGCTATCTGTCGTTCATCACCACCGCCAAGTATTGCGCCTGATTTGACCGAAGCCTTGATTAGCGCACCTGTCTTGTGGGTGTGGATGTACTGAACAGTGGGGAGATCGATATCGTGGCACCCTTCAGATTCCATATCGACAACCTGCCCCCCTACCATTCCTCTTGATCCGGCTGCATAGGCAATCTCGTGAATAACGTCAAGAATCCGGTCACTGGGAACATTTGATGAGTAAAAGGGCGAGCTAAGGAGAATAAAAGCCTGGGTCAGGAGGGCATCCCCGGCCAGTATTGCCACAGCATCACCGAAAACCTTGTGGTTGGTAGGATTGCCACGCCTGAAATCGTCATTATCCATTGCCGGAAGATCATCGTGAATCAGCGAATAGGTATGAACCATCTCCATGGCACAGGCTGCAGGGAGTGCAGCTGATAAATCGCCACCAACTGCGTCGCAGGCTGCAAGGAGAAGAATTGGCCTGAGCCTTTTCCCTCCGGCAAATGTAGAATAGCGCATCGACTTATGAAGAGAAAAAGGGAGTTCGTTTTCATCGGGCATGGCCATTTTAAGCCTGCCGTCAATAAGCTCGCAACGTTCGTTTATGTACCGGTTCAGGTCAAATGACATTAAGCTCTCTCTTCCTCAACATTGAAATCTTCCTTGTAAAAACTGCCATCCTTGCGTTTAAGGAGCAGCTCCACCTTTTTCTGAGCTTCATTGAGCTTTTGAGAGCAGATGGAAGCGTGCTTCACCCCTTCCTCAAATACCTTAAGTGAGTCGTCAAGGGTGAGTTCGCCGCTCTCCAACCTGTTTACGGCATCTTCAAGCTTCTTCAAGGACAGTTCAAATTTTTCTGATGCCATAAGGTCTCCGATTGGGAAATTATCTTAACATTCTAAATCCGTGATATTCATGAGTCAAGCCTATAAGGGCATATTGCAGTGTATGCTTTTTACTTCGCACTCGGCAATACCATCTAAAAAACGAACATCTACCGCGTCACCGGGTTTTAGAGCTGTGACCTCTCGTACCGTTTTGCCTGTCTGTTTCATGGTGACGGCAGCATACCCCCTGTGAAGGATTGAAAGGGGTGAAAGGGCATCAAGTCTGCCAGAAGCGGTAGAAAGTGATGAAGATGTGAATTCCAGTTTTGATCTTATGGCTGCAATGGAGCGAATGGAGAGGTTTTCGATTCTGCCGGTTAACTCTCTGATTCGTTTATCAGGAGAGTTAAGTTTCAGGGAGCTTTCAGCAATCCCTGCCCTCTGCTTGTATTTCTGCAGAAGATCTGTGAGCGCATATTCAGTCCTGGCATTAAGTTCATCAAGGCGCTGCATGAGACGCTCAATAATTATTCCGGGATCTTTTAGCGATAATTTGAGGATCTCAAGTGAGGATGACAAATCCGAGAAGTGACGGAGTATCGACTGTGAAAGCCGGCGCTCAAGGGAGTTACAGTCGGCAAGCATCTGGGCTTTGGAGCTGACAACAAGTTCAGCAGCTGCTGAAGGGGTTGGTGCACGAAGGTCGGCAACAAGATCGGAAATGGTCAGATCGACTTCATGGCCAACTGCGGAAATTATCGGCAGACGTGAGGCATAAATAGCTCTGGCAACAATCTCTTCATTGAAGGCCCAAAGGTCCTCAATTGAACCACCGCCTCGGGCGACAATGATTACATCTACCCTTGCGTATCGATTCAGGTCTGATATGGCAGCAGCAATCTCGGCAGCAGCCCCCTCACCCTGAACTCTGGTGGGAGCAATGAGTATCTGTAAGTTGGCATAGCGTCTGCCTATTACATTAAGAATGTCGTGTATGGCAGCACCGGTAGGAGAAGTGACAATACCGACAGTTGTGGGCAGGGCAGGTATCGTTTTTTTGTGCGCCGCGTCGAAAATCCCCTCTTTAGCCAGCTTGTCCCTTGTCTGTTGAAATGCGAGTTGCAGAGCACCAAGCCCAAGCGGCTCGGCATACTCGGCCACAAGCTGGTAATCACCACGCTGGTCATATACCGTCATTCGTGCTTTCAAAAGAATCTTCATGCCATCGTTCATCCGGAACTTCATGGCACGTACGGAACTTTTGAACATGACGCAGCGGACAGTTGCGCCGGAATCCTTTAATGTAAAGTAGATATGACCGGATGAAGGGGTTGCGAGATTGGAGATTTCGCCCTCTACCCAGAGATGCTCGAAATTGTCTTCCAGCACCTCCCTGACAAGGGCTGTCAACTGGGAGACTGTGATAATTTTTCTGTCGGTAAAGAGATTCATCACATTGAATAAGCCTAAAAAACAGCCTTTTGTCAAGTCATCTTCCATATTCATCCCTTCATATGTATACTTGGCAAAACTCAACTCTGGAGCGTTTATATGAACTACAGTTCGCTTTTCATTATAGGCTGCGGTGACATCGGCATGAGAGTCGGTGCCGCCATAGCTGCCATGAGCATCAAGGTATTCGGATTTTCCAGGGGGAACAAATTTCCCCATGACACAACTTCTTCCGGTATTACGCTGAGTCACTATGACCTGGATATCCTGGAGAGCAGCCCTGCGCCTGACTTTAAAGGGGCCCCCCTGCTCTACCTGGCGCCACCGCCTGGTGGCGGCAAAAGCGATACACGGGTAGCAAACTTTCTGGTAACGATCAAACCCGGCTTCGAACCTGCGAAAGTCATCTATATGAGTACAACATCCGTTTATGGAGAGTGCGGTGACGATACAATAACTGAAGAGAGAGCAGTAAATCCGTCCAATCATACCGCATTGAGGCGTTATGACGCTGAGCAGCGCTTCAGGTTATGGTGCTCGGAGCATTCAGTTCCGCTGGTGATACTCCGTGTTTCTGGCATTTACGGACCGGGACGGATTCCGATGCAGCGTATTCACTCCCGTGAGCCCCTCTTGAATGAGATTGAGGCCGGGTACACAAACAGAATTCATAGTGACGATCTGACTCAGATTTGTATTGCAGCAATTGAGAAAGGTGAAGATGGTGACATCTTCAACATCAGTGATGGTGAGACAAACAAGATGAACGACTATTTTAATGCGATCACCGACTTGATGGGGGTTGACAGGCTACCCCAGGTAACACTCGAAGAGGGGCGAAAGGTCATGTCGCCGCTGATGCTAAGCTACATGACCGAATCACGCAAGGTAAGTAACAGAAGAATGCTGGACAGACTGGGGATTACACTCAAATATCCGACTATGCTGGAAGGGCTTAAGGTATCACTTTAGGCCGCGCTGTCTGACAACCTCAAACATGGCGACACCACCTGCAACTGAAGCGTTCAATGAGCCGACGCACCCGGCAAGTGGAATTGAGAAGACAACATCGCACTTTTTCCTCACAAGTGGTCTGATCCCCTCCCCTTCACTCCCGATGACAAGGGCAATTTTACCGCGCAGCTTCTGCTGGTAGAGGGAATGCCTGCTCTCGGCATCGGCACCGTAGATCCAGAATCCATCCTCTTTCAGCCTCTCAAGAGTTGTGGCAATATTGGTAACCTGAACAACCGGAAGAGTCTCGACTGCTCCGGCAGCAACCTTCTCTGCAGCCGCAGTGACACCAGTGGCGCGATCTTTAGGGATAATGACAGCAACAGCGTCGGCGCATGAGGCTGAACGGATCAGCGCACCGAGGTTGTGTGGATCCTGGATACCATCAAGAATGAGGATCATGACGTCACCGTCTGTCTCTTTGAGAGAAGCAAGGGTATCGTCAATGTCGGCGTACTTGAATGACTCGATGCGGATGGCAATACCCTGGTGATGGTCTGTCCCTGCAAGGCGGGTCAGGTCAACACGGGTTCTGCGACGCACAGCTACGCCCTTTTCAGTTGCCATTTCGGAAATTTTTCCGATCCTCTGGTCAGCAGCACCTTCGGCTACAAAAAGTTCATACACCTTACGAGTGCCGCGAAGCGCCTCTTTAACAGGGTTTACACCACAGATGATTTCTTCGTTCATAATAATCCTTAGGTTGAAGGTAGAAGGCTGAAGACTGAAGTAAAAACAAAATAGATTTCCTTCAGCCCTCAGCCTTCAGCCTGTATTTTCAGCCTGCCATTGCTATTTCTTCAACAATCATATCGACAGCCTTTGCCGGATCTGTTGCCGCTGCGATAGGTCTGCCGATGACGAGATAATCTGCTCCTTGTGAAACAGCCTCGGCCGGGGTCATGATACGTTTCTGGTCGTCTGCGGATGCAAATGTCGGACGCACACCAGGGGTGACAATGAGGAAATCGTCGCCGCAAGCCTCGCGAATCAGCTTCACTTCTTGGGGAGAGGCGACAACACCATCGATACCGGCAGATTTGGCAAGCTTTGCCAGACGCACCACCATCTCCTGCACCGAATGATCAATGCCGATGCCACGCAGGGTCTCTTCTGTCGATGAGGTCAGAATGGTCACTGCCAGCACCTTTGTCCGCTCGCCACCCTTGAACTCACGATCCAGGGCCTCCATGGTCTTTACCATCATCTCGTAGCCGCCAAGGGCATGGAGGTTGGAGAGCTTAACACCCATCCGTGCTGCCGCCACAGTAGCCTGGGCAACGGTGTTGGGGATATCATGGTATTTGAGGTCGAGAAAGATCTCACCTCCATGGCGCTGTATGGTACGCACAGCTTCAGGTCCGGTGGAGGTAAAGAGCTGCTTGCCTATTTTGAACATCCCGACCTTGGTCGAGAGCAGTGATGACCACTGCTCGATTTCAGCAAGTTCATTTATGTCGAGGGCAAATATTATCTTCTTGCGAGCTTCTTCAAGTGTCATTGCTTAAACCTCAATTAATAGCGTTCCCCTTCTTAAGTTAAAAGGGGGATAGGGGGCGTTATGAGCCTTGGATTCAGATACCTAGCGCCTCTTTAACAATACCGTCAATCCTGCTGACCGCATCGGTGATAGTAAGGAGTTCTGTTTCCCCGCCTCGACGCTGCTTCAGCTCAACCTTGCCGTCAACCAGGTTCTTGGCGCCGACAACAATTCGCAGCGGAATACCGATCAGATCAGCATCCTTGAACTTGAATCCGGGACGCTCGTCACGGTCGTCGTAGAGCACTTCCACGCCAAGTTTGAGAAGCTCCGCATAGAGCTCTTCAGCAGCCTTGCTGACAATCTCATCCTTCGGGTTAATAGCCGAGATGATGCAGTGATACGGCGCAATCGGGAGCGGAAAGATAATGCCGTTTTCGTCGTGGTTCTGCTCGATGCAGGAGGCAACGGTTCGGCCGATACCGATGCCATAGCACCCCATGAACACGGTCTGCTCCTTGCCATCAGCGTCAAGGAAGGTGGCATTGAGAGCCTTTGAATATTTGAGACCGAGCTTGAAGACATGACCGACCTCAATACCGCGCCACATTTCCAGTATGCCACCGGAGCAGCGAGGACATTGGTCACCATGGGTTACGTTACGGATATCGGCGTACTTGCTAACTGTAAAATCCCGCTCAAGGTTGACATTTTTCAGGTGATAATCGACTTCATTGGCGCCACAGACAAAGTTTTTCATCCCCTTGACTGTGGTGTCGGCAATGATGCGGATCTTCTGGTCGATTGGTCCAAGGAAGCCGACGGTTGCGCCGGTGGCGCTGGCGATCATCTCATCGGTCGCCATCTCCAGTTCGTCGCAGCCTATGATTTTCTTCAGCTTGATTTCATTCAGCTCGTGATCACCGCGCAGCAGCACGGCAACCGGCTTTTCATCCGCTTTTACGATCAGCATTTTCACTGTGGAGGTCGCATGAATCTGCAAAAACTCACTTACCTCCTCGATGCTCTTCTTTGCCGGAGTATGAACCTTCTCAAGGGGGCGCGGCTCGGCATGCTCGGCGCTTTCAATAACCTTTGACTCGGCCTTCTCGACATTGGCAGCATAGTCACAGCCATTGCAGGAGACGATTGCATCCTCGCCCGAGTCAGCCAGCACCATGAACTCGTGGGACCAGTTGCCGCCTATTGAGCCGGTGTCAGCCTCAACTGCGCGGAATTTGAGCCCGCAGCGGGCAAATATGCGGCGGTAGGCCTGATACATCTTCTCGTAGGAGGCATCAGCTCCCTTTTCATCAACGTCAAAAGAGTAGGCATCCTTCATGATGAATTCTCGACCGCGCATCAGACCGAAGCGTGGTCGGATTTCGTCACGAAATTTTGTCTGAATCTGGTATAGATTGAGTGGCATCTGCCGGTAGCTGCGAACCTCACGACGGACTATGTCAGTAACAACCTCTTCATGGGTCGGTCCGAGACAGAAGCTGTTATCCTTGCGATCCTTGATTCGAAGCAGTTCGGGGCCGTACTGAGCCCAGCGACCAGACTCTTCCCAGAGTTCGGCCGGTGTCACCATCGGCATGAGAAGCTCATTAGCCCCTGCACGATTCATCTCCTCGCGGACGATATTCTCCACCTTGCGGATGGCGCGAAGACCGATTGGGAGATAGCTGTAGATACCTGCGGCAACCTTGCGGATCATGCCGGCACGGAGCATCAACCTGTGGGAAATGACTTCGGCATCGGCCGGGGTTTCTTTAACTGTTGGTATAAATGATTGACTATAACGCATTGATAATCCTCTTTATAATAAATTCAGGCTAAATGAAAAGATATCTGCTTGGTTTGCATTTACCTTCAGCCCTCAGCCTTCAACCTGCTCCTTAAAACCTCTTCTACCAAAGCATCTGCCAGTTCTGCCTCGGGAACCTTCCGGACTATCTCGCCATGACGAAAGAGGAGCCCTTCCCCTTTGCCACCGGCAATGCCGAAATCAGCTTCACGAGCTTCTCCGGGGCCATTTACTACGCACCCCATGACAGCTACGGTGATCGGACTGTCGATGCCGCAAAGGCGCTGTTCAACCTCTTCCGCAACCTTGATCAGGTTGATCTCACACCTGCCGCAGGTCGGGCAGGAGACGAAATTAACCCCTTTCTGTCGCAGGCCGAGGGATTTGAGTATCTCGAAGCCGACCCTGACTTCATCAACCGGATCGCCGGTCAGAGAGACCCGCAGGGTATCGCCGATGCCGTCGGCAAGGAGAATGCCGAGCCCGACCGAAGACTTTATCGTGCCGGAAAAGGTTGTCCCAGCCTCGGTTATGCCAATATGCAGCGGATAATCAACCTTCGATGCCAACAGGCGATAGGCGGCAACTGTCTTCATGACGTCGGACGCCTTGAGGGAAATCTTTATCTCTTCATAGCCGATATCTTCGAGAATCCGCACATGGCCAAGGGCAGATTCCACCATCGCCTCGGCTGTCGGGTGACCGTATTTCTGCAGCAGTTCCTTCTCAAGGGAGCCGGCATTTACGCCGATACGGATAGGCACAAGCCTCTCTCTGGCTGCCTTTACCACCTCTTCAACTTTCCAGCGATCACCGATATTGCCGGGGTTCAGGCGCAGCCCGTCAATTCCAAATTCTAGCACCTTCAGCGCCAGTTTGTAGTCAAAATGAATGTCGGCAACAACCGGCATATGGCTTTGAGACCGAATCTTGCCAAGAGCCAGCGCCGCGTCCATATCAGGCACTGCACAGCGGACGATCTCGCAGCCGACAGTTGCCAGACGTTCAATCTGCCCGAGAGTGGCAGCAACATCCCTGGTGTCGGTCGAGCACATGGACTGAACTGTGCAGGGGGAACTGCCGCCGACCGCAATATTGCCGATTTTTATCTGTCTGGTAGGGCGTTTCATGGAACCGGCATAGTAGCCGTTTTATGAGGCGTAAGTCAAGGAAGGATGGAGTTATCTGCCTGAAGTTTGCATCTCCTGGCTGGATTCGGCAAACTCGGCTACCTGAGCCGACCCGCTCCCCTTATTTACAAATTTCACCCCGCGGGTGCCGGATGAAAGCTGTTCAGCTTTGACTTTGATGGAATATACTCCGCCTACATCGGTAAGGGAGACATCTCCCATCGGTGATGTGCTGGCAAAAAGAGTAATTTTTTCAGCACCAAACGGTGGCGAGACTTCGAGATCAAAGCGGTCATCGGCTGATGGGATTTCGTAAACAGTTCCACCGTTAAAATAGCTGTTTTTACGGTATGGGTTTGGCAATATCTGCACCATTGCTCCGGAAGCGTCCTGATAGACGACACGACCATAAAAAGGGCGGTTCCCCTTGACAAAGACTCTTATTTTTTCTCCCTGCCCATACTTTGTCTTGTCGCTCCAGACTCTCACTGACAGCGGTGCCATAGGGTCGTCGAAATCATCTGTCTTTTTCGTAGCAAAGCTCTTCATTGTCTGCTCATCAGGAATCACTTCTACTTTAAGTTTCACGCGAAAACAGTCACCTATGGTGCCTTCCTTATACCACTCTTTGAGAAACTCCTGAATAACCTTCACATGTGAATTTGTATAGGCAGAAAGAATATCCTTCTCCAGCATGGCGTCTTTAAGGTGGGTTTCGGCTTTAATGTATGTGGCAGCAGATTCTGAGGCTTTACGCTTGGCATCTTTAAAAGCGACATCCTCGGTCTGTTTGCGTGACTTGTCGTCCCCCATGCAGGCGTATCCGTCGGTATCGATAATAATTGACTGGGAGGCATGGAGTAACTGAGAAAAAAGGAGTGTAATCAGGGCAGCAAAAATGAGTTGTCGCATAAATATGTCCTCATGAATCAGGAGATGCTCAATCATACCTCAATAGAGGCTATCCTGCCAGTAGCGTTACAAATATGAAGCGCCAACGATTCTTGACTTAATAAACGATCTGACAGCCGAAACAGCCCCATGACAACCGTTCTGATCAGGTAAAAGTCCGGCAAGAGTATCAATATAACCGTGCTCGGAGAGCTGGACAAAAGTTTCTTTGAAATTCAAATCATAGGCCCATGAAATCTGCAGTAGCTTGAAGTCGTCAGCTGAAGACAGAACGCTTCGGTTTATCATCCTGCCGTTGATAACCTCATTAATGGCAGCATCAGAGCAGAGACCGGTATCAGGCAGCTCCCAGACAACCGCTGAAGCCCTTTCCTCAGGCTGTGCAGTGCAGTATTCAATCAGTACCCGCCAGATATCAAGCTTGTCTGCATCACGGATCAGTC
The DNA here is from genome assembly GCA_013377075.1 of Geobacteraceae bacterium. GTDB lineage: Bacteria > Desulfobacterota > Desulfuromonadia > Geobacterales > DSM-12255 > VEOV01. The sequence continues at coordinate 6,708 of JACABD010000057.1, read as the reverse complement.
TTGCAAAAAGGAGTTCATCAGGACAGAGATTATCCGGAAGAAGGAAGACATTGTGCAAGGCAATGGACTGGATGACCATATCACGGGAGACTTCATCCAGAATCTGAAGGATTCCTTCACTTTTCAGGGTCTGAATTGCAAGGGCTGCATGGTTGACGGATGTGGCATCGTTAAAGGTGCCATACTTTGCGTATTGGGGGAATCGACCGACATCATGGCAGATAGCGATGATGGATGCCAGTGCCCGCTTGTCAGCAGGAAGAAGAAGGGAATCTGCAAGCAGTTCGATGTTGTTACGAACTTTTGCCGTATGTTCAATTTTTAGATCGTAATTACGTTGCTCTTGCGCAGATTCTGCCTTGAATGCAGTGACAAAACTGTCGAACCAGGTGGATATTTGTAACAGCTGTTTTTTGAGCATTTGCTTCTCTTTTATGTAAGATTTAGGTTTTAACGTCATAACTGATTTTGAAGCTCAATAAATATACTCTGGAAAAAATTAAATTCTACGATATAGGCAATTTGAAATGCTTTTTGGCTCACAGATTGCCAGCTCAGGCAAGGCCATGGGCAAGTTCCCGCCAGTACACAATGTCAAGCCGTTTGCAGGCACGGGTAACGCAGACATAGAGCAGGTTCTGGTCCAGGGGAGAGTTCCTGAAATCCCTTGAGTTAGGGTCAAAGAGGATGACGTTGGCAAATTCAACCCCCTTTACCTGGTGGGCAATGGTCACTAAAACTCCGGGCTCAAAGGTCAACTCATCCGGAGCATGGAGGCCAGTTATGCCGATTAAAGCCCTCTGGAGGAGCTTTTCATCGGACTTTTTCTTGCAGATAACCGCAGTCAGGCTGTTGGGATCCATTGCCACCAGCTGTTCCACCAACTGGCGTAATTTCACCAGAGCATTGTCCTCATCAGCAGCCTGGTGGTACTCAAGGACGCCGGAATGTCTGCCAACCTGCTCGCTTTCCCGGCCGCTGATTCTTGAAGCCAAAGCCATGATCTCTTTTGGGCAGCGGTAGGAGACGGAGAGCGCCTCGCTACTCACTCCTATCTCTCGCAGATTCGTGCGGAATAGGTCGAAATCACCACCATCGACCCAGGAGAGGATCTGCTGCTTGCTATCGGCGCTGAGGGTTATGCTGCAGTGCTTGTCCGTCGCTGCAAGAATGGCCTCAAGCTCTAAAAGTGACAGATCCTGCCCCTCGTCAATAATGATATGGGCATACCAGTCAAGGGCGTCACGGATCGAACCGTCTTTTTCCCTGAGCTGACAAAGCCGAAGGAGAACACTGATGTCGGCAAAGGAGACAGCCTGACTTTTTGTGGCATAGCGCTGGCGCAGCTCCACCAAAAAAGGTTCCCTCCCCTTCCCTTCGCTAAACATGGCATCTAGAACAGAGGGCTGGCCGTAAAAACGCCAGAGATCCTGAATCGGGTCTGCTTCCATCACCTCATTGACATATCTGGTGAGCAGGCTGGAGAGCTTTGACGATTTTTTTCTGGCAGTCAGCTCATCACCAACAATGGGCTTGATAACCCTGCCGGTGAGTGCCGTAATGGCCCCCAGAGCCCAGGCGCTGAAGGTGTCCACCCGTGTGCTCCCCAACAGCTCGGCTGACGTCTGCCTCACATAGTTGCGCAGTACTTTGTTGAACATGAGCACCAGGCAGCGCTCCGGCGGGAACCTTTCAGGATCATTAAACTGAAGACATGACAGCCGGTGGAGGCTGACAACTGTCTTGCCGCTCCCTGCGCCACCGGTGATCAGGGTGCAGCCATCGGTGGCCTCGGAAGTTATCATCCGAAACTGGTCAGGAGAGATCAGCGCCACAATATCAACCATGCGGTGATCCTGAATTGCAGCCTTGGTATCGCTGGTGGTCTGGTACTGCTTTTCACTCTTCACCCAGTTGTCAGCGGCCAGCTCGTACATCGCTTCACCGCACTCCATGCGGCGAAGGTGGCGTTTTACTATATCCACCGTGTCACGGCGGCTGATCACCCCTTCCCGCTCTCTCCCCTGAATGGTCTCCAGGTACTCCTCACCGACTTCATAATCATAGAAGAAACGTGACAGCGGCGCCTTGCGCCAGTCAACCACCAGGGCGCGGTTGTCATGGGAGACAAAACCTTGCTTGCCGATGAGATATTCTTTTGAGCCGATGCGTCTGTCGCGGTCATTGATGCCGACGACCCCGAAATAGGGACTGTCTGTCATCTGGAAGGAGGTAAGATATCTGGCAGGATCAAACTTGTCGTTCTCCACCAGTTTAAAGGTCAGGGAGTTTTTTTCACGCCAGCTTACCGACTCAAGGCGCTCCTTTTCTAATTCTGCGGTGTAGGCGTCATGGTTGGCTATCTTTAGCTTGTTCTGCCTGGCAGTCTCCTCGATTGAGCCGAGAATCTCCTGCAGGCGCTGCTGTTCCTGAACGACTATGTCAAATTGGGAATTATTGTTCATATTAAACCGGAGGGTAATCCTTCTGTTCAAAGTATCAGAGCGGGAAACTTTACTCGTGTCGAAGATTTTTGCCTTGCAACAGCGCTGCCAGTTCCTCTGGTATGCGCGGTCTGCCACGCTCATTTAAGGCAGTACCGATAACCTTGCCACGCAGCATCAGACGGTCATCCTTGCAGCGAAAAATGTCCTGATAAAAGGCAAATCGCGCCGCCGACTCGCGCTCCAGCCGCACTCCTACCCAGAAACGGTCGCCACTGGTCAGCGGCTGTTTGTAATCAAGCTCGGCCCGGATCACCACCAGATTTATGCCCATGTCGGCATATGCTTTGAAATTAACACCAATACTGAGCAGAAACTCGTGGCGGGCATGTTCAAGGTACTGCTGGTAAACGGAATTGTTGACAATCCCCTGCATATCCAGTTCGTAATCACGCACACTCATTTCGATTTTATATGAATAGTCAGTCATCTGAATCACCTTGCAGTTAGAATGATGCTGCGCTTAGTATGGTCAGGCAATTTCAGTCATCTTATGGACAATCTTCTCAATGATCAGATCACCGACTGCCGCAACATATGCCTGGTAATGGGCTGAATTCAGGTGATTCATCAGGCACTCCAGGTTCTGCCAGTTCTCGTAGAAAATGAAACCAGCCGGATTCTCATTGTCCTGGTGCAGGCGGTATTCGATGCACCCCTCTTCCTGGCGGGTCGGAGCAATCATTTTTAACAGTTCGACCCTGACCAACTCAATGGCGTCTTCCCTTACGGTCAGCTTTGCAACAACGGTTACTTTTGCCATGCTATCCTCTCTTTTCGTGGGCTTTTTTTCCGTGAACCCGTTCGTAGGCCTTGCAGAACGGGCAGATATCCCCTTCGATGTTCCTGACAAAATTAAAAACAACCCCTTTCTGATGGTAGCGCGCATAGAGACAGACCGGACAGTGCTCGCAAACCTTTGCCATGGCCCTGTCAACTGCCGAGGGATCCCCCATCACAGCAGACTCTTGCCTATGGAAAAAGCCTTCCCCAGAAGCGAGCCGACTGAGTGATACCCCTTGTGGGCAACATCGTAGACCAGAGGCTGAATCTTGAGTATGTCAAGAAGGCCATCCTCACCAAGTACCGCATTATCGGCCTTCACATCGATAATCTCGCCGATGAACTGGGTATGAATGCCGATCTCCAGGGTGTGCAGCAGACGGCACTCCAGAACCAGCGGGAATTCGTCGGCATAAGGGGCATCAACAAGACTGCTCCTCACAGGGGTCAGACCGGCAGCAGCAAACTTGTCAACGTCACGTCCCGAGGCAATGCCGACATAATCAGCTTCCTTCATTGTGGCTTCATTGGCGATGCTGACGGTAAATGCCTTGCGCTCCATGATGCTGTCATAGGAGTGCCTTGCCTTGCGCAGGGAAACGGTGACACAAGGTGGTTCGGAGCAGCAGATCCCCCCCCAGGCTGCATTCATCAGGTTAGCTTTGCCATCCTTGTCATATGATCCCACCATCAGAACCGGTGTCGGAAAAAGCAGGGTTTTTGCGCCGAGTGATTGTTTCATTCTCCCTCCTTGGAATTACTTTTTATCTTCCCATTTAAAGCCGCTGCGCTTGATGCTGATTACCTTGCCACTCTCATCTTCGAGCCGTAGATTGGATTCATCATGAAACTGCTTTCGAAACGCCCTCCGCTTTGCATCGGTCAATCTCCTGACCGTAAAGGTATATGTTTCACCTTCCTTATCAAATACGAGATTGTCTGATTGACGGAGTATATACGTTGTATTCATTGTCTGCTCCTGTTGATTCATCGTGTTTTTTCTGCTGTTTTCATTGAATGTATTCCTGAATATACCTGAATTGCAAAAACCTCGGAAAATATACTCTCCGCTCCGGCAAACGTCAAGGCAGCGGCAAGGGACGGTTCAACCAGACGTAACCGACTAAAATACCGATGCTGCCATAAAGGATCAGACTCTTCCAGTTACAGGCGACAGTTATATCCTGGCGACTTGGGAGTGCATTTGCGACGAGTAGAAAGACGGCTCCGTACAGAAAGAGCGTATTTGTCAGGGTAAGTGGAAGCCAGCGATACCATGAGATATAGATAAAATATGCCGAGGGTAACAGTCCGAGTGGGGCCAAAGCGATCGGAACGGCATTGAACGCCGTTACTCTCCTGAATGCCACGGAGCCGAGGGTCCACCTGCCATCGCAACGCTGCTTTGGCAGTAGGCTGAAGCCGACAGGCTGGGCCCTTAAGAGAAGACCGGTCAAAAGGTGCGCCAGTTCGTGGAGGACTACGCCAGGCAGCCGGATGATGCAGGTCACCAGGATATGAGCAGATCTGGCGCTGCGGTGGAGCATGAACAGTGCGCAGACCAGCACAATTCCGCAGCCATGCCACCAGACCGGAATATCAGAAATCATGATTCATACCTTGTTCTTAGCTACCGTAACCGTTATTTTTATTCCATTAGGTGGGGATGGCAAATATTCATTCCATGCCAAAAACCAGCTTGAGCGCTTTCTGGGCCAGCGCAAGATCTTTGGTAGTCATTGCGCCTATTTTATGAACCAGACGCGATTCGGAAAGACACCGCACCTGGAAAAGATCAATGGCAGATGGTTTTGACAGACAATTACTGCTGTCAGGTTCCAGACAGAGCATCCAGGGAACATTTTGGTAGCGTGCTTTCAAATCGGTAAGCGGAGCTATGACCTTGAGTGGCAGGCCGCCAATGGCGTCGTCATTCAGAATGACGCAGGGTCGGGTTTTGCGGATTTCAGCGCCAAGCGTAGGGTCAAGATTGACCAGCCAGATTTCACCCTGTCTCATACAAACTCCTCAGCATCGAGAACAGTTAACGCTGTAAGTTCCTTATCTGCGCGGTACTCTTCAGCCATCTCAGCCACGATCAGTTTCAACCGCTCCCGCCGCTGCTCGGCAAGAAAACGCTCCAACGCTATCTTGTACAGTTCTGAACGGGATACCTTCAACTCGGCTGAACAGCTGTCGGCCTCGCTGGCAAGGGCGTGGGGCAAGGAAATTGTCACCCGATCAACAGAGCGATTCGCAGTAAGCATCTGTTATACCTCCAAAGTATGCATTGAAATCATATTATCAGTGCGCAATTGAATATGCAAGAAATGAAGCAGAGCGGATTTTTTGATGAAGCCTAGCTGTTATGTGGAATGGAGACCTGACCCTTCTGCATTTCTCAAGTCCGACAGACTCCTAGCGACGCCCGATGACAAAGCTGCCAGCGCGAAGCTTCTGCTCCAGCCATCTGCCGAGCCATAGCTTCAATAGTCTGCGGGTAGCGGGGATGAGAAAGAAAAGACCGAGAAAATCTGTGAAGAAGCCGGGGGTAAGGAGAAGGAGCCCCCCAGTCAGGATAAATGCGCCGTCGAGTATATGTGCGGCAGGAAGACGCCCGGCAGCCAACTCCTTTTGTATCGTGATGATGACACGGAATCCCTGCGATCTGGCCAGCCAGGCACCGGTCATGGAAATGGCGACCAGCAGCGCAACTGTCGGTAGCGCTCCGATAACCCGGCCGACCTTGATGAGCAGCCAGACTTCGATGATCGGGACAATGGTAAAAACGAGGAAGAGGCGCAGAAACATAAAAATGTATCCTTTATAAACTGTATCAGCGCATCACGGCTTGATATAGGCGTGCAGGCCGATTTTAGGGTGGTGGTGAGTGAGGTCATGGGTTTATTATAATCGTAGAATCTGGATGAAGTTGAGACAGATTCCCGCCATCATTCCTACATTGATCCGTGCAGCGCTTTCATTGCCGTTTCAGGCTCCCGGTCGAAAATTGTCAACAAGGCCGCAGCCGCGCCAGTAGGGTTTCGGCGATGCTGCTCCCAGTTCTGCAAGGTTTTCACTTTCACACCAATCATGGCGGCAAACATGGCCTGTGACAGTCCAGTTTTCTCCCGTACCATCTTGACGTCAGGTGACTCTACAGTGAACACGCGAGATGGCTGCATCTCCCCTTTGGCAATGGCTACAGCCTCTTTCATGCTCTGTTGAAGTTGATTAAAAAGCTCTTTATCCATGACGTTCCAACTCCTTTATCAATACCTTGAGTATCGCCACCTGCTCCGGCTCAAGGCTCAGTAATCAGTTTGGTAAACATCGGAGTTTCAATAAATACCATGACAACCTTATTGTCCGCCATTGGCGGATTAAGTCAAGCGTTGTGTGAGATTATAAAAGTATTCTT
>JACABD010000056.1 GCA_013377075.1 Geobacteraceae bacterium | reverse complement strand
CCGGTATCACCTTTAACACCCTGCGGTCCGACAATATTCACACCGGTCGGCCACGCACCGGCAGCTTTAGGTCCATAGATCATCTTTGCTACGGTATCGATATAGAAGTCGCCGTCTACACCATTTGCTGCAATCGGTGGCACCAGACCATTCAGTACATTCTTGCCATCCAAACCTGCCACACCCTGAATACCTTGAATACCTTGAATACCTTGGGAACCTGTAGCGCCGGTATCGCCTTTAGCACCCTGCGGACCGATTGCACCGGTGGAACCGGTGAGGCCAGCTGGCCCTTGAGGACCGGCGGCGATGGAACAACTCCAACTGGATGACGCAGCCGTATATCTGAGCACTTCACCATCGGCGCACGCCTGGTTGAGCCGGTCGGCACTCATGGCACGTAAGGCATAGGGCACCGAGGAGAGTTCCTGGCGAGGCGTCATCTCCTGGTCACTGCCGACTGCCACTCCCAGGTAATATACAGTGTCAAACGGCAGTGCAAGCGGTGTGATGCTGCCGATCAGCACACTATAAACCCCGTTTACGACAGGCACACTCGGTTGATGTTCGCTCCACAGCGCCGTACCGCCACTTGCCGCAGTGTAGAGCGTCAGCGTCATGGCAACCGTTGTCGTGACCGGTGCGCCATTGGCGGCGGTCATATAACCCTGATAGGTGACGGTGGACGGCAGTGCGGCAAGAGCCGGAATGCCGGACAGTATCAGCAGTGTTATCAGGATGGTGGTCAAAAGATTTCTCATGGCGTGGCCTCCTGTGGTGCGATTATTCAGTATGTTCATGAGATTTGTTTATGCCTGTCTATCGTTCAACGCCCAGTGTTGTCAAAACCGAGCCGGTCATGGTCACGGTACTATGCGTCACCGTATCCAGGCCGATGACCTTGTATGTCGGATAGGTAACATTCAGGGCGTAAATATCATTGGGTGTAATTGTTGTGCCGGATGCCACGGTAAAGAGCAGATTCAGAAACTGCCCGCTGCGAAAGGTATCCTGGCTGGTTGCCATGGAAAGATAGGCGGTGCGGGTGGATGCCGAATAATTGCCGAAGGCCAGCGAGGTAGCCAGGATAGCGCTGCCGGGGGTGATTGATGTTGAGGTAATCTGCCCGGTGCCGCCACCGGTGACCGTGCTGACCGAAAGTCCGGCTGGGAATTTTACCGCCACGTCGATGCCGCTGATGGGGGCCAAAAGCCGGGCACTGCTGATAGCCGAAAAAGTCAGCTTATATGTGCCGGCTGCCAGAGCTTGAGTGCCTGGAACTACGGTAGTTGGTGTCGTCGGGGGTGGTGCCTGAATCAAGTCACCACCTCCGCCACCACCACCACAGGCAGACAGGGATGTAACAACAGCACACAGCAGCAAAAGAGATCGAATATTCATCATGTTCCTCCTGGAAGTTTTTTATGAACTTACCAGCCTAGCCCAACCGCCTTGCGTAAAATCAGAATTGAATCCTCAATATCGATCCGTCCGTCACCGACGGAAACGCTATTCGCCAGCGGCCCCACATCACCGCGTACAATCTCGGCGGTCGTCAGCTGCGTAAGGCCGACACCGGTTCTGATAGCCAGCAGAGCATCAATGATATCCACCACGCCGTCGCAGTTTATGTCGCCGCTGCGAATGCCGCAGGCACCACCGCCGGCAATTAATGGGAGAGAAGCCGGCTTAGTGCTATAAGCGGAACTGCTGCTGCCGCCGGGTGGCATAAAGACCCCCTGACCGATGGCAATACCGGTTTTGCTCATGCCGGATGCGTCGGTCGAGGCGGTGCCGCCACTGACGATTCGCCCGGCATTTATGGTGTAGTTCGGGCGGCTCTGGGTGGTTGCCATGGCAGCAGTTGCAAACAAAAGTACGGCTGCAACTGTAGAGATCATCTGTTGTTTCATAACCGGTTCCTCCGCTGCTGCATTTGTTTCGTTTCTGATATCAGTTAACACTGATTTTGGTATTACTAGGCTACTTCGAACGCAACTAATTCTAAGTACCCCGCGCGATTTCCTTGCATCCCTGGAAGTTCAACCATGAGCGCAATCAGTGTCCGTCTTACCGATTCAATCCACAATATGGCCCGTGAAATTGCCAGTGAGGATCACATTTCCCTCAATCAATTCATCGCCTCGGCGGTGACCGAAAAGATATCCGCTCTTACAACTGAGACCTATCTTGCCCAGCGTGCCGCCCGAGGTTCTGTTGACAAGTTCCGCGCTGCCCTGGCCTGTGTTGTCAGCGGATATGGTCATTTGCGGCCTTATCTTTACTAGAGTAAACCAACTGTTGAATCTATCGATGCATGCTTAGATCTGACCCTTCACGTCTCACTGTTTTTTGTAGAATTAGCAAACACTAACTTGAGTGTAACATATTTATTTAACAACGCTAGTGAACTGTCCATAGATAGTCAGTCAATTGGCATCCGGTCATCAAAGAGAATGGCGAAGCGGGTCGAGCCGCACTTACATATTTTACAAAACGAGAAGCACAAAAAACGCCGTGAAGCCCGATGCAACAGGCCTTCACGGCGTTTCCTCTTGCACTCCTCCATCACACCCAAACCCACCAATGCCGACGCCCCAACAATTAATTGATAAGTCTTGTGAGTAGTCTTGTTTGGGTTTGTGGTTATAGTAGATTATATGTACTTATACTTAATTTATGCTATAACATGATATAACCATATAGAAGTGAGGTTGTTATGGATAAAATCAAAAATCCATTTTCTCCAGGTGCGGGGTCTCCACCACCAGAACTGGCTGGTCGTAATACCGTATTGGAACAGGCTGATGTTCTTTTGGGACGGGTAATGACAAAAAGACCAGAAAAGAGCTTGCTTCTCACAGGGTTGCGCGGAGTCGGGAAGACTGTTCTTCTCAATGAGATTGAGCGGAGGGCGCGTAATGTCGGGTATCGCACCATACTGGTAGAGGCCCACGAGGGGAAATCACTGGCTGTTCTGCTGGCGCCCCATCTGCGGCGACTTCTGTTCGAGCTTGACCGGATTGCCGGAGTTGGAGATAAGGCTCGCCGGGGGCTTGCTGTATTAAAGAGCTTTGTCGGCGCAATCAAGATATCGGTAGGTGCGTTCGACATCGGCCTGGATATTGATCCTGAGTATGGCGCTGCCGATAGCGGTGATCTTGAGGTTGATCTCCCCAGTCTCTTTATATCGGTTGCTGAGGCAGCGCAAGAACGTGGTGTAGCCGTAGCAATACTGATTGACGAAATCCAGTATTTCAAATCGATGGAGCTAAGCGCCCTGATTATGGCTATGCACAAGATGCAGCAAAATCAGCTTCCTCTTGTGCTGATCGGTGCCGGTCTGCCAATCCTGCCCGGTCTGGCCGGGGATTCTAAATCATATGCTGAACGATTGTTTAATTTCCCGGAGATCGGCCCACTGCCGGAACCGGATGCCAGCAAAGCACTTCAAGACCCGGTACGGGCAGCCCGCGAAGAGTTTGTCCCTGATGCACTTGCTGAAATATTCAAGATGACTCAAGGTTATCCATATTTTCTACAAGAGTGGGGTTATCAGGTTTGGAACCATGCTGTTGCTTCACCGATTTCCTTGCAGGTTGTACAGGAGGCGAGCGAGCTTGTTTCAAGACGTTTAGACGAGAATTTCTTCAGGGTGCGATTCGACCGGTTGACGCCGCGAGAAAAGATGTTTTTGCGAGCTATGGCAGAATCTGGTGGTGGTAGTTGTCGAACCAGTGATGTTGCTGAACAGCTGCAGATAAAGATTAGTGCGATGGGGCCATTACGGGCGGGACTGATAAAAAAGGGGATGATTTATAGCCCATCATACGGAGATGTGGCGTTCACTGTGCCACTGTTTGACGAGTTCATGAGGCGGGCAATTCCTACATTTGAACCCTGACAGGCTCCTGGTACGTAATCAATCCTGATTTACCATGATTTTACGGCGCTATTTCCTGTTTTTCCGATCAAACAGCGAAACAACCTTGGGGCGCTCTGTTTCACTGCTGCCGGATGATGCAGGCGGTGCTGCCGGTTCGACTGGTGCGGCTTTGGCCGGTTCTTCGTGGATGACAGGCGATTCAATTTTTTCCAGCATGAGCGGCGTGCCCCCCATGGTGAAGGGTGCGCCGTCAATCTGGCTTTCATCGAGGATCCAGGTGTAAACCTGCAGCGGGAAGGTCAGCACCAGTAGTTTGACAATCCACCACCCTTTTTTCACATCCGGGGAAATATCCTCTATGCGGGCGTAAAAACCGGGTTTGTCGTCAACATGTACCAGAACAAGATCGTTTATTGTCGCCATAATCCCCTCATCGATTAATCTTAAAAACGGTCGTTAACCACAGATACATAGGATGAACGCGGATAAAACCTGAAAAATCGAAAACAGGCTTCACCTTCTTGGTTTTGAATCTGCACCCTTAATGTTCTGATTTATCTGTGTTTATCCTATTCATCCGAGTTTCAACTGTTTTTCCCAGGTTAATAATTGAACAGCGGCAGCCCTGAGTCGAGAGCCCGCTGACAGGTTATGAGCAGGCCGTTGGCAAAGCGGTTGCCAAGCAGCCTGTCAAACTCGCTGTAGATTCTTCTTAGTTCAGTCTCAATCCGGTTAATTTCGACTTTCACACCATCCTCCAGCAGGTTTTCGAGCTGCTCGCAGATGAAGATAATGCAGTTGAACGGCCTGTAGCCCGGCTCCATCTGACATCCAGAGCTGCCATGATAGGGACAGCAGGGGTTGCCAAACGAGGGGTCGAAAAGATCTCTGTCCAGCGAGTGGTAAACCAGAAGATCAACCAGGGTGAAGTGATGTTTGCCGAATCTGCAGCATTCACCCTTGCAGTCAGCGCAGATACGCTCGGCGTCAAAGGAGGATATGAGTTGCTGATGTCTTGATTTCAGCAGGAATATCTCATGTGCAAGGCCGGAAAGCTCAAGTCTCAAATCATCGCAAAGAGCTTCATATTCAGACCTGACGCGCAATAGTGCCGCAGACCATAACTGCTGATCCGTCATTTTTTCTCCGAAAATAAATTGGCTGAAGCAGACCGTAAGCCGGGTCCTGTTCCTCTCCCAAGTTACCTTGAAGGAGGTGACAGTCATTCATCTAGGATCGCCGTTACCGACGACCTCAAGCAACCAACCCGGAAGCGCGGGCGAGCAGCCCTTGATGCTCCCCTATTTGGTCTTGCTCCTGGTGGGGTTTACCTGGCATCCGGCGTCACCGCCGAACCCGGTGAGCTCTTACCTCACCCTTTCACCCTTACCCGCATATAGCGGGCGGACTTCTCTCTGTGGCACTTTCCCTGGGGTCACCCCCGCTGGACGTTATCCAGCACCATGCTCTCTGGAGCCCGGACTTTCCTCCCCGTTTCAACAGGTGAAACGCGGCGACTGTCTGTTCTGCTTCAGCCAAACCTTAAGTCAATGCGCTAAACCAGTTTTTCCTGCTTCAAAACAAGGATTCTCTGGCAGTGTGGGCAGGTAATCATCTCTTCGCCCTTGAAGAGATTGTTGTACATCTGGGGAGGAATCTGCATATTGCAGCCGAGACAGCCTCCGTCACGGGCCTCAACAACGGCAATGCCTCTTCTTGACTCACGAAGTTTTTCGTAGCGCTTGAAAAGACCCGGTGGGATGGCCTTTATCCTTTCAGCTCTTACTTTGACATCTGTGGCAACCACAGCCTGTTCGTTGTTGATCCGTTTCTGGATTTCGGCTTTCTGAACGCCGAGATTCTGCTCTAACTCAGATAGGTCACCTTCCATGGTGGCAAGTTCAGCCCGAAGCTCTTCAGCCCTGGTGATCTTCTGGAGAATCTGCTCTTCAAGCTCTAGAATCAGCTTTTTTGCAGATGCAATCTCCTTGTTGACTGCCTGATACTCTTTCTGGGTGGCTATCCCCTTAAGATTTGCCTCGGAGCGGGTGATGTTGGCCGTTTCAAGGGCCAGGTTCTCTTCGAGAGCCTTTCTTTCGTTCTCAGTAGCTTCAATCTCTGCATTCTTTGAATCAACAGCAGAGCTGACCTCCTGGAGACGACTGTCAAGAGCCTCTATTTCTGAAAGTGCATCCTGAATTCTGGACTGGCTTCCGTCAGACTTCAGGTCAATCTCCTGAAGATCTTCAAGTATCATCAACTTTTCTTTCACGCGTTTTCTCCTCTTTTGCTTTTTATCCGTATATTCTTCAGATCACCCGGAACGGGTCACTTTCGGTAGTACATCTGCACAGCTGCACATCAAGTCTTCTCTTCTTTATCTCTGCTTCCAGTTGAAGGGAGAGCCCTTCTATCATCAGCTTTTCGGTCGGGAAATGTCCAGCATCAATCAAGGCAATGCCGAGAAATCCGGCCTCTCTTGCTTCATGGTATTTTATGTCGCCGGTGAGAAGCAGATCTGCTCCTTCCCGCGCTGCATCACGAAGTAAAAAGGCACCACTGCCACCGCAGACCGCAATTTTTGAAACAAGTCTTTCAGGATTGCCGACAATTCTGATGGCCGGGGTCCCAAGAGCCACTTTTACCCTTTCAGAAAAATCTTTAAGTGTTGAAGCAGTTGCAATATTGCCGATCCTGCCAATTCCTGAGGCCTTGCCTTTATTTAATAGCGGGATTATGTCAAAGGCAGGCTCTTCATATGGATGAGATCTGCGCATTGACTTAAGCGCAGCCTGGATGTCTGTTTTGGTGATCAGCAGTTCGATCCTTGATTCCTCAACGCACTCTCTTTTTCCTGTTGTTCCGATATATGGCGAAGACCCATCGAGCGGTCGAAAAGTCCCGAGTCCGGAAGTCGTAAAGGAGCAGTCGGCATAATTGCCTTCCTGACAGCAAAACGGGATGAGGCTGTTCATCACGGTTTCATGGTGAGAGAGCGGCACAAATACCACCAGCTTTACCAGCTCTTCATGGTGTGAGACTTTGAGTGGCTTGCAACCGGTCATCCCAAGGGCTTCAGTCAGAAGATCATTTACACCGTTTTGCACGACATCGTAATTTGTATGCAGAGAGACAATAGCCAGTCTGTTTGCAATTGCTTTGTGTATCAGGCGGCCTGTTTCGTCGGCGGTGGAGATTCTTTTGAGTGGTTTGAAAATGAGGGGGTGGTGGGTGAGAAGGAGCTGGCAGGAGTTGTCGATTGCGGCATCAATAGCCTCCTGAACGGGGTCGAGAGCTACCATGATCCGGTCTATGGTGGCTGAGGGGTCACCGACCTGTAATCCGACATTATCCCAATCTTCCGCTAAGGAGGGAGGGGCAATTTTATTAATGATTCCAATGATGTCCGAGAGTTTTGCTTGCAATGTTCCTACAAAAGAAAAAGAGTGCACCCTTTTGGTATGCACTCTCTTTTCTCCCCTTTATGGGAATTTTCAGATGTAAAGCGCTTTATGGGCATCTCCACATATACTTTGGAAAATGGTGGGCCCACCAGGACTCGAACCTGGGACCGACCGGTTATGAGCCGGTAGCTCTAGCCAACTGAGCTATAGGCCCGTAAAGCGAACGTTTATAATAAAACCTAAAAATGTGCTATGTCAAGCTTTAGTAGTAGTTTTTTTGTTAGTTTTCTCTGCAATTTCCTATTCTACTCAGAAACCAAGATAGCCGTTCAGCTTTTTAAGTTCGATCATGAGTTGCTCGAAACCTGCAAAAGTCAGCGACTGCGGGCCATCAGACAGAGCCTTTTCAGGTTCCGGATGAACTTCGACAAGCACGCCGTGGGCACCGGATACCAGCGCTGCCTTTGACATCGGTGACACCAGACTCCGCTTGCCGGTTGCGTGGGATGGATCGACCATGACGGGCAGGTGGGAGATCTCCTTTATCAGCGGCACGATGGAAAGGTCGAGAGTGTTGCGGGTGGCTGTTTCGAAAGTACGGATGCCACGTTCACAGAGGATCACATTCGGATTCCCTTCAGCCAGAATGTACTCGGCTGCGGCAAGAAATTCCTCCAGAGTAGCGCTCATACCTCGCTTCAGAAGGATTGGCTTTTTAATCTTTCCGACCTCTTTAAGCAGATCAAAGTTCTGCATGTTTCTTGCCCCGATCTGGAGCAGGTCTGCATAGCCTGCCACCAGAGAAACAGTGTCAGGGCTCATGACTTCTGTGACTATGGGGAGACCGGTCTCTTCTTTTGCCTTAACAAGAAGTTTCAGCCCCTCTTCCCGCAGTCCCTGGAAGGTGTGTGGGCCGGTACGTGGCTTGAATGCACCGCCACGGAGAAGATCTGCTCCCGCCTTTTTCACAGCTATTGCAGTTTTGATTATCTGGGATTCGCTCTCAACCGCACATGGCCCGGCAACGACAACAGGCCGCTTCCCTTCGCCGATTTCCACAGAGCCGACTCTGACAATGCTGTTTTTCGGATGAAAGTCCCGCGAAACCAGCTTGTACGGTTTCGAGACGTGAATGACCTGACTTACTCCGGGGAGGTCGCGGATCGTCGAGTCATCCACATAACCCTTGTTTCCTAGTACGCCGATGGCTGTCCGCTCGCTCCCTGGAATAGGGGCTGCAGTCAATCCCATCGCCTCGATAGCTATTTTAACGGCTTCGATCTGTCTGTTGCCGGCCTTATGATTCATTACGATGAGCATGAAAGTCCACCTTCTGAAGAATTTTATCAACAATAGCAGGCTCTTGTCATGGGGTCAATCTTCGACCAGCATAAGGTTTGCATTTTCCCAGCAATAAAGTAAAATGCCGGCAAAAGGAGACTTACATGCGTCTTAAGGAAGAGCAGGTTCATCGCCTTGCAGAAAAGATACTCAACGACCTGGTTGCGGCAGAAGAAGTTGTTCTCAAGACCGAGAGAGGGGCAATCGTTTCAGCCATGAAGAGCGCAATCATCGCGGATCTTCAGGCTGAGGACTCTCTGGAGAAAGACGCAGAGCTGATGCTAACGGAGAACCTTAAAGCTCTTGGCAAAGGGGCGGTCGAGATTGACCGGCACAGAATGCTCAGGATGATCAAGGATCGGCTGGCAAAAGAGCGCAAGATAATACTTTAGGTAAAGAGGATTAAATGAATATCTCCGAAGACCGCGTCTCTCATATTGCGCATAAAGTTCTGGATAAAATATGGAAAAACGACCTCGTTGATTTTCCGAGGGAGCCCCGTGCACTGCTCAGGATCAAGATGTCAATTTCCGAGTTTTTTGCCATAGATGAAGAGATTGACCAGTCTGTCAGGCGAAAGCTGGCGTCATATTCACAGACAAAAGTCCCTGGTAGCCGGGATTGGGAGATACTTTACAGGAAATTCTACGAAGAGGAGGCTGCAAAAAGGAGATGAAAAAAAGGTTATTATCCCTCTGTATGATTTTCTCCACCCTGCTCCTTGTAGCAGGGTGCGCTTCTTCCGCGAAGATCCACACTTCACAGGCTTTTACCATAGCCCAGAGCCAAAAGACCTTTCCGGTTGTCCCTTTTGCGAATACACTTGTGCCTGAAGCATTTTCCGAGATGGTATTCAATGATTTTGTCGATGGTATGAATGAAAACCGACAGCAGACGGGCTTCTCCTGGTTCGGCATAGTCAAGGATGACATGGGAGAACTCGAAAAAATACTTTCACCCCTGAATGTCTACATGACCGGCGAGGTCTGGAGCTATATCGAAAATTCGGGCTGCTGCTCTACGGAGCTGCGGGTAAAGTCGAGGCTGCGTATTCAGAGAGTCAGCTCCAGGGAACTCCTTTGGGAGGCTGAGATTCCGCTGGATAGCTTCTTCGAACATGACTCCTCAACCTTCCCTGTGGAGCGGGAAAAGATAGGCAAGCGCCTCTCTGCTGCCATGGTCAGGGAGAGCGTAAAGGCTCTTCAGGGTGCAAAACGAATTAATGTTGACTAGTCCCAGATGCTCACAGAAACAGATATCGTAGAGGTTGCCATACCCCTTCGCCTTGAGAGGACTTTCTTCTATAAGGTTCCGGGGAGCGTTAAGGCGCTGGCCCAGCCTGGAATGAGGGTGCTTGTCCCTTTTGGCAGAAGAACGGTTACCGGCTATATCCTCGGTTCTGGCAAGGGCTCCTTTGATGGTGAGATCAAGGAAATATCCGAGTTTCTTGATCGGGAGCCCCTCTTTTCAGGCAAAAATGCAGAATTTTTCCGCTGGATCTCTTCGTATTATCTCCATCCCCTTGGCGAAGTTATCAAGTGTGCCCTCCCTGCCGGTCTGACAGTAGTTGGGAGAACAAGGTCGGTTGTTGCCCCTGATGGTTCGACTGTTTCCGAGGATTTCCTTTCAAAAAGCACCAAACATCTTGAAGAAAAGCATTTCACCCCTGCCAGTAAAGAGCCTCCTGCCTCGCTTAAAGGTAAAGCACTGGCTGTTCTCAATTTTGTCAATGCTGCGCCGGAGAGCTCCCTTTCTTCAATCAAGGCTGCTTTGGGTGATGTCAGCCCGCAGTTGAAGAGGCTTGAAGAGCTTGGTCTTGTCAACTCCTGTAAAAAGGAGGTCTACAGGGACCCTTTTGCTGGCCACTCCGTTGAAAAAGATTCACCCCTTAAACTCAACCCTGCCCAGCAAAGTTCACTTGACTCACTTTTAGAGGCTGCTTCGACTGGTCTGTTTGCTCCTTTTCTGCTACATGGTGTCACCGGCAGCGGCAAGACTGAGGTCTATCTTCAGGCGATTGCCTCTGTTCTGGAGGGGGGGCGCTCAGCACTGGTTCTGGTGCCGGAGATAGCTCTGACCCCCCAGCTTGTCGAGCGTTTTCGCAGGAGGTTTTCATGCGGCATTGCGGTTTTGCACAGCGGGCTTTCCAGTGGCGAGCGCTATGACGAGTGGCGGCGGATAAAACGGGGCGAGGCAAGTATTGTCATCGGCGCAAGATCAGCGATTTTTGCCCCCCTTGAAACCCCTGGCATCATAGTCGTCGATGAGGAGCATGAAAGCAGTTACAAGCAGAGTGACGGACTTCGCTATAACGCCCGAGACCTTGCTCTTGTGCTGGGGAAAATGAACAGTGCCGTTGTTCTGCTCGGCTCGGCAACCCCACTGGCAACGACCGTCTTTGCCGCAAGGTCAGGGAGACTCAAGGAGCTGATCCTTGATTCAAGGGTTAACGATCGCCCCATGCCACAGACATCTATTCTCGACCTGCGCGCTAAAAAAAGCGAAACTATCTCTGCTGAACTCATGGAGGCGCTCCGGGAAAATCTTGAAAACAGGGGCCAGTCACTGCTCTTTCTTAATCGCCGCGGGTTTGCCCCCTGGCTGGTATGCCGGGAATGCGGCTTTATCTTAAAATGTCCGAACTGCACGGTCACCCTTACCTACCATCAGCATAAAAAGCGCCATATCTGCCATTACTGCGATCACTCCATACCGGCACCCACCCTCTGTCCCAAGTGCGACGGCGGGGAGATCGGCCTTTTCGGTGTCGGCACCGAGCGGCTGGAAGAGGAGGTCGCCGCCCTATTTCCCGATGCCCGGGTGGCGCGGATGGACAGAGACAGTACAAGCGGTAAAGGGGGGCACTCCCGCATCCTGAAAAAGCTGGAGAGTGGCCAGATTGACATCCTTATCGGTACGCAGATGATTGCAAAGGGACACGATTTCCCTGGGGTTACACTCGTTGGGGTTATCTCGGCGGATACCACTTTGAATCTCCCAGATTTTCGCGGCAGCGAAAGGGGGTTCCAGATGGTAAGCCAGGTTGCTGGTAGAGCCGGTCGCGGCGACTCTCCGGGCAAGGTACTTGTTCAGACGCTAAATCCCGAGCACTTTGCACTGAAGGCAGCTGTAGGGCACGATTACGAGGCGTTCTACAGGCAGGAGATTGAAGATAGAAGAGATGCCGGTTACCCGCCGTTTTCCTATCTTGCAGCAGTGCAGTTTTCAGGTAACAGTGCCAGGGGGGTAGAAGGCGGAGCAGTCTCGGCCGCCTTGCTGCTGAGATCCATGAGAGCCAAAAAAGCGCTGCGCCTGGATATCCTCGGGCCGGCGGTTTCGCCACTTGGAATGATCCGTGGAAGGCACCGCTGGCAGTTACTACTTAAATCAACCCGCAGAGACCACCTTCATGCCCTGTTGAAAGAGTTCCGGGCAGGCTTCGTAGCCCCCGCGACATTGAGGGTGTCCATTGATGTTGATCCACTCGAACTGATATGAAAAAATAGTTAATAACAGCTATTGACGCGCCCAAATCTTCTCAATATACTCCAGAAAAACGTTATATCTGCTCTTTGGCTTTTTCACCTAACAATGCAGCATGAACAGAAAAGGGGGGTCTAATCATGCAGAATGTAAACACTCTTGGGTCGAATGGACACACACCGCTGATGGATGCAGCCAAAGGGGGGGATCTCGATGCAGTTACCGATCTCCTTCGCCGCGGAGCGGAGGTAAATGCAAAAAGCAACAAAGGCAAGACTGCGCTTCATTATGCTTCGGCCTATGGTCATGTTGAAGTTATTAAGCAGCTTATATCCAATGGCGGCGAGATTGACGCCCGAGACCGTGACTGGCACACTCCCTTGATGCTGGCAGCTATTTACGGCTGCAATCATACCGTTCAGGCCTTGATCGTCAATGGTGCTGACACAGGCGCAAAAACTCTTACAGGCAATACCCCCCTTGTCTACGCTGAAAACAACAATCACCCCCTGGCAGCCGCGCTTATCAAAAAGGCGCAGCGATCAAAGGAAACAACCTGAAATAATATCAGCTCCAACAGGGGTGTCGGCAAAGCTCCGATGCCCCTGTTCACTCTTCGCAAACGGGATAACCATGAAATTTTCTTATTCAGTTTTTCGCTGTCCTGCAATTGCAGTGATTTTCCTCCTTTTGACCGTAATGTCCTCATATGCTGACGAAAAGATCCGCTCATGCTCTGTCAAGGAGGTTATCAAAGGTGGAATATATGTTTATATCCGCTGTCTTGAAAAGGACAAGGATATCTGGTTGGCAACCGTAGCCAGAGAGTTCAAAACTGACGAGATAATTGCTTTTGTTGATGCTCCGCCCATGACCGATTTCTACTCCAAGCACCTTGACCGGAACTTCCCCGAAGTAATATTTACCGATCTGCTTTCGCCCGGTAAGTTGAAGTAGCACTCCTAAAAAGATGACCCTTTTTTGCAGTAGTTATATGCCCCAGGTTGAAAACGATTTTACCTGTATCCCCGGATGTGCTGCCTGCTGCATTGCCCCGTCGATTTCGTCACCTATTCCCGCAATGCCCAATGGCAAGCCTGCCGGGATTCGATGTTCTCAGCTTACAGAGAATAATCTCTGTATCCTCTTCGGATTGAAGGAGAGGCCGCCTGTCTGCGTAAGTCTCAAGGCGTCAAGAGAGATGTGCGGGAAAAGTCCGGCTGAAGCAATGAGATACCTGACGCAGCTGGAGAGGGATACTCTTCCCTGAAGGATAACGGAACAATGTACCTGGACTATTTCGGATTCAAAGAGCCCCCTTTTACCCTGACGCCAAACCCTGATTTCCTTTTTCTGAGCCGCTGCCATCAGGAGGCCTACGCTCACTTGCTTTATGCAATAGAGAGCAGGGCAGGATTCATAGAGCTTTCAGGAGAGGTGGGAACCGGTAAAACAACTCTTGTAAGAACCCTTCTTACGCAGCTATCACCGGAAAAGTATAAAAGCGCACTTATTTTCAACCCGACTCTTTCGCCACTGACACTGCTTCAGGAGGTCAACCGTGAGTTCGGTCTCCCCTTTGCCTGTTGCGATACAAGGGAACTTCATCAGTCGCTGAATGAGTTTCTCATCAGCGAGAATAGTGAAGACCGTACAGTCGTGCTGGTTATTGATGAAGCCCAGAATCTTTCCAGAGACGTGCTTGAACAGGTTCGCCTGATCTCGAATCTTGAAACCGAGCGGGAAAAGTTGATACAGATTGTCCTTGTTGGGCAGACCGAGCTGAAAACTCTTCTGGCAAGGGATGACCTGCGTCAGCTGAGTCAGCGGATTACCGTCCGCTACCATCTGGACAGAATGGATGAAGCTGATATCCATGGTTATATTCGCCACAGAATCAGGATTGCGGCCGAAGGGAGAGAGCCCGTTTCCTTCACAGGCGCGGCTTTAAAAAAAATTACAGGCTCTTCTAAAGGGCTCCCCAGGTTAATAAACAGTATCTGTGACAGGGCGCTGCTCCTGGCTTACACCAAAGATGCAAAAGAGGTGTCTGCCAAAATGGCTAAAACCGCCATTATTGATCTGTTTAACGAGATCAAGCCGTATCCGTATCGTTTGATTGCCGCAGTTACTGCATCGTTTCTGATATTTGCCGTCATTTGTGTAGGCTATCTCCAGACGGGCAAGGCCCAGGCACCGGCACCGGCGCCAGCGGTAACTGTCCAGGTTCAACCGCAAAAACCACCGGAACTGCTTGGTGGTGTGCGGCTATTACAGGAGATGCTCAGGAGTGCGGGGCACTTTTCTGGCACTTCGACAGGGGTGTTTGATGCTGCTACCGAAGCTGCTGTAAAGAGTTTTCAGCGGAAAGAGGGGCTGGCAGTGGACGGCAGGCCTGGTGGACAGACCCTGATGCGGCTTTATCAGAAAACCGGAGGGGAGTTCTCCCCATACTCTACAGCTCAGACTGTCAAGGGAGAGGTTCCAAAATGAGTCTTATTCTTGACGCACTCAGGAAGATGGAGCAGGAGCGCAGAGCCAGGCGGCAGGACTCAGCTGCTTTGAGAACGGAAGTTCTCAACTACAGAGGTAACAGTTCGGATGTCAAGCGATCAAGAGTTCTGCCATATTCAGCTATGGCACTGATTTTGATCGCAGCAGTTGGCGGATGGTACTTTTTTATGCCAAAGAAAGACGCCTCAGCTCAAAAAAATATTTCAGTAGTCCAGGTTAGGCAACCGGTCAGTGAGCCTGCTGCAATGCCGCCAATTCCGGCTCCTGTAACACCCCATGGAGTGCCGCCTGTAGCCGTGCCTGACATCCCCTCCGTTAAGGGGGTGTCCAAGGTCGTTAGTCCTGCATCCACCATTACCAGAATGCAAACCCAGGCAGCTGTTGCCCAGAAAAATGGTGATAACGGCATTACTCTTTCAGGAATTGCCTGGCAGGAGGAGCGCCATTTGAGGCGTGCTGTCATAAACGGCTTTCTTATGGAAGAAGGGGGAGAGGTGCAGGGGGCTAAGATTGTTGAGATCAGGGAAAACAGGGTCCGGTTTAGCAAGGGTGGCGAGTTTTTTGAGGTGATTCATAGCAGCGGCATGACGAAATAGCTATCCCCTGACAACGTAAACCGAACAACGTGCATTTCTTACTATCCGGTCAGAGACACTGCCAAGCACTTTGCGTTTTATGAATCCTTTGCCGGTGCTACCGATGACAATCACATCGACGCTCTCCTTCTCGGCAAGAGCGAGAAGCTCATCAGCAGGGTCGCCATGGGCGACCTTTACTTCCAGCGGGATTCCTGCCTCATCGGCACTCTTTTCAATAACATAAAATATCTTGTCGCGCATCTCGCCCCACTGCTCGGTTTCCGTTATTGGTTTGGGAGGGACAAAATCCGTGAAGGTTGTTCTTGGCGCATTGGGGAGAACCAGCATTGCATAAACCTTGCTCTTGAATTGGGCCTGATTGCCTGCTGCAAGCCGGATAGCCTCTTCGGCGGCCTTGTCTGACATTGGTGAGCCATCTATTGCAACGAGGATTTTCTTTCTTAAAGAGAGCATCTTTACCTCACCCAAGCAGATAAATTTATGATACGGGAATAAAAATATACTTATTTTTCCGACTTGACAACCATAAAACGATATTCTATATTTAACTAAGTGCAAATGGGCTCTTTATTACAGGTACTTACGCTGTGTTGATAATTGGCGATACTTGGGGGTGAGCATGCAAACAGTTTTTAATAGAACGGTAGTTAAATAAAGCAGTTGATTTGAGAGGATTGTGTAGTAACAGCTTGATAAATAAATTGATTTTGTGAGCTAAAACAGCTTGACTATTCACGGAAAAGTAAGTTAATTACTATAGTTTGAATATAAAATAGAGGAACAGAAAATGGCCAAAAAAGACAAATCAGAATACATTATTCAGGCGGTTGATCATGCGCTTGATCTCCTGGAGCAGTTTCAGGGAGATGTTGACGAGCTTGGAGTTACTGAGCTGAGCAAGCGCCTCAAACTCCACAAGAACAACGTCTTCAGGCTGCTTGCAACCCTTGAATCAAGAAACTACATCGAGCAGAACAGAGTCACTGAGAACTATCGTCTCGGCCTTAAAACCCTGGAACTTGGACAGACATTTATCAAGCAGATGGGCCTGCTCAGGCAGTCAAGGCCTGTACTCGAAGCTCTTGTCAGGGAGTGCAACGAGACGACCTATGTGGCAATTCTCAAGGAATCCCATATTGTCTATCTTGATGTAGTAGAAACAGATCTCACCGTGAGGGTTGTTCCCCGTGTTGGCTCAAGGCTGCCCGCCTACTGCACAGCAGCTGGCAAAATTCAGCTCGCCTACATGACTGACGAAGAGCTTGACCACTATCTCCCTACGAAAGAGCTGAAAAGATTCACAGACTCAACCATTACTGACCGTGACGAGTTCAAGGCTCACCTTGCGCAGATCGCCGAGCAGGGCTATGCAATCGACAACGAGGAGATGGATATCGGTGTTTGCTGTGTCGGTGCCCCGATTCGTGACTACACAAGGCGTATTATCGGTGCTGTCAGTATATCCGGGCCATCAATGCGTTTTTCCATGGAGCGTATGCAGAAAGAGTTGATTCCGTTGGTAAGGCAGGCTGGAGAGGATATTTCAACAAAGCTCGGTTTTCATAAGTAGCTGGATAGTAGAAACTGAAAAAGCAAAGGCGGGAACTGGGATCGGTAAGATCCATTGTTCCCGCCTTTTTTAATTTCCAGGCACAATTTTTTCCTTAATCAATACAGCTGCAACCTTTTCCTTCAGTTCATCCAGTGTGCCGCAGTTATCTATTACAATCCTGCCGCAAGCTGCTTTTTCATCCATCGGCATCTGGGCGGCAACCCTTTTTAGTGCATTTTCACGCGATACCCCATCCCTTTTCTGAATTCTGCCAAGCTGGGTTTCTGGGTCTGTATATACAACCCATATTTCGTCAACTCTGTCGGTGGCGCCAGCCTCTATCAATAGAGCCGCCATGTAGATTGCTGCCGGTGCGCCGGATCTCTGCAGATCGGCAAGTTTTTGCTCGGCAAGTGACTTGATGGCCGGGTGGAGAATGGCTTCAAGCCTCTTTCTTGAAGGTTCATCAGAAAAGACGATTCTGGCAAGGGCTTCACGGTTGAGCCTGCCGTCAGTATCAATAACAGAATTGCCGAATGTTTCTGCAATAAAGGCAAGTGGAGTTGAACCTGGGAGTACTGCTTCCCGCGAAAGCTGGTCCGCGTCGATCACAGGGATTCCGGCAGCTGTCATTAGCTCTGCAACAGCACTCTTGCCCGAGGCGATTCCTCCTGTCAGACCGATAATTCGCATATCAAACAAGAAGGTTGCCGCGGTCTAAAATCACGAAAGGGGTGCTATCTTCTGCAAGCACGGTCAGAGTGGGGCTGTAGAGAACATAATCTTCATGAAAAGGGGTGCTGACAACACCGCCAAAACCGGTGTTGTCCCCAAGGGCAATATGCACTGTGCCGAGTATTTTCTCTGCCTCAAGTACATTGTCAGGGCGGGTTGCACGGTCGTTTGTGCCGATTCCGAGCTCGGCGATATTACGATTTTTCGGGCTTTCGGAAAATTTCCTCTCAAGCCACTCCTTGTGAGGATCATTGCCACTGATGGAGGCAACTTCTCCGTTTTTTATATGCAGGGTCAAGGGCGGGTCAAGCTTGCGGGTGGGGGCATAACAAATTACCATCACCCCCTCTGCAGTCCCTTCCAGCGGGGCGAGATAGGCTTCACCGGCAGGGAGGTTGCCGAAGCTGCCAGGTGCGGTCAGGAGTCCGTCATCGCCCTCAGCGTGTCTCCCTGCGATGCTGAAAGAGAGATCGGTGCCATCGGGTGTGGACAATCTGACAAAGGTGCCCCTGTTAACGGCTTGGGCAACGTTTGCAGTCCGCTGGGCAAGAGCTGCCCAGTCAACTGCCATGGAGGTGAAAAACATCTCCGGGTCAAAGTGAGGCAGGCTTGCAAAACGGGCACCGGCGGAATTTGCCAGCCATCTGAATCGAGTGTGACTGGTTGAGTTGTTTGACATGGCAATAACTACTCTTGCGACATCTGCGGATGCGGCGATCACGGACCTTTTCGCAGATTCAAGATCAGCAGCATCAGCCTTTTTAAGGAGTATCCGTTCAAGCAGTCCGTCTTTGTTGAGATTGACAATTATTTCTGCGCCAAAAACAGCCTTCCAGAGTACGATTGGAGGTTCGACACCGGAGGTTGCGGTTGCAGAAAAATCGACAAAGCTGGCATTGCCAAATTTTTCATCTGCATATTTAGCCAGTGCTGATGCAGCCTCGTGAAGATTTCCCCTTCTGCAACGGTCATCTGCTGAGACAATTTCATCTTCTCTAATGATGTCGCTGAATACTACAATCCTCTCTCCGGAAGTAACTCCCATGTTTGTTGAGAGGAGCGATAAAAAAGGTGCCTCAAGATTCTCCATGACGGTATCTCCAGAATAAAAAATAATACTTCCGGAGAAGATTAGCAGAGCCGCGTGATTCTGGCAATCTGCCATAGGTCAGAACAGAATTTTTCCTTGATTTCGCTATGATACCTGTGATAAACCTGCATACTGTATACAATTATCAGCAAGCTGTTTGCTTAATAATAGCAAATAGTTATGTGACTTTTGCCTGCTTCGACAGGTCGAGTTGCACCGGAGGATTAAGTGGCACAGGTGGTTTTTTCCAGCTGGGGTAGGAATATTATCGACAATCGCAAGGGCGGTGAAGCTCAAGAGGCGACATTCCGTCTTCCCGTGGCCCATGACGGAGTCACACCCATGGCAGGTTTCATGGGGTGGGACGGCTTAATCCTTTTTGATGCAGCGGTTGATGTCCCGCAGATGGCTGCCGAGTACATGAAAAGGGTGCAGACTCTCTACTGCTGCGGTAAATGCACTCCGGGCAAGAAAGGGACAAAGGTTTTATCCGACCTTCTTGCAGCTGTTCTTGAAGGGAAGGCCAAGGAATCTGATCTCGACACTGTTCCCGACCTTGCCGAGCTTCTCAAAAACTGCAAGTGCACCCTCTGTCAAAGCTCGACCATTCCTGTCTTTGATGCTGTCGAGCATTTCCGGGACGATTTTGTCTCCCGCATAAACGGTGTTAAGTCAGACAAGAAAGAGCACCGCCTGATCCACAAGTACACCGCTCCATGTCAGGATAAATGCCCGGCCCATATCGATATTCCTGCCTACATTGAGGCGATAAAGGAGTACCGCTTTGACGAATCGCTGGAAGTAATCCGTGACAACATGCCTCTGCCGTCTGTTTGCGGCCGTGTCTGCCCACACCCATGCGAAACCGCCTGCAGAAGGAAGAATGTTGACGAGCCGATCAGTATCATGGTCCTCAAGCGCTCGGCTTCGGACTACGAGTGGCAGCACAATCTGACCCCGCCGATGCAGCCAAAGCCGCGCAAGTCGCAGAAGATTGCAGTTGTCGGAGCAGGCCCTGCCGGACTTGCAGCCGCCTATTACCTGGCTCTGGAAGGCTATCCGGTAACTATTTATGAAGCCCTGCCTGAAGGTTACGGCGGCGGCATGATCGCTGTGGGTATTCCGGCATACCGCATGCCGCGTCATATTCTCCAGCGCGACATCGACATCATCGCTTCCATGGGCGTTGAGATCATTTATGATACAAGAATTGGCAAAGATATCTCCCTTGCTGAACTGAAAGAGAAGTTTACCGCAGTTCTCCTTGCGCCAGGCGCACACCGCTCCAAGCCGATGGGTGTTGAGGGTGAAGATGCGGGTTACAAGGGGTTCCTCAAGGGGGGGATCGATTTCCTCCGTGAAGCATATATGGGTAAACCTACCGGCATGGGCAACAAGGTTGTTGTTGTCGGTGGAGGTAACACAGCCATTGACTGCGTCAGGGTTGCCCTTCGCGAAGGGGCTGAACTATCCTGTCTCGTTTACCGTCGTTCCCGCAAAGAGATGCCGGCTGATGTCTGGGAAGTTGACGGTGCTGATGAAGAAGGTGTTCATTTCGAATTCCAGGTGCTGCCAACCAGAGTCATTGCTGACGAAAGCGGACAGATCACCGGTGTTGAGTGTGTCAGAATGGCACTTGGCGAGCCGGATGCGTCGGGACGTCGCAGACCTGAACCTATGGCTGGGAGTGAATTCGTCATCGAGTGTGACACTGTCATTCCGGCAATCGGCCAGGATCCGGACCTCTCTTTCATCCCGGCTGACTGTGGCATCGACATCACAAAATGGAATACCATCGTTACCCAGTATGTTCCGCTCAAAGGTGCTGACGGCAGAAATCTGAAGGACGGCATGGGTAATGAGCTGGCACGGACTCTTATCACCGACCTTGACGGCGTTTTCGCCAGTGGAGATGCAGAGATCGGTCCACTTACGGTTGTGGCCTGCGTAGGTAATGCCCACCGTGCCGCAAGGGTTATTCAGCGCTGGATTGAAGAGGGTAAAGCCTATATAACCGATGACGAGCTGATGGAAGATATCCTCACCAATCTGCCGGTATACGATAAAAACGAGCAGGTCCCATGGCTTGATTCTGCCAACCGTGCCCATCAGGTAGAAGTGCATGGCAAGGAGCGGGCCTCCCAGGGGAATTATCAAGAGGTTGAGCTCGGATTTACCAATCAGCAGGCTGTCAAAGAGGCAGAGCGCTGTCTCAGATGCTACCGTATGGCGATGGCAGCTGTATCACAATAATTTTGCTCTTAGGTTCTGAGGAGTTTTATAAATGGTCAGTTTGATGATAGACGGAAAAAACACCAGCGTTGAAGCAGGGACAACAATCCTTGAAGCTGCTTTGGCCATCGGCATTAAGATTCCAACCCTCTGCTGGTTGCAGAAGGTTTCACCGACAGGTGCCTGCCGCATATGTGCAGTTGAGGTTGAAGGGGTAGATCGCCCGATGACAGCCTGTAATACCCCGGTTAAAGAGGGTATCGTCGTCACAACTCAGTCCGAAAAGCTCACCGCCATTCGCAAAAAGATCATGGAGCTGATGCTGGTCAATCACCCGCTTGACTGCCCGATCTGTGACGCAGGTGGCGAATGTGATCTGCAGGATAACTGCTACGGGCTTGAAGTTGCAAAACCCGGTTATTCAGCTGTTCTTGAGCGCCGTCCTATCCGCTACGACTGGAAACTGCTGGAGAGCGACCCAAATCGCTGCATTCTCTGCGAGAAGTGCGTAAAAGTTGATCACGAGATCGTCGGTTGCGATGCCATTGCTGTTGTCGACAGGGGCGAAGCAACAATTATCGACACCGTTGACGGTAAGCCGCTGAACTGCGATTTCTGCGGCAACTGCATTGCTGTCTGCCCGACCGGTACACTCATCAGCAAGCCTTTCAAATTCAAGGGGCGTCCCTGGACATTCGATGTCACAAAAAGTGTCTGTCCGTTTTGCAGCACCGGCTGCCAGATAGAGTACCATTCGAAAGATGGCCGTGTTGAGCGGGTGACAAGTGAAGACAGCACCTTCAACGAAGGGAATCTCTGTATCAACGGTCGTTTCGGTTATGCCTACCTCAACTCGCCTGAGCGGCTCAAGACTCCTATGGTAGATAAAAAGCCTGTATCATGGGATACCGCGCTGAGCACTGTTGCTGAGCGGCTCAAGTCTTTTCCTGCATCTGCAGTTGCCGGGATTGCATCACCGCGTCTGACCAACGAAGAAAACTTTCTCTTTGCAAAACTTATCAAAACTACAATCGGCTCTCCCAATCTTGACTCAGAAGCAGGGCTCGGATTTTCTTCCGCAATAAACATCCTCAAGAACCAGATTGGCATTGACGGTGCGAGCGCAACAATCGACAGGATCGACAAGGCCGATGCCGTACTGGTAATCGGCAGCGATCTCAAGGCTGAATCAACAGGCATCGAGTATCGCGTCATCAAGGCAGCAACCAAAAACGATGCAAAGCTTATTGTTGCGAACATGCGGACAGTAAAACTACGCAAGTATGCCAATTCATACCTGATATATAAACCAGGCAGCGAATCCAGTCTGGTCATGGCCATTGCAAAGGCTCTTGTTGATGCAGGCTGTAAGCCGGCAGGCAATGGTGCCGACTCTTTTTTAGCATCTCTGTCAGCCCTCTCCATGACTGAACTTGCATCCTCCTGCGGAGTTGATGAGAAATCAATCAGAGCGGCTGCAGCTCTTCTTGCGGGCAGTAAAAACCCGGCAGTCATCTTCGGCGCTGACATAATCAGAAGTAACTCTTCTGCCGAAGCGGTCTCAGCTGTTGCTAACCTGGCTCTGCTTCTTGGTGCAGTAGGCAAGGAAGCTGGTGGTATCTTCCCGATCGACGAAAAGAACAACTCTCTTGGCATGATTGAGATGGGTGCTGTTCCGGGGGATGGCGGTCTCGATATAAACGGAATGATTGATGCCATCGAAAACGGCCAGATAAAGGCTCTCTACATTGCCGGTGCTAATCCGCTTGCTTCTTTCCCTGACAACAGGAGAGTAAAGCTTGCGCTGGAAACTCTTGACCTTCTCATTGTTCAGGATATTCTTGCCAACGAGCTGACCGCAATGGCTCATATCGTTCTGCCGGGCTCTGCTGCCGCTGAGAAAAACGGCTCATTCACAACCCCTGACGGAAGAGTACAGGAACTTCAAAATGCGGTAAATCCTCCTGAAGGAGCAAAGGAGGATTTTGCAATAATCTCTTCGATAATTGCTTGCTGTTCAGGTGATGCAAAACATCAGACACTTGAAGCTGTGTCTGATGAGATAGCACTTGCGAACCCGCTATACGGCTCATCAGTTAACAGGACGACTTCTGCAGCAGCTTTTGAACCGATAATAATTCCAGCAGGAACCGCCTCCCCTGAGCTGACACTGCTTGTGGGTGCATCACTCTTCCACAACGGCACTTCAACGCTTTACTCTGAAAACAATGTCTCTGTTGCCGCAGAAGAGTGTATAGAGTTCTCCGCTGCTGATGCTGCCAGAATCGGTGTTTCAGACGGAGCCGGTGTAGTTGTGAAATCAGATTCCGGATCTATTGGCAGCAAGGTTAAAGTCTCTGATAATCTACAACCGGGGCTGCTTTTTGCTTCATACCATTCAATCAAGCTTAACGCAGCATCGCTCCTGGCAGGTAAAGCCAATACGGTAGCTGTAACTGTCACAAAAGCCTGATCAGTTGCTTACATTATTGAAACAGACGAGCCCTGTGGATTTTCTCCGCAGGGCTCGTCTGCTATTAAATGTCCAGGCGTTAGAAAGACTCAGCTGATTGACATATCTAAGTCTTTCTAATGCGATTTGCTCTTACCATTTGCTGCCTGTTATTGGTAATGAGTCTTCTTGCTTGACTAAATGAAAAGCCCACCATAATTTCGGTGGGCTTCTTTTATCTCATCTAACCGTTTTACCTTTTCAAGGCCTGTTCCGGCTCTGTCTTTTCCGGAATATTACTTCAATCATTTTTACCTAAAAAACCTGGTGGCGTACATTCAGACATGTTTCCCTCCCCGGTCAACTTTAACTTCCTTACTTCTGATTTAAGTATACCCCTCATTTTTGAAATAAACAGTCTGTTTTTAAATTTTTTTCGGCGTATATTTAAAAAGTTGAGTGCAAGGAAGAGTTCTCTCTGCAAAATTGAAAAAGGCTCCCGATCGGTGTCGGGAGCCTTTTTCAATATAGCTGCTTTTTCTGTAGTTTTAAGTGGT
>JACABD010000055.1 GCA_013377075.1 Geobacteraceae bacterium | reverse complement strand
TTCCCTGAGGCTCATATATACCGGTATCGGCATTAGGTGTTGTTGAACCATTAAAGTTCGAAACGTCACTGTAAACTGTGAACGCCCCACCGAACTGGTGCTCCATTGCCAATGCGGATGTTGCACCTACCGCTGTCAGAGCTGCTGCTGCAGCAAGGACTGGTAATCTTTTTCCTAACTTCATAACTTCCTCCCTGTGATGAAATGTCCTGCTTGGTTTATTTAGATGGCTGTAAACAGACCATCAGAGAATCTGACTCAAAAACTGTTTTGCCCGTGGGTGGTCCGGATTTGTGAAAAAATGCTCCGGCGTCCCTTCTTCTACGACTGCACCATTGTCCATAAAAACCACCCTGTCGGCCACTTCTCTGGCAAAACCCATTTCGTGGGTAACAACAGCCATTGTCATCCCCTCATTGGCAAGATCCTTCATGACATCGAGGACTTCTCCAATCATTTCCGGATCAAGCGCAGATGTCGGTTCATCGAAAAGCATGATCTTCGGATCCATTGCCAGTGAGCGGGCTATGGCGACGCGCTGTTGCTGGCCACCGGACAGCTTTCCCGGATAAGCATTTGCCTTGTCGGAAAGACCAACTTTGGCCAGGAGCTTCTTAGCCTTTTCAAGGGCATCATCCTTTGATCTTTTACGGACAACGATCTGTGCAAGTGTCAGGTTTTCAAGGACTGATTTGTGTGGAAAGAGGTTAAATGACTGAAATACCATCCCCACTTCTTCGCGAACCCTCGTCAAATCTGTCTTCGGATTATAGAGATCCATACCGTTGACAATCATTGTTCCGGCATCAATCTCTTCAAGCCTGTTTATAGAACGCAGCAGTGTACTCTTGCCGGAACCGGAAGGGCCGATAATAACTATCTTCTCCCCTTCATGAATAGTAAGTGAAACCTGGTCAAGAGCTTTGAACCGCCCGTAAAGCTTGACAATATCCCGTGCCTGCACCATGACTCTTCGCTCAGTTTTCAGCATTGATCCGCTCCTCCATAATGCCGATAAGCTTTGAGAAAAAAAGTGTGATGATGAGGTAAATCAGCGCAATTACGGTGTAGGTTTCAAAATAAGTGAATGATTCTGAGGCAAATTCGCGCCCTCTGCGAAGAAGGTCTGCAACTGCCAGTATGGATACCAGTGAGGAGTCCTTCAAAAGGGCAATGAACTCATTGCCAACCGGCGGCAAAACTACTTTGAATGCCTGTGGAAGAATTACATGACGCATCGCCTGCCCTCTGGTCATGCCAAGGGACATGGCTGCCTCCATCTGCCCTTTAGGTATGGACTGTATTCCGGCACGGAAAACTTCACCCATGTAGGCGCCGTAGCAGACCGCCATGGCAATGATGGCGCTGAGGAGATCAGGTATTTTTACTATGCGTCCAAGTGCATAATAAATATAAAAGATCTGCACGAGGAGTGGTATTCCACGGATCACCTCAACATAAAGTGAAGCTGCTCCGTTAAATAGGCGGTTGGATGATATCCTGCCCAGACCGGTAATCAGTCCAATGATAGATGCAAGCAGGATAGCTCCTACTGTCACCTTGAAGGTTACTACTATTCCATCCGGTACAAACTTGATGATATTGAGATATGGGTCAGGCTTATAAAACGAAAGAAAGGCGAGAGTGCCTATTGCCCCTACAAAAGCGATGCGCCAGGCCGTGAAAAGCCCGCGATCACTCTTTATGGGGATAGCAGCACCATCACCTACGTCAGCAATACTCTTGGTTTTGTCTATATGTGCCATAAATAAAAGAAGGGGAGAGAAATTCTCCCCCCTTGCTCATCTCCTACTTAAGCCACTGCTTTTTGATAGCTACGTCAGCTTTCTTAGCCTTTACAGCCTTGATACCTTTGTTGAGAAGGTCAACAAGCTCCTTGTTCCCTTTTTTGACAACAATACCGTAAGCCTCTTTTGTAAATGGCTTGCCGACAATCTTGAACTTACTTTTGTACTCGTCCTTTTTCAGGGCATAGATAATAGCTGTCGGCTCGTCACAGACAACGCCGCCGATTCTGCCTGCTGCCATATCTTCAAATGCAAGACCGACTTCGTCATAGGTCTTGAGCTCGACGCCAGCATTTTTCTTCACTTCCATGGCACCAGTTGTGCCGATCTGGGCACCGACTTTCTTCCCTTTGAGGTCAGCAATTTTCAGCCCCTTCTCAGCTTTTGGAACAATCAGGATCTGACCTGCATCAATGTATGGCATGGAAAAATCATATTTTTTCAAGCGTTCGTCAGTAATGGTAACTGATGAAATGATTGCATCATACTGACCTGCCTCGACACCTGCAAAAATTCCGTCCCATGCAGTGTTTTTAAATTCGACTGTGAAGCCTGCTTCTTTGGCGACTGCGTTGAGGAAGTCGATGTCGAAACCGACTATCTTCTTGTCCTTGTCAACCATCTCCATAGGCGGCCAGGTGGCATCTGTTGCAACTACGATCTTTTTTGGTGCGGCAAATGCAGCTCCTGCGGTAAGCACAGTAACTGTCAGAACTGCTGCGAGCATCTTCAACATCTTCATAGTCTTGATCTCCTCTGATATTTGCTCAACACTCATCGTAAATTAAAACGAAAAAATGTTTCGCTAGTTTAAATTTCCTTCTTTTTAAAGTCTTTTTACGATACTGTCAACAAAGATTTGTTGAATGGATTAAAGGTAGAACCATTATAACGAGTTAGAGAACATGGTTTTAGTATGAGAAAAACTGCTGCAGCCCTCCTGCTGATTGCTACAACTTTTTTCTGGGGCATCACCTTCACCGTCGTAAAAGACGCTGTTGCCCGAGTAGATGTTTTTGTGTTCCTTGCACAAAGATTTGCGGTTGCCGCTGCACTGATGATTTTTTTCGGACTGCTCTTCTACAAACTTCCGCGCTTTGCAACTGTCCGCTGCGGCGTCACACTGGGCATTGCACTCTTTAGCGCATACGCTTTCCAGACAGCCGCCCTTCTTTACACCACCGCATCCAACACAGGCTTCCTGACAGGACTTAATGTCGTTTTTGTCCCTATTTTAGGGGCTCTTTTTTTCAGACACAGAATACCGGTCGGGGTCAGATGGGGAGTGGCTATTGCGTCAATTGGACTTTTTCTTCTCTGCACCGGCGGAGAGCTCAGCATCAACTACGGCGATATTCTCGGCTTCATCTGTGCGATCTGCGTCGCCCTTCATCTTCTGCTTACCGGTCATTACGCTCATCAGCACAATGTTTACTGGATAACAACCATACAAATGACGACAATCGCCATTGCCAGTGCTACTATCGCTCTGGCAGGCGGAAAACCGCTTTTCGTCTACTATCCATTTCTCCTTTGGCCGCTTCTTCTTTGCGCAATCTTTGCCTCTGTATTTGCGTTTCTTGTGCAAACAGCCATGCAGCGGCACATTTCAGCAGCTCAGACCGCGCTTATTTTCTGCCTTGAACCTGTATTTGCCGCAGGGTATGCTTACTTTGCCGCAGGAGAAAAGCTTTCAACCGTAGCCTGGTTCGGGGCTAGCCTGATACTTGTTGCCATGCTCATAGCCGAGCTTATGCCGGCCGGAGTTATTACCGACAAATCCATATTGGAGAGTACAAAATGAAACGAACCATTCTGATTATTTGCACAGCAATTTGCCTTGCCACACCTCTTTTTGCAGCTCAGACTGTAGCAGACTCCCCCCAGAGCCTTTATTTACAGGCTGGCAAAGAAGAACGCACCGGAAATCATGAAAAGGCACGACAAATTTATGAAAGCATCATTGACCGCTTTCCTGAGAGCGAATTTTCGGTAAAGGCTAATGATCGACTCCTGACAATCGCCCCGATGAAGAAAAAAACAGAGGTACCGACAGCAGCCCCGGTTCCTGTGAATGTTTCTGCGCCCACACCGGCTCCTTCAACATCACCATTACAACCGTTGTCAGATCTGCTTGCACAGGAGCCGACAAAACCTCTCCCAAGCGAGCCCGGACTGCGCAGTGCCGTAGAGGCGGTGCGCCTCAAGAACAGTGCCCTTATAGCCTATCGGGAGGAATTAGCACGACTGAAGCGGGTTGATGAGGCGCGTAATGGCAGGAAAGTTGCCCGGATAAAACAGGCTGAAAGGGAGGCTGATTGGCGACAGGCTGCAGCGCTTAAGGTTTTTGAGGCAAACGGCATGCCCCTTGAGGAGATCGTTTCCAAAGCAGATGCCATATGCAAAGGGCTGGGCGTCAAAGGTGAGTGCAACGAAGAGAATCTGACCAGTAAATCAGTGAAGTAGTACACTTTAAGCACTCAAACTGCCGATTTTAAGCTCAAAGGCCGGTTCAGCATAGCGGAACCGGCCTTCCGTTCTTTTAAATCAAACATCTTCCTCTACTATTTTTCTCTTCTCAGCCCAACCATACACAGACGGAATAATCAGCAGCGTCAGCAGGGTGGAGGTGAGCAGTCCGCCGACGACAACTGTTGCCAGAGGTTTCTGGATTTCCGAACCGGCGCCACCGGCAAGCAGCATCGGAATCAGGCTAAAGATGGAAATTGATGCTGTCATCAGTACCGGACGAAGGCGGTCAACAGCCCCCTTCCTGATTGCCTCATCAAGCCCCATCCCTTCGTCACGCAGCTGGGAAATGCGTGATACCAGTACAAGCCCGTTGAGAACGGCAACACCGAACAGAACCACAAATCCGACCGATGCCGGTACGGAAAGATACTGCCCTGAAATAAAAAGTGCGAACACTCCGCCAATCAGTGCAAACGGCAGGTTGGAGATGACAAGCAGCGCCAGACGGATAGAGCGGAAAGTTATATAGAGGAGCAGCAGGATCATGCTGATGGCTACCGGACCGATAATCAGCAGGCGACCCATAGCCCTCTGCTGGTTTTCAAACTGCCCGCCCCAGGTGAGATAGTAGCCGGACGGCAGCTTGACCTGCGCTTTGATCTTCTGCTTTGCCTCTTCAACGAAACTGCCGATATCCCTGCCGGTAATGTTCATCTCAATACCGATACGGCGCACCCCGTCCTGACGGCTGATCTGGGCCGGGCCTTCGATCATCTTCACCTCAGCCAACTGCTCCAGAGGGACATTCATGCCGCCCTTTGTGGTGATCAGCAGGTTTTTGATCGACTCAAGAGAGTTGCGCCTCTCCTCCGGAAGCCTTACCGTAATATCAAAGCTGCGGTTCTCTTCATAAAATTTGGAGGCGGATTTGCCTGCCACTGCAATTTCAATAACTTTCTGTACATCACTGATGTTGAGTCCATAACGGGCTATTCTGGCTCGATCAATATTGACCGTCAGATAGGGCTGTCCCGATATTTTTTCTGCATTCAGATCAGCCCCGCCTTTGACCGTTGACAGAACCCTGGCTATTTCTGCCGATTTATCACTGAGAATATTAATATCTTCACCAAACAGTTTGACTATAAGCTGGGCTCTGGTTCCGGCAACAAGCTCATCTATCCGGCACTGTATCGGCTGGCTGAAGCCGACGGTAATCCCGGCGACGGACTCCATTGCCTTTCTCATCTGATTAGTGACCTCTTCCTTACTAATGTCACGCTTCCACTCACTTTTCGGCTTGAAAATCCCGACATAACCGGTTTTGTCAGAGCCTCTGGTATCAAGGGCAACCCCGGTCTGTCCGGTTCTGCCAACGATCGTGTCAAGCTCCTGAAACTCCTTCAGCTTGGCAGCAGCCATTCCATTGACTTCCAGAGCCTTTTGCAGTGAGACCCCGGGGAGCATCGATACATCCATATCAAAAGCGCCTTCATCCATGATCGGGATGAACTCAGTACCGAGCCGCGTTACCAGAAAGAGCGATACCACCAGCAGCCCGCCGGCAACGCCGAGCACGACCCGTCTACTGTTCATGGCATAGTCAAGAAGCGGCAGATAAAGCCGGTTTGCATGCTTCATGATAAAGCTCTCTTTTTCCGGATGGGATTTCAGAAAAAGTATGCAGAGCACCGGAATGATGAAAACCGAGAGAAACAGAGAAGCAAGCAGGGCAATGGCTACCGTGATGGCTAGCGGGCCGAACATCTTCCCCTCTATCCCCTCAAGGGCAAGAATAGGGATGAACGTTATGGCAATAATCAGCTCGCCGAAAATGCTCGGCTTACGAACCTCCATGACCGCCCTGAGTACGGTCGCCAGCTTCGGTCGGTTCTCACCGACTTCACTTAAGTGGCGCTGCACGTTCTCCACCTGAATAATGGTGGTGTCGATAATCATGCCGATGGAGATGGCCAGACCGCCAAGGGACATCAGGTTGGCAGTAATACCGGAGAGCTTCATGACAATAAAGGTGGCCAGGAGGGAGAGCGGCAGGGCAATGAGAACAACGATACTCCCGCGGACGCTGTTCAGCAGCAGGTAAAGCACGATAAGAACAAGGATCGAGCCTTCGACCAGCGCCCTGTTTACCGTGCCGACGCTCGCTTTTACAATATCGCTCCGGTCATAATAAGGGGTAATTTTTATCCCTTCGGGGAGGATATTGTTTTCGTTTATCTCCTTCACTTTGGCTGCAACACGGCGGACAACATCGCGGCTGTTCTCGCCACGCAGCATCATGACGATACCGCCGACACATTCATCCTTGCCGTTTTTCATTGCTGCGCCCATGCGCACAGCTTCTCCGACCTTCACCTCGGCAACATCGCGGATATAGGTGGGGGTCCCGCCAGCCGATTTGAGGACGATACTGCCGATATCGCTCAGCTCCTTGATGAGACCGACCCCACGAACTATGCACTGATCGGAACCACGCTCAAGCAGATTGCCGCCGACGTTTTCATTGTTGTTGCCGATGGCGGTGTAGACATCATCAACCGTAACACCGTACTTCACCAGCTTCTCCGGAGAGACTACTGCCTGATACTGCTTGAAATAGCCGCCATAGGAGTTGATTTCATTAACTCCGGCAACGCTTTTCAGCTGCGGGGTGACAATCCACTCCTGAATTGTACGCAGGTTGGTCAGGTAGGCGATCTTCTTTTGCGGGTCATCGGGCATCTTCCCTTCAAGGTTATACTGGTAAATCTCCCCCATGGCCGTACCAATGGGCCCCATGGCAACTTCGACCCCTTTGGGGACTTTTTCTCTGGCCTCTGCCAGTCGCTCGAACACCAGCTGCCGGGCAAAGTAAAGCTCCACATCATCCTTGAAGACAATTGTGACGATGGAGAGGCCAAACTTGGTGACCGAACGCATCTGCTCAATCCCGGGAAGACCGCGCATTGCCATCTCTATGGGATAGGTGACATTTCGTTCAATCTCGATTGCCGACAGTCCGTCGGCATGGCTGACCACCTCAACCTGATTGTTTGTCACATCCGGGAAAGCGTCGATTGGCAGTTTAATATAAGAGTAAAGTCCAAAGACAATGATCAGCAGTGCGAGAAAAATAACCATCCCCTTCTGCCGTAATGTGTAAGCTACAAGTTTTTCCAGCATATAAATGTTCTCCTGGTCTCTATTGCGTTCAGGTTGATAGGCTGAAGGTCGAAGACTGAAGGGAAAACCAAAACCCTACTTCAGCCTTCAGCCTAAACACCTGCCTTACTTCCCATGTCCATGTTCATCCTTGACCTCACCCTTTTTCGCCTCTGATTTGAGGATGAATGCGCCCTTGACCGCATACTTCTCCTCCTCCTTCAGCCCTGAGACAATCTCCACAATACCGCCTGCTGCCCGTCCGGTCTGGACAGTACGGATGGCAAACTCATCTTCATCCTCGGCAACAAAGAGCACCTTTTTTCCGTCCAGCTCCTGCAAGGCGTCTTCCGGCACAGCCAGCACCGGCGGGGCATCTGCGGCCAGTGCCAGCTCAACCGTGGCAAACATCTCCGGCTTCAGCTTGCGCCCCGGATTGGCAACCTCAATCCGGGCCTTGACCGTGCGACTGGCCTGATCGACCAGGTCGGCAATATAGGTGATGCGCCCTTTGAGCTTCATATCGGCGAAGGCGGCAACGGAGACCGTGGCACTCTGTCCGCGATGAATTCTGGCAAGATCCTTTTCATTCACATCAACAATAATCCAGAGCGAAGAGAGGTCGGCTATGGTGTAGAGGCTTTTGGACGGGTCGGAAAGTTCTCCGACAATGGCATGCTTCTCGGTAATAACCCCGGCAATCGGTGAACGGACCGGCAGCAGCGGTCTTTTGTGACCATCCCCCTTCAGCTCTGCAAGCGTGATTCCGTAGAGTGACAGGCGCTCCTCATCGGTATGCAGTTCTGTCTGGGCGGTTTTATAATCGGTCTCGGCCTGAAGAATGTCCTTACGTGCGGCAATTTTTTTCTCCACCAACGCCTTGACCCGCTCCATGCTGGAACCGGCCAGGGCCAGTTTTGTTCTGGATTGATTGTAGCGGTTCATTGCTTCGCCAAGCTCGACACTGTCAAGGGTTGCCAACACCTGCCCGGCAGCAACACTGTCACCGAGGGATGGCTTTACACTGACGACTTTTCCGGGTATACGCGGTGATATATGCGCAATTCTGTCGGCATTAACTTCAACTTTGCCGGTTACACTGATGGCTCCGGCAACCCGCTGCTTTTTTGCTGCTGCCACCACGATGCCGTTCTGCTTCTGCATCTGCGGGGTCATACTTATCTTTCCTTCTCCGCCATGACCGGCTTCCCCTTCGTGACCACCCTTTTCACCCTTATGCAGATCAGGACTGTCAGCTTTTTCACTTTTATGACCGGCTTCCTTATGCTCCGTCTGTTCCGCGTCGCCTTTGGTCTGGTTTGCACGATAGTAAAGACCGCCACCAATTGCGACAGCCAGAATAAGTCCGATAATCAACCCTTTTTTCTTCACTTGATACCTCCGGTAAGTTCTGATGCAGTGACCGATTCAAGCCTCACAAGGGCTGCCTGGCGGTCATGAAGAGCGGTCAGATAGCCTTCACTTACTTCAATAAATTTTTTCTGTTCCTGGAACAGCGAGAGAATCCCCACTTCGCCAAGGCGGTAAGCCTCCTGGGTCAGCTTCAGATTCTCCTCAAGCTGGGGAATGATGTCGGATCCATAGAGAGAGAGTACCGATGTGGCACTCTGATATGACCGGTAGGCGCCTTCAGTCTCCTGCTCAATGGATCTTACAGCCGAACGTAGACGGATTTCGCTGCTGCTCTTTCTGGCGCTGGCTTCTTGTATGCTGGCCTGATTGCGGTCAAAAACCGGTATCGGCATTGAGAGTCTGACACCTACGGTGTAGGCGGTATCTTTTCCTTCTACGCCGCCGATCTCCATGGATGTCGCATCACGACTGAAGAGCAGGCCGGCGGTGAGATTCGGAACTCCCTCAGCATCGGCAAGGAGCATATCTGCCTCCCCCCTTCTTTTTTCAGACTCAAGAAGCTTGATATCGGGACGGCTGCTCAAAGCAATCTGCTTCAGCTCAGTCGGAGTTTTTTGCATCTTTGTGCTACTATCAAGTTTTCCGCTGATGACAGCCTGACTATCCGTAAGCCCTGTCAGCACCAAGAGTCTGGACTGACTCTGTTGCACCCCTTTTAAAGCTTCAATCCTTGTAAGCTCGCTTCGTCCAAGTTCGACTTTTGCCAGATTCATCTCCAGCTCAGGTATGTCACCGGCAGCGAGCCGCGCCCTGGTCACATCCAGTAGCTGACGATTCAGTGCCATGGAGCGATCAGCCAGCTCCAGCCTTTCTGTTGCAAGGAGAAGATCAAAGTAGGCGTTCTTCACTTCGCCCCGAAGCAGCCTCTCCCTGTCGGTCAGTTGCCAGCGGTAGACCTCCAGCTCCCGCTCTGCCAATGCGAGCCGTTTATCTCTTTTTCCACCAAGAACAAACTCCTGTGAAATACCCAGCCCCAGGCTGCTCTCATTTTTGCTTCCGGTAAGGGCACCGCTTTTTACCTCAAACTCAAGGGTCGGATTTGGCAGAATTCCTGCCCTGATCCTGGCGGCATCTTTAATTCCCTTCTCTTCACGCAGCGCTTTAAGCTCTCCACTGTTTTGCAGGGAGTAGTCAATAAGTTGCGACAATGACAAAGCCGATTCTCTGGCAAAAACCGACGGGCATGAAAACAGAGCAGTAATTACGTACAATAAGGAGAGAACTCCCCATGCAGATTTGGTCGATTCCAAATGAATAACCTCCATTTATCTGTAGTGAATATTGAATGAACAGCGCTCAAAGTCGCAGTACGACCTGACTGCAGACGCAACTGTCCCTGAATCAGGACGGACTACTCCTGTAAAAGCTTGTCAGGTCAGGTTTTGCGGGGGGATAAACTTGGGAAGAAATACTTCAGAGAAATGCTTAAATGGTTCGGAAAACTGCTGGTCTGTAATGAGCGGGTTATAAACAATCGGCATCATCTGATTCGTCAGTGGTGCATGGGTAGCGCAGTTGCTGCAGCTGTCGCAACAATCGTGATCCTGATGCTGCTCCTGAGAAGAGTCGGGACACTGGTGAGGCGCATCATTGCCGACATGCTCAGCGTGGCCGCCTGTCGCAAAAAGATGCCCCTGCATGGCATGGGAACTCTCACTGATGCAATTAATGGCAACCGTGAGCATGACCAGCAGCAGTAGTCGGGAGACAAATTTTAAAGGGATTAATTTAAGCATAATTCTTTGGTGTCAATATAGCCAGTCAGCATCGACAATGTCAACTGCCGCTTTAGCCTATTCAACACTTGAACGACCTGAGCCGACCGTAAGTATAGTTATGCCTGAAAAGAGTAGAATTATACCAACAGTCTGCCAGATGCCGAGATGTTCACCAAGGAGCAAAACGCCAAGGAGTGAGGCAGTAAGCGGCTCCCCAAGCGACAGGGTTGCAGCTGTGCCGATTTTGACGGTTTTGAGCCCCCTTACAAAGAGCCAGTAGGCACCTGCAGTTGCAAAAAGCCCAAGATGTAACGTAACAGCTGCCCCGCGAAGGCTCAAAACCCAGCCGCAGTCAGAGAAGAGAAGCAGCGGCGACATAATGACAGCAGCAGCAGAAAAGACAACCGCCAGTACGGCATCAGGGCTGTTCTTATCCAGAAGCCCTTTGATACTGACCGTATATGCTGCGTATGAAAACCCGGCCAAAAGTGCGAGAATAACCCCTGCCGGTTTTGCCGACAGTGTCCCGCCCCCGGCGGCAAGCAGTGTGCAGCCGATAACGGCAAGCAGCGTTGCCGCCATCCACCTACGCCCCAGACGCTCCCCCCTGACAAAATAACCGAGAAGGCCTGCTGCCACCGGAGAGCTGCCGATTGCAATCATGGTTCCGACAGCAACACCGGTAATTGAGACTGCCGCAAAGAAGGTAAGCTGGTAGGAGGCGATGAAGATTGCTGACAAGGCTATCAAGAGAGGAGACCAAGGCCCTGAAGACCTGAAGCTCCTTTTCATAAGTGCGACAGCAAGCAATGCCAAAGCACCTGTGATAAGCCGAAAAGTGCCAAGGGCAACAGGGTTAGCGCCCGACGGAGCGAGCGCCTGTGATGTCCCGGTTGTCCCCCAGAGAAGAGCGGCGGCAAGAATCAGCAGTACACCGTATTTTTCAGAGTGGTTTTGCTGCTGACGCTCCAATTACTCCACAATCTCCCCGATGAGATCATAGTCAGATGAATCGGTTATCTTCAATTTGACTATATCGCCGATATTTGCCGTCCCTGCAGTTATGTAGACCATGCCGTCAATATCAGGCGCCTGCCTTGATGACCGGCCTTTCAGGAGCAGTTCACTCTCCTCGCTGACCCCTTCGACAATCACCTCTTCGAAGCTGTCCATCAGTTTGCGATTGCGCTTGAAAGAGAGTCTGGCCTGAAGCTGCATCAGCTTTTTGTAGCGCTCGCGCTTGACCCTTTCGGTTATCTGATCAGGCATCTCGGCAGCAGGCGTCCCCTCTTCCTTTGAGTAACAGAAGACCCCAAGGCGATCGAACTGTGTTGTCTCGACAAACTGGCAGAGTTTCTTGAAATCCTGGTCACTTTCGCCGGGAAAACCGACAATGAGCGATGTGCGCAGGGCAATGTCAGGAACTTCCTCCCTGAGTTTTGCAACCAGCTCCCGAATCTGTGTCTCGCTGCTTCTGCGTTTCATCCTTGAGAGAACCGGATCGCTGATATGCTGAAGCGGCATATCAAGATACTTGCAGATTTTCTCTTCATTTTTAATCAGCTCAATGAGACCATCGGTGATGCCGTCAGGATAGGCGTAAAGCAGTCGTATCCAGCGAAGTCCGTCAATTTTTACAAGCTCCTTAATCAGAGTTTCGAGGGTAATGCCACCGGGTAGATCACTGCCGTAAACCGTTATGTCCTGTGCAATAAGGTTCAGCTCTTTTACACCATTGCTGACAAGGCGCTGCGCTTCCTCCAGCACCAGGTTAAGCGGGCGTGAACGGAACTTGCCTCGTAGTGAAGGGATAACGCAGTAGGAGCAGCAGTTGGAGCACCCTTCGGCGATCTTCAAATAGGAGTAGTAGCGAGGAGATGACTGCATCCGCGGCATCTCGGCATCATAGAGATAATCCGGATCGCCGACATAGCGGATCTGTCCTTCAACTCCCTTTTTCTCGGCAATGATTTCGGCAATTTTAGGATAATCGCCGGTGCCGACAAAAATGTCCACTTCTGGAAGTTCCTTTGACAGCTCTTCCTGGTAGCGCTGTGGCAGGCATCCTGTCACAATCAGGA
The DNA here is from genome assembly GCA_013377075.1 of Geobacteraceae bacterium. GTDB lineage: Bacteria > Desulfobacterota > Desulfuromonadia > Geobacterales > DSM-12255 > VEOV01. The sequence continues at coordinate 12,916 of JACABD010000055.1, read as the reverse complement.
GCTTGCATTTTGCATCATGTTTCCTGTCAGCAAGATCAAGAATCGTGTCAATACTCTCCTGCTTCGCCTCTTTGATAAAAGAGCAGGTATTGACGATAATAATGTCAGCCTCATGCTCATCAGTTGTGACTTCGTACCCTTCCCTGCCGAGATAGCCGAGCATAACTTCCGCATCAACAAGGTTTTTCGGGCAGCCAAGGCTTATCATGTTAACTTTTTCTCTACTCACTTTATCGCACCCTCTTTTGTATAGATGTTCTGTTTTTTTGTAACGTAGGAAGAGATACCCGAAATGCCGGAAACTGGCAAGTGATTACTGATTGAACGGGGCCATCAGAAAGGGTAAAGTGGCTCACTGCGGTGGCTACCAGCTGCCGATCCACCTCAAAGGTTATCCATATGGCACACTCAGATTCATCTCTTACAATTGAATGGACTCTTCCTGATCTTGAAGAGGAAAAATGGGAGTTTTTCAATCACCCGGCGAAACAGCCTTTTTATGAAAAGTACAAAATAGGCTGGGACTCGATAACTGCAAACGCCCCATCAGCCCGGCTTGCCAGGTATCCCCGCAGCAGTGAGATAGAAGGGACACCGGTACTGCTCTCACACCACACCTATGAAGATTACTGCCGCTATCTGGCAAAGGCAAAGCGTGGCTACCGGCTTAACTATTCCAAAATGGAAGACGCTCTGCAGCGCGACGGCAAGCTGACTCTCCCTGCGCCGATAATCCTCACTTCAGGCGGAGAAGCGCTTCTCTTTTCCGGATACAGACGCCTCTGTCTTGCCTGGAACTACGGGATGATTCCATATGTGCTGCTGATATCTGCCTGAAATGCAAAAGGCTACGTCTTTTCGCCTTTACCATCTCGATTTGGAGTAATTCTCTTGAGCTACAAATCCCCCGTCAGCCTCTGCAATTCGTATAGTTTCGGATTTACCCCCTTCACGCACTCTATCAGTTCGCGCAGTTGATCCTCATCCAATGCAGACTCCTCATCCTTCCCCTGAAAGAAAGGGTACCCCTTCGGCAGCGGTGAAAAGCCGCCATCCCTGAACAGGGAGACATCGACAAGATCGTTGACCCGTCCGCTCGCCTCCCACGGGTCGCGGTAGGTAAACTGCCTGGCAACGACCTGCAGTTCCAGCCCGTTTGGGAATGTTCCCCTGACCTCAAAGGAGAACTCCCGCGGGGCACTGTAATGCTCGCTGCGACCGGAACGGGCCATGACATTTGCACCGGCATCTTCAAGCATACCTTTAACAGACTCCAGAATCATTGGAGCTCTTTCGTTCATAATACATCATCTCCTGCACATTTATTCTTACTACCAAGAGTAATCTACTCAACACAAAAATAAACTGCAATACCACCATTACAGATGAGACAGATTTCACATTCTAATCTTTCATGGCACCTCGATTGCATTCCAATAATCATATATTAGAATATCCGTCTTAATGAATAAATTGGTTTTGCTATATCAAGCCATTTTATTGGGATTTTCGACCAGACAACCTCATTTTCAGCTACGAAAATAAATCATTACACTGCGTCAAATGACCGAAATCGTCTTTGACCGGTAATTTCAAGAAAAAGGAGACTACTATGAAAAGAACGGTTTTAACTCTGGCAACTACGGCTCTGTTGGCCGGGTTGGCACTGCCGCTTGCTGCAAGCGCCGCAGATGAAGATCTGCAGAAAAAGGTTGATCAGCTCTCCAAAGAGATTGAACTCCTCAAAGGTCAGGTAAAAAAGGTCGATGACAAGTCTCTTGGCAAATGGTTGACCATCGGCGGAGATTACCGCTTCAGGGTTGACTCGCTGCATGGAGAAACAATGGGATACTCCAACGCTCCGACATTCATGGGTGCCCTCCAGCGCGACCCTGCCACTTCCGGTTTCTTTGCCACCCCAATGGCACAGGCAATGCTCAGCTCGACAAAATACTCAGCTGTAGCAGGACTCACTCCGAATGCAATGATGGGAAATTTCATCGGCTACCTGACAGCACCTGGGGGTGCATATGCAGGCAACCCCGCAGCAGCAATGGCGCACCTGCAAGCCCTTGGCGCAGGAGCTTACACACCTGAGTACAAGCCAAAGAACGAGACACTCTATACCAACAAGTTTGGTCTGGATCTTCACGCCAAAGCTACCCAGAATGTCACTGTAACTGCCAAACTGGACATGTACAAAACATCAGGCGCCCAGGATGACACTGCAACCACAGGCGATTACTTTGCCGACCGCGTTGGCGCATTTGACGGCACTGTCGGCCATGTCCCTACTGACAGCAAACTCAATGTAGATCGTGTCTATGCAACCTGGAGCAACATTCTGGATCAACCTTTATGGTTCTCTGTCGGCCGTCGGCCATCAACAAACGGCGCTCCCAGCAACCTGAAAATGAACACTGAGCGCCCGGGCAATGGCGGTACACCTGCCCTGCTGGTTGATTATGCGTTTGACGGCATGACTCTCGGCTTTGCCCCTGACATTGATGCCCTGCCTGGCGCCTATACCAAGCTCTGCTACGGACGTGGTTTTGACAGTGGTCTGAAAACACCGACAAACAGTATCAAAGACACCGACATGCTCGGGATTGCAATTATACCTGTAGACACAGATCCACTCCGGGTCTGGTTGCAGTGGAATCGCGGCTTCAACATCTTTGACTTCCCGGTCATGTATAACAGCGCCTTCGGTAATACTGCACCATCAGTAAACCTCGGCGACATCGACTGGTACGGCGCAGGCGCAATGACGACACTTAAAAACGTCGGCCCCGGCACACTCAACTTCTTCGCCGATTTCGGCATGAGCATTACCCACCCGAACAACAACGTCTCGGCAAATGCCGGTTTTCAGGGGCTTATGACCGGTGGGTTCCTCGCACCTGAGGCACCAAAAGACAGGACCGGCTGGGCAGCTTATGCCGGTGTTCGTTACGACCTTCCTTCAAAAACAAAGATCGGTTTTGAGTACAATCACGGCTCCAAAAACTGGATAACATTTGCTCCTGCTGCTGACGACATGTGGACAAGCAAGGTCGGCACAAGGGGTAATGTTTTCGAGCCCTACATCATTCAGGAGCTGAACCTCAAGCCGGTTTCATCCTACCTGAGCAAGGCATTTTTCAAGATCGGCTACCAGTATTACGACTTTGAATACACCGGCAGCAACAACTGGGTAGGTGCTCCGCAGAAGATCTCCGCTATCCAGTCAAGCGACCTTCTCCTCATGACACCTTTGAAAAAGGCCCATGACGTCTACGCAACATTTGAAGTGAAGTTCTAGGTAACCAGGCGGCAGCGGTTGTTTACAACTTCTGTTGCCGCCCCGTTTCAGAAGTTATACGGCCCGTAAAACTATCAAGGAGCACAATATGAAAAAGTTTCTCACATCTTCAATCCTCTCTCTGATGCTTGTAGTCGCAGCACTCTCTATTTCAGCGGTTGCTTTTGCCGAAGAGCTGAAAATGGTCGGCACCATCACAAAACTCGAAGTTGCCGTTGATGGCAAATCGGCGAACGTAGTTCTCAAGGACTCCAAGAGCGGCGTTGAAGTGCCGATTCTGGTAATTGATGAGCTGACTCTTGACAAGTTCAAGGATAAGCGGATCGTTATGGATGACGAAATCCGCTGTAAGTATGACAACGAATCCGGCAAAAATCTGGCAAAAAGTTTCAAGAAAACAGCAGGCTGCTGACAACAGGGGGGCTAGACCAAATGCACGCATACAGATTGATTACAGCACTCTCTTTAACAGCGGCATTAATTGCTTCAGCGCAGCTTTTTGCTGCCGAAGATCATGCGCAGCATCTCAAAGGGGGCTTCAAGAGCGGGCCGGAAGTAACCAAAGCATGCATTGAATGCCACGAGAAAGAGGCTGCGGATTTCATGAAAACAACCCACTGGAACTGGAAGGGGACGCCCAACCATGTCAAGGGTCTGGAGAAAAGCAGCAAACAGTATGGTAAGGCAAACATGCTCAATGCCTTCTGTGCCTCCATTCAAGGTGGTAAGGACGGTGTTGTCCACGAAGCCTGCGACAAATGCCATGCCGGCTACGGCTGGACCCGGACCGATTACGATTTCAGCAACAAGTCGAACGTGGACTGCCTCATCTGCCATGCCCAGAAAGGAAACTACCAGCGGGCGTCGGTCGGCTGTACCGTTGACATGAAGTCCATGGAGAAAGGGATTATGGATCTGGATCTGGCCGCCAAGAGCGTCGGCATGCCGACCCGGAGGAACTGCGGCTACTGTCACTTCTTCGGCGGTGGCGCCGATGCGGTAAAGCATGCCGGCCTGGATTCAACCCTTGAAAAGACCACCAAAAAGCAGGATGTCCATATGGGCTCCAAGGCAAGCGGCGGTCAGGACATGTCCTGCCAGATCTGTCACAAAACCAAAGAGCATAAAATCGGCGGTGCTTCCAGCATGATGGCGCACTACGACTCCAGAGTGGCCTGTCCGGATTGCCACACAGGCAAGATGGCACCCCACCAGAAATCTAAAAATGGCGTCATCCTCAATGGCCATTTGGCGTCATTGGCCTGTGAAACTTGTCATATACCAGTCTTCAACAAGGCTCAGGCAACCAAGATGAGCTGGAAATGGTCTGATGTAGGCAAGGATCTGACTTCTGAAGATCAGTTTGACAAAGAGACTTTTATGAAAAAGAAAGGTTCATTCACCTGGGGAATGAATGTTACGCCGGTCTATGCCTGGTATAACGGAAAAATTGAGCGCTACATGGTCGGCGACAAGATAAAGGATCCGAAGAAACCGGTGGTTATGACAAAACCGGTCGGTGATATCAGAGACAAAAATGCGAAAATCTATCCCTACAAACTCTACACCGGCGATCAGCCGATGGATTCAAAGTACAAATATCTCGGCATCTTCCAACAGTACAAATCACTCTGGGATGATTTCAGCTGGGACAATGCGCTGAAAAACAGCTCGGACATACTCCCTTACAGCGGGAAATACGAGTTCGTCAACACAGTGTCCTATATCAGTGCCAGCCATGAAGTATCGCCGAGAGAGGATGCAGTCCAGTGCGGCGAGTGTCACATGGGAGGCAAGAGGATGAACTGGAAGGAACTTGGCTACAAAGGTGATCCGATGAAGACTGGCGGCAGAATCATGAAGAAATAGCTGATTACAAGTTAAGTACTATAAAGCCCTGCAATATCCGCTTGCAGGGCTTTTTTTATTTATTGTTCCTTTTCGTAGGCTTCTACCACCAGGCGGTAGCGTTCGCCAAAGTTGGCAGCCGATTCCGCTTCAGCCCGTTGGTAGCCTTCAACGATACCATCGCGCATGGCTTCGGGAATGACCCGCTCTGCCAGCGGATAGAGGATCTCGTCTTCCTTGGCGATATGGTCCCGCAGCAGCGCCGCATAGGCGAAGGCGTTCTCGACAATCGTCGTTTCCTGCCCGGCAACCCCTTTGCAGGCTTCCAGTGCTGCCGCCTCCATGGCCCGCACGAAAGCTCTCCCCTGATCGTGCTCCATCAGCATCGCTGCCACCGGGCTGTTCTCCCGAGGCATGCCGTTGGCAACGAGAGCCGCAAAAAGCACATCCTCCTCCTTGGCATGATGAAAACGGTCGGCATAGTTGCGGATAAAATCGACCCCGTCCAGATAAAACTGCCAGTTTGAATAGCTGCCAGCCGCGGTTTTGGTTGCATTGAGCTCCAACAGGGCAATCATGCGGAGTATCAGCCGGTGTTCATCCACCAGCGCGGTAGTAATGTCTTTCTTCATCAGTTTTTCCTTGTACCGTCAATTCCTATTATGACTGTCTCCAGCGGGATATCCCGGCCGCTTTTCTTTACCGCTTCCCTGACCATGACATCCAGACCACGGCAGCATGGAACCTCCATGATCGCCACGGTAACACTGGGGGTTTCGTTAGTAGAAAAGATAGTTGCCAGCTTGTCCACATAGCTGTCGGTATCATCAAGTTTCGGGCAGGCAATTGCCAGTGCTTTCCCTTTAAGCAGATCCTGATGCATGCTCCCCATGGCAAAGGCCACGCAGTCTGCACAGACAAGGATGTCAGCATTTTTGAAGTATGGAGCTGCCGGCGGTACCAGGTGAAGCTGAACAGGCCACTGCCTCAGTTCAGAAACAGCCTTGGTACTGCAACAATCCTCTGTTATTGGTCTTTCAATGACTTTTGCCATGCTGCCTGGGCAGCCACATCCGAGATTTCCCATGATTTATTCTCCTTTTTTTGCCAGATAGTTATTAATTTCATCTTCGATTTTCGCTTCATCTTCCTTGGAGAGACCATGAATCGAAACAACATCCTTAAGAAGGCAGATCCCTACCTTGCAGGTCGTGCAGCCGATGTCGTAGCGGGAAAGTATATCTCCTATCTCCGGGTAGCTCTGCATCACATCAGAAATCGCCTTGTCGCCGAGATTGTTGTTAAAGTTCATCTTTAGTCTCCTCCCTTGTGGTGATTATGAAGGTAACAGATAAAACCGGCTAACTGTTTGATCTGAGTCAATAAAGTGGATAATCAAAAAAGGAGTCTGAAAGTGTGGGAACATTCTGCGGGAAGGACTATATGGAAAAGCATTTGAGCCGCAAAGAAAAACAGAAAGCAAATAACCTTTGCGCTTTTTGGCTTCCTTTGCGGCCTTGAGTGCACAGAGCGAACGTGCGGTTCGGGATTTTGAAGTCAGTCAATAACTTTCTGTTATAGACACTCCTTGCTGAACCACTTTTTCTGGAACCGGAACGCCACATTCACCAGTCCGATCATCACCGGAACCTCCACCAGAGGCCCAATGACAGCGGCAAAAGCTGCTCCGGAATTAAGTCCGAAAACGGCTACGGCCACGGCGATTGCCAACTCGAAATTGTTGCTTGCCGCGGTAAAGGCCAGGGTGGTTGTCTTGCCGTAATCGGCCCCGAGCCGCTTTCCCATCCAGAAAGAGACCAGAAACATGACGACAAAATAAATCAGCAACGGAATGGCAATACGAACCACATCAAACGGCAGCTGCACGATCAGGTTCCCTTTGAGGCTGAACATGACGACAATGGTAAAGAGCAGGGCGATCAGTGTCAAAGGGCCGATCTTCGGCACGAACTCCCGATGGTAGCGCTCTTTCCCCATGGCTTTCACACCGATGAGACGGGTGACAGCACCGGCGATACAGGGTATCCCCAGGTAGATGAAGACACTCTCGGCGATCTGCCTGATACTGACATCGACTACAACCCCCTTAAGCCCCACCAGTGGAGGCAGCACAGTGATAAAAAACCAGGCGTAGACGCTGTAGAAAAGCACCTGAAAGATGCTGTTGAAGGCCACCAGCCCGGCGGCATATTCGGTATTCCCCTTGGCCAGATCGTTCCAGACAATCACCATGGCGATGCAGCGCGCCAGACCGATCATGATCAGCCCCACCATGTACTCCGGCTTGTCCGGCAGCAGCAGCGCCGCCAGCACAAACATCAGCACCGGACCGATCAGCCAGTTCTGCACCAGCGACATGCCGAGGATCCGCTTGTTCTTGAACACTTCCGGCATATCCTCGTACTTCACCTTGGCAAAGGGTGGATACATCATCAGGATGAGTCCGGCAGCAATGGGAATATTGGTTGTACCTACCTGAAAGGAGTTGATGAACTGCTCGACTCCCGGGATAAAGAAACCAAACCCGATGCCAATTGCCATGGCAGCAAAGATCCAGAGTGTCAGCCAGCGGTCAAGGAAGGATAATTTGCGGGATAAATGTTCAGACATTGTGGCCTCCGAAATCAATAGAACTTGTGGATGTCCAGAAAGATAATATCCGCTTTAGCGGATTTATCAAGCTGATTATTTCCGCTGCAGTATGGTTCTGCCTCTTAGGCGAGTTTCCTGACCGGAAATTGACGATTCAAACGAGGAAAGGGCCACCCTGAGGCGACCCTTTCCTGACAACAAATCAGTTACGATATTAATCAGGCTTATACCTTCACCAGTTTCACCTTCGTATCATAGAAAGAGACACTTCCGCCCACCTTGTCGATCATGCAGGTGTTCTTCAGGTGCGGATCGATCCACATGGCCGCATTGGCATGGATTCCTCCTGCCCGCCGCTTATCCCCCTTGATGACCTTGCCATCGATGGTGACATCTTCAGCTCCGGTTGACCAGTGTCCATGACCCAGGGTGAAGGTGATAACGCCGGGGCGGATGGTTTCAGTTACCTGGACAGAGCCGACCATGGTCTTTTTCCTGCCGTTCTTTAGGTCCCAGGCCCCTTCCGGGTTAGTGGACGAAAGGACTTTGACCTTATCGCCGGTTTTCAGCCCGAGCTTTTTCGCATCACTCGTATGAATGACGATGCCGTTCTCCGGCATGGAATCGGTCAGGTACTGATTGGCAATGGTACGGGACTTGGTCATACGTACATCGCGCTGGGTAATAAGATGCAGATCATACCCCTTGGACTGCTCCACCGGTTCCCTGTCGAGAACATCGGCAATCGGCACATACCTGGCCATGCCATGGTATGACTTGCCGGTAAAGGCATCCTTGCATTTGGCGGTTTTCTCCTGATAAAGGTTGATCTGCTTACCCCACTTGTTGGCAACATGATCCCCCTTGTAGGATGCCTCCTGGCTGTCGAAGCGGCCACCGCGGTTGAGTAGATAAACCACCTTTTTCCAGCTGGGCCCGGCGATCGCCTGCCAGCGATCTGCGTCAAAGACATTTTTCGGCAGATGCTTTCTGGCTTTGAGGAATATGTCAACTTCTGCATCGGAAGCGTCCGGCACAGGCTCCTTGCCATCGTAGGCGATGTTGGCCACCATCCTGATGTAGAAGTCATCGGGACGGGAGAGATCCTGCCCCTTGGCAAAACCGTCCTTGCCGAATCCTGCCAGCCCCAGTTTTTCAGCCAGTGCCAGCCAGACTGTCTCATAGCTGATCGGCTGCTGCTCGCCAAAGACCGTAACCACCTCGTTTGGTGAGGCGATAACCGGCTGACGCACCGGTTGCACCTTGACCGGCATATTGGGGTGGGAACCCTGCATCTCCCAGCGCTCAAGGTAGTGCAGGTCAGGAAAGATGTAGTCAGCGTACATGGTGGTGGAGCCGATGGTAATGTCACTGGCAAAGTAGAGCGGTATATTGTCCAGATTTATCAGCGCTTCGATCTGGGTCTGTCCGGCCGGGAGCGAATAGGATGGCGCTCCCATATAGGAGAAGACCACCTTGGCGCCGTATGGGTAGGCATCTGCCATGGAGGGGAGAATCTCCTCATAGACATCTGAAGAGAGGGGCCACCAGTTGCGCTTTGCCGGATAGGAGCTCTTGTCCTTGAACAGGGTAGACTCCTCGAACTTGGCATCATGGCGGATGACGGAGAGTCCGAACTGCTTGCCACCCTTTGGTTTCAGCTTCCCCAGGTTGAACGGCTGGCTGTCGTTCTTGGTGCCGTCGGTGTTGAAGGTGGAGGCGACAATCATGCCACCTTTCCAGTCGTAGTTCCCCAGGAGCAGGTTCAGGTTCATCAGGGCTGAAATGTTATAGAAACCGTTGGTGTGCTGGGCCGGTCCGCGGTGGACATCCACGCAGGCCTTACGGCCATGGGAGGTGAACTCCTTTGCCACCTCCTCAATCACCTTTGCCTCGATACCGCAGATCTCGGCATACTGGGCAATGGTCTTTTCATCAGCAGTCTCTTTCATGATCTGCAGGCCGCTCTTGACCTTGACCGCCTTGCCATCTTTATCCCTCAGCTCGGCAGTAACGAAGAGCTCGCCGGTCACAGCACTTTTGTCATCATTGGGATCAAAGGCAACCGGTTTGCCATTCTGCATGGTCACCAGATACTCGAAGTTGAACTCCTTACCATCCTTGTCCTTGCGGGTCTCCTTCTCCTTCAGACCGATTTCATGGGCACGGAGGAAAGTCCCCGGTTTCCCTTTGTCATCCAGCTTGACCAGCCAGGAGCCGTTGCTCCAGGTAGTATCCTTATTAACAGCTGCAGCAGCCTTGTTGGCAGCAGCCAGGTAGGGTGCATTGTAACGCTTGTTCTCCAGAATCCAGCGGGTCATCCCCATGGCAAAGGCGGCATCGGCACCCGGCTTGATCGGCACCCAGCGGCTGGCCTTGCTCGCCAGTTTGGTAAAACGTGGATCAATTACCGTAATCTTCAGCTTGCCGTCAACGAGCCTTTGGGTCATGCGCGGAGTACGGTTGGGAGGGCCGTAATTGCCGTCGAAGAGGTTCGATCCGACAAAGAGGATATATTCGCTGTTCTCCTGATCGGGCTGCCAGTAGAACTTCTGGCCATCCTTGAAGGTGTCACCCACATACTGCTCGCTCATGGCCTTTGAAGCAAAGTAGAGAGATCCCTGGCAGACCGTGGTGTGACCATGGGTGTTGACTGTGCCAAAGACATCATAGAAGCGCTTGGAAAAGTCGGAGCGGCCACCCTTCTTGCGCCCCCACCAGTAGACAAACTGGTTGTTCTTCGGGCCAAAGTCGGGATGCTCCGGATCGATCAGCTTGTCCAGATTTGCGGCATGCTTCACCTTGAACTCAGCAATCGCCTTCTGCTTTTCATCCGCTGTTTTCTTCTTGCGCAGGGAGGCAACGTCTTTCCCCATCTCCTCCAGAACCTTGACGTCTTTTATGGCATAGAGCGCTTTCAGACCGATGATCTTGCGATTCTCTTCTCCGGAAACATGGTTGAAGAGTATGCCGCCATTAACTATTTCGCTAATGGCCTGGTCAAAGGGGATGCTCTGCCATTTGTTCTCGCCACGTTTACCGGCCCGCTTCATGACCCTGGTGATGCGATAGGGGTCGTAGGCCCCCTGATGACCAGCCTGCCCCTTTGGGCAGATGGCACCATCCTGCTTTGCTCCCACCTTCAGGTCGGTTTTCATATCAAGATGGGGATGCAGGGTGAAGGGGTTGTAGGGGCTGCCGTCGATCTTGACCGCTACACCATCCATGATCTTCACCTTAATGCCACAACCGGTGTTGCAGTTCAGACAGACGCTATAGAGACTGTTCTCAGCCTGCATCAGCTGGTAGGCCTCAAACTGTGTCAGTTCGCCTGCTTCAACACGGGCAATAAGGCCATGGGCAAAGTCCAGCTGGGATGCCACCAGGGCGCCACAACCGACAAGGGCAGATCTTTTAAGAAAATCCCGTCGTGTCATATCAGTCCTGGGCATAGAGCACCTCCAGCTTTTGATTGGCAATGTAGTAGACGCGGGGTTTTAGATCCTCACCCTTTTTCCCCTTACCGTTCCTGAGAAGCTGCACTCTGTTCGCTTTCATTACCTGGGAAATTGTGCTTTTCGGGTCATTTGCATCGCCGAAATAGCCTGCCCGGCCTATGCATGTGGTGATGCACTGGGGGAGCATGCCGTTTGCAACCCTGTGAACACAGAAGTGACATTTACGGGCAATCCCCTTGGGGTTGTCCTCTTTTGTCCGTCGAAGAGGCTTGCCATACTCGAACGCCGCCATGGTTTCATATTTCTGCAATGCCGGTGTGCCGTCAGAATGGAACGCTCCCTTATCGATTGTACGGGAGTTATATGGACAGGCGGCTATGCACTTCTGGCAGCCGATGCATTTATCGTAATTGATGGCCACAATTCCTGCGGCAACGCCATCCTCCTCTTTCCAGGTTGCGCCGTCGGAACCCTTCACCGGGCAGATATCAACGCATGGCGGCTTATCACACTGCATGCACGGCTTTGGCAGAAACGTTCTCGAAACATCTGGATACTGTCCCTGTTCATACTCATGCACCGGGCGATATTTCAACTGCGGCGGCAGTTTGTTTTCGGAAATACAGCCGATTGTGCATGCATGGCAACCAACGCATTTGCGCAGGTCAATCAGCATACTCCAGCGCCTCTCTTCGGGCTTTCGTTTTAAAGCCGCTTCCAGCTCCTGCTGCATCGTCACAAGGATGTCTGTCATCTACTGTCTCCTCTTTTAGTAGGTTACGCATTTTTCCGGTGACACGCTTTGCAATTGCCATGAACAGAAAAAGCACGGTTACCGTTATGGCAGGTTCCGCATGAATCCCCTGCCATAAGCTGCTCCATATCATGCTTTTCATGAATTTTCACCGTAATAAAAAGCTTGTCATGGCACTCCGTACACTCAAGTTTGTACATTTTTGATGACTTGTGCCGAAATATAGCTACCTTGCCGACGACGATGTCGCCATGACCATATTTGGATGTTGAACTGCATCCTGATAGAAGGGCCAGCGCCATAGCCATTGCGGTAAAAATGAAAGGTTTCATGAATGACTCCGTCTATGTGCCATGGTTGTTAAAGTTTACACGGCGGACTTGTGAAGTTATTCATGTAGCATCATTCAGTAGAGCTGGCAAATGGTTCCAAGGATTGGGATTATATCCGTACAGGCGGATTTATCAAGACATTTCTATCCGTGGTTGCTTAATAATACGAGGTTATAAAGTTGTTGCGGTCAGCTATTTTACCAAGAAATGACCTGTTCGTTCTGAATAATCATTGCACTAAATTTATTAATGATACGCTTTGTAACCGAAACTGTTATTTAATAACCCTTGCCAATCAGCTGGATAGCCTGCCAACAAGGTTTTAATATTGCGGCAGGCTAATATGGTGGCTCACTAATTGCTTATTTTTCATATTTCTTGCATTTGATTATTATGGCCAAATATTAACATCACACTTCAGGAGGAATACTATGCGCAGCAAACTTGTATCACTTTTTCTCTCAGCCCTTTTCATCCTTCCCGGCGTAGCCCTGGCGGACTTCAGCTACAGCGGCTCTTCAACCATAGGCACAGGTATTCTGAAAGAGGGTGGGGCTGCTGCCGCCTTCGAAAAAAAGAGCGGCAAAAAGTTCAGTTCCATTGAAAT
>JACABD010000054.1 GCA_013377075.1 Geobacteraceae bacterium | reverse complement strand
CCGACAAGACCGACCCGCTCACCTTTTTTCAGATGCCAGGAGATGTCCGACAGAAGGGTGCTGCCAGCGAATTCTTTCGTTATGTTTTTCAGATGGAGCATGGTTTGCCTTTAATCGTTTTTAGATGCTGCATTCTATGGAGATTTTGCCCGTAAAGTCAATTTTGATAACTGCCAAAGCCTTTAAAATGCGCTTTTAAATGTGCAAGTGGCCGTAGTTCTGCTATAGTTCTAGAGTTTTAGAGAACTTATGGCAGAGGTTGAGCATGGCAGGCAAAACAAAAGAGAATCAGGTTGAACTTATAACCCCGGGTGACACCCGCTATCTTTTTGTGCTCCCGTTTTCTACGGACAGGTTTCTGGTACGGCGGTTTCTTGTCAGTGAGCGTGACATAGAAGGTAACATCAGGTTCGGCAAGGTGCTGGAGACTCTTGACAAGGTTGCTGAAAACACGGCGCTGGCTTATGTCCACAGATTCTATCCAAATGCCAGGGTGGTTACTGCGGCCATTGATAACATAGTCATTCGCAATCTCGCTGATACCATGAACGACCTTGTCTTCTCGGCCCAGATAAACCATGTCGGCACGTCATCGGTGGAGGTTGGCATCCGCATCGAGCATCTTGGCAGCAGGGCCTGCCATGTGGGGAGTTGCTACTTTACCATGGTTGCCCGCTCGACAGACTGTGATGAGGCAAAGAGCCTTACGCTCCCTCCGCTCGACTACAGAACCGACCTGGAGAAGAAAAGATACGAAAAGGCGAATATCCGCCGTCAGCAGTACCGGGATAGCCTGCTCAAGGCAGAGGAGATGCCCTCCCTTGAAGAGTACCTTTTCCTCAAAGGGCTTCACAAGGAGCAGGAGAGCCCCGCTTTCACGGGGATTCTTGCCAGGGAGCTTCTCCTTGAGTCCCACGGCAGGGCCTATCCGGACCAGGAAAACGTGCCGCGGACGATTTTCGGCGGCTACCTCATAAGAAGAGCCTATGAGCTTGCTGCCCTGGCTGCAGAGAAGATCGCTACCGGCAGAGTCATCCCCTGTATGGTGAACCGGATCAACTTCAACCAGCCGGTGCTTCTGGGTGATCATCTCAAGTTCAGCGCCAGGGTGGTCTACACCGGCAAAACAACAATATCTGTGCAGTCCGATATAGAGCGGTTCAATATGGGGGCTGGTGAAAAGACGCTTTCCAACTCATGTCTTTTTACCTTTACCAATGTCGATAGTGACATGAAGCCTGCGGAAGTACCGTTTATCTATCCTACTACCTACGCCGAGGACGCACGGTTTCTGAACGCCTATCGTCAGCGGATTGACTAAAAAAAATTACAAGCCGTGGCATTGCTGCGGCGGCCTGACTTCAGCTTAACTGGATCAGGGAAAAGGATTAATGTACATGCCAAGAAAAATGCTGATAAATGCCCTTCATCCTGAAGAATCGCGGGTTGCGATCGTCGATGAGAACGGGCGGTTGGTGGATCTCGATATAGAGATTGCAGGGAGCGAACAGCTCAAGGGGAATATCTACAAAGGGGTCGTACTTCGCGTAGAACCGAGTCTGCAGGCTGCTTTCATCGATGTCGGCCTGAAAAAACCGGCCTTTATCCAGATGGGTGAGCTTCACCCTGACAACTGGCAGTGGCGCGATGAGGTTCCCGAGGATCAGCGCAAGCGCAGGCCGCGGATTCAGGATGTGCTGCGCCGTGGACAGGAGTTGATCGTCCAGATCGAGAAGGACGAACGGGACATGAAGGGTGCTGCGGTCACCACCTACGTTTCCCTGCCGGGGCGCTACATGGTGCTCATGCCGGGGAGCGACTCCACCGGTATCTCCCGCAAGGTCGAGGGTGAGGGTGAGCGCAAGAAGCTCAAAGAACTTGCCTCCCAGATGACCTTCCGTGAAGGGGTCGGCTACATCATCCGTACCGAGGCCATGGGGAGGAGTCTGGAGGAGCTGCAGTCAGACCTCGACCATCTGTTGGCAAAGTACGACGAAGTGGTGGTGAAAGGGGCAAAGACCAAGGGCCCGGCAGTTCTCTACAAGGAGTATGCGGTCGTCATCAGGACAATCCGCGATTATTTTTCCGCCGATATCGACGAAGTGCTGGTTGACAGCAAAGAGGTCTGCAAGGAGGCGAAAGCCTTCTTCAAGGAGACCATGCCCAAGTTTGAAAAACGGGTAAAGATGCACCAGGAGAAAAGGCCGATCTTCTCCCGCTACCAGATTGAGGAGCAGATTGACGGCATCTACGAGAAGAAGGTCCCCTTGAAGTCTGGCGGTTCTCTGGTGATCGAGCCGACCGAGGCCCTTGTTTCCATCGATGTCAACTCCGGCAAATCCACGGGCGAGCGCAATGTGGAAGATACCGCTTTCCGTACCAACCTTGAAGCGGTTGACGAGGCTGCCCGCCAGCTGCGGCTCCGCGACCTTGGCGGCCTTATCGTTCTTGACCTCATTGATATGCGCGAAATGAAGCATATCAAAGAGGTGGAAAAGGCGCTGAAAGATGCACTCAAAGGCGACAAGGCGCGGGTGACTGTCGGCCGTATCTCCCAGTTCGGCATGCTGGAGATGTCACGGCAGCGGATCAAGCAGACCCTGGAATCGGGGAGTATCCTTGACTGTCCGCACTGTTCCGGCCGCGGCAAAGTCAAAGGGGTCGAGAGTATGGCGCTCTCCTTCCTGCGCAAGGTCCATGCCGCTGCTGCCAAGGGAACTGCTGCCGAGGTGCGGGGCGATCTCCCCCTTGAGGTTGCCTATTACCTGTTGAATCGCAAGAAACGGGAACTGGTAGGTATTGAGAATGACTACGATATCGAGGTTACCATCAAAGGGAAGCCGTCGTTCCTGATGAATCAGCTTGAGCTCGTGGTAATAAAGCGGGAGAAACCGCTTGAGGTTAAGGCTGAGGTCGAGGTTAAGGTTGAGGCTGAAACAAAGCCTGAAGTTAAAACTGTTGCCAAGACTGAAGTTAAACCTGTTGCCAAGGCTGAAGTCAAGATCGAGGCCGAAGATGAAACTCCGGCAGATGATGGCAGACCGAAGAAGAAGCGCACCCGGAAGAAGAAGGGTGAGCCGGTCTTGACTGAAGAGGCTCCTGTCGTTGACGAGGTGACTGTCGCTCCTGAAGAGATACTTGCTGAAGCGCTGGCTGACACTGCTGTAGAGGTGGTAGAGATAGTCGAGGCTGCAACGGAAGAGCCGAAGAAGAAAAAGCGCCGCAGAAGAAAGAAGAAGAAATCCGCTTCTGTTGAGCCGGTTGAGACTGTTGAGTCGACTGAAGCTGGTGAAGATGCTGCTGACGAAGCTGAAGGTGAGCAGCCGGCAACCGGCGAGCAGCCTGCGGTTGAAGGTGAAGCAGCTGCAGAGCCCCACAAGAAGCGGCGTCGCAGGAGAAAGAAACGCAGCGGCGCAAAGAGCGAAGATGGCGAAATCCTCCATCATGATGAGCCGGTCGCTGCTGAGCCACTAGAGGCTGCGCCGGTTGTTGAAGTGCCGCCTGTAGAAGCGTCGCCTGTAGAAGAGGCAAAGCCGGTCAAGAAAAGACGCGCAGCCAAAAAAGTTGAACCTCTTGAAACAGCTGTTATAATTCCGGAATCTCCGGCTGAAGAGCCCATGCCTGAGGCCGTAAAGCCGAAGAGAACCCGGGCTAAAAAGGCTGCGATAGCGCTTGATGGTGCAACCGTTGTCCCTTTCGTAGAGGAAAGCATATCCATGGAGGAAAAGCCAAAGCCAAAGCGTGCACCACGAAAGAAAAAAGCTGAATCATAGCGTTTGGCGCAGTTTTTAACTGTCATTTAACGTTTGCTTTTACCGGGCGTGTATCTTTGGATACACGCCTTTTTTGTCCCACCTTGACATGGCTTAACATATTTTTGATTAGATGAAAAAATAGTGTTGCCCGAACCCCTTTTAAAAGATATTCTTCAGAATAAAACAGCGTGATATAAAAATGCATTGGATCTGCTAAGGTTTAATCCCGGCCTGATTGCATCGTTATTTGTTTAAAATTATCATCTGACTGGAGGATTTTATGATCTGCAAATCTGTAACAGAAGCGCTTTCAGGTATCTCTGACGGTGCGACTATCATGGTAGGCGGTTTCGGCCTGGTGGGGATTCCGGAGAATCTGATTCTCGGACTGAGGGATACTGGGGTAAAAAACCTGACGGTCATCTCCAACAACTGCGGGGTTGATGCCTGGGGGCTGGGGATTCTTCTCCAGAACCGGCAGATAAAAAAAATGATTTCGTCCTACGTGGGTGAAAACAAGGAGTTTGAGCGCCAGTATCTTTCCGGCGAGCTTGAGGTGGAGCTGGTTCCACAGGGAACCCTGGCAGAGCGGATCAGGGCTGGCGGGGCAGGCATACCTGGTTTCTACACACCGGCCGGTGTCGGCACACCCATAGCCGAGGGGCGGGAGACGAGGATTTTTGACGGCAAGGAGTATCTGCTTGAACTGGGGCTGAAGGCTGATTTCTCCCTTGTCAAGGCCTGGCGCGGCGATGGCCTCGGCAATCTCCAGTACCGCCGCACTGCCCAGAATTTTAACCCGATGATGGCTGCTGCCGGAAAGGTAACAATCGCCGAAGTGGAGGTGATGGCAGGGATTGGCGAGATGGAGCCGGAGACGGTCCATACGCCCAGTGTCTACGTGCAGCGGGTCATCTGTTGCGACAATCATGAAAAGCGGATCGAGCGGCGCACTGTAAGCAAGGGGGTGGTGTAACATGGCATGGACACGTGAAGAGATAGCCCAGAGGGCTTCACAGGAGATTGAGGACGGTTTTTATGTCAACCTCGGTATCGGCATGCCGACCCTTGTGGCAAACTACATACCCAAGGGAAAGAGTGTGGTGCTCCAGTCAGAGAACGGGCTCCTCGGCATCGGCCCCTACCCGACGGAGGATCAGCTTGATCCTGATCTGATCAATGCGGGGAAAGAGACCATCACCATGATCCCGGGGGCAGCCCTGTTCAGCAGCGCCGAATCCTTTGCCATGATCCGCGGCGGCCATATAGATCTGGCGATTCTCGGCGGCATGGAGGTTTCGGCAGGCGGTGACCTGGCCAACTGGGTTATTCCGGGCAAGATGGTCAAGGGGATGGGTGGTGCCATGGATCTGGTGCACGGCGCCAAGAAGATCGTCGTCATCATGGATCATGTCAATAAGCATGGCGAATCGAAGATTCTGAACAGCTGCACACTGCCGCTGACGGGCAAAGGGGTGGTCAACCGGATCATCACTGACCGGGCAGTGCTTG
The DNA here is from genome assembly GCA_013377075.1 of Geobacteraceae bacterium. GTDB lineage: Bacteria > Desulfobacterota > Desulfuromonadia > Geobacterales > DSM-12255 > VEOV01. The sequence continues at coordinate 21,084 of JACABD010000054.1, read as the reverse complement.
ATGTCACCAAAGACGGCCTGCTCCTTGTGGAGGTTGCTCCGGGGTATACTGTGGAAGAGATAAAAGCCTGCACAGAGCCGCCACTTGCGGTTGCGCCGGGGCTTGGGTAGAACATAACGCCCCCTGTCCCCCTCTTAGCTTAAGAGGGGGAACGCTTTGAAGTTAAGGCACAATTTCACTTAGTACGTCCCACCCCTTACAGATAAGGGGAGGACAGGTGGAGTTATGACAAGGTGTGTTTAAACTGGAGGGATATATGCTCAAAGGAAAATCCGCACTCATCACCGGCTCCACCAGCGGCATTGGCCTCGGCATAGCCCGCGCTCTGGCTGCGAAAGGAGCCAATGTCATGCTCAACGGCTTTGGCGACAACGCTGTCATTAAGAATATCCGTGCAGACATCGAAAACAAATATGCTGTCAAAGCCTGCTACAACCGGGCTGACATGACAAAGCCTGTTGAAATCGAAGCTCTTGTAAAGGAGACAAGTGAGCGGTTCGGAGCGGTGGATATTCTGGTGAACTGTGCCGGAATTCAGCATACGGCCCAGTAGGATTAGAAGAAAAACATCTTGATTTCTTTTGCAATCATGTGGCAATGTCGTATCGACACATAAAAAAAGTGAATTTTAATTTATGTTTGTTTAATGCAGGTTGCGTTGGAGGTTTTGTAGGTGAAAAAGATTCTACTTGTTGATGACGTAAATCTCCTCATTGAAATCCAGAAAAAGTTCCTGGCAAATTCCTACGTTCAGGTTTTTACGGCCAATGACGGAGTCGAAGCTCTTGAAACAGCCCGCAGGGAGCGTCCTGATCTGATCATCATGGACAAGTATATGCCCAATATGGATGGGCTTACCTGCTGCAAGTTTCTCAAGAGCGACCCTTTGCTTGCCGGAATCCCTGTCATCATGTCAACAAATGCCACCCGTAGTTCAGAGGCTCAGGAGTACCTGGATGCCGGTTGTGTCGATATCCTTGCCAAGCCGATTGAGAGCAAACTTTTTCTAAATGCGATAAAAAAGCATATTCCCGACATCGAACGACGAAGCGTTCGCGTGCCGCTGCACCTGGATGTGCAGATGCAGCATAATAATGCCGTCTACACTGTATCAACTGAGGATCTGAGCCTTAACGGGCTGTTTGCGAATACAGATATAAAGGTGTCGGTTCATGATGAGGTCAGATTTTCGATCATACTTCCTGATCATTCTGTGCCAATCGATATCAAAACCCGAGTCGTCTGGCAGAGAAACAGTGCGAAACCAGGTTTTGGAGCAGAGTTCATGGAGGTCGTAGGCCAGGGGATTTCCATGCTGAGGATAAGTGAGCTGAAGAGTTTTCTTGGGGCATGTGTAGCCGGTAAAAATATTCAAGTCATGTGACCAGCTAGGAAAAGGGTATGGAACTGTTTTTCAGAGCTCCTGCAATCGCTTGCAGGAGCTTTTTGTTTTCAGCTTTCCCTTTTACGGCAACCCTGAAAAAACGGTTGTCAAGCCCTTCAAAATTGCTGCAGTTACGAATCAGTATAAGCTCCTTCAAAAGCTCGTTTTGAAGCCTGTCAGCAGTCATGCCGTTATCAAGCCTAACCAACAGATAGTTTGCACTGCACTCAAAAACCGTAAGTCCGGACATCTTTGCGAAGGCGTCAGTCAGGGAGCGGCGCTCCTTTTCAACAAATTCTATTGTTTCTCGGCAATGTTTTAGGTCGCTGAGCGCAGCAATTGCAGCAGCCTGCTGAATCACGCCGACATTCCACGGCGGGAGAAAGCGCTTTATTCGCGAGGTTACTTCTGAAGAGGCTATGGCGTAACCGACTCTTATCCCTGGAAAACCGAAAAACTTTGTCATTGAGCGAAGTATCATGCCGCTGTCAGATGCCGGAATAAGGGCTTTTGCTGAAAAATCTTCTTTAAAATCGATAAAGGCTTCATCAAGAACAAAGAAGCAGCCGCTGCTTTTGCTGAGCCAGTAAACGGTTTCAATCTCTTCAGGCGTGTAGAGGTGCCCGGTGGGGTTGCCGGGGTTACAGAAGAAGCAGATGTCATAACCTTTGGCCAGTTCTTCGGCCAGTGCGGCTGTGTTGAGGGTAAAACCGTCAGTGTGGCTCAGGTTAAGGTAACTGTATTCCCATCCTGCCAGATGAAGTGAGTTTGTATATTCTGAAAAGGCCGGGGCGATAATCAATGCCCGCCCTGCTGCTCTTCTGAAAAGCCGTGGGATGAGGTGAATCAGTTCAGTTGATCCATTGGCCACGGCAATAGTCTCAACCGGGATTGAGTGGTACTGGGCCAGAGCCTGGCAGAGGGAAGGTGAGCCGGCTTCGGGATAGTGGCCGGCAAGTTTCATCGCTGCAGCAACAGCCTTTTTGACTAAAGGCGATACCCCGAGAGGGTTTATGCTTGCGGAGAAATCGAGGATCGACTCAAAAGAGACATCCATCTGCTTTGCAAGTGAGAGTATTCTGCCGCCATGGCTGAATGATTTGTGCATTGAACGACTACTCCCGGAAGTTCACAAACTGCATCTCTACATCAAGATCTTTCCCTCTAAGAAGAGCAATGGCTTCCTGAAGATCGTCACGGTTCTTGCCGGTCACCCGCACCTGATCGTCCTGAATCTGGGCCTGTACCTTGATCTTGCTCTCCTTGATTACGGCAATGATCTCTTTCCCTTTCTCTTTGGAGATGCCGACCTGAACAGTGATGATCTGGCGCACCATACTTCCGGATGCCGGTTCCACCTTGCCGTACTGGAGCGACTTGATGGAGATATTCCTCTTGATGAACTTTGACTGCAGTACGTCAATAACCGCTTTGAGCTTGTAATCATCATCAGCCAGCACCTTTATTGACTCGGATTCGCGGTTGATCTCCGCTTTAGATCCCTTAAAGTCGTAACGCTGGCCGATCTCCTTGACTGCCTGATTAACGGCGTTGTCAACCTCCTGCATATCAACTTTTGATACGATGTCGAACGATGGCATTTTGAAATCTCCTCTTTACTGTTTGATCACATCCACCCCTGCCGGGGGGGTGAAGTTAAATTTGTCACTGGCTACGCCGCTGTTTATGCGGATCCTGCTGTACTCAATGGTAGTTCTGTTCCCCATCTGATCAAAAATAACGGATGATGCTATGGGGAAGAACGCTCCTGTGCTTCCTTGAGCCTTATTTACCGCATCACTGCTTACGAAGAGATGCAGCTTTGAAACGGCCGGGTTTTGCTTTTTAGGGATCAGTTCAAGCTGGTAGTTCCCCTTTTTGTCAGGGGTTTCGGCAAGCAGGCGGATGTCAAAGTCTTTTGCGATGGAGCCAAGTCCGGTCAGATAGCTGAGTGCCATACCGTTGCCGCCGGAAAAAAGCTTTGCCGTGTCTGTGATAATCACCTGTTTGTTCTCCGGCAGGTAGTACCAGACATTTTTGCCATTTGATATTATATTCTGCTTCGGCCTTGTGTAATTGAAGCGAAACTGTGCGGTGCCCCCTTTTTTCTTGAGAAAAAGCTCCCCTGATCCTTTCTCTTCCCTTTTGAGGCTGGCTACATAGGTTCTCTGGCTGAATTCGGCATGCAGATCCTCGATTGAGGCATAGCCGCTATTTACAGTGCTCAAAATCCTGGCAAGATCCACAGGTTCTTCAGCAAAGGCTGAAGAGGCAAGCAGAATCAGTATCAGTACGGCTCCCGAGATAAGGCGTGTCATAAGAGATCCTCTGTTCATCTTGCCACCGGAGGGCGAACCACTTGAGCTTCAGGCGGCACACTGAATCTGAAGAGCATATCGGAAACCATGCTGTTGGTTACCGCATTGCTGAATTCCATGGTGGTGCTGTTGCCGTCATGGTCGACAACTGTGGTCGACAGTATGGGGAACGGGTTTGGCTGCGGAGCTCTGGCCGGTGGGAGAGCGGTCTGTGGACGGGTTCCCGCTCTTTTCTCCATGGCCTCACGGCTGACGGTTATGAAGAGCTTCTGAATTGTTGCACTGGATCTTTTCGGCGTAAGTTCGAGGATGTAGTTCCCAGCCTGATCGTTAATGGTCCGGTTGAAAATGATGGCAAAGTCTTTGGAAATTCTGCCCAGCCCCTGCAAAAAATTCATTCCCCTGTTTTGCAGCGAAGCGGCTCTTGACGGGTCGAAGAACTCAGCAACATCACTCTGAATCACCTGTCTGTTTTCAGGAAGGTAGATCCAGAGGGTTCTTCCGTCACATACCACTTCCTGCCTTGTCGGGCGAAAGTAGTCAAAGCGGAATTTGAGAGGTTCGGAACCTGTTGCAGTCACCAGATACATCTGTCCGTCTGCCCTGTACTCCTTCTTTTTTTCGGCTATTGTCGATCTCTGGAAAAAATCCGCCCTGACATTGCCGATTTCAGGGTTGCCGTTGCGGTCAGGAGAAAAAGGTCTCTCCACCGTGGCAATTACTTCGCTAAGACTGACATTGTACTTGGGAATCTGTAGCGCATGGGCCGGTTGTACATAGAGCCCCAGAACCAGTAGTAGTGAAAAAGCTGTTTTTAAACCCATTAATTACCCCCCCCTTAAAACTTGTTGAGGATGTCAATTATGAAGACGACCTCGCCGCTTCCAAGCACGGTTGCCCCGTTTATCCCATGAAGAGAAGAGAGCGGTCTTGAAAGAGGCTTTACGAAGACCTCCTGATTGCCAAGAAGTCCATCGACCTGAACGGCTGTTCGCTCACCTTTCAGCTCGGATATGAAAAACTGCACTGTTTCATTTGCAGCGGTGCTTATTTTTAAATTCATGATATTTGCCAGCTTGACTATGGGCAGAGTCTCATCGGCAAGGAATAAGAACTCCCGATCGTTGACAGTTGCAATGTCATCCTGCTTTAGCGCAAGGGTTCTCTCTACAACGGTCAGCGGAATTGCCAGGGTGAGTTTCCCTTCCTTTACTAAAAGGACATTGATAATTGCCACTGTCAGCGGGATTCTAAGCCGAAAAGACGAGCCTGCCCCGGCTTCAGAGATGATGGCGAGTGTTCCGCCCATGCTCTGGATGGCTGTTTTTACAACATCCATGCCGACTCCCCTGCCGGAGATGTCGGTAACCGTTTCACTTGTAGAAAAACCTGGGTGGCAGATGAGGAGGAGCTTTTCATCGTCCGTCAGGTCAGATGATCTCTCCCGTGAGATAAAACCCTTGGCAATCGCTGCCTCAAAGATCTTTTGAGGGGTCATCCCTCTGCCATCATCATCTATGCGAAGCTCTACCTGATCTTTCTCCCGTGATACGGAAATGCCAACCCTGCCGGTAGCGTTCTTTCCTGAGGCAACTCTTTCGTCAGTAGTCTCTATGCCGTGGTCTACAGAGTTTCTGAGCAAGTGGGAAAGCGGGTCTCCGATAAGGTCGAGAATGCTTCTGTCAAGCTCGATCTCTCCGCCTTTAATGGAGAATGAGACCTCTTTGCCGGACTTTCTGGCAATATCCCGAACCATGCGCGGAAACCGCTCTGTCACCACGGAGAGAGGCATCAGCCTGACAGCCATAACCTGATCGTGAAGGGCTCGCAGCTGCTTTTCGAGAGAGCGAAGAGCATCGCTGAAATCCAGGTTGTGACTGGCTTTTGCCAGGCTCATCAGCCGGTGCTTTACCGTTATCAGCTCTCCGGTTGTATCGAGAAGCCGATCCATTACAGATGTTTTGATCTTTATTGACTGCTGCTGCAAAGGCTCTTTTTCAAAGGGGGCTGGCTGGCTCTCAAGTTGAGGTGGCTCAATCGGCTGAGTGAACTCTATCGGTTTGATGGGCGCTGCTTCTAAAGGGGCTTCACTCCCGTAATTTACAACCCTCTGGAGGAGCTCTTCTGTATCAAGGTTTCCGCTGCCACCTTTCTCAATGTCGTTGACAATTTTAGAGAGGGCCGCTTCTCCTGCAAGAAGAAGGTCGAAAAGCTCGGAGTCGATTGGCAGACCTTTCCTGATCCTGTCCATAAGGTCTTCAAGCTTGTGTGCAAGTGTGGCAGCAGTATCAAACCCCATGGAAGCCGCCATCCCTTTTACTGAATGGACGGATCTGAAGAGGGCATCAACCGTTGTCCTGTCTTCAGGATCGGATTCGAGTTCCAGAACAAGCGCTGAGAGTTTGCTCAGGTGCTCACGGGTTTCCGTGATAAACAGATTGTGGTACTGTGACATATCCAAGCTGCGTTACTCCCGTAAGCAGAACTTTATATTGAAATGCAGCGAGTAAATACTAAAGCGCCAGAGCCTTTTCAATCGACAGGACAAGGGAATTAAGCTCCAGCAGAGAAACCCTGCCATCTGCAAGGGTGAGGACGGCCTTCTCAAATTCGGAACTGCCCGGATCAGAAGCAATGATGTCATCATCGAAGATAATCCGCTCCATTTGGGTTACAATCAGAGCCAGGCAGGTTTCAGGGATTTTCAGAAGCAGGAGGTTGCGACCGTTCTTTACCTGACCGGTGCCAAGATACATGGATAGATCAAGAAGTGCAGCAATTTTACCGTGGATATTGACTACACCACGCAAAAAACGGGGTGAATCCGGAATCAGATGTTCCGCAAGCATTTCGGATATCTCGTCGACCGCCTCCACATCAACGGCATAGCGGCGCTCTCCGCAGTTAAAGAGCATATATCTGGCGATCTTGTCATTCATCTTCTTGCGGTTGATCCTCCGGCAGTTTGAACTGCTCTGCCGCTTTTAGCAGCTCTGTAGCAAGAGCTGCCATCTCCCTGCTGGCAGCTGCCATTTCCTGCATCGCGGCTGACTGCTCTTCAGTTGCGGCTGATACCTGTTCGGTTGCAGCTGCATTGTCCTCGGCAACTTTTGCAATTTCATCTATGGCTTTTACCATCTTCTGAGCGCCGTCACTCTGCATACTGGAGAGATCGGCAATGCTGTTTGCCTTGCGCTCTGTCTCCATGACCGTCTGGACAATGGACTGAAAGACTGCCGCGGTGCTGTTGATCTTCTTCTTTCCTTCGTTTACCTGTCTAGAGCTTGAGGCAAAAGTGTCCCTGACTTTGATGCTGTCCTCTTTGATAAGCCCGACAAGATCGATGATTTCAGATGCAGAGCGGCTTGTGCCGTCAGCGAGCTTTCTGACCTCTTCAGCGACAACCGTGAATCCTTTGCCGTACTCTCCGGCTCTGACAGCCTCAATGGAGGCGTTCAGGGCGAGCATGTTTGTCTGACGGGCGATCTCGACGATGATGTCGGCAATTTTACCTACCTGCTGAAGCTTGCCGTTAAGCTCTGCAAACTGCTGCCCCGTGTATTCAACGGTATCAAGGAACTCTTTCATCAGATCCATGGTCTGTTTCGCCAGGTCGGTTCCCTGCTGAGCGGTTGCAGTAGTGTCCCGGGCAGACTGGGCCGACTCCTTGGCCCTCTTGGCAACAAGTTCCACTGATACAGCAAGTTCATGGATAAGGGTAGAGCCTCTGCCGGACATTTCTGCCTGTATTTCCGCCCCGTGGGAGATCTGCTCCAGAGCCCTTGCGATCTCCTCGGTGGTAGCATTTACCTCCAATGTTGTGGAAGAGAGGGTGTGAGCCGATTCGGAGACGTGTCCCGAGGCAGACCTGATCTGACTTACCAGGTTGCGGAGATTTTCCGCCATGATGTTTATCGAATTGGCAATGCCGACTGTTTCATCAGGGAAGATCTTTGACCTGATATCGAGATCTCTGGATAGATCTCCCCCGCTGATAGCCTCCACTGATTCGGTGATCCTGCCGATATTTCTGCTCAGTCCCTTTGTGAGAAGCCAGCCGAGAATAAGGCCTGTGGTCAGGGCGACAATGTAGGCAAGAACAGTTGTCATCTCCTGCGAATAGCCAAGTGCCACAACCATTGCCGGAGAAAATGCTACAGCCGCCACAACAAGGACAATGCCCAGAATAAACTTGTAACCTATGGGAATGTACATTTAAACCTCCTGAACGTCAGTTGGTGTCTGAAAAGATTTAACCGGGCTGTAGATGCGCTCCAGAGGACAAATCGTCTGGAAATGGCTCCTGCTTTGGCCAAGTAATGTTTCTGATTTGCCCAGCACAAGAAAGCCGTCCTTATTGACAACTCTGGCTATATCCGCAAGGACCTGTTCCTGCTGCTCCCGTGCGAAGTAGATCAGAACGTTCCGGCAGAGAAGGAGATCGCATTCATCATAGATGAGGCTGTTGAACATTTCGCCGATCCTGAAGCTGACCATTTTTGTTATTGTCGGTGAGAGTCGGTATTGATGATTCTCTTCAATAAAATATCTGGAAATATAGTTGATGGGAGTTTCTATAAGGCGGTCATGATTATAGAGAGCTTTTTCAGCTGTCTGGATAATAGACGTATCTACATCTGTTGCATCGATTGTAACCGGAATCTCTTCAAGTTCTTTGGCAAAATGTTCTGCCAGGATAAGTGCAAGAGAGTAGGGCTCTTCGCCGCTTGAACAGCCAAGACTCCAGAAACGGAGCCTCTTTTTGCCGGTTTGTCGGGCAGTGGCAAATATCTGCGGGATAATTTTCTCCCGGAGTTTTTCAAAGGTTGAGAGGTTGCGAAAAAACTGGCTCACATGGATTGTGAGGACTTTAAGCAGGCGGTCGATCTCGGTCTTATCCGAGACGAGCAGATTGCAATAATCCTGTGCCGACTCGCAGTGATTGGCTCTTATCCTGATGGCGATTCTTCTTCTTACGCATCTGTCCTTGTATGCATCAAGCTTGAAGCCGCGGTGGAAAAGCAGTGTCTTCCGGATATGGGAAAATTCATCATCTGATATTTCGAACAGGCTCCTGTCAGAGACCATGAGCGGTTCTTGCGGAGCAGTTATCAAGACAGTTTCAGGCTGCAAAAGGGAGACTCCTTTAATTCAGGGCAAAGTGGTCATAACAGTTTAATTCAGCGGAATAACTGCTCCCATCGGCAGATGCAAGAAAAAGGCCGCTTTCTTCAGTGATCTCTCCGATAACCGAGACAGATGTTCCGGCTTTTGCTGCGGCCTCTTCTGCATCCTTTAATCTTGAAGGGTGCAGGGTGAAAAGGAGTTCGTACTCTTCGCCTCCAGAAAGTGGAAAACGATAGTAATCAGGAGAGTTTTTGCTGACAGAGTTTCTGAAAATGTCAGAAAGTGGCGTATTGTCGATACAAATTTTGGCACCTTTTGCAGATGCCTTGAGAATGTGGCCTAGATCAGCATGGAGTCCGTCGCTTATGTCGATCATTGAAGTCGGGATTTTCAACTCTGCGAGCAGTGTGCCAAGCTCCACTCTCGGGGTCGGATCAAGATGTTTTATTACCTGCTCCTTGCTGTACGAGCCCGACTTCAGTAGATCAAGCCCGAGGGCAGAGTCACCAAGTGTTCCGCTGACACATACCAGATCGCCATTACATGCGCCGCTGCGTCTTACTATCCTGTCAGGATACTGCTCGCCGAGCAGTGTGACGCTGATGAAAAAGCCGGAGGCTGAGGCTGAAGTGTCTCCGCCGATCAACGATACCGAGTACTTTTCGGCCTGCTGAAGAAAGCCGTCGATGAAGCTGCTCAAAAACTCCATGGAAAACCCCGCCGGAACGGCAATGGAGAGGAGTGCGTAACGTGGAATTCCTCCCATTGCCGCTATGTCCGAGAGGTTTACGGACAGCGACTTGCGGCCAAGGGTAACAGGATCGCTCCAGTCCAGTCTGAAATGAACCCCTTCGGTAAGCAGGTCGGAAGTTGAAAGGAGAGCCATGCCCGGGGTAATCGAAGTTGCTGCGGCATCGTCACCTATCCCCAGCATAACACCGCTTATGTCATGGCTCTTCTCCCGGATTTTGTTGATAAATCCGAACTCGCCGAGATCGGAGAGTTTCAAGCGGAAACGCCTTTGCGCGAAGTGACCAGCATCTTGCCGACTGACGGCTTTTTCTTGGGCACGTCAGGTTTTTGCATGACCGGGGTTGAGAGCGGATATCTTTCAAGGGCGACCTGCAAGACCTCTTCGACCTCTTTGGCCGTTACAATGGTGACCTTTTTCAGGATCAACTTCGGAATTTCAACAAGATCCTTCTCGTTCTGGTACGGGATGATGACCGTCTTGATCCCGGCCCTGATGGCGGCCAGGATCTTTTCTTTCAGTCCGCCAATCGGTAGTACTTTGCCACGCAGGGTTATCTCGCCGGTCATTGCAACCTCCCTGCGGACAGGTATTTTTGTAAGGGCCGAGACAAGAGCCGTGGCCATGGCGACCCCGGCCGACGGGCCGTCCTTGGGGATTGCGCCGGCAGGAACATGGACATGGATTTCGATATTCTGGAAGAGATCGTCAGAGAGACCAAGTTCAACGCTTTTTGAGCGAATCCATGATAGGGCCGCCTGTACAGACTCTTTCATGACATCACCAAGATGTCCTGTCAGGGTGAGTGCCCCTTTGCCGTTCATGATGGTCGCTTCGATATGAAGTGTTTCTCCACCGACCGGAGTCCAGGCAAGACCGGTAACAAGACCTGTTTCGTTCTTTTCAGCCTCAGGCTCGCGGATGAATTTCGGCGGACCCAGATATTTACTGACGTTGGCAGCATTTATCATGAAGCGCCGGTTGTCACCTTCGGCAACGTGCCTGGCAACCTTGCGGCAGACCCCGCCGATTTCCCGCTCAAGGTTTCTTAAGCCCGCTTCTCTGGTGTAGCTCGCTATCAGGGCTTTTATCGACTCATCGGTAAAAGTTATCTTTTTGCTGGTGATGCCGTTGTCCTTTGTCTGGCGGGGGACAAGGTAGCGCTTGGCGATTTCGAGTTTCTCCTCTTCTGTGTAGCCGGAGAGGTTTATTACCTCCATACGGTCGAGCAGCGGTCCCGGGATCGTATCAATCTGATTTGCCGTTGCAATGAACATGACGTTTGACAGGTTGAACGGCAGGTTGATGTAGTGGTCGGAGAACATATGGTTCTGTTCCGGATCAAGTACCTCCAGAAGAGCCGATGACGGATCGCCGCGGAAATCCGAGCCGAGTTTGTCGAGTTCGTCGAGCATGAAGACCGGGTTATTCATTCCGGCCTGTTTCAGCCCCTGAATGATCCGCCCAGGCAGGGCGCCAACGTAAGTCCGTCTGTGACCGCGGATCTCAGCTTCGTCGCGCATTCCGCCAAGGGACATGCGTACGAACTTTCTCCCCATGGATCTGGCAATGGATTTGCCGAGGGAAGTCTTGCCGACCCCCGGAGGCCCGACAAAACAGAGGATCGGCCCCTTCATTTTCTTGCGCAGCTTTCGCACTGCCAGAAATTCAAGGATACGCTCCTTGATCTTTTCAAGGCCGAAGTGATCTTCGTCGAGAATTACCTGGGCCCTCTTTATATCCAGAGAGTCCCGTGTAGACTTGCTCCAGGGGATTTCGACCATCCAGTCGAGATAGGTTCGCAGCATGCTTGATTCACCGGAATCAGGGTGCATCTGTTCAAGCCTGCCAAGCTGTTTCAGTGCTTCTTTTTCGATGGTTTTCGGCATTTTTGCAGCTTCAACCTGCTTGCGTATTTCGACCATCTCCTCGCTGCGTGAGTCTGTCTCGCCTAGCTCGTGCTGGATTGCCCGGAGCTGCTCACGCAGGTAGTACTCTTTCTGGCTCTTCCCCATCTCTTCTTTAGCAGCTGTCTGAATCTTCGCCTGCATACTGAGGAGCTCGTGCTCCTTTGCCAGGAATTCATTGACCTTTGTAAGTCTGGCAACCGGGTCTGAAATTTCGAGCAGAGCCTGGGCATCCTCTACTTTCAGGCCAATATTGCTTGATACAAGATCTGCAAGGCTGCCTACATCCTGCATATTCTCAACAATTACAATGACTTCTGGTGAAACCGTCTTGCCGAGGGCAATGATCTTGCCGAGCTGGTCTTTAACCGACCTGACAAGAGCCTCTACCTCCAGAGACTCTTCAGGCGGCGGCGGTTCCACAAGCCTCTCAATATTGACTAAGTAGCAGGAATCAACGCTCTCGAAGGAGGTGATTTTTGCCTTTGCAAGCCCCTGCACAAGGATTTTCACCCGTCCGTCAGGAAGCTTGAGCATTCTCATGATCATGGCGACTGTGCCGACCTGATAGATCGACTCCGGTGTCGGATCCTCCTCACTCAGATCTTTCTGGGTTGCCAGGAATATCAGCCTGTCGCTTGACAGAGCCTTGTCCACGGCGTTTATCGAGACTTCACGTCCTACAAAGAGAGGGAGGATCATATAAGGGTATACAACCACATCCCTGACCGGCAGCAGTGGGAGCTGATCCGGAATCTTCAGCTCGTCACTCTCCTGTATGGCCTCCATTTCTATTTCCATTATCTTTTCTCCTGTTTTTTAGCGATTCTGATGGTAAGTACGCCCCGCTCATATTCTGTCATTCTGCTTGCCGGATCGAAAGCGGCCGGGATTTCAATAGTTCTTGAAAAACGCCCGAAATGGCGTTCCAGGCAGATGTAACTCACTGTTGTGTCGTTTTTCTCAATCCGTTTTACCCCTTCGATGCGCAGGGCTGAAGCCGATAGGGAGAGTGAGAAGTCATCATTTGAAAATCCCGGAAGATCGACTTCAATCACATACATATCGGCCGATTCGAAAATGTCGATGTGAGGGGTGAATTCATGATTAACGAGCCCCTGTTCCTTCATTTTGAAGAGGCAGGTGAACATCTCATCCATATGTTGTCTTAATAGTGATAACCAGGCTGCGTCATCGCTTGGTTGGAATGCCATACTCCCCCTCCGGCATGATTTTCGTCCGGTCTATCAATTGATTTAATCATCTTTGCCCTGAAAGTCAAGGCATTGTGCCCCTTAAGACGGGCTTCCAAGCTGTAATTAATTGAACTTTTGACCATGTCAGTGTATGATTCCGACCTCAAATGGCAGGTTTACGTAATTTGGGGGAGTTAAGCCGTTTTTCTCCGGACATTTCAGGAAATATCAAGGGAACTGGATTATATGAAAAAGCTGATTCCGTTTTTAATAATTGCCGCGCTTACTTCTGGTTTTACCTGGGGGAAAACCCCCTCTGACAAGTGTGAAGATGCGAAACAGCTTGTCTACGGCCTCAAATCCTCCACTGACAGGGGGATCAGGCTTGAAACAGAGGCTTCCATCCGTGAACTCTGCCCTGAAGGTGCGGCCGGACGATTTTTGAACGGCTACGCTTTTGAAGTTGCCGGCAGTCTTGAAAAGGCGCTCATTGAGTACAGGGAGACCTTGAAGCTTGACCCCGAGTTTTCCCCGGCAAACGGTCGTGCAGGACTGATCCTCCTTGAGAACAGGCGCGAGGACGAAGCTGCAATCGAACTGACAAAAGCTATGAAGTCCCATTCAGACCCGCTTTACAATAAAGGTCTGGCACGGATATTTACCTCGAGAAAACTCAACTCCCTGGCGATTTTTCACTATCAGGAGGCAATAAAGAGTTTCCCCTCCGATGCAACTCTTTTTACCGGAGTAGCACAGGTTTATCAGAGCACCGGTGATAATCAGCGTGCCGAAGAATCCTATCGCAGGGCTGTTGCACTAAGCCCTGGCAATGTAGACGCCCTTAGCGGACTGGCTTCTGTTTATACAGCTTCCGGACAGTACGACAAGGCTCTTGACCAGCTGAAAAAGGCCGAGGCAGCAATGCCGCTCGACAAAGAGATTCATCGTCTGAAAGCTGAGGTCTACCAGAAAAAAGGTGACAGCGCCAATGCCGAGTCCGAGTCGATCCTGGCAGGTGTAAAACCGAAAACTCCGGAAATAAAGGCCGGTGCAGGTGATGCGCTTTTTGCTGCCAAGGAGTATGAAAAAGCAGCCCAGGCCTATCGTATCGAAATAGGCGGGGATGCTGAAAACCAGGAGCTCCGTACAAAACTGGGCAATGCGCTGATGCTTGCAGGGCGGGATGATGAGGCTGTTGCCGCCTACAGGGAGGCTCTGCGGCTAAAAGCAGACTCAAGTGAACTTCACAATAATCTTGGAATTATTTACGAAAAGAAAGGGCTTCATGATGAGGCTGTTGTTGAGTACAAGCAGGCTCTCAAGGCCGGTGAAAATGTAGATGTCCGCTACCGTCTTGCCGACATTTACACCAAGCGCGGCAGCTTGCAGCAGGCCATCGAGCAGTACAGGATTCTCCTTAATGCCAAACCAGCTGACGAGGCGCTCCTTTACAAGCTTGCTAAATCCTACACTGCAGCAGGTCACCAGAAAGAGGCTATTGCCACATACAAGGAGATGGTAAAGGTAAATACTGATCATCTTGATGCCCATCGCGAACTGGCAGCTCTTTACAAAAAAGGTAATCTGCAGGACGATACTGAAGAACAGTACCGCGAGATTCTCAAGCATAAAAAAGATGATATGGACACAAGGGCTGCTCTCACCTCCATCTATGTGAAGAAGAAGAGCTACCCGGAGCTTGTTGCCCTTTTGAAGGAAAATGTTGAGATGGCGCCGACCGACTCGACCCAGCACTATAAACTCGGCCTTGTCTATGAATTTCAGAAGGATTACGAGAACGCTTCAGGCAGCTACCTGGAAGCAATAAAGCTCAAGGAAGACAATGCAAAGGCTCTGAATGCCCTTGGCCGGATCAAGATGAAAACCGGCAACATCAAGGAGGCGAAAGAGTATCTGGAAAAGGCCAAGGCTGCCGACCCGAACATGGAAGAGGCAACGCTGCTCCTCAGCAATATCAGGGATGAGCTGGCGCCTGATCCTTCGAAATACAAGAAGGGCAAGAAAGGGAAGAAGGGGAAAAAAGGGAAGTCTTCCAAGAAAAGTTCTTCCAAGAAAAGCAGTGCAAAAACAACTAAAAAACCGGCGGCAAAGCCTCAGTAGGCTTGGGGGTGTAGCTCTTCACCGCGCTGGAATAACATAAGTTTGATTCTAAACCCGTGGCCCTGGTCGCGGGTTTTTTATGGGCTGGATTTACGTATGGCGGTAGAGCGTGGTTTAATCTGCGCCTGGATGGCAGAAAGGTATGAATGACCGGAGAAACGATACTATGAATACGACCTGTTTGCTTAGTGAACTTATTGAAGTGTACTGTGTTGCCTTGCAAAGGGAGAAACCAGCTGATGAGGGGACGCAGAAGCGCTATCGAGGCGCTCTTGATATCATGCTGCAACTGCTTGGTGACCGGGAGATAAACGGTTATAGCAAACAGGACCTGGTGGTCTTGAAAGCCAAACTTTATCGCTGGCCTGCCAATGTCCATAAATCGGAAGAGTTCAGCGGTAAAACAGCTGAAGAGATTCTGCGCATAAAGACGGCAAAGACCCTTGATAAGCGGACGGTTGACAGCAAATACATGGAGAAAATCAGCGCTGTTTTTAAGTACGCATATAACCATGGACTGATCGCTATGGACATCGCAGAAAATGTTGTCAAATCTGTGACCGTTGCCGAAAAGAAGGCAAACAGACGCAAATCCTATGACATCGAGGATCTGAAAAAGATTTTCGCAGCGTTGCCGGTTCACCCGGATCGGCCCCATCTGGCCTGGATACCCTTGATCGCCGCCTACTGCGGGGCCCGCCATGGTGAGATCTGCAGTTTGAGGGTCAGTGACATCAACCTCTGCCAGCGGATTCCGTACCTGCTGCTGACAGAAGAGGATGACAACGGCAGTGTCGTTACCAACATACGGGGTGAAGTGAGCCGCAGAATGGTGCCGCTACACCACGTTCTTATGAAAATGGGCTTGCCGCAGTACGTTGCCATGCGCAAGGCTGAAGAGAAAGAG
Organism: Geobacteraceae bacterium; assembly: GCA_013377075.1. Classification (GTDB taxonomy): domain Bacteria; phylum Desulfobacterota; class Desulfuromonadia; order Geobacterales; family DSM-12255; genus VEOV01. The sequence continues at coordinate 5,373 of JACABD010000054.1, read as the reverse complement.
CTGCTTTTTGAACTGCGTAAGAAGGGGGAGGATGAGTTCGTCCCTTTGACCGGCGAATATTATGGACAATCCTTTGAACGCTATAACCGCAAGCATGTCACCAACGATCTGCGCAAGAGTTTTTACAGCTTCCGCTTTACACTCCACAAGGCTCTCCAGCTGAAGAACGTCCCCCCCGAGCTCTGCTTTGCCATTACCGGCCATGTCCCCCAGTTTGATAACCAAAAGGCCGGTAGGGAAGACCGGTTGCTGGCCGACAGGCATACGGCGCTGGAGCAACTGGAATATCCGGGCCTGGATCTGACAGGGCTTAAAGCGAGACTGGATACACTACTAACAGCTAAAAAGAGGCTTTAACGGCGCTTTCTGCCCTTGGTGGCGGTCGGTTTGGCAGGCTTTCCGAACTCAGGTTCGTAGCCCACATTGAAGAGAGCTGTGGCGTTGTAGCGCATGCTGAGAAAATGCCCATTGTTTTTGTCAAACAGGCAGATCGGCATACTGCACGGCTCAAAGCCGAAGCGGCTGAAAAAACCGGGTTTGCCATGGACGAACAGCGGCTGACTCTTGATGACTTCCTGCCGCAGGGCAAATCGGAGCAGCTCCGAGCCAATTCCCTGACCCTGTGAGTCAGGGTTTACTGCCAGGGGAGCCAGGTGCAGGCCGCAGATATCGCCGCCGTGGTAGGCATTGGAAAAGGCAATGTAAGCGACAACTTTGTTGGTATGCAGGCAGACCCATTCATGCAGAGGTTTGCCATGTTCGTGTAATTTCTGTACCAATTCGACTTCGTATTGAGTGTAAGGAAAAGCACGTTGTAGCAGTGCATAAACCTTGGGGCGATTCTCTTCAGTCAGTTTTTGTATTTTCATAGTTGAATTCCTTGGGATTGGATCTGTACCCGTAGCGGCTATTCTCCACTCCAGCAAGCATACTTATTTATACGCCACAACACCAAATTCCTTTGGCATCCTGACTACTTTCCGGAAACCTGCGGCATGCAGTCGCTGGATAACGCCTTTAGTGACACGGGCGCCCATGGCGCTGTCCGGATCACCGATATAGTGGAACATTTTGCCTTTTGCAGTCAGGATGCGGAGGGTCTGCCGGTAGAAGGTCTCTGCATATAATCCGCCGGCAAGGGCCATACTGGGTGGATCGTGCAGAATGGCGGCGAATGATGTATCGGCAAACTTTTCAATTTCCAAAGCACTGTCACCAATGATCTGAGTGATGACGGGATTGGCAAAGAGCTCTTGTGACCAGGGGTTTTGGTGAGCCATCTCCTGTGAGATCGGGTCATATTCGATGGTTATGACCTGTTTCGCTTTTTTTGCAGCAGCAATGGCAGTGTAGCCAAGACCGGTGGCCGTATCCAGTATCCGGCCACGGCAGGGGGAAATGGCCTCGACCATGTAGTCGGCAGCACAGAGCGGCGTGATCTGCTTGATTCGGTGCATTGGAAATCCGGCAATGACCAGTGACGGGGCATCGGCAGTCGGCAACAGTGAAAAAGAGCGGCCATTGTCGGCGGAGTAGGCTTTTATTGCCTGCAGGGTATTGTCTGACAGTGAAAAGCAGTTGTCATGGTCAGCATCAATTTCTTTTATCTGCTCCCAGCTCAGAGTGATGCCGTTCGGAAAGGAAAGGCGGTCAGGATGAAGCTGCACTTCGACAGAGCTGATTCCCAGATTCATACTGCAGATGGCAGTCGCTTTTCCTGCTTGCTTCGCCTGCAAAAGGTCTGCTGTCTGGTAATGGGAAAATACAGGCGGGCAGAGGTGCAGGGTGCCATGAGATATCAATTATTTCCCCTTTGAAAACTGGTTAAACTTCTGAAAACAGCCCCGCTTTTTCTCCCCGTGCCATTAGTATCTTCACCGCCCGTGCCCCGTCAATGCCGAGGTCACGGGAGAAATCGTTTACGTAGAGGCCGATATGGGCGTCACAGACTTCGTCGCTCATCTCCTGGGAGTGGGCACGGATGTAGTCGCGTGGAGCCTGGGGGTGGGCAAAGGCGTGATCGATGCTTTTTCTGATCAATTCTCCGACTTCGCTGATTATCTCATTGCCGAGTGATTTTCTGGCAACAATTCCACCCAGCGGGATCGGGCAGCCGGTGTCAGACTCCCACCACTCTCCCAGGTCAACCAGCTGAAACAGTCCGAAATCCCTGAAGGTGAATCTGGATTCGTGGATGATCACCCCTGCGGCAACCTCGCCGCTGGCTATGGCAGGCATTATTCTGTCAAAGGGGAGGTAAATTATGTTTTCAAGTTGGGGCGCAAAGAGGCGCAGGAGCAGTGCTGCGGTTGTATAGCGGCCGGGGATGGCGACCGGTTTTTTGCAGAGGGAGTCGAGCGCAACTTCACCACGGCTGATGAGCAGTGGGCCGCACCCCCTGCCGAGGGCCGCACCTGAGGGGAGCAGGGTGTACTCCTTGCGGATATGTCCGTAGAGGTGAAATGAAACTTTCGTGACATCGAGAGAAGCTTTGAGGGCGAGCTGATTTAGTTGCTCGACATCGGCAAGTTGCTCCATGAATGAGAGCTGATCAGATTTGACAATACCCTTGATCAGCGCATGGAAGATGAAGGTATCGTTGGGACAGGGGGAAAACCCGAGGGTAAGCTCTCTCAAAAGATCCCCCTTTCAAGGAATTTATAGAGGAAGCGCTGGGTCATTTCAACGGAGCGGGGGATGTCCCATTTGGAGATGTCACGGTCTTCAACCATGTTGCTGATGCCACGCACTTCAAGGAGCGGTGTGTCGTAAAGGAGCGTTGTATGGGCTATGGCAGCCCCTTCCATGTTTTCACAGATGCCGGAGAAACGCTTTTCCAGCTCATCACCGCGAGCCTTGGTGCCACTGCAGGTTGAGACGGTGATGAACTTGCCCCGCTTTACCGGCAGCCCCAGAGAAGAGGCAAACTGAAATGCTCTGGCCGCAAGCTCCATGGAGAGGGGGAATTCATTGCTGTAGCGATTCCCTTTGCGCTCCACAGAAGGAATGCCGATTATCTCAAGGGTGTGCCAGCCGTTGACTGTCAGAACGCCTTCGTCGCCATAGACTTCGGCTGTGGCGATGGCCAGGTCGCCCACTCCCAGCCCGCTGCTGCCATAGGCTCCGCCGCAGCCGGTATTAATGATGAGCGACGGTTTGAAACGCTCGATTGTCTGGGTCGTTTTAATTGCCGCATTCACCTTGCCCATTCCGGTAAGCGCCAGGTAGATCTCCTGGGAATGGAACTCGGCTTTCCAGGCTCTGCGAGGTTCCGCATCCTCAAGCAGTGACGCTCCAAGTGCTTTGGCCAGAAGGGAGATCTCTTTTTCGATAGAGGCAAGAATAAGAACTCTGCCAGCAGTAATCGCTTCCATCATTATCCTGTTTTTTTAAACGTTGGTATTTCAAGGGATAATACCTTTATTCACGGCGCTATACAAGCTTATGGTTTTTGCCATTTATCCTTGCATGGCATGGGTTTTTGCCTTATATTCACGGACGTTAAGAAGCTAAATTACTATAAAATACAGGCTTCCAGTGAACAGATGGCTTCTTCCAATAAATTACCTCCTGGCAATTTTGATCATTGCACTCTCAGCACTGATTGCCTCTGATTTCCTCTCTTTCAGGATTTCACGACTTTTCCCGCAAAAAACAGCCAAATCAGCCCAGCCCCAGGCAGCACCTCAAGTAACGGATGACCTGATGTCGTTTGCGCCCCTTCTCACCAAAGGGCTCTTCGGCAAGGCGACCATCGGCGCCCTTTCTCCTGTTCTGGCCAAGAGTGCCGAAAAGGTCCAGGCTCCGGCATTCAATCAGGCGGATTACATACTGCTCGGCACAGTTCAGGGCACTTTCCGTGAGAGTTTTGCCCTGATCCAGAAGGTGAGCTCCAAGGAGGAGCGGGTCTTCAGGATGGGTGACATGGTTTATAGTGTCGGCCCTCTTGTTACGGTTAAAAAAGAGTTCGTCGAGGTGCTCACCGGCAAGGTGAAAACAAAGATCATGACCCCTGTGGCTTCTGCTGCTGCGCCTACTGCGGCTCCGGCTGCCGCGGTGCCCCAGGCGGGCGGACTTGCCTCCCAGACAGGTGCCGGAAGTTATATCATCGACCAGCGTGCCCTGAACTCTGCTCTGGATAACATCGGCCAGGCAATGACCGACGCACGGCTTTTGCCGAGCATTAAGGATGGCAAGGTTGAGGGGTTCAGAATTTCAGAGGTCAAACCCCAGGGGATTTTCGGCACCATCGGCATGAAAAACGGCGATGTGCTCCTGCGGATGAATGATTTCCCCATAGACTCCCCGGAAAAGGCGATTCAGTCCCTTGCATCCCTCAAAGGGCAAAGCAGGATCAGGCTCGATCTGGTTCGTGACGGACAGCCGGCTACATTTAATTATGATATACGGTGACTACTGCAGGCTGAAGGCTGAAGGTGAAATTTAACCAGAAACCATCGAGGTTTACGTGAAAAAATATATATCATTGCTACTTCTTGTTACGGCACTTTTAATGCCGCTTCCTGCCATGGCTAAAGGGGTTATTCTTAACTTTACCGATGTCGATATTGCGACAATGGTGAAGTTCATCAGCGATCTCACCGGCAAAAACTTTGTCATGGACGAGCGGGTCAAGGGGAAGATTTCGGTCTACTCTCCGGCCAAACTCTCCAACGACGAGGCGTTTAATGTTTTTACCTCTGTTCTTGAGCTGAAAGGTTTCACCCTGATCCAGTCAGGCCGGGTCTACAAGATCATACCGACTTCCTCTGCAAAGCAGTCCGGTACAAAGCTCTACACCGAAAACGAGAAGGGGCCTGTCAACGAAACCTACGTTGCCAGGGTCATAACCCTTGATAACATCCAGGCACAGGAGGCGGTAACCTTCCTCCAGCCGGTAATCTCCAAGGATGGCCATGTCTCAGCTTTCGGCCCTGCAAACATGCTGCTGGTGGTCGATTCATCAGTTAATATCCAAAAAGTACTGGCGATTGTCGAGATGATTGATTCCGAGAAGCCGCGGGAGATGCCTGAGGTAATCTATCTCAAGAACGCCGGGGCGGAAAATGTTGCCAAGGTGCTACAGGACTGGATCGGCAGCCGGGCAAAACAGCCGGGGCAGACCTCGACGGCTGCTGTCGGTACAACGGTGGTGCCAGATGCACGGCTCAATGCCGTGCTTGTTTTCGGTGTTGCCAAGGATAAGGAAGAGATCAGGAAGATGATTGCCCTGGTCGATGTTGCCCCGCCGACAAGCAGTGGCAAGGTGAATGTGTACTACCTGGAAAATGCCGATGCCACCGAGGTTGCCAAGGTTCTCGACGGTGTGGTGAAGGGGAGCGCCGCCGCACCTGCCCAACCGGGTCAGGCTGC
>JACABD010000053.1:24674-26864 GCA_013377075.1 Geobacteraceae bacterium | reverse complement strand
CGTTCCGACCCCGACTCCGCCGATCAGGACATAGGCCATCGATCCCCAGAAACTGGAAAACGTCAGCGGGATAAATGCCAGCATGGCAGCCACAGCGGTCAGGACTACCGGGCGGGCACGACGAACGGTGGATTCCACGATTGCATTGTAATCACTCAGTCCTGCCGCCTGGTCGTGGCGAATCTGGTCGACGAGAATCAGTGTATTGCGCATGATGATCCCCGCCAGTCCGATCAGCCCGAGAATGGCGTTAAAGCCGAACGGCTGGTGGCAGATGAGCAGGGTTGGTACGGCCCCCACCAGGCCAAGCGGGGCCGTGGCAAACACCATGAACATGGTGGCGAATGAACGGACCTGAAGCATGATGAAGATCAGCATCAGCAGGATCATCGGCGGGAACAGCAGCCCCAGTGCCGTGTCGGCTTTCTTGCTCTCTTCCACGGAACCACCCGTTTCCATGCGATAGCCGGGAGGCAGGGCTGCTTTCAGCTTTTCCAGTTTGGGGAGAATCTGGGCTGTTACATCCGGAGGCTGGACCCCATCGACAACGTCCCCCTGAACCGCGATGTACGGCTCCCGGTTGTAGCGTTTCAGCAGCGGATCTTCCATCCGGGATTCGAAATGCGCCAGCTGTGACAGCGGAATCGCACGCCCGTCTTTGGTGGTCAGAGAAACATTGGCAAGGTTTTCCAGACTGTGGCGCTCGGCACCGGGAGCGCGAACCACCACGTCGACCGAACGGATGCCGTCGCGCATCTGGGTGGTGGGAGCGCCGTTCAGAATCGCCTGCAGTTGCAATCCTGCGTCCTGCGGAGTGAGGCCGAGCAGGCGCAGACGATCCTGATCGAATGCCAGGCGCTGGCTCGGTGTCCGTTCCCCCCAATCCAGGTGCACATCACGCAGGTTCGGATTTTCAGCCATGATGGCTTTGGTCTCAGCAGCAATACGGCGCAGAACATTTTCGTCCGGTCCCATGACACGGAAAAGTACCGGAAACGGGACGGGCGGGCCAAATACGTACTGTTTCACTCGCACGCGTGCTTCAGGGAAGGCGCCCTGTGCAATGATCCGGCGAAGTTTTATCTTGAGCGCATCGCGTGCAGCAGAGTCTTTGGTCAGGACGACGATTTGGGCAAAGGCCGGGTTAGGTAATTCGGGGTTCATCGGCAGTATGAAGCGGGGTGCGCCCTGGCCGATATAGCTGGTCACCACCTTGGCCTCCGGTTCGGCCAGAATCGCTTTTTCGATGTTCTTGACCGAACTGCCGGTTGCTGCAAAGGCGCTGCCGGGGGGGAGGTTAACCTCAACCGTCAATTCCGGGCGGTCCGAGTTGGGGAAAAACTGTTTCTCCACAGATCTCATGCCGACCACGGACACCATAAAGAGCACGATGGTTATGCCGGCGGCTTGCCATTTATGGTCCACCACCCGCCGCACGATACGGCGAAACCGCTGGTAGTTCGGGGTTGCATAAATAGCGTCGTGCCCCCCGGCAACCGGTTTGATGTCAGGCAGGAGCTTGACGCCAAGGTAGGGGGTAAAGAGCACCGCCACAAACCACGAGGTGAGCAATGAGAATGCCACGACCCAGAAGATGTTGCCCGCATATTCCCCGGCCGTTGACCTGGCAAAACCGACCGGCAGGAAACCGGCAATGGTCACCAGCGTCCCGAAAAGCATGGGGCTGGCCGTGGATGTCCAGGCAAACGTCGCTGCCTGGATCCGATCCAAGCCCTCTTCCATCTTGACCACCATCATCTCGATGGCGATGATCGCATCATCCACCAGGAGCCCCAATGAAAGAATCAGCGCTCCCAGGGTAATCCGGTCGAAATCCCGTCCCGTAAGCAGCATGATGACGAACACGGCGGCGAGGGTCAGAGGCACGGCAGCCGCCACGACGATCCCGACACGGAACCCCAGCGTAGCAAGACTCACCACGATGACAACGGCAAGCGCAACTACGAATTTGATCATGAATTCGTTAAACGCCTCGGAAATGACGTGAGACTGATCCGACACCTTGGACAGTACCAGTCCGACCGGTAATTCTTTGTGAATCGCCGCTTCTTCGGCTTTCAGCAACTTGCCCAGTGTCAGGCCGTTGAAGCCTTTTTTCATGACCAGGGCCAGAATGAGTGCTGGCTCTCCCTGATGGCGTATCTGCTTTGTTGCCGGGTCTTCGTAGCC
>JACABD010000053.1:0-24574 GCA_013377075.1 Geobacteraceae bacterium | reverse complement strand
TGAGTGCTGGCTCTCCCTGATGGCGTATCTGCTTTGTTGCCGGGTCTTCGTAGCCACGTATGACCTCGGCCAGATCGCCGATTTTCAGCAGTTTTCCCCCGCTGGCAACGGGAATCGCCTTGACTGCCTCGACGCCGTTGATGCCACCGTCAAGGCGCAGATAGACCCGCGGTCCGGCTGTATCCACAAATCCCGAAGGGGTAATATCGTTCTGGGTTGCCAGTGCATGGAACAGATCGGTCGCTTTTACCCCGAGAGTTGCCAGACGTTTGTAGGAAATCTCAACATAGATCTTCGGGTCCTGCTCCCCGAGAATGGTGACCTTCTCTACTCCGTTTACCCGGGGAAAGCGCTGGCGCAACGCTTCCGCCTCCAGCACGAGCTGGCGCTGGGGGAGCCCTTTTGCTTCCAACGCATACATGGCAAAGTACACATCGGAGAATTCATCATTCACAAGCGGGCCAATCACCCCTTTGGGCAGATTGATCTTTTCGTCTCCCAGCTTTTTGCGTGCCTGGTAAAATTCGTCCGGCACAGCCTTGGGAGTCGTGGCGTCTTTCAGATAGAGCTTCATCATGATCATTCCGGGGTATGCGGCGGTTTCCACCCGGTCGTAATGTTCAAGTTCCTGAAGGCGCTTTTCCAGTCGATCGCCCACCTGATTCTGCATTTCCTTTGCGGTCGCACCTGGCCATACGGCCGTCACGGTCAAGGTTTTTACGGTAAATTTGGGATCCTCTCCCCGTCCCAGTTTCAGAAAGGCAAAGCCCCCCGCCATTATGATCGCAATAATAAAAAACAGGGTGATGGCGCGTTCGCGGACCGCAAAAGCGGATAGATTGAAGCGGGTCATGATTATTTCTCCTTCGCCGGGTTGACGAGGATCTTGACTTTTTCCCCTTCCTTGACCAGGTGAGCGCCCAGCGCGACAATCCGTTCACCCGGCTTGAGGCCTGCGCTGACCAGAGCGGTCTCGCTGCCAACCTTCGCAACTACGACCGGCCGGCGCGATAAGGACGATGCTTCGGGATTTATCACCCAGACGCTGGTGCCGGTGCCGTTGTCGTACAGCGCGCCGACCGGGATTTCGTACTGCTGCAAGGTGTCACTACGGGTCTCGCCATTCAGATGGACAGTCACCGTTGCACCAAGGGGGGCGCTCTTGCCGACACCATCCAGGCTGAAGCGCGCCTGGTAGGTACGGGTGAGCGGATCGGCCATTGCGGACAACTCACGCAGTTTTGCCTGAAAAGAGTGACCAGAATCGGCATAGAGGCTGGCAACGGCCTTGGAATTCGCAATCTTTGTAGTCCCTTCAGGAAGGTTGACGACCGCTTCGCGGGCACCATCATGGGCGAGACGGACCACCACGTTTCCCGCACCTACTACCTGGCCGACGTCAGCCGGAACATCCATGATGACACCGTCCGCTTCAGCCCTGAGCACGGCATACCCCTCCTGGTTTTCCAGCTGTCTGGCATAGGCAACAGCGGAATTGAGCTGTGCGGTTGTTGCGTCTGCCGCTGATTTGGCCTGATCGTATTCCTGTACGGATACGGCCTTTATGGCAACCAGCCCACGCAGCCGCAGTTCATCGGCGAGGGCTCGCTTATTCTGGGCCCGGGCCGCTTCGACCGACTCCCTGGCCGCATTGGCGGCCAGCCGCAGATCTGTGGGATCAAGCCGCATCAGAGCTTGTCCGCGTTTGACGTAGTCTCCGGCCTTGACAAGTTTCTCAATGATTTTGCCGGGCACGCGAAAACCGAGATCGCTCTCCGTGCGAGCATGAATCACCCCGGTATATTCCATCGAGTCACTCCCGGTGGAACCTACAGTATAGGCACGAATCAAGCGGGGTGAAGCCGCATCAACAGACAATGGCTTCCTGTCTTTTCCAAATACAACGCCGATGGCTACGACAACCACTGCTCCCATGATGAGCGCTATGCGATACCTGTATGCCAAGCTGCCAAACTTCTTCAATACGGTTGTTTTCATATCAATCCTCACCTGTATGGCTCGTGGTGCTCATCCGTTCATGATCTGTGAGAAAATAGCCTGGTGCAGCCAGCGGGGCGTTGCCCAGACAAAAAACACGTTGGCCTTGTTGACCCAGCCCGGGACGACGTTGATTCTCCCGGCTTGCAACGCGCGGATACCGGCGCGTACCACAGGTGCCGGCTGCATCATCAACTGCTTCAACGCGGGAGTGAGCTTCTGGTGTGCCGCTGTGGCGAATCCGGTATCTGACATGCCAGGGCAGAGCGTCGTCACCGTTATGCCATCCTGCTTGAGTTCACGATGAAGCGCTTCACCAAGGCGCAGCACGTAGGCTTTGGCAGCAGCATAAACGGCGAAGTTCGGCATACCCAGATAGGCCAGCAGACTGGCCACGAGCAGGATCTTTCCACGCCCGCGTTTGCGCATGTCCTGCGCAAAGATGTGGGTGACGGCGGTCAGGCTCGCCACATCCAACTGCACCATCGCCAGCGCCGCATCCAGTTGGCAATCCACAAACGAACCTTGTAGTCCGTGACCGGCGTTGTTGATCAAAATATCGATCGCAATGCCTCGCTCATGGAGCCGTTGGTGCAGTTGTATGACTTCCTCGACAGATGAAAGATCGACCTGCTCCACAACGACATCAATACGGTGCTGCTGACGTAGTGCCTCAGCGAGTGCTTGAAGCCGGTCCAGCCGGCGCGCTACCAGGACCAGGGGATGGCCTTGCCCGGCATATTGGCGGGCAAACTCCTCGCCGAAACCACTCGATGCGCCCGTGATGAGAACCCATGAATTGTCTTTTGTTTCCATTTTCTTCACCTCTAACAATGTTTGCCTAGACCGGTCTATGTAATGCTGGATAAAAAATATATTCGCTTTAATTCCCTTCTCTCTGACCAAGAAATACATCGAAATACAAATGGATGAAATTATTCAATGGTTCCGGAGATTTTTTCACCTTGGAGCGCAGCAGTGCGCCCTGGAATGAAGAAATCAGGTTTTCCGCTAGCATTTCCACGTTCATGTTTGCAGGGATTGCACGTTCCTTCTGCGCTTGCAGTAGTAACCTGGACACCCCCTTAGTCCACTCTTGCAGAGACTTCTCAAGGCGTTGCCGGACGTTTTCGAATTGATCAGCCATCTCCTGCCCCAGGTTGCCGATCAAGCACCCTTTGGAGCATTCTGCACCTGAAAAAGTCTCAATCAAATTTTCGAAGCTTCTTTTGACACGCTCCAGAGGTGGCAACGATTGATCGCTGAAAATGGGTGTGAACACCTCAACCCTGTCGGCGACAAATTTGTCGATTATCGCAAGGGCAAATTCTTCCTTGCTGGAGAAGAAGTTGTAAAATGAACCCTTTGGAATGTTCGCCTGCTTCAGAATTGCTTCAACACCGGTAGCATTGAATCCTCTGCTTAACACGAGGTCGAGGCCGACCTGAACAATATCATCTTTGTTGTGTGTTCTTTTCATGATTCCAACTTAGACCAGTCGGTCTAATGAGTCAAGCAGTTTTTTGAGATCTGCTTCGAGGCAGGTTAATTTAGTAGCACGGGACGAAAACAGCCTGTACCCTTGCCCAAACATTTTCCCAAATATTTCGGTATCATATCAAGTTTTCTCACCGCCCCGTCAGCTGCTCCAACTTTTCCGGGCAGCGTTCGCCTTGCACGACAATCTGTGCGGCAGCGATCTCAATCTTGCTGAGATCGTCTGAGGTGAGCTCAATGCCGACTGCGCCGATGTTCTCGTCCAGGCGTTCAAGTTTGGTGGTGCCGGGGATCGGCACAATCCACGGCTTCTGCGCCAGGAGCCAGGCCAGGGCTATCTGAGCCGGTGTCGCTTTTTTGTCAGCGGCAATACTGCCAAGCAGATCAACCAGTGCCTGGTTCGCTTTCATAGCCTCCGGGGTAAAGCGCGGCAGGGTGGTGCGGAAGTCTGTGCTGTCGAAGGTGGTAGCCGCGTCGATCTTCCCAGTAAGGAACCCCTTTCCCAGCGGGCTGTAGGGGACCAGGCCGATACCCAACTCTTCCAGGGTCTACAGCAAGCCCTCTTCCGGTCGCCGGAACCAGAGGGAGTAATCGTTCTGGACCGTTGCCACCGGTTGCACGGTGTGGGCGCGGCGAATCGTCCGGATCCCGGCTTCTGACAGGCCGAAGTGTTTCACCTTCCCTTCCTTGATCAGCTCCTGCCCCGCTCTACGGCAGTGCGCATCAGCGCGATCATCTCCTGCCGGCCTTTGGGGGGGCCGTAGGAAAAACTCATCCCCATGCAGCCGAGGCCGAGAGCCGAAACCTCCAATCCGCTATTTCCCAAGATACGTTTTTTCATAAATTCTCCTTTTGCCAGTGCTGATCCTGAAAGATGATTATACCCTACTCCAGCAGATGTGTGGACCGGTAGACCAATCCTGCTGGATTATTGCCCGATAGTACGAATATCCGTATAACGGTTGTAACAATCTGTGCGATTAGCGGAGCATTCAATCAGGGGGTAGATATGAGAGAAGAAGAGTATGATGGAGTTATCGGAGCGCCGCCGCTGCGGGACATTTCAAGCCTGCGTCAGATGGCTGTCAAGTGAGTGTGTATTAATTACTGCCTGAAACTTCTGATGGCGGTCTCCATGGTTTCCTCGACCCATGTGCCTTCGGGTATGGCGCTGATTCAGTAGCCAGCCAGATCGAGCTCGTCCGTATCTGTTTTGATCAGCCGCCGGCCTAACCGCTTTTCAATCACCCGGAAATGGGGCAGATCTTCCGGACAGAGGAGGGTGATGGCGTCTCCGTGTGCATCGGCTCGACCGGTTCTGCCGATACGGTGGATATAATCGTTAGGGGAACGGGGGAGCTCGTAATTGACCACATGGGGAAGATCGCTGATATCGATGCCGCGGGCGGCCAGATCGGTGGCCACCAGCACCTGCAGCGTCCCTGCTTTAAAACGCTCCAGCGCGGCGGTGCGTCCCCCCTGGCTCATGCCAGCATGGAAGGTGGCGGCGCTAATGCCGTTTTGCAGCAGTTTCTGCGCTACATTATCGGCCCGTTTCCGAGATGAGGTGAAAACCAGCAACTGCTCGCCGTCACCGTTCTTGATCAGGTATCTGAGCAGCGGCCCTTTGCGCTCCGGCGTGACCGTGTAGATCAGCTGGGAAATGAGTTCTGTTTCGACCGTGGCTTTGGCAATTTCTATCCGCAGCGGCTCGAAGAGCAGGGCGTCTGCCAGTTGCTGCACATCAGTAGCAAAGGTTGCTGAAAAGAGCAGCGTCTGCCTTTTTTGGGGGAGCAGGGCCAGGATCTGTTGCAACTCCTCTTCAAATCCCTCCTGGAGCATCTTTTCTGCTTCATCCAGCACCAGAATAGAGACCGTTCCCAGCTGCAGACTGTTCTTTTCCACCAGCTCCAGCAGGCGGCCGGGGGTGGCAATGAGCAGTTCGACGTGGTTTACCATGATCATCTGCGGATTAATCGACACGCCGCCAAACACCGCGCCGCTCTTCACCTGAGGCTGCAGATACCGGCCGAACTCTTTGGCAACTTCACCGATCTGTGCAGCCAGTTCCCTGGTCGGCACAAGTACCAGCGCCTTGAGCGGCTGTTTCCCTCCCGGTACTGATCGCTGAATAAGCTGCAGCAGCGGCAGGATAAAGGCGGCGGTTTTGCCGGAGCCGGTCCGGGCGATGGCCAGCAGGTCCTTTCCCATCAATATTGGCGGAATAGCCTGCTGCTGAATCGGGTAGGGCCGCTTGAACTGCTCCCGGCTGGCAAGCGCCTTCAGCAGTTCGGCGCAAAGACCAAGAGGTTGAAATGACATGAAAAAACTCCTTTTAAATCAGCGGCATGGGCAGTGCAGGCACTATAGCGGCATCTGAAACATAAAAACCACAGGGCTACCCCTGTGGTTCAGATCTGGGCAAAATATATCACGTTACGCTGTTGGTCGACAACGGCTTTCTTGTCAGAGCGGTGTTGACGCAGCTTGTCAAATAAATTTCTTCCTGGCTGCTATTTTCAGATTACGGGGTATAATTTCAGATAAAGCCGGGATTGGAAAAGTCACAGGTGGTAAACGATGGAAAGTTCGACTAAATATCGTACTACAGTTTTGATTCTCCCCTGGGTTGCAATTGGATCAGCCTCTGCAGCCGCATTGCTGCTGGCGTTGGCAGGATTGGGCAGTCGTTTTGGTTGGTGGCATTTCCGCACCGGCTTTGACCTGCTCAAATACGGATTCTATGGAGGTATCTGCTCTGCTCTTTTGGCTCTCCTTGCACTGTCGGTTGCAGGCAGGCAAAGGCATACAGTCGGTATCATGATCTCCCTGCTGGCGTTGGCCAGCGCAGTTGCAATTGCTGCCGTGCCGGTCTCATGGCGGCTAAAAGCCAAAAAACTTCCAATGATTCATGATATCACTACTGACACGGTCACCCCGCCCCAATTCGTTGCCCTGCTGCCGCTACGCAAGGATGCATCCAATCCGCCAGAATATGGCGGTACGCTCGTTGCTGATTTGCAGAAACATGAATATTCCGACCTGCGCACAGAAGTGCTGGATCTCCCTTCAAGTCAGGCCTTCGAACGCGCTCTGGCGGTAGCACGGGCCATGGGGTGGAGAATCGTGGCCGTCGACCCAGCCAAGGGGAGGATCGAGGCCAGTGATACCACTTTCTGGTTTGGCTTTGTCGATGACATCGTCATCCGCATGTCGCCAGCTGGGGAGCGCACCCTGGTGGATATCCGCTCTTTATCTCGGGTGGGTAAAAGTGATGTCGGAACCAATGCAAAACGAATCCGGAAATATCTACAGCGGCTGCGAGGGTAACCTCTCATCGTATCGCCCCGCAATAGAACCTGCAATCCACGCAGATCATTTTAATGCAAAAGATCAAGATGATCGACTGTGTCAATGGAGAGAGTATGGGCCCCGGCATCAAGACATCTGACGCGGCAATTGAATTCGATGAGATGCCGGATCAGTTTCTGTTTTTCGAATTGACCGCCGAGCTGGCAGCAGCATTAAACACCACCATCAAGCCGCCGCATCGCCATTCCTATCAGGAGATCATCTGGGTGCGGCAAGGAACTGCAGAGCACCTGCTTGACGGGGATGTCATAAACTATCCGGCACAGACACTGCTTGTCGTCCCCAAGGGGCGTATCCACCGTTTTAGCCCTTCTTCTGACTGCCGCGGCTGTGCAATCAGGTTCAGGGAGGAGTTCCTGCCGAACCAGTCCAATCTCCTTTTTTCCCAGTTTACCGGTCATACCGCCTTTCATCTGAACCACGATCAGGCCTCAGTTGTGGAAAGCTATTTTTCACTGCTTTCCAGCGAGAACAGTCATACCGACCCCTATAATCTCCAGGCTCTCAGGCATCTGCTGGCGGCATTTGTTGCCAAACTGGAAGAGTTGCGACTGCTTGACACCAGGATGGTGCCCCACGATTTTACCCGCACCCTCTGTACCTGGAACCGGCTGAGTAGCCTGATTGAACAGAAATTCAGAAGTGAGCATGCTGTCAGCTACTACGCGGCAGAACTGGGACTTTCGCCGCGCAAACTTGGAGAGATTGTCAAGCTCTACACCGGCAGATACGTCTCCGATGTCATTGATGACCGGCTCATTGCCGAGGCAAAACGGCTCATTCTCTTCTCCGACCTCACCATCAAGGAGATCGCCTTTGAACTCGGCTTTGAGGAGCACTCATATTTCAGCAAAGTATTTAAAAAACTGACCGGCAAAAGCCCTTCCAACTTCAAGCCGGATTCTGCTTCTGCATAAAATTACCAGTCTTTGACTTGTAATTATTACCACTTACCTTAAAACATAGGGTATAACAGTATTAAACAAGACCGAACATGTCTCATTTGCAACTCATTATTGCTATCGAATGATCGCATGACGGTCGGAAACGAAAGATCAAAAATCAGACAAAAGGAGACAATACCACCATGAAACAGTTAATCAGAATCATCACCATCTGCCTGACGCTGGCGCTGCCGGTTCTCGCATCGGCCACAACCTGGAACATCGACCCGGATCACTCCAACGTTGGATTCAGGGTAAAGCACCTGATGGTGTCAAACGTCAAGGGGAACTTCAACAAATACAGCGGTGTGGTTGATATCGACGACAAAGACGTCACCAGATCCAAAATTGACGTTACCATCGATACCAACTCTATCAACACCAACGTTCAGAAACGTGACGATCATCTGCGCAGCGCCGACTTCTTCGATGTTACCAAATATCCGAACATGACCTTTGTCTCGAAAAAAGTGGCCAAGACCGGCAAGGGGGCACTGAAGGTGACCGGTGACCTGACCATCCACGGCATAACCAAAGAGGTCATCCTCAACGTGGAGCCTCTATCAAAGGAGAGCAAGGACCCATGGGGGAATATCAGGCGCGGTACTTCGGCAAGCACGACAATCAACCGTAAGGATTTCGGCCTCACCTGGAACAAGGCCCTGGAAACAGGAGGAGTGGTGGTTGGCGATGAAGTTACCATCTCCCTCGAAGTTGAAATGATCAAGGCTCAGAGCAAATAGCCTGAACAGGAGGAATCATTTGCGGCAAAAAGACCGGGTGCAGATCTTGCGCACCGGGTGAATGACCGGGAAAGCGCCGCCCTGCTTGGTCAAAGGGTTGCCGAACTGGCAGCGCGCTTTGCCCGACAGTGAATGTAGAGAGAATTAATCTGAAACAAAAAAGGCGGCCGATTGGCCGCCTTTTTTGTTTGTCATCCAGGCAGTTTCCATTTCAGCGGAAAAAACCGAACAGATCCTTGAAGAAGCGCTTTGCCTTGGCCGAGAAACTCTGGTCAACCTTACGCTGCATGCCGCCGATATTGGGCACTTCTGCCAATGCCTGACGGTATTCGGCTTCGCTCAGTATCCCCTTTTGCCTCAGCAGTCCCAGAATCGTGTCGGAGCGCTTCAGCACCCGGTCCAGATGGAGGTACGGATTGTAGACCTTTTTTGGGCCGGGAAGCATGGCGGCGAGAAAGGCGCATTCCCGCGGAGTCAGGCTGCTTGGCGGTTTGTCGAAGTAGTAGCGTGAGCCGTGGCCGATTCCGTATACCATGGGCCCAAGCTCAACGATGTTAAGATAGAGCTCGATGATCCGCCCCTTTGTCAGCTCCTGTTCAAGACGTTTGGCGAGATAAAACTCCTCGACCTTGCGGGTGATGGTCTTCTCCCGTGAGAGGAAAAGGTTTTTTGCAGTCTGCTGGGTGATGGTCGACGCACCGCGGGCAAGGCGTTTCTTCTC
Source organism: Geobacteraceae bacterium (assembly GCA_013377075.1). Lineage (GTDB taxonomy): Bacteria > Desulfobacterota > Desulfuromonadia > Geobacterales > DSM-12255 > VEOV01. Next base: position 15,299 of record JACABD010000053.1, on the reverse strand, counting down.
AAGATCATATTTGATCGCCTCTTTGAGTGCTTTTACATCGATCCCCTCATGGCGGTAGAAGTTGGCGTCCTCCGCCACAATTACCGACCATTTCATCTCCACCGGGATTTTTCCCATTGGGGTCCACCGCGGATTCTGCGGTCCGACAACAAAAGGGTGCAGTTTCCCCTGCCAGTCCTTTACCTGAATAGTCAGGTTTGCACCCGGGTCAGCAAGGGTTGCCACCGGAGGAAGGCGGTAGAGGGCAATCCCTATATAAATTGTATAGAGGGCGGAGCCGCCAAGGACGATCAGTCCCAGCCACTTTAATAACTTCAATAGTGCCTCGTATAAGAAGAGTTCATTTGGCAAATGATAGCAGAAATTGGCAGACCGGTGCGGAAAACAGTAAATCTGATCAATCCGGAGCACCCGGAACTACCCATCCGCAACAAATTTCCAGAGAGATGTTGCACCGTAACCGCCTAAAATGTTACAAAGGTGGGTAATTCTCTGCCTGCTGACCTGGATGTACCGTTGCAGGCGGAGGAATATCAAATTTGTGAGGTTGAAAAGAATGACGATGAAACAGTTTGGCCCGACAAAACTGGACGCAGCCCTCGTCCCGAAAATAGCCCAGCAGTGGGGCACGCCGATATATCTGCATGACCAGGAATATATAGAAAACAGCTGCCAGCAGCTGCTCAGCATGCCAAATGCTTTTGGCCTGCATGTGCGCTACGCCATGAAGGCAAACTCGGACCGTACCGTGCTACGGGTTGTCACCAACAAGGGGCTGGATCTTGACTGCTCGTCACTTGGTGAAGCAATCCGCGCCCATGCCGCAGGAATCCCTTTCAGCCGGATGATGCTCACCACCCAGGAGGTGCCGTCGGGCGAGGATCGCCTGGAGCTGGAAGCGATGATCAAGGCAGGGCTCAAGTACAATGTCTGCTCCATGACCCAGTTCAAGTTGATTGCCGACTTTGCCAAAAGCAACAACATCGACCTTTCCATGAGGGTTCATCCGGGAGCCACCGGCGGCGGCGAAAGCACTACCCGCGACACCGGCAGCGAATACTCCTGCTTCGGCGTGCACCTGAACGATGTCCCTACGGTAAAGGCCATGGCTGATCAGATGGGGATCCGCTTTACCCAGGTTCATGTCCATATCGGCTCAGGCGGTGACCCGGAAAAATGGCGTGAGAATATCGATCGCGAGCTCGGTTTTGTGAAGAGCTATTTCCCCGATGCAACCACTGCAAGCTTCGGTGGCGGGCTCAAGGTCGCAAGGATGCCGGGTGAAAAATCGGCTGACATCACCTCACTGGGTGCCTATGCCAAGCAGCGGATCGAGGAGTTCAAGGCTGCAACCGGTCGTGAACTGCAGATGGAGATCGAGCCGGGAACCTTTGTCGTCGCCAACTCGGGCCATATTGTCACCAGGGTCATCGACAAGAAGCTGACAAATGAGATGAACTTCCTCATCGTTGACGGCGGCATGGAGCTCCTGACCCGCCCGCTCCTCTACGGTTCAGAGCACCCAATTACCATTATCCGCCAGGACGGCACGCTCCTCTCCAGCGAGTATGATCAGGCACTGTCAGCAGGTCTTAAGTCCTTCGGCATTGTCGGCCGTTGCTGCGAAAGTGGTGACTCGGTTCGACTCGACAAGGGTGGCAACATCGTGCCGGTAATGATTGCCGAGCCGGAAATCGGCGACTATGTGGTCATCGGCGGCACAGGTGCCTACTCCGAGAGCATGTCTCCGGAAAACTACAACTCCCACCGCAAGCCGGGTGCGGTCATGAGAACACGCAATGGCGAGCTGGTGCAGATCAGAAAGAAGCAGGTGCGTGAGCAGATTTACCAGAATGAACTGGATGTGAAGCTGTAAGCGCTCCACAGGATATGTAAAATCTGAGGCCAAGGGGTATGCGTCCCTTGGCCTCTTTTTATATTAAAACACCAAAGGCGGCCGATCAGCCGCCTTCTTCGCAGATATGAATATCCCCTGAACTTTCTGTCCCTACAAATGTAACCGTTAGAAATAGTCGGCCAAGCCACTCTCAATCCGCTCGAATCCTGCCAGCCTTTCCGGCGGTTTGCCATCCTGCAGGGCTGTCAGCTCATCTTCTGACAGCTCAGGCTCAAGTGACAGTGGTCGCCGCTCCAGATATAGAGACCGTCCGCTTGCCAGAACTATCTTGTCGAAAGGGGCGCGATAGCTGGGGCTTTGCAGGAGAGCAGTTTCGCTGTAACTGACGTCAGTTGCTGTAAGGGTACGCAGGAAGCCGGGTTCGGTCACACTCTCACTTGAGCCGCAGATGGACAGGGCTGCACGGCGCCGTGAGGCGGCAAGCTGAAAGCGCCGCTTGAAGGTGAAAGAGCAGTAGTTCACCGGCAGGGGAATTCCCTGTTCAAGGCCGAAACGTACCATCCGCAAGGCACAGAGTTCCGACTCCAGCAGTGTCACTTTCTCGCCATGAAGAAAAGTATAACCACGCGCCGTCAAGGGGGCGAAGTTGTGAGGTGTCAGCCGCATCTGGTGGAGATTAAGGTGTTTTACCCCGGCCTCTGCCATTTCGACCATCTTCAGCTTCAGCAGTTCCTCATCCTCCGGCACCGCAGGAATCTCCACCGTCACCGTAGGAATGGAGCCGATCGCCAGTCGCAGCTTTTTAAGATTGTAGCGAACCGCCCCCAGATCGAAACGGATCTCATCAAGGCCGGCATCTTTGAGTCTGCTGCAGAGATCGGCTGTCAGCATGGTGCCATTGGTGTAAAGCCAGAGATGGATCTTTTCGCCGCACCGTTTCCGCACGGCGCGCAGAAAGGAGAGTGAAAGATCCGGCGTCAGGAGCGGCTCGCCGCCGCTGATACTGACACCGCTGAAGCCCAGCTTAGCCACATAATCGGCATACTCGTCAGGATCAATGAATGCCAGGCCATTGGTAACCGGCGGCCCGCTATCATCCTGGGGCGTGGGGCAGTAGAAACATTGACCGTTGCAGCGGCCGTTGACGAACAGGCATGACCAGCCGCCATCGCCGCAGTGGCGGCAGCCTGGAGAGAGACTGGTGCAATCCACCTTGGTGCCGGCATAGCCGAAAGCTGCGTGCTGCTCCAGCCATTGCAGCAGTTCCCGACGCTCTGCTTTTGCAGTTGCCAGCCGATCTTTGTCGGCAAAATTAAGCAGATCGTACCTGTAACCGTACTCAAGACGGTTGGCCTCGATCAGTTGCTGTTGCCTGGTTTCAAGGGGAGATAAGGGTAGGGGGTTGAGCAGTGCAGTCGGCACGTGGCATCTCCTTAAGGTAAGGAGTGGTAGTGCCGGATATAGGCATCCTTAAATTATTCCGATTCTGGGCGAGATGAATCGTAGTCCCACTGTAGACCTTTAACGCGCAGTCGGCAACTTAAACAGCAATTGCTGACCTTTGGTCGCCTATGAATTAAGTATGGATGCCCCGAAATTGGTCATATCTGCGCACGCGGATTGACTTTTGCGGCCCAGGGGTTTATAATTATATTTTAATTCAGTGGTACACGATAATACTAAACCATCCGCGAGGGTGGGGCGGAAAGCCTAGGGTCTTACCGAGACAGCCGGGTTGCCGAAATATCACCATATTTCTGCAACCCGGTTTTTTATTTTCTGCAACAGGAGGAAACCATGCGAAAAACCCTTTTACTGAAGGCCATGCTGCTACTGACACTCTGTTTCCCAATGCAATCTTTAGCGGCACAAGTAAGTATCGGCATTGGACTGCCCAACCTGAGCATCGGCATCAACCTGCCGATCTACCCGGAACTTGTAGCAGTGCCGGGATACCCGGTCTATTACGCTCCGCAGGTTGGCGGTAATTATTTCTTTTACGACGGTATGTACTGGGTCTACCAGGATGACACATGGTATGCCAGCAACTGGTACAATGGCCCCTGGTCCTATGTCGCGCCAAACTTGGTGCCGGTTTACATATTGCGGATACCGGTGCGATACTACAACCGGCCTCCAGCCCACTTCCACGGCTGGAGGCATGATGCTCCTCCCCGCTGGGGTCAACACTGGGGGCATGAGTGGGAACGGCAACGGAAAGGATGGGACAAGTGGAATCGCAGCAGTGTCCCTGCGCGGGCACCTCTACCGACATATCAGCGTCAGTATGGTGGAGACCGTTATCCACGGATCGAGCAGCAGCAGGATCTGCACCGCCAGAATTACCGCCACCAGTCCCGGGACAAGTCAGTACGAAGCTACGGTAAGCAGCAGAGTGAACAGAGATATTCACCCCCGGCCCGCGAGGAGCGCCATGAAGACCCTCGCATGAAAGGCCAGAACCCGCAGACGCCCGGAGGCGGACAATACGAGCCCCGTACTCGCGTTCAGGAACAGCGATCCCAGGAACGTGAATTGACCCATGAGCCCCGTGGGCAGGAACAGAGATATCAGGAGCGGCAGAGGGAGCCTCAAGGCCAGGGTCACGGGCAGAAGAAAGATGATGATCGGGGTCGCTAACGGCGATCCGGGGATGTAATTAGCGGCACGTATGGTTGAAAGGAAAGGCGGCCCATCGGCCGCCTTTTGCATTAGTATGATGTCTCTGTACATTTTATTTAAATAGTGAAGGTCAGCTCCCCATAGGCTTATGTGAGGATCAGGTACTGCTTCCCAAAATTTGGTGGTTGACTTCATGCTCACAATAGCGCTTAGTGTATATACGTCTGAAATATATCAGATAAAAATGAACAGTAGGATCAGGAGAAAGTACACAATGGTAAACGGAACAGTAAAATGGTTTAACGACAGCAAGGGTTTTGGTTTTTTAGAGCAGGAAAGTGGTGAAGATGTATTCTGCCATTTCTCCGCTATTTCTGGCGACGGCTTCAAGTCCCTTGCTGAGGGTGATAGTGTGACGTTTGAAGTAACCAAGGGCCCTAAAGGGCTTCAGGCTGCAAACGTAGTAAGAGTCTGATAACGACTTTAGCTGTGAACAGAGCCCCGGTGAAAACCGGGGCTTTTTTTGTCCCTTTGATTTAAACGGAGATTACTTCGCGCTTATTGGATACAGCTCCGGTAATATGTTGCTGGCAAGATGTGTCTGTAACGAGGATACTGTCCACGGAATACCCTCCCCCATAAATTCCTATACTAACATACTGACTATTTGCTATACAGACCGACTCCCCGCAGCACACGTAAGGAATATTGCCGCATTGCCATTCACCCCTATATTGAAGTGAACTGACTCCCTGCGGCTGTCTGCAGCGTCGACCGGGGACAGCGATCGCATGACTGTAAACAGCGAAGGCGGCCACCTGGCCGCCTTTTGAGTTAACTATGTTGTTCCCGGAATTCGTGCAGATTAATGCGCAGGGATTATGCTGAATTTCTTTTCACTCTTCTTAACCTGCTTGGCTGCCTTTTTCTCCTTAGGGGACAGGACTGCTGCCTTTTTACCTTCCTTCTTGGTGTTCTCTCCTTTACTCATGACTGCTTCTCCTTGTTGCCGGAGGGTATGGTGCAAATTCACCATAAACAGCGACTGTTTATAGTATAGCACTTCCCGGTGTCGCAAAGGGTTTTATTACCGGGTTGCGTCCTGTCGTCCCATTGGAAGATAATAGTGACTTTATGTTTACTGCCTGACCGCCATTTGAATTAAGCAGAGTCTCACCTGAATTCCATAAAAGTCAGTGGATGAAATTCATATAAGTTTTAACCTCTCTTGGCGGCGGGGTAACTGTCCCTTTGCCATGCTCGACCAGCTTCATCAGCCAGGCCATGTTTTTACCCAGCACCCGCATGATCTGAACCCCTTCCGTGTCCTGGGTAACCTCTCCAGGGCTTCTGCCGTGGATCACGTTCCAGTAGTTGGAGGCGGGCATCAGCATCTCCGCATAGTTGATAAAATTGTTCAGCTGTTCGAAGGTCGGCACTCCGCCGGAACGCCGCACTGCAACCACCGAGGCACCAACCTTGTGACGCAGCATGCCGTCATTGACCCCTGTCACGAAGAAGGCACGATCCAGGAAAGACTTCATCGTCCCCGCAATGGCGGAATAGTGCACCGGTGAACTGAGGATGATACCGTCTGCCGTTTTCATCTTCTGAATCCACTCGTTGACGTCGTCACCCGGCAGGACACACTTCTCGTTCCTGTTCTTGACACACATGCCACAGGCGGAACAGCCACGGATGGTCTTGTTGCCAACATGCACGATCTCGGTTTCGATCCCGGCCAGCTCCAGCTCGGCCGTCACCATCTTCAGAGCATGCCAGGTGTTCCCCTCTTTGTTGGGACTGCCGTTGAATGCCACAACCTTCATATCTGTTACCCCCTTCATGGATTTACTTGAGATGATATCCCCTGCTACAATCGGTTGGTTTACCTTTTGAAAATATCGTTGCCGGTACTTTCATACAGACAAACAATATACCAGACTAAAATGCTTCAGGCCACTTTGTTGGAATGCCGTCAGACCGCTTCTTCCTCCTTCTGTACAAAAGCAGCTTATAGATAGCAAACTGACCCTCCCCGATTTTCTTCACCGGGCTGCCCGGTTTAGTCATCCACTTGTCATATCAAAATCAGCAGCCAATATTTCTGCTTCCTGATATAATTAATTAAAAGGCAGAGTGGCCTTCTGTAAGGCTAACCCACGGGAGGTATTGCAGTGCGAGAGCTCCTCGACAAAATTCCAACCATCAATCTCATCTGTAGCACTCTCGCGTTCTACATCACTGCAAGACTCTATATGCTCCCAAAAATTAGAAAAACTAGCCAAGTGACATACTGGTGCCGATACTTCTGCTTTATTCGTTTCGACATCTGGGATTAATGTTCCGGACGCAGGGATATGGGATATCCCGATATGCTCGCCTCAGGTTGCCTATCCTGCAGCGATCGGCGATCTGCTTTCAGCCATTTTGGCCATATCAACCATTCCTGCAATACTGAAACAACAGCCTTCTTGATGCCGGCGTTTCTGGTGACCTATTACATCACCTTTGTAATTCTCGCCAGAAAAAGGTTGGATTCATACCTTAATTCACATTTGTGATGCCAGGGTCAGACAGGAGGTTGATTTTAAGGTAGGCAGAAACTGAGCAGTAGATAGGAGGCTCTATGAAAAATTCACCAGTAGTAGAGGTTTTTTTCGATTACATCTGACCGTGGTGCTATCTCGGTACCGTGCGTACCGATCGTCTGCAAAAGGAGTACGGAGTGCAGCTACGCTGGCGAGTCTTCCCACTTCATCCCGAAACGCCGCAGGAAGGGAGAGAGCTTAGCGAACTCTTTGCCGGTCGGGAAGCGATGATCCACGACATGCAGATCCGGCTGCAGCAGGTCGCTGCGGCAGAGGGGCTGCCGCTGACCGAGCGGCGCCGCACCTACAACAGTCGCCTCGCCCAGGAGCTTGGTAAATGGGCAGAAGAGCAGGGAAAGGGAGATCAGTTCCGCCACGCCGTCTACAGCGCCTATTTCGTGGATGGGGTGAATATCGCCCTCCATGAAGAGCTGCTGCGCATCTCCAAGTCGGCCGGATTGCCGATGCATAAGGCACGTGAAGCGCTGACGGAGAGGAGCCAGGCAGCGGCAGTGGATGCCGACTGGCAACGTGCCATGGATTTGCGCATAACCGCCGTACCGACTCACCTCTATCAAGGAAGGCGGGTGGCCGGTTTCGCGGACTATGATGATTTTGAGAGGCTGATCAGCGAGAAATAGTGCGTTATGAACTAAGTACGATGTCTCAGGGATTCACATATGATATTCCAAAATCATCACCATAACAGCTTCCGGCCGGAGCGAAACTCTCTGCTTTTGCCGCTCAGGGGATCCTTGAAGCATAGTCTTTGCGCCAGCAGCTGGAGTGGTGCGGCAAAATTATCAGCCTTTTCGGCCAGCAGCTCGGGATAGTAGCTGTCGTTAAGTATGGCAAAGCCGATACCGCTCATATGAATCCGCAGCTGGTGGGTTTTGCCGGTATGTGGCCGCATGGTAAAGCGGGCCAGTTCTCCCCTGACCTCTACCAGATTAATGGCGGAACTGGCATTGACCCTGCCGGGTGACGTCTTCATCCGGAACCCCGGTTCTCCACGCTCTATTCTTGTCTCCAGATTCCATGAGGCTGTTTCCTGATGCGGCTGACATGCCGCAACTGCCTGATAGGTTTTTTCAATCAGCCTGTTCAGAAAGAGTCCGGCGTAGAGCCCCCTGCTCTTTTTATTGACCGAGAAGAGAACCAGTCCTGCAGTGCCGCGATCTATACGGTGCAGCGGCACCAGATCTTCAATCCCGGTACTGTAGCGCAAACGGTTCAACAGGCATTCGTCAACATAGCGCCCACCAGGGGTCACCGGAAGAAAATGGGGTTTGCAGGCGACCAGAATTTCGTTGTCGAGAAAGATAATCTTCTCGGCAAAAGGGATGAGCGGCTCGCTAAAAACTTCGCGGAAATAAAAAATACGCCGCAACGGTGCGTATTCAGTCTCCAGAGTGAGCTGTTGGCCATTTTCGTCCAGGACCTTGCCATCGCTAATTCGTTGCGTCCAGATCTCCCGGGTGATTGCGGGGAATCGCTTGCAGAGAAAACCAAGGAGAGACGGGTACGGTTTGACGGCATTCGGCATGGTAACTACTGAAGGATATTTAGCTATTCCCATGTAACCTCTTTCCCGCGCTGCATCTTGTTCCCTCATATCGGCCGCCATTACCGGCCGGTCTATGGTTACGTCAGTAATACAGTCAGTGCAATGCCAGCTACTATACAGCAAAGGCTGCCGATTGACCGCCTTTGAAATTAAAATTTAAACGACCTGCAATGCTGCTCTTACCCCGCTATTTTTGCCAGGCTTACCTTCGATGGCATTTATTGCCATTGGTGGTAAAATTTGCAAGAATCTATCTTGCTGGTGAAGGAACATCTTTAGGTACGGAGGTCATCATGTGGAAAACCGCTTTGTCCGGAATCGTCTGCCTGCTTGTCGCTGCAGCTGCTGCAGCCGCTGATCGACCCGTTTCCCCGAACGGTATCAGTCTCTATTCCGACTACCTCTCCTGGAAGGTAGTCGCCCCATCCTACCGGGAGGATCGTGGACAGTTGCGTATCATCACCGGTAACGATATCGCCATTACTGCGCTGCGCGCCGGCAAGAAACCATTGCCAGACGGCAGCGTACTGGCAAAGGTCGCCTGGAAGGCAGACAAGAACCCGGCCTTTCCGGTTGCCACCGAGCCAACCTCCTTTGTCCAGGTGGAGTTCATGGTCAAGGATTCTGTAAAATATAAAGATACAGGCGGCTGGGGGTTTGCCCGTTTTGTGGGGAACGAACTTAAACCTTATGGCAAGGATCCCGGTTTTGTAACAGAGTGCTTCGGCTGCCATACACCGGTGGCCGATAATGATTATCTCTTCACCAAAATCGTCAAGGCACCCTGATCTGAAGCTGGCGGCGTAAACAAAAAGGCGGCCCATTGGCCGCCTTCTGAATTACAAATGGTTTCTCCGGGATTCCCTAGGCTGCGAGAACCTCGAGGATTTCGCCCAGATGGTCGATATGAAACTGGATGTGGTACTCGCCCAGGCCGTAGATCATCCCGTCCAGTGTCGGGTATTCGCCCAGAGGTGAGTCCTTAAGCTCCGGTATATGCGCTGTCCGTGCCAGCTGCTCATCGGTCAGCCCACCCACAAAGCCTGCTACCTGCCGGTAATTCTGCTCACACTCTGCTACCAGCTCGATGAAGCTCATGGCCGCCCGCTTGGCGGCATAAAACGGATTCCCCGCATCAAGAACCAGCTTAGGGCAATCGCTGTCGACAAAGGCCTTGAGAAGCGGCAGGTGACCGACCCCCTCGGGACCGCAGAGATGGGAAAGAATTTCCTTTGGTGCCCACCGCTCCGCAGGTGCGCGGCCGGCCAGATTTTCGTCCACTCCCAGGCATACTTGTTTCAGGGCTTCTACTTTCTGCCCAATTATTTCAGCCAATTGTTTGCCACGTGAGGTTGTCATGATGACGCCTCCTTATGCTATTCCCTTTCTTTCCATTATACTGCAAGCAGCTGAAAAACGTTAGGCCCTATGGGGGCAGCATGTATGGTGCCCCCGTAATTAGGAGCGGAATTTCCTGAACACGAAAGCTGTTTGCTGATTTCCTGTTTTTTTGCATAATATAGGCACTGATAAATCAACAGGAGTCATCATATGTCTTTTTTGTCCCATCCGTGCCAGTTCTGTTCTGTAGAAGTTAAAAGCCACATCTTGATGGAGCAGGGGACGGTTTTTGCGATAGAGGACAGGTATCCGGTAACCAATGGACATTTCCTGATCATCCCCTTTCGCCATACTTTGGATTATTTCACCATGACTGACGAAGAACGCCATGATAGCCAGCAAATACTGCTTGCACTGAGGGAACAGATCATCCGTTACGATTCGACGGTGCAGGGTTTCAATATCGGTATCAACTGCGGCGTAGTAGCAGGACAATCGGTCCTGCACGCCCACATCCACCTTATCCCGCGGCGAGAAGGGATCGAACTGTTCAACAAGCAATTCGATTATCTCCGCTAGAATATATGCTTCCTGTCGATGTTTTCTGGACGTTTGCTCTTTTGTACCGCTGCCATGACAGTGGCTGCGTTCACTCTTATGCAGCAAATGGTTCAATAGGACAGTATCATATCCCGACATAAACAAAGGCGACCGATTGGCCGCCTTTGTTTATTAACTTATGATGTCCCCCTAAATCCCGATCTCTTCCAGAGGGAACGAAAACGGGGAGGCTACTTATTTAATGTAGCCTCCCCCCCCTTTTTTTCCCAATCTCAAGCTTATACAGTTCTACCAGAATTGTGTCAGTTTTCTCCAGCCTACCTCATGGTGTCTTGCCTTTTATCGCTTGATGGAACTGGTCTGAGGAAAAATCCCTAGCCGCCTGGTTAAGAGCCTTGGTCACTGACTCCTTGATAACCTTTTCGAATTCTCCTGTTGCACCGATCCAGAGAATATTGGATTGATCCGCCTTGACGGTGTTCTCCCAAAGAAGGGACTGGGTGGTTGGCTGAAGGGCCCTTGTCTTCACCTCGATGTTGTGCCAAACCTTCATGTACAAATCGAGCCAGAATTCCACAATCTCACCTTCGACAACAGCGTCGAACTTGGCATCATCCTGCTTGGCTCCCGACGTAGTTTCCTGGAAGACAACAGTATATCCTGCCTCCCTGAGGGACTCGGCAAAGTAGCCTGTGAGGAGTTTCTCCAGTTTTACCCCCTCTTCGAGACCGATATGGCCGAGCACCATACCGAAGCCGTTACGCTTGTTGCCGATATACTCATGATTCTCCTTTCGCTTGTCAACGAACGGCCTTACCTGGATAGTCCCCTGCTTTTTGGGCTCGATTCGCTCCAGTGGATCATGGGTGACCTGTAAAGATGTGGTTCCGATTGCGCAGCCGCCAAGAATGAGTGCAGACAAGCCGATTACTATGAGTCGCTTAAGCATGGGTGACTCCTTAAATAAATATTTACTGGTTCTCTATCATAACGACGGAAGTGCGACAATTTAAATATGAGTTTACTGGCTCCCTTGTGAAACAATTATGGCTGCCCCCGGAATGTAACGACAGTATTATTGTATACACTGGATAAGGTATACATATTTGCCACAACCTGATGATGCCGCTATTCTACCCTTGTGAAGAGTTTCTTAAAAAGAGGGTAGAGAATATGTGCAGAAAAGTATTTGTTGCCGCTACCGGTCAGAATACGGGGAAAACAACAATCAGCCTTTCACTGGTTCACCTGGCCCGGCAGAGATATGAGCGGGTCGGTTTCATCAAGGCGATCGGCCCGAAATGTCACGAATTCAACGGCTGTGTGGTGGACAAGGATGCCGCCCTGATAGCCCGTGTTTTCGGGCTGGAAGAGGACATCCGCCTGATGTCGCCGGTGGTTCTGGGTCGGGGATCGACGAAAAAGTTTCTTGACGGCTATCTGACGACTGCGGAGCTGGAGAATAAACTTGTTACCGCCTGCCGGGAAATGGAGAAAAAGTACGACTTTCTGGTCATAGAAGGGGCCGGCCACGGCGGTGTCGGTTCGGTGGTCGGGCTCAGTAACGGCCGGGTTGCAAGTCTCTGCGGTGCGCCGGTAGTTATGGTGAGTGGCGGCGGCATCGGCAACGTTATTGATTCGGTGCTGCTCAACATGCCGCTTTACCGTGCGGAAGGCAACCCGGTCAGGCACCTGCTGGTTAACCGGCTCCTGAAGGAAAAGCGTGAGGAGTCACTCGGCTATCTAAGGAAAGCGTTTGCCCGTATCCAGCTTCCGGTTTCCAGTGCCTTCGACTACTCGCCGGTGCTTGCCAATCCGACCCTCAACCATATCTCCCGCCTGCTGGACCATCCGCTCCAGGGGAATCAGGAAGAGCGCAACCGGATTGTTCACAATATTCAGCTTGGCGCAGCATCCTCCCAGAAGGTGGTCGACCGGCTGGCCCCCTCAACCCTTCTCATTGCCACCAGTTCCCGTGACGAACTGATCGTCACCCTCTCTTCCCTCTACCATATCCCGTCGTACCACCAGATGATCGCCGGCCTGGTGATCCCCGGAAAGGCGCCGATCTCACCCATAACCCAGCAGATCCTCGATGCCAGCGGCATCCCCTATATCCGCATCATGGTCCCCACGTCGGAGGTCTTTTCCGCCGTAACCGGGCATATTTCCAAGATCAGCCCCGAAGACCACGAAAAGATCGATCTGATCCGCTCGTCGGCCGAAAGTGCAATTGACTTTGACGCCATTGACCGGCTTTGCAACGACTAAACCCTGCCAGACTTTTTCTCTATGACAAAACAGCAAAGGCGGCCGATTGGCCGCCTTTTGAATTAAGAATCTGTTCCTCTGGTTTTCCCGGGTAGGGGCAGGTTAGTTTTGCCAGTCCCTGCTGCGGGCCTTGTCCTGATCTTTCTCCACCTCTGTCAGCAGTTCCAGATAGACGGCATAACGATCGGCAGAGATCTCTCCCTGCTCCACCAGGCTGATGATGGCACAGCCCGGTTCAGACCGGTGGCGGCAGTTGCGGAAGCGGCAGCTGATGCCGTCATGTTGCTCGAAACCGGGGAAGTGGTTTACCAGCTCGTCGGTCAGAATGTCCACCAGTCCAAAATCCCTGAAACCGGGGGTGTCCACCAGTTCGCCGCCGCCGGACAGGGAATGCAGGGTGGAAACGGTCGTGGTGTGTCGCCCCAGGCCGTTGAAATCGTTGACCCTGCCCACCTTGAGATCGGTCTCGGGACAGAGGGCGTTCAGTAGTGAACTCTTGCCAACGCCGCTGGAGCCGACAAACACCCCGCGATGCCCCTCATTCAAAAATGTCAGCAGCGGCTCAAGGCCGGTCTGCCCTTTTGCGCTGATGGCAAATACCGGCACTGAATCGGCATAGATCTGCTGCAGTTTGTCCAGGAGGGGGGTGGTGTCGTCCAGGTCGCACTTGTTAACCACGATGAACGGCTGCAGCTCTGCCACCCGTGCGGCGACAATCGCCCGGTCGATGAAACCGTCCGTGGAGTTGAGCGCTACCACAATACCGAGTACATCCAGGTTGGCCGCCACCAGGTGAACACCGCCACCGGCATCGCGCCGCCTGAGTTCCGTGCGGCGGGGCTGTCGCTGCAGCACCTCACCTGCGATCTGCACATCGTCACCCACCACATGGCCGGAATTGCGCTTGACCTTCACCATGCGGCGTTTGCCGGTGGTGAAACGCACCTCGACCTCCACGCCGTAGTGGGCGGTTATCAGCCCGCTAAAAGCCTGGTCGGTGTCAGCAGACGGCAGCGCAGCAGCAGTCCGGCCCGGTCTGTTCCGTTCACGTTTCAAGGCAGTAGGGAGGCCAGATTGTTGGATCTGGTGGCTATGGGCAGGAGAATTGAAAATGGTGCAGGGTTCATGACGGGCTACCTCTTTTACGTTTGCAAAAAAACCACAGGAGTCTCTTCCTGTGGTTGATGTTGATCAAGTGTACCATGTTCCTGCCCACGGAGCATATCTTTTGTAGGTAGTTTTGCCCGATGGGCCGACTTTTGAATCATAATACTGTCCCGGGAAACCCTCCGGACAGCGGAAAAAAACGGGGACAGTCTGTGCTTATGCAATGCAGCCTGTCCCCGAGCCCATTTCAGGCCGCACGGCGCAGTGCCGCGCCGCGGTAGACCTCGGCAAACCACCCGGCGAACGTCTCGATGGTGGTCGGCGTGGTGGTGTCGGCATTCCGCGGCCGGTTGACCGCGAACAGCCCACGGTTCAGGGCATCACTCATCTCGACAAACAGCCGGCTCACATCACGGCTCATGCCCATGCCGAGCAGCTCCTGGCTGAACTCGTCAGAGGTGAACTGACGATAGGCAAGGTCGAGGATACCGATTCGCCGGCCGATGATGGTAAAAGCCTCTTTCATGGAGAGATCACGCTGGCCAAGCAGATCCTCAGTGGACGTGCCGGTAAAATCCCGCGCCAGCAGATGACCGGCAACCCGTTCGGCAATGTCGGCCGTGGCGATCATGGCGAATTTCAGGTCGCCCCGCACCGCCGAACCGGCAAAGCCCTGCCCATGGATGAGCGGCACATTAGCCAGAAGATTTTCCATGAAGTAGGTCGGGCGTAGATGGAGAACATGCACCCCGTGCAGGGCATTGAGCCTTATTTCCTGATCGTGAAGTCCGAGGATCGGCCCGGTGCCCCGGGGTAGATCCGCCCCCTGGCTGCTCAGGTTCACCACGTGGCTGACACCGGCATTATTGACGGCCATGGCGATGCTGTTGCCGACAACTTCCTGATAGGCCCGGAAATTGGGAGCAGTGTAATGTGGGGGGATCATGGTGAAAACGGCCTCCGCCCCCTTAAACGCTCCTGTCAGGAACGCTGTGTCATGCAAATCCCCAACCGCTGCCTCGGCACCACGGTTCACATACTGCTGCAATTTCGCACTATCTCTGCCGATGACCCGTACCTTTGCACCCTTACTGAGCAGGATGTCCGCCACCCGGCTCCCTATATGTCCTGTTGCTCCGATAATTGCGTACATACTTGCCTCCTTTTTCGCCCGCTTCTGCCGGGCCAGTTCCAATGCTGTAACCTGTTTCATATACTTCTTGTTTCTACTTTATTATACGCCTGTTACGGAAATCGGGATGCGGAAAAAACTGGCTGGATCTGCAGGAATGGCTCATGCCGGACTCTTTGGCTGGTGACCGGTTATGTGTCTTCGAGGCAGTGAAAAAAGGGGACAGGCTGCATATGTAAAAGCAGCCTG
>JACABD010000052.1 GCA_013377075.1 Geobacteraceae bacterium | reverse complement strand
TGTTCCATCGTTAATACCTCCCTTTGATGAAATACACCCCGAAGGATGGTTGAACTTTATTGTGAATCAACAAAACAACCAAAAAAATTATTTTTTAAATATCAGCTTTAGATTTGCCTTGCAACTTTTTTTAACTATTAGTAGCTAACTGGAACTTTTTATTGTGATTGAGTGCATTTCTTGTCTCTGTTACTATTCAGCGTCTTGATACTACACCATAAAAACTAATTATCTCATCTATAAGCAAACTGAGCATTTAATGTCACAAAAAGCCATCGAACTTAAACGTGTTGTTCTCACGGGGGGCGTCTGGTCTCTGGTATCAACTGGCGTGACAGCTCTGCTTTCTCTCTGCGGCTCCATCTTTCTGGCGCGTCTACTCTCTCCCGTCGATTTTGGGAATTTTGCAATAGTCACAGTTGTAGTCAGTGCATTTGCAGCTTTTTCCGGTCTGGGAATCGGTATGGCTATGATTCAAAAGAAAGAGCTAACCAGAAATGAAATTTCATCGGCCTTCTGGCTGTTCGTTTTTTCCAATCTTACAATTTTCATAATCATCTCTGCCATATCACCTTTTATAGCTCATTTCTTCAATGAACCTATTATAGGCTGGTTATTGCCGCTCACCGCACTGTCATATGTAGTCGGCTCTGTTGGTGACATGTATTCCTTCATGCTGGAGAAAGAACTATCTTTTGTCCTCATGGCTAAACAGGAAATCTTTGTAGAGCTGGTCGCTAAGGCAGTTACTGTTTGCCTTGCTATTAACGGAATGGGCGTCTGGTCACTTGCCTGGGGAGAGTTAACATTACACACGTTGCTATCAATATTAAGGGTTTTGGCTGGTTGGTCAAAATGGCAACCAGAGATGCATTTTCATTGGGGTGATATTCAGAAGTTTCTCAAATTCAGTTTCTATATGATTGGAGAAGAATTTCTAAGAAACTTGAGCACAAAAATTGATCAAATCCTTATAGGCGGGATCCTCGGTGTTCACATGCTTGGAGCTTATGATTTTGTTGTCATGCGAATACTAACTCCACTAAGCACAATAAGTATGGTTATCCTGAGGAACGCATTTCCTCTTTTAGCCAAAATACAGTACGATAAAATACTGTTACGACAAAGTTTCATCATTCTTACAAAGATTCTTAACCTTATTGAAGCCCCGTTGCTCTTAGGCACCGGAGTTATTGCCCCAATCCTAATCCCCATGCTATATGGCAGCGAATGGTCACAAGCAGCCCAACTGGCTCCAGCGCTAGCTGCAACCCAAATTTTCCGCAGAATAAACGGTCAAACAGACACACTTCTCTGGGCAACAGGAAAGCCAGAACTCAGCTTTCGCTGGAATCTGTTGCTTACGGCTATCTGTTCCGGTGCAATCATTACTGGTGCATTTTTCAGCGGGATTTCTGGAATTGTCATGGCATTGTTACTGACAACAGCAGCAGGAGCATTAGTAGGATATTTCATACTGATCAAACCGATACTTGGTGAGTGTGGAAAGACTTTAACTACGGATACGGTTGTTCCGATATTTCTATCGGGGCTAATTGGTGTTCTAGTTAAGACTTTTTCGATTAATTACAGTCTTTCGACTTCATGGCTTGCTTTTACCTGCATTGCAGGTTTAGCTCTATATTTATTGCTATCTTGGTTATTCCATCGTACCTTTTCAGTTTTCAATCTTTCTTCCACTAACGCCTGACTCAGCCTCCCAAAAGTGCAAAACCAGCTTCTCAGCTACCGAGGCGCTGCTCCTGCAGAATCAGCTTCTCAAGCATGGCATCAAAATATTCACGTCGGCAGTCCAGATCGGCGACTGTCCCGCCACGCTGCATGGCAAAAAAGCGGCAGCCGCCATAGCAGATGGGAAGATATGGACAGTCAAGACAGTCATCGCACTTCCAGCGATCAAGGGCGTGGGAGTTGGAATAATCAATGATACCGGTCTCGATTGTTCCGACAGAAAGCTCCGGATACCCCATGAAAATTGGACATTTGTAAAAAGTACCGTCGTAATTGACGACAAAATCATTGTCAAAATCGACCACACAGGCAGATGATTTCACCTTTGCCACCGGGAAACCCCGTCTGATCGCCTCTTCACGCAAGGATAGCACCGCCTCCATAAGCCACGGCTCGGTGCTGTTCATGCAGTGTCCGCCATGGTTGCCGCCGACCTCTGCCCCTGACTTCGGCATGATCGGACTAAAATGAACGACATCAAGCATCTGGGGCTTTACCCCTGCAGCAAGCAGATGATCGAGCATCTTCGGGAACTCGCGCCAGTTTTCAGCGGAGAAATTGGCTCCTATCTGCACAGCAACAAGCTCATAAACAGCCTTGAGGTTAGCAACAACAAGGTCAAAACTGCCTTTTCCGGAGACAAAAGGGCGCTGCCTGTTGTGCACCTCTTTTGGGCCGTCGATGGTCATCCGCAGGGCACGCAGTCCAAGGGAGAGGAGTTCTTCAACTGTGCTGCGGCTCACAAGGGTGCCGTTGGTGTAAATGTCAAAGCTGAACTCGACACCATGTTTGAGAGAGGCATCAAAGAGGGTTGAAGCAATATTTTTAAGCATGGGGAGTGAGAGGAGCGGCTCACCGCCGTAAAAGTCCAGATGAACGGCCCGGCCAAGCTGCATCTGCGGCAGGAGCAGCTGATCAAGAATCTTTCTTGCGGTCTCTTCACCCATATACTGGCGGTGGCGGAAGTTATCCTCAAAGCAGTAGGGGCAGGCAAGATTGCAGTCAAGGTTCAGCAGCAGAGTCAAGCTGAATCTGGCGGTTCTCTGCAAGGCATCTGCAAGGGCCACCCGTATCTCCTCACGCTCCCTGTCCAGGTCGTCAACCATAATACCTACAGAGGCAAGTGCATTGCAGGTTTCCGGGTCATGTTCGCCCCTGGATATCTGCTCCAGAGTCTCACGATCCAAACGGACCAAAGAGCAGCGTCTGGTAGAATAGAGCATCACCTTCCGATCATCAGCAGAGTTGAAAAGGGCCAGATATTTTGTCAGTTGCACTTTTGCCCCCAAAATAAAGAAGGGGGCCAAAGGCCCCCTTAGTTTACATCCTTGACTACTTGATTTTTGCCATGCTGATTCCAGCAGCGCAACATGCCCCCGGGGCCTGTACATTGCTCCCCTTGTCAAGAATCTCGACCTTGCTGCTTTTGTTCTCCATAAATCCCCCCGTGCTGGTTGAATTCACCACTAATATGTGGTGTAAAAATCTGTTCGAATATAGACACCATGCGATTAATCTGGTATATGGATACGGACAGGAGCAGAAACTAACCATGAGTGGAATTTAGTATAGCAACAGCCATTTTGACAAGGGGAAATATGAAGATCAAATGTTATCTATATGCAATATTTTTTATTCTTCTCTTTTCCCCCCAATCTGCCATCTCTGCCGAAGGGGATGAGCTCTTCCAGTTCTTCACCCCGGAGTCAACTGAAACAGCCTCCGTAGCATCCAAATCACCCATGCCGGTGTCGCGCATAGCAGCAAATGTCACGGTCATCACGGCAGAAAAAATCGCCATCCTCAATGCCCACACCCTTGCCGATATCCTCAGAACGGTTCCGGGATTCAATATTTCATTCAACCGCACCCCGGGCGGGTATACTGATTTCAGCCTTCAGGGTGCAATGCTGACATCTGTCAAACTCCTCGTTGACGGTGTGCCACAAAACGATGTTACCGGACTGGCCTCCTTTATTGAACTGATCCCGGCCCACAACATCGAACGGGTAGAGATCATCAAAGGTGTCGCCTCTGCCCAGTGGGGGTCGGCTCTCAGCGGCATCATTAATGTGATCACCAAATCGCCGAAAAACACCCCATTGCCAGAAGGTGCCATCTTCGCAAGCTACGGTAAAAAGGACACCTATGACCTGCAGGCAGATGCCGGCGGCACCATCGGGAGATTAGGCTACTACCTCTCCGGCGGCACCCTGCAGTCAAGGGGGCTACTCCCCAATAGCCCTGTGAATACGAAGAATTTCTTCTCCAAGTTTACCTACGAACTCCCCGTAAACGGCACGGCAACAGCAGCCTTCAATATGGTCAAATCAAATACAGGCACTACTATTTCCCCCCCCGACTACTACGATTATCAGGAAAAATTTTCTTTCGACCAGCTATCCGGCTACCTGAAGCTGGCAAAGCCGCTGACCGAGAGCATCAACCTAGAAGTATCCGCCAGCAGGTTTGACCAGAAAACCGTAAGAACCGAGTATGATTTTTCCGGTCAGAATCTTCATCTCCATGGAATAGGCAGTACCCTGACCAACCTGATATCGACGGCACTCAACTATGCTGGAATGAACAGCACACTGAGCCTGAGTGGTGAATATGAACATGCAGCAGGAAAAAGCGATTACATTGTCTACGATGCTCCCTTAAACAACAAAAAAAGCTATGACCGCTACGGACTCTCAGCAAACGGCTCATATACAATCGGTAACTTGACAATCCTCCCTGGCCTTCGCTATGACCGGGTAAACATATCCGATTCAAACATAAGCACCATGCTGGGCGCTACCTATCAGATTACAGACAAAACCACACTCCGCGCCTATATTGCCAAAGGGTACGGCCTTCCTTATGCAATCTTTACCGACTCGCTGCAGAAGGCAAAGACTGCTCAGGTTGGATTTGAGACCACTGCCATAAACTATCTCTGGCTTAAAGGTACGGGCTTTTACAATATCATCGACGGCCAGTCGATCGACTTTTCCACAGACCCGAACGGAATCTATGTTTTCACCAGGGAAAAAATCCAGGGGGTTGAGGTGGAAGCCCGCACCACCCCGCTCTACGGTTTCTCCTTAAGCTCTGGCTACACCCATACCGACTATCGCGACAGAGACACAAATGTCCGTTACCACACCTACCCGGCAAACCTGCTGAAGCTGGCGCTCCATTACAATAACAGCAGTATCGGCCTGAAAGGTGTCCTGACCAGCAATTACGTCTGGATGCGCCTTGACGAGGGGTGGGATGGTCACTCATCACCTCTGGTCACGGATGTTACCGTTACCCAGAAGCTCTTTCCTACAAAGGAACTCTCTCCAGAGGTTTTCTTCTCGGCTCACAACATCTTCAACGGCGCCCAGTACACCCTGAACACTTACGACAATAATGCAAAACGCTGGGTCGAAGGCGGAGTGAGGTTCAAGTTTTGAGAACTCTCCTCCTCTGTATACTGGCTACTATCCTGGCTCTTCCGGCATACGCCGCGGAGATTCTTATCATCCAGAGCCACAGAACCACCCAGCTCGATCAGGCGACCCGGCTCTTTCAGAACAACTGCGCCCCAAAACACCTCACCTACGTCATGGGCGACTATGCCGAATTCGACCTTGGCCGGATCGTGCGCGAAGAGCAGCCACGGGTTGTCATGGCCATTGGCGATAACTCCCTCAAGGAGGCGCAGAAGCTGCGCGGCGTCAAGGTTCTCTACTCCATGGCGCTCTCTATTGACGAGAAGAAGCTGCGCGACAACATCACCGGCGTGACGCTCCATGCAGCGCCGGAGCAGTACATGAAGCTCTTCAGAAAGCTTGGCCTGCACCGTGTCGGGGTCATCTACAGCAGCGCCAAGAGCGGCCCTTACATGGAAAGGGCAAGAAAAATCGCCTCCGGATACGGTGTTGAGCTCGTTGCAGTGCGGGTTGATGCGCCTACCGAAACAGCATCTGCCCTGTCCGGCCTGAAGAGGAAAAATATCGACTCAATCTGGATGATACCGGACACAACCGCTGTCACCGCTGAAACGCTCCCTTCATTCTTCAGCCAAAGCCAGAATGAGAAAATACCCCTGATAACCTTCTCCAGAAACTACCTTGAAAAAGGGGCCATGGCCGCCCTAGAAGCATCCCGCAGGAAAATGACCGATCAGCTCTGCGGCTCCCTGAAAGGTCTTCTCTCAGGCAGTGATCCAGGGGATATCCCCATAACTGACATCAATGCGGCAACCCTCTACACCAACGAAGTCGTGGCAGGCAGAGTCGGCATCTCACTCTCCGGGCTCGATACGCTCTTCAAAACAGAGTGGTAGAAAAATGGTCCTGAAACGGTTTAAAAACAAGCTTAACCGCAGCCTCCGGTTCCGCCTGATATCTCTTATTTCGGCTCTGATTGGCCTTCTTACATTCATCTTTGCAACTTACTTCATTTATCACGAACGGAGCCTCATCACCCGGCAGCTTAGAAGTGAAGGGGAACTGCTTGCCTCGCTCATTGCCTCTGAAATCCAGACATCACTCTATGCCGGCGCCAGCGAAGATACGGCCTGGCACGCTGCCAGACTGTTTCAAAGCAGCTCTGCCACCACAATCAGGATCACAGACCAGCTTGATGGTGAAATTGTCTACAGCACAAAAATCGGTATGGAGACCCCGTCAAATTACATTACTGTAAAAAAAGATATTCATGCCGATTCCCATGGACGATCACCGGAATCAATCCTTCTAGACGAACCGGCGCCCGTCGTAATGATCGGCAGAGTCGAGCTTGTCATGGATTCCGAAAAAATCAACACCATGATGAAGAAGCTGATCTTCATCGGCGGCATCACCTGTGTTATCTTCTGGTTTGTCGCTTCAAAGCTCTCCCTCTTCTTCATGAAAAGAATCACCTCCTCCTTCCAGACCCTTATGACTGCTGTAAAGAGAATCGAGGATGGCAACCTTGAACCGTGGTTTCCGGAAACCGTCGACGACGAACCGGGACGTGCCCTTGCCGCTATCAACTCCCTAGCGCAGAGTTTGAAACTGAAAAATGAAGAGAATGAGCGGCTCCAGGCAGAGATTGTCAAAGGACTTCGCCTTGAGATTGATGAAGAAAAGAGCCGCAACATGGCAAAGCTGATCCAGACCAACCGGATGACCTCACTTGGCCTTCTGGTGTCAAGTATGGCCCACGAGATAAATAACCCCAATGGAGCCATCAGGCTTGCTGCAGAACTTCTCGAAAGAGGGTGGAGGGATATGCGGCCTGTGCTGAACGAGGTTGCTGAACACGAAGGGGAATTCAGGCTTTGTGGGATGCCCTATTCAGCGGCAATGACAGACATTGAAAAGGCTGTTGATGCAATCTCGCGCAGCAGTTTGAGGATTGAGCAGGTTGTCAGAAATCTGAGGGGTTACAGCCTGGGGAGCAGGGAAAAGGAGCAGATACCTTTTGACCTGAACAGTGTTGCCGAGAACTCTGTGGCTATTTTAAGAGCCCATGGCAAGATGGAGAGTATCGAGATAATCAGCACTCTTGCCACTGATCTCCCGCTGGCAGGAGGTAACCCCTTCCAGACCGAGCAGGTGGTAATCAACCTACTGATGAACGCTATCCAGGCAATGACAACCAATCACGGCAGGATTGTCACCATCTCCACAGAGAAAGATCCACTAACTGGCGAGCCACTCCTCCATGTTACGGATAACGGCCCGGGCGTGCCTGAAGAGCACATTGCGCACCTTTTCGAGCCGTTCTTCTCGACCCGTATTGATCAGGGTGGCAGCGGACTTGGGCTTTACATCTCTGAATTTATCATCAAGGAACAGGGTGGATCGCTGACGATTGTCAACATGAAGGAAGGTGGCTGCAGGGCAACTATCCGGCTTGCGGCGGCATGAAACCCGAACCCCTCTAAATCTCCCCTTGACAGGGGAGACTTCAAACCTTCCCCCCTGACAAGGGGGGATCAGAGGGGGGTTGGTTTAGACGTTATTTACAGACTCCAGCTTCTTGTTGAGTGTCGGCCTGGAAACCCCAAGAAGATCCGCGGCAATACCCTTGTTACCGCCACTCACACGCATCGCTTCCTGCACGAGAAGCTCTTCAACCTCGTCAATTGACGGAAATCTGTCAAAGGCTGCATAGAGCGTAAAGCCACCATCACACGAAACCTTGACAACGCCTTTTTTCTTCTCTTGAAGCGCCGGTGACAGCCCCTCGAAATCGCTCAGATCAAGCCTGCCGTTTCTGTTGCAGGCAACTGCATTTCTGACCATATTCATCAGTTCCCTGACATTACCGGGTAGATCCGCTTTTGCAAGGGCCATTTTCAGGTCCTGCGACAGTTCGGGACGGCTTTTTGAAAGCTCTTTTGCCGACTCTTCAGCAAAATGTTCAGCCAGCATAGGTATGTCGCAGCTTCTCTCCCGCAGTGCCGGTATCTTTATCTGGTGGATGGCGAGACGGTGGAAGAGATCCTGACGGAAGCTCCCTTTGGCAACAATCTCCTTGAAATTACAGTTTGACGCGGCAATTATCCGTGCATCACTCTGGTAAAGGATGTCGGAGCCAAGCCGATAATACTCCTTTTCTTGAAGAAGCCTGAGCAGCATTTTTTGCGAACCGGGACTCATATCGCCGATTTCGTCAAGGAAGAGCGTTCCGCCTGACGCCTTCTTTATCAGGCCGTCACGGCTCTCACTTGCACCTGTGTAGGCTCCTCGCCTGTGGCCGAAGATCATGTCGTGAAACATGGTCTCATCAAGCCCGGCAACGTTTACCGCAACAAACTCACCTGAAACACCGCTGGTATCGTGAATTGCACGGGCGAACAGCTCCTTGCCAGCCCCTGTCTCACCTGTGATCAGAACCGGATGAAGGGTTGTGGCAACTGTTTCAACAAGTTTGAAGATTGACTGCATCTTTGCATCCCTGGTGATGATTTTTGCAAATATTTCAGGATTTGCCAGCGGCTCGCCGAGAAGAAATTTTTTCAGGTGGCGGTTTTCACTGGTGAGCTCGCTGAAGCTTACCGCCCTGGTTACGGTTGAATAAAGCCTTGCTGTATCCAGCGGCTTGGTCAGGTAGTCAAAGGCACCGCTCTTGATACAGTCAACAGCAGTGCTTACGTCTGTTACAGCTGTCATCATGATAACCGGGATCTCGGGAAAATTTGCAGTAACAGTGCGAAGGATGTCAGCGCCCGATGCGCCCGGCATGACAAGGTCAAGCAACATGACTGATATATCCCCTTCGGAAAGCCTCTCCATGACAAGAGAAGGGAGCGAAAGCGGCACGGTCTCGCCAACCCCGCTCGATTCGAGATTGCGGGTCAACTGGCCAAGAAGCTCCATATCATCGTCAACGACAAGAATTTTACGTTTTGAACCAGGTCTCGCCATGACTACTCCGATCTTTTCTGTTGAAGGGTATTTTTAAGTTCTATGGTTTTTTCTGCCAGATTGCCCCTGTTGCTTCTCCTGTAGAGCTCTGCCATCCTTTCAAGATGGGATGCGACCTGGGCACTCATTTTGCCTGCGATTGCGGCATCTACGGCTCTTTGCAGGTAATCGGCCGCTGCGCCAGTCTCACCGTCTGCCTCGGCAGCACGGGAGAGAGCTATGAGGTCAGTAACAACCCGTGGGGCAACTGCTATCTCCCTGTCAATAAGAAGCGCAGCTTCGTAATGGCGAATCGACTCGCCGTAACTCTTTTCAATAAAGGCTGCTTCGCCGATCAACCGCAGTGCATTTGCCTCTTCACGCCTGCTCCCTGAGCTTTTTGCAGCCTTGAGGGCGGTTTCGGCATTTTCGCGACCTTTTTTGGAATCACCTTTTTTCAACCAGATCCCGGCAAGAAGGTTGTTCATCCTCCCTTTGTCCGGCTCTGCTGCCGAGGTTACGGCTTTTTGGGCCATTTTAAGCGCTGCGTCACTATCCCCTTTGAGAACAAAAAGACGGCCGGACTCGAAGTATACTTCAGATTCAAGCTCAGGAGCCCGGGGCATTAGAGCCTCTGCCTCTTTCAGGGAAAGCGCGGCTTTTTCTAGGTCACCCTGGCTGCGGTAAAGGCGGGATCGGTTTATCAGCACCATTATCATGCCACTATGGTTCTCCACCGAGGCAAAAATCCTGTAGGCCTCAGTGAACTGTGCCTCTGCAGAGGCTGTCCTCCCCTTTTCCTCGGCCTCTATGCCGGCAAGGTTGTGGCGCTGCGCCTCCTGGAGAAGAACGGGAGGCCTTGCTTTTGGCGCAGAATAGCAGGCGGCAAGCAGTAGCAGCGAAACTGACAGAGCAATCCTGAGAATGGATCCCGGGCTACTCATTGCTGTCCCTGCGGATCAGCCCTTTTTGTTCGGCCGGGCCCATGACACTGTTTAACGGCCAGATCTGCTTTGCCCCTTCAATGATTTCACTACTCTGATCTATGGTTCCTTCGGTCTTTTCCAGCATTCGCGGGATCCTCGGCAGTGCATCAGACGCCGTACTTTTCAGCTCTTTGGAAATGGACTCCATATGAGCAAGGGTGGCGTCAAGCTTTTCGAGCAACTGGGGCAGCTTCCTGTCGACCGTTGCGACAGAAGAATCCATCTTTGCAAGAATGGGCTGCACCTGATCGACCCGGCTGTCAACCTTTGCAAGGAGGATGTCGAAACGGCTGCCAGCTGCCTCGACCTGCCTTGTACCGGTATCAAGGAGCATATCGGCCTTCAACCTGCTCTTTTCGATGTTGCCGGTAAATCTGCTCATGTTTCGAAGCGTAACTTTCAGATCGCCATCTTCACGGTTCACATAGGAGATAATATCGCGAACATCCATAAGTACCGGCTTGACCTTGTCGGCAATCTCCTCGGCGACCTCGTCAAACGATTTGCTTTTGCCAAGGGCAATAAAGCCGTCTTCCGGTATAAGTTCTGTTGATGAGCTGCTGGTTATCTCGATGATGTAGTCCCCTATCATCCCCTCTTTTATCAGCTTTGCAACGGAGCCCATCCTGAGCCACTTCCTGTATTTTCTATCTATCTGCAGGACAACGTCAACAGCGGCAGATTCATTCAGGACTGTGGATTTCACCCGGCCTATACGGAATCCGGAAAGTTTGATCGGCATGCCGATTGAAAAACCGGTCCCTTTTGGTGCGGTCAGTCTGACATTAAAGGTCGATGTAAAGAGATCGTTTTCAACGACAATAAAGAGAACAACGCCGATAACTACAATAATGGCGGTAAGGACAAACAGTCCGACTTTTCTTTCGAGGTTCCTGAATCTGCTGCCGTCACCAGATATCATGGCTGGCTCATACCTCCCGCGTAGTAGGTGAAGTCAAAATCCATCCCGCGAAGGGACTCTGGATAGGAAGTGAGGAAGATGGATGTTATTTCCCCGCCTCGGTGATAATCCCAGGCAAGGGTTGACAGCTGCGTCTGCTCTGCCCTGCTTACCCCCTCAAAGGTAGATTGATAGACCATGAGATCAGGTTTTACCAGAAACGCCCGTGCAAAAGCAACCTGTCTGCGCTGAAAGAGTGTCAGGCGGCTGACAGAGGCCGTATATGAACCGCTGTAACCGGCCTTTGACAGGGCTGCCATTGCCAGTTGTTCGATCTCTTTATTGGGAACCACGGCTTCAAAGGCAAGTTGCAAAGTCAGGTTCTCCCAAAGGTTGAGATTGGATATCAATCCGCCGTCTTGATAGATGGCACCGGTCTTCCGACGCAAAAGAGCTATTTCACTATCTTTCAAGAAGGCCGGCTGATCGGCACCTATACAGAAAGAGCCTTCATCAGGTGCAAGAAAACCGAGAATCAGCCTGATGAAGGCATCATTTTCAGACTGCCGCGAAGTCATGATTGCAGCCGAATTGCCTAAAGGGAGCGTAAAGTCGAGCCTTGAGTCGATCCCTTCTGCAAGAATTTCAGAGAAACATATCATGCAAGCCCCCAATCAAAAAAGAAAGGTAAAGGAGATAAAGACGTCAGCAACAAAAACTATCACCAGGCTGTTGATTACCGACCTTGTGCCTGCCTGTGGGATTTCGGTAATGCTGTCACCTACCCGCAGACCCGCATTGCAACCGACTGCAGCGATAACTATACCAAAAAGAAGACTCTTGGCTGAAGATATAATCACCTCTTTCAAGTTGAGCACAGAGATCAGCCCCTGCTTGATATGGGCAAGTGGAATCTGCCATGCAAGCCAGGAGACAATGAGTCCGGATGAGATGGCGATGAGATTGAAGTAGACATTGAGCACTAAAAGAGCAATTCCTGCGCCCAGAACACGGGGCATGAGAAGATACTGCTCGCCGGGTATGCCGAGGGCCTCAAGATATTCAATCTCCCCTTCAAGCTTCATCTGCCCCATTTCAATAGCAATGGCCGAACCACTTCTGGCAATGACAACAAGGGCTGTTATCAGCGGAGCTACTTCACGGATAACAACCCAGACAAAGACCTTGCCTATAAGTGACCCCCTGCCGGCATCGGCAACGTTGGACATCTGGGAGATTATGGCAATGCCTACAGCCATCGAAATAAGAAAAATAACCTTGAAAGCCTCATTACCGGTGAAGAAAATCTGCCTGAGGAGTACCTGAATAACAGGTCGCCTGATGCGGAGAATATTGATGGAAATATTCCCCATAACTCCGGTAAGCAGGGCAAGTATCTCTGAAATGGTGATGTATGCGGAAAGAGCTGATCGCCCGAGAGAAGAAATCATTCAAATACCTCAATCAGTCGGTCGGAATAAGGAGAATATTGCAAAAGGAATATTGTGAGTTTTTATAAAGCAAAGCCGGCATCATTTCAAGGTAATAAAAAAGCCCGGCTCTTGCGAACCGGGCTTTTTACCAATATAGGAAGTAATTACTTGCTTGCTTCAAGAGCCCTTTCAAAGCCCATGTTGAAAGCTTTTTTATTCAGCTCAATGAAAGCCTCGGGAACGCTTGAAAGAACGGCCTTTTCAGCATTCTCACGGCTCACCTGACCTGTCAGGGCAACCATTGCGCCAAGTGCAACGATATTGGCAACTATCTCACGGCCTACATCGTTTTTGGCAGTATTAATTATATTGAAGCCGACCCGCTTGAAGTTTCCTTCAGGAAGTTTTGTAACCAGATCTGAATCATAAAGAAGAACGCCCCCTTCCTTAAGATCTTCACTGTACTTGGTGCATGCTTCCTGGGTCATTGCCAGAAGAGCATCGCACTTGGTTACTTTCGGGTAGTCGATGATGGTATCAGAGATAATAACTTCCGACTTGGAAGCGCCACCACGAGCCTCAGGGCCGTAGCTCTGTGACTGTACAGCCTGTCTCCCTTCATAGATGGAAGCAGCCTTTGCCATGATAATCCCGGCGGTGATCAAACCCTGCCCGCCCGCGCCGGAAAATCTGAGTTCATAACGTGACATCTTTATCGCTCCTTTTTCCTTTAATTATTTCGCGGCCTGGGCGCGTTGGATTACCTTTGCATACTCTTCAGTATACTCAGGCTTTTCTTCCTTGTAGAGCACACCAGTGAGAACCTTCCCTTTAAGTTGCTCCGGGCTCATCTTCTCTGCTGCTTTAACCGGCACAGTTGTTTCTTTCAGGTGATTCATCATCTCGATAACCGACTTGAACTTGTTACGACGACCATAGGTTGTCGGACAATCGTCAAGAATCTCGACTACTGAAAAACCTTTGTGCTGGATCGCTTCGGCAATCAGCTTGTCGATCTGGTTTGCATGGAATGCAGTGCCACGGGCAACAAATGTAGCACCGGCACCGATAGCAAGTTTGGCGATGTCGAAAGCAGGGTCAGGATTTCCGTAAACCGTTGTGGAAGCCTTGTCACCTGTCGGCGTAGCCGGTGAGAACTGACCACCGGTCATACCGTAGATCTTGTTGTTCATGATGATGTAAGTCATGTTGATGTTACGACGGCAAGCATGGATGAAGTGATTGCCACCGATAGCTGTGCCGTCTCCGTCACCGCCAACGAGAATAACATTCATCTCGGGACGAGCCATTTTAACGCCGGTTGCAAAAGCAGCAGCACGACCGTGTGCAGTATGAAGAGTACAGAAATCGAGGTAACCGGGAAGGCGTGAAGCACAGCCGATACCGGAAACAATCGCTGTATCTTCCTTCTTGAGACCACAGGTATCTATAGCCCGGATGAGACCTTTCATTACAATCCCGTGACCGCAGCCAGGACACCAGATATGCGGAAGCTTGTTGGGACGCAAATACTTATCGTAATCGAATGCCATGTTACTTGACCTCCTTCATCTTGTCGATGATCTGATCCGGATTGATCGGCTCACCGTCTACTCTGAAAATACCGAGAATAGGAGCATTCCCTTCAATACACCCTTTGATAACCCCTGCGCACATGCCAAGATTCATCTCAGGAGAGATAAACGCCTTGACCTGTTTGGAGAGCTCAAGCAGCCGAGCTTCCGGGAAAGGCCAGAAAGTGATTGGGCGGAAAAGACCTGCCTTGATTCCCTGTTTGCGGGCCTGGTCTACTGCAAAACGTGCTGAACGTGAAGTCGAGCCGAAAGCAACAACGATAATTTCTGCGTCTTCGCAGAGATACTCTTCCCACTTCATTATGTCAGCAGCATTGCCTTCGACCTTGCGTACCTGACGCTCTTCCTCAGCCTGTACATACTCGGCCTTGGTTGTAGGGAAGCCGTCCGGAAGCTTGTTAAGGCCTGTTACGTGGAACTTGTAACCGGAACCGAAAGCAGCCAGAGGAGGCACGTCACCAAAAGAGGTGTCGTAAGGTTTGTACTGCTCAGGCGGAACTGATGGAGTAGTGCGGTCGATAACTTCAATCTCACCCGGCTCAGGGAAAACGATACGCTCACGCATATGAGCGACGATCTCGTCAGGCATGATCATTACCGGCGTACGGTACTTCTCGGCAAGATTGAATGCACGAATAGTCTCCTCGTAGACTTCCTGAACAGAAGCAGGAACAAGGCAGATTGCCGGGTGATCGCCATGGGTTCCCCATTTGGCAGCCATAATGTCAGACTGTGAAGGGCCTGTCGGCATACCTGTAGAAGGGCCGCCACGCATTACGTTGTAAATGACGCAAGGGATCTCGGCAATACAACCGTAACCGATCAACTCCTGCTTAAGGGAGAGGCCAGGGCCGGACGTCGATGTCAGAGCTTTGGCACCGGTAAGAGCGCCGCCAAGAAGGGCAGCCATTGCACCAATCTCGTCTTCCATCTGAATGAATTTTCCGCCGATTTTCGGGAGCTCGACAGACATTACTTCTGCCACTTCGGTGGAAGGTGTAATCGGGTATCCGGCGAAAAACTTGCATCCGGCGTAAAGTGCGCCTTGAGCAGCTGCCTCGTTACCCTGAAGAAATGCTACTTTCTTTGCCACGGTAAATACCTCCTGTTAAAATGTTAAGCGGTAACTTTGATAGCGAAGTCCGGACAGCGGAGCTCGCACTGCATACACTTGATACAGGCTTCAAGATTCTTCACAGAAACAACAAAGCCTTTGATTTCAAGCACTTGTTTGGGGCAAAACTCTACACAAATGTAGCAGCCCTTACAGTACTTCTCGATAATCTCGATAGTCGGAAGTTTATTTTCCATCTACTTTCACCCCTTGTAAAATAGTGCGCCCACAGGCAAAAAACGTGTGAACGTAGCACGGTTTTCTTGATTAATCAACTTATGAAAAAAGAAGAAGGGCTAATCTAGCCCTTCTTCTCCGTTAAAAAACAGATGGAAGGATTTTACTAGAGTTCCATCTTGTCCATTGCTGCAATCAGGTCTGTTACCGCTGCAACAGACTTGTCCATCATTGCCTGCTCTTCTGCGTCGAGTTTGAACTGGAGGATCTGCTCAACACCGTTCTCGCCGAGTACGCAAGGAACACCAACATAGAGACCTTTTACGCCGAACTCGCCGTTCAGGTATGCGCAGGTAGGAAGAACGCGCTTCTGATCTTTAAGGATCGACTCAGCCATTGCGATAGCTGAAGAAGCGGGTGAGTAGAAAGCAGAACCGGTCTTAAGGAGCGCAACAACCTCGCCACCTGCACCGCGTGTACGCTTGACCATTGCCTCCATGACTTCCTTGGCCTTCTCAGCACTCTTGTACTTCTGCTCAAGGAGTTCCATTACCGGTATTCCGTTTACACTTGCATAACGTACAAGAGGAACCATGTCGTCGCCATGGCCGCCGAGAGTCATTGCGTTTACATCCTTTACGGACACACCAAGCTCCCAGGCAATGAATGTGATAAAACGTGCTGAGTCAAGTACTCCTGCCTGACCGATAACCCTGTTGTGTGGGAAGCCGGTAACCTTCTGGCAGAGAGTAACCATAGCATCAAGCGGGTTGGAAATAACGATTATGTATGAGTTCGGAGCGTACTGCTTGATACCTTCTGCAACAGACTTCATGATTTTTGCATTTGTTGCAATCAGGTCGTCACGGCTCATGCCCGGCTTGCGCGGAAGGCCTGCTGTAACGATAACAACATCAGCACCTGCGATGTCTTCGTAGGTGTTTGTGCCTTTGAGGCAGCAGTCAAAACGATCAACAGAACCTACTTCAGAGATATCGAGCATTTTGCCCTGCGGAAGCCCCTCAACGATGTCGAACATTACAACATCACCAAGCTCACGAAGCGCTGCAAGCTGAGCAAGAACACCACCAATCTGACCACCACCGATAAGAGCAATCTTTTTACGTGCCATTTTCCCTTCCTCCTTGTTTTGGTTAAATTTACTGCACTTATATAATTTTTATCAGATAGCATCCACTATTGAATTCAATGTTGCACTGGGACGCATAGCTTTTTCTGTTTTTGCCGGATTCGGGTTGAAATAACCACCAATATCCTGTGGCTTTCCTTGGGCACCGATCAGTTCTTCATTTATCTTTGCCTCATTCTCTTGCAACTGCTTGGCAACCTTGGCAAAGCGTGTGGCAAGATCAGCGTCCTTGGTCTGTGCTGCAAGCGCTTCAGCCCAGTACATTGCCAGATAGAAATGGCTACCCCTGTTATCAATCTGACCGACTTTACGTGCCGGATTCTTGTTGTTATCAAGGAACTTGGTATTAGCCTGGTCAAGGGTATCTGCAAGGAGTTGAGCCTTTTCATTCTTGAATGTTGCAGCGAGGTGCTCAAGAGATACTCCCAGCGCAAGGAATTCACCAAGAGAATCCCAACGGAGGTAGCCTTCCTGAACAAACTGCTGTACATGCTTGGGAGCAGAACCACCAGCACCCGTTTCGAACAGTCCGCCACCTGCAAGAAGAGGCACGATAGAGAGCATCTTGGCGCTGGTTCCAAGCTCAAGAATCGGGAAGAGGTCAGTGAGGTAATCCCTCAGTGCATTTCCTGTGACAGTAATTGTGTCCTGACCTGCTTTAGCTCTAGGGAGGGTAAACTTCATCGCCTCAACCGGAGACATGATATGAATTTCAAGGCCGGCCGTATCGTGGTCTTTAAGATATTTAGTAACTTTCAGGATCATCTGGGCATCATGAGCGCGGTGTTTATCAAGCCAGAACACAGCAGGTGTGCCTGTTGCCCGTGCTCTGCGAACTGCCAGTTTGACCCAGTCCTGAATAGGCAGGTCTTTTGACTGGCAACCGCGCCAGATATCGCCAGCTTCAACAACATGCTGAATCAGCACTGCACCGGACTCGTCAACAACACGGACAGTCCCGTTTGCAGCAATTTTAAAAGTTTTATCGTGTGAACCGTACTCTTCTGCTTTCTGTGCCATGAGACCAACATTGGAGACACTACCCATGGTTGTCGGATCAAACTGGCCATTTTTCTTACAGAAGTCGATGCACTCCTGGTACCACTCCGAATAGGATGTGTCAGGAATAACGCACTTTACATCATGCAGTTTGCCATCAGGGCCCCACATGCCGCCGGAATCACGAATAACAACCGGCATTGATGCGTCGATGATGATGTCGTTACTTGCATGCAGGTTGGTAATTCCCTTGTCAGAGTCAACCATAGCCAGTGGTGGCTGATTTTTGTAAACAGCCTGAATGTCTGCTTCAATTTCAGCCTGCTTTGCTGCCGGCAGTTTCTGCATTTTTGCATACAGATCGCCCATGCCCAGATCAGGGTTAACACCGAGCTCGTCAAAGGTCGCAGCATGCTTTTCAAAAACATCCTTGTAGAAGACAGAAACGAAATGACCGAACATAATCGGATCGGAGATTTTCATCATTGTGGCTTTAAGGTGTACGGAGAACAATACCCCTTTTGCCTTTGCATCTTCAATCTGCTCGGCGATAAAAATACGAAGAGCTTTTGCACTCATGAATGCGCCATCAAGAACTTCACCAGCCTGAAGCGGGAGTTTTTCTTTCAGAACTTTGACAGTGCCGGCCTGGTCAACAAACTCTATGCGAACATTTTGTGCCTTCTCCATAGTAACCGATTTTTCGCTATGGTAGAAATCACCGGCTGTCATATGGGAAACATGTGTTTTTGATTCTGATGCCCAGGCGCCCATCTTGTGAGGATATTTTTTTGCATACTCCTTAACTGCGCGAGCAGACCTTCTGTCGGAATTGCCTTCTCTCAGCACAGGGTTTACAGCACTTCCCAGACATTTTGAATATCTTGCATTAATCGCTTTTTCTTCGTCGGTTTTTGGTTCTTCAGGATAGTCAGGAATATTATAACCCTGCTCCTGCAACTCCTTGATGGCAGCCTTAAGCTGTGGGATTGAAGCGCTGACATTAGGCAGCTTAATGATGTTCGCTTCCGGTTTCTGAGTAAGCTCGCCAAGTTCAGCCAGATAATCCGGCATCTTCTGACTTTCTGTCAGATTCTCAGGAAAGTTTGCAATAATTCTACCGGCAACTGATATATCTCTTGTCTCAACGACAACGCCGGCTGCCTTTGTGAAAGCATTGACGATCGGTAGCAAAGAGTAGGTTGCCAATGCAGGTGCTTCATCGATTTTAGACCAGATGATTTTTGATACTTGTGTTGTCATATTCTCTCCTTGTTCTATTATGCCGGTGCTTCCTTTGGCTTTATTGGGGTGCTGCTTTTTAGCTTGGCTAAACGGGATTTACTTTCATTAATGGTGGGAAAAATCTTGTATACAGTATACAATGGATGGGAGAGTGTCAAGGAAAATTGAGAAGATTTCCTTCGCAATAATTTCTGAATATTTACGGCAGGTTTGGAGGCGTTTTATGGGTGGATTTATCTAATTGGTCGTTCGGCGGCAAAGCGCCTGGCTTCACTGATGTCGGATCTCTCTGAGTTGCGAGGGATACGTAGATCCTGGCCAGGCCAGAGAACTGCCGGGTTACCGATCTGATCGCGGTTTGCCCTATAAATAAGGGGCCATAGGGATGAATCACCGAAAACTTCAGGAAGTGCGGCGATCTGCGGTAGTGTTTCACCGCGTTTGACAGTGTGGCGGGAGACAAGCTGAATCTCTTTTTCCTGTTTTGCTCTCTCGGCCCTTTTTCGAGCCTCTGCTTTTTCAGCCTCCAGCCTTTTTGCCTTTAAAGCAGCCTCTATAGCAACTTCCTCGGCTTTTTCCTGCTCGTTTTTTTTCTGTAGAACCAGTTCTGCCTCTGCCTGGCGTTTCATCTCGAGCTCACGGCGGGCTGCCTCCTCTCGTCTTTTAAGCTCGTCAAGATAGAGTTTTTCTACTATTTGCCCCTTGCCAAGAGCAAGGGAGTAGTAGAGATCAGCCTGCTTCATATCTCCTTTAAGAAAATCGGTATCACCCCGGTTAACGGTCTGGTAGAAATCACGAACCTCATTGGGAAAAAGAGTTTCCGCCTTTGAGAGACTGACCCTTTCAAAAGCGAGGGCTGCCTCACCCCTGTATATTGAAACCGGCGCAACACATGCGGTTACAAGACAGAGGATGAGGCAGCAGAGATTTAACTGGAAGATTGTCTTCAACAATCCCCCTACTTAGCCAGAGTCTTTACACCGAGCTCCCTGAGCTGTTTATCGTCAACCGGCGACGGTGCCTCGGACATGAGACAGGTACCTTTCTGGGTTTTCGGGAAAGCGATAACGTCGCGGATTGAGTCACTGCCGGTGAGGAGCATGACCAGACGGTCAAGGCCGAATGCAATGCCGCCGTGGGGTGGAGTCCCGTACTCAAGGGCGTCAAGAAGAAAACCGAACTTGTTGCGCTTGTCCTCTTCAGAATGGCCAAGCATCTGGAACATCAGTGACTGGATAACCTCCTGATGGATCCTGATGGAACCGCCGCCGATCTCGTTGCCGTTAAGAACAAGGTCGTAGGCCTTTGCACGGCATCTGCCCGGATCGGACTCAACATAGTCCACATCCTCGTCCATGGGTGCTGTGAAGGGGTGATGCACGGCACACCAGCGTTTGTCATCCTCATCCCATTCGAGCAGCGGAAAGTCGGTGATCCAGACAAAAACATACTTCCCTTTGTCGAGGAGACCGAGCTGACCGGCGATTCTGTTTCTCAGCTTGCCGAGCGAGTCGTTGACAACCTTGGGTTTGTCAGCAACAAAGAGGAGCAGATCGCCATCCTCCGCGCCGAACTCCTTGTTCATGGAAGCAATCTCGTCAGCTGTGAAAAATTTGGCAATCGGTGAATGCCATTCGCCATTTTCAACCTTGACATAGGCGAGTCCTTTTGCACCGTAGATCTTCACAAACTCGGTAAGATCGTCAATCTCTTTCCTTGAGAAGCTGGCGCAACCCTTGGCATTGAGACCCTTGATGATACCGCCTGAAGCTGAGACGTCAGCAAAGACCTTGAAGCCGGAGCATTTAACGATATCGGTGAGTTCGCACAGTTCAAGGCCGAAGCGAAGATCGGGATTATCAACACCAAAGCGGCGTATCGACTCCTGATAAGTCATGCGTGGAACCGGCAGCTGAATATCTACCCCTTTTGACTCCCGGAAAATGGTGGCAATAAGCCCTTCCATCATGGAGATGATGTCCTCACGGTCAATGAAAGACATTTCGCAGTCTATCTGGGTGAACTCAGGCTGGCGATCGGCGCGCAGATCCTCGTCGCGGAAACAGCGTACAACCTGGAAGTAGCGGTCATAGCCGGAGATCATCAGAATCTGCTTAAAGATTTGCGGAGATTGTGGCAACGCATAGAACTGGCCACGATTGATCCTTGAAGGGACAAGGAAATCGCGAGCCCCTTCAGGAGTTGATTTTGTGAGGAACGGAGTCTCGATTTCAAGAAAACCGTTGTCGCTCAGGTAGCGGCGTGTTGTCTGGGCAACCTTTGAGCGCAGGATCATATTGTCCTGGAGCTGGGTTCTGCGCAGGTCGAGATAGCGGTACTTGAGACGGAGGTTTTCAGCCACATCAACATGCTCATCCAGTGTAAAAGGGAGGGCTTTGGATGGATTCAAAACCTTGCATTCGCTGACAACGATTTCAACTTCTCCGGTCTTGAGCGTAGCGTTAATTGTCCCTTGTGGTCTCGGAATGACCTTGCCTTTGATTGCCAGAACAAACTCGCTTCTGACAGCCTCGGCTTTAGAGTGGGCAACCGGATTTACTTCCGGGTCGAAAACAATCTGTGCGAGGCCTTCACGGTCGCGGAGGTCGATAAATATGAGCCCGCCATGGTCACGACGACGGTGCGCCCAACCCATAAGAGTAACTTCCGAGCCTATATCAGATGCTTTCAGATCTCCGCAGTAGTGACTTCTCTTCCAATCTCCAAGAAACTCTATCATTTATATCCTCCTGAAATGGCGGTTATTCGGTTAAAACATGATTCAATCGAAAGAGGCTTTGCGGCATAACTCCACAAAGCCTCTATTCATCTATTGGTGCCCGGAGCCGGAATCGAACCGGCACAGCCTTACGGCCGAGGGATTTTAAGTCCCTTGCGTCTACCAGTTCCGCCATCCGGGCTTAACAAAACAGTTTCAAACTTAAAGACCGTTAACGCGCTCTTTAAGCTCCTTACCTGTTTTAAAAAATGGAGTACGCTTGGCAGCAATTTTTACCACTTCGCCGCTCTTCGGGTTTCTCGCTTCACGTGCTTCGCGCTCCCTGACGGTAAAGCTGCCAAACCCTCTGATTTCTACCTTGTCCCCTTCTACCAGGGCTTTGGTCATGGAGTCAAATATAATATTTACGACAAGTTCCGACTCTTTACGGTTAAGAAAGGAGTTGGTCTCCATGATTTTTTCAATAAGTTCACTCTTTGTCATAATATCCCCGGCATTAAATATTTATCAGTTGTTGTTTTTGTTCATCTCGGTTTTGAAGAGCTCGCCAAGACTTGAGAACGATTCGTTCTGACCGCCCATGTACCCTTGTATTTCCTCTTTCTCGATAGCAGCCTGAAGCGCCTTGAGGGAGAGTGCAATCTTGCGGTCCTGTGTATCCACATTAAGAACAACTGCTTCAAACTCAGTCCCTACAGTTGTGAACTCCTTGGCTGACTGAACTTTCTCCTGAGAGAGTTCGGAGACGTGAACAAGACCTTCGATGCCGTCTTCAATCTCCATGAAAACACCGAAATCAGTCACAGAGGTAACTTTGCCCTTGATGCGGGTTCCTGGTCTGTACTTGTCAGGAACGATAGTCCACGGATCTGGATGGAGCTGCTTTACACCAAGAGAAAGTCTCTCATTGGCCGGATCTATGCTGAGTACAACTGCCTGCACAGTCTGACCCTTTGTGAATACTTCACCAGGATGTTTGATCCGCTTTGTCCAGGAGATGTCAGAAACGTGAACAAGGCCGTCAATACCATCTTCAACACCTATGAATGCGCCGAAATCGGTAATATTCTTTATCTGCCCCTCAAGCTTTGTTCCTGACGGATAACGATCTTCCAGCTCAAGCCAAGGATTTTCCTGTGTCTGTTTCAGACCGAGAGAGATACGGCGGTTGCCGGTATCAATGCCAAGGATGACGGTTTCAACTGTGTCGCCTGCCTTGAGGATTTCCGATGGATGCCTTACGCGCTTGGTCCATGACATTTCTGAGACATGGATAAGCCCTTCAATGCCGTCAGAGAGAGCAACAAATGCACCATACTCCATAAGGCTGACAACCCTTCCGCTAACTCTTTCACCAACAGAGAACTTGGACTCGACTTCAATCCATGGATCCGGAATTGTCTGCTTGATGCCAAGGGAAATCTTACCTTTTGCGCTGTCATACTTGAGGACTTTAACTTTAATGCTGTCACCAACTTTTATCAGTTCAGACGGGTGACCGAGCTTGCCCCATGACATGTCTGTTACGTGGAGAAGGCCGTCAACTCCACCGACATCAACAAATGCGCCGTAATCGGTGAGGTTCTTGACAATACCGTCGCGAATCTGACCTTCTTCGATTGAAGAAAGAGTCTGCTCCCGAACCTGGCCGCGGTCCTCTTCAAGGATTACACGTCTTGAAAGAACGACATTGCCACGTTTGCGGTTTAGTTTCAGAATACGGAAAGATGTTGTCTGGCCGATATAACGGTCAAGATTGCCGCCGGGTCTGATATCAACCTGTGAAGCAGGGAGAAATGCAGGGAGACCGATATCGACTGTAAGTCCGCCTTTAACCTTGCCGACGATCTTACCTTCGATGGTGCCGCCTTCACCGCCAGCCTCTGCAACTCTTTCCCAGCCTACAAGCTGTTCAGCCTTGCGCTTGGAAAGCATGAGGCCGCCCGAACCTTCGTTACGCAGAAAAAGAACATAAACCTTGTCACCTGGTTGAACAGTGACAACGCCATCTTCATCCATAAACTCTTCAACAGGCACGCGCCCTTCAGACTTATAACCGACATCGACCATTACAAAATCCTGGGCTATCTGAACAACTGTCCCCTGAACCACTTCACCAGCTTTAGGCTGATTCAGGCTGTCCTGAAAAAGCTCTGCAAATTCACCACTTGCTGACAATTCATGATCATCGTCAATATCCTTGAAGCGCTTGATTGGCGCGACATTTCTTTTCTGCTGTCTTCCATCTGCTGTCATTAATCCCTACCCCCATGGCTATTCATCTTCACAATTTTGCTAACGTAACAACAATTTATTTAAAATTCAACCCTTTTTGTCCCCGCAAAGAGCATTTATCCGCTCCAAAACCTCGTCAATCAACCATTTCGGAGTTGAAGCGCCAGCAGTCACCCCTACAGAGGCAACAACTGCAAACCAGGCTGGATCAATCTGGTCGGCTGTTTCTATATGATGGGTATTCGGCTGAATTTCGCAGCATATCTCTGTGAGACGCCGAGTATTGGCACTATTGAAGCCACCGATCACAAGCATGCAACCTACGTCACCGGCGATGACCTTGGCCTCATCCTGACGGACAGAAGTTGCGTCACATATGGTATTAAATACCCGTAACTCCTTTGATTTTGAAAGGCAGACTGCAGCAACCTCTTCAAGGGTGTGATATGACTGCGTAGTCTGGGCGACTACACCGACTTTCTGCATTTGCGGCAGGTCAAGCGCATCTGCAGCCGAAACAACGACAAAGACCCTGCCTGTGGCATAGGAGACAATTCCGGCGACTTCAGGGTGCTCCTTCTCGCCGACAATTACCATGTCGTATCCCTCCTCGGAGAGTATCTTGACCTGGTTTTGCGCCTTTTTCACAAAGGGACAGGTCGCGTCAATCACTTCAAGCCCCTTGTCATTTGCCTCCTGAATTTCCGAAGCCGTCACTCCGTGTGAACGGAGTATAACCCGGCCTTCTTTCATCTCAGAAAGGGAGTTTATAACCTTTATCCCCTTCTCCTCAAGCCGCTCCACCACCTGCGGAGAGTGAATTATCGGACCCAGAGTACGTGTCTCACCGGCCGTTGTTTCGGAAGCCTTCTCAAAAGCCAGAAGAGTTGCTCGCTTTACTCCGAAACAAAAACCCGCATTTTGGGCAACAATTACTTTCATAAACCAGACCTTTTATTCGACAGTTGGTGGCTGCAGCAAATTTACCGTGGTTGATAATACTGAAAAGAAAACTTCACCCCTGAATGGAACACAGATTTTTTAAGCAACCTTTTTCCTAACTCTCCCTTTGGCGAACATGACTCTCCATCAGTGAGATAACCTCTTCTGGAGAAAGTCCGGTAGAGTCGATCTCAATGGCATCCGCTGCACGCATGAGTGGAGCCGATTTTCTGTTCATGTCCTGTTCATCCCGCTGCACAACCTCGGCAACAGTCTGCTCCAGTGTCACTTGAACCCCTTTTGCAACAAGCTCTGCAAACCGCCTACGTCCACGCTCCTCAGCAGATGCGGTAAGAAAGAACTTAAGGTCAGCATTTGGGAAAACCACTGTGCCGATGTCGCGCCCTTCAAGAACAACCCCCCC
The DNA here is from genome assembly GCA_013377075.1 of Geobacteraceae bacterium. Taxonomy (GTDB): domain Bacteria; phylum Desulfobacterota; class Desulfuromonadia; order Geobacterales; family DSM-12255; genus VEOV01. Next base: position 1,855 of record JACABD010000052.1, on the reverse strand, counting down.
CTGCTCCCCCATTTTACGCTGGATGGCAAGCAGATAAATTCTAACAAGAGGTATGGCGGCAAACTTTGAAGTAAGGAGACTTATTTCCGGGCTCCTGATCTGCGAAGAGACATCTTCGCCATTTGCAAGAACCACCGGAGCGCCTGCAATCAGGTCAAATCCGATATCAAGCCCGGCGCAAAGCTCTGCAAGAGCATTTTCATCATCCGGGTTGACACCGTTTCGATGGGCCATAAGAGCAACAACCCTGAACATTGCTCCGGTATCGATCTGCGTATAGCCGACCCTTTCGGCAAGAGCCCTTGTCACACTACTCTTGCCAGCACCTGAAGGGCCGTCTATGGCAACAATCAACTTTCTCATCATCCTCTGGAAACCTGCTCAAGAAGCGAAAAAAAGTTTGGGAAAGAGGTGGCAATGCACTCGACATCATCAACAGTGCAACTGCCATCGGCAACCAGTCCGGCAATCAGCATGGACATGGCGATCCTGTGGTCACCGCAGCTGTCTGCGTGGAAAACCTTGAATTTATCAGTGCCATAGACGGTCATGCCGTCGTCAGCCTCATCAACTATTACACCGGCAAGGCGCAAATTATCGGCCATCGCCTTGATCCGGTCGGTCTCCTTGACCCTCAGTTCACGGGCATCACTGACAACCGTCTTGCCAGAAGCCATGGCTGCAGCAACGGAAATGACAGGGAACTCGTCAATGGCCCTTGGGACCAGATCTCCGGAAATTTCGATCCCATGAAGGTTTGATGAGCGGACCAGAAGATCAGCCACCGGTTCGCCGCCAATCTCGCGATTGTTCAAAAGGGTGATGTCCCCACCCATAAGCATCAGGATGTCGATTATCCCGGTTCTTGTCGGATTAACCCCGACACCTTTTATCAAAAGCTCTGCCCCTGGAACTATCAGCCCGGCAACGAGGAAAAAGGCGGCTGACGATATATCGCCAGGGACAACAATTTCCCGTGCCTGGAGCTCTCGCCCCCCCCTGACCCTAACTTCAGTGCCGCTAGCCTCGATATCGGCGCCGAAATGCCTGAGCATCCGTTCCGAATGATCTCTTGAGAGATGGGGCTCCCTGACAACCGTCTCCCCTCGAGCATAAAGCCCGGCAAGAAGAATTGCCGATTTGACCTGGGCACTGGCAACAGGCGATTCATAAGAGATCCCGGAAAGCGCTCCGCCGGTAATCCCGAGCGGTGCTTTTTCTCCGCCTGCACGTCCAGCAATCTTCGCCCCCATGGCAGCAAGAGGCGTGACAACACGCTTCATCGGTCTTTTGCGCAGATATTTGTCACCGGTGAGGACAGAGAAAAATGACTGTCCGGCAAGGAGGCCGCAAAGGAGCCGGATAGAGGTGCCGGAGTTGCCGCAGTCAATGACATCATCCGCCTCTGTAAGCCCGTGCAGCCCCTTGCCATGGATTCTCAGGGTAACGCCGTCATCTTCGATCTGAACACCCATAGCCTTGAAAGCATTGAGGGTTGACATATTGTCCTCGCCGCGAAGGAAACCGGTAACAGTGGTAACGCCATTGGCAATGGAGCCGAGCATTATGGAGCGGTGTGATATGGACTTGTCACCGGGAACTGTAATCTCCCCTTTGACGCATTTTGCAGGATGCACTGTGTAACTGTTCAAAATATGCTCCTTTTATTTAACTAAAGTATACTCTCCCGATGATCCCGTGACCGTTTGAAAAACCTCTCAAGCCCCTCTGCATCCGACTCTGCCACCAGTGAGCGCAGTTCGGCGTAACTTGCGGCAAAAAAGTCCATCATCTCAAGCATGGCCGTCCTGTTCTGAACAGCTATGTCACGCCACATGACAGGATCGGATGAGGC
>JACABD010000051.1:25276-27088 GCA_013377075.1 Geobacteraceae bacterium | reverse complement strand
ACAAAGGTCTCGATCCGGCAGCAGGCACAGACATGCTCCGCCTCGACGTGGCACCGCTCGATAAAGACGGCAAACCACAGGGGAACGGCATAATTGATCTCGGGGATGTAATCCTCTTGCTCCGTTATGTTGCAGGGGTTATAACGTGGTAGGAAGAGAGAGCTAAACCACCCCCCCTCCAACCTCCCCCCTTGACAGGGGGGAGGTTGGAGGGGCTAAAGTTTTTGAAGTGAACTACGACAAAAAGGAGAACGAAACTGATGCTGAAGAAAATCGGATTACTCATGATGGGCCTGATCCTGTTTGCAGGATGCGGCAGTAACTCGCACAATTCGTCGGCAACCCTGAAGATCAGCCTGCCAACAGCAACTCCGGCCAGAAATATAGCTGGTACAACGGTCATCATCGCCCTTCCTCCAGGGGGCACACCGGAGCTTAAGGCTGACGGGTCGGTAGCCGATGGTGTCGTGACGGCCTCAGGTACCTTTGCAGGAGCGACGGTGCTTCCGCCGGTCTATACAGCGGCTTCAGGAGTTATTCCGGGAACATTGTCGATAACTCTGGGTATTTTAAACCCGAGCGGAGTAGCTCAAGGTGGAGAGTGCGCCACAGTGGCGCTGAAGTTCTCCGGAATAACACCGACAGCAGGCTCTTTCATTCTTTCGGGAGTTGTTGTTGTAGTTCCTGGTGGTGAAAAGCTATCTGTTGATCCGTTTGTTTCTGATTTTAAACTGAATTAAACAAAAAAAGAGCGGGGCAATTCATGGATTGCCCCGCTCTTTTTCAACGTACCTTTTCCAGGTAGTAGTTATAATCCCCCTGATAAATCCTCATCTCCCCGTGGTCAATCTCGTAGACATGATCAACCAGGAGTCGCAGAAAGTGGCGGTCGTGGCTGACCAGAATTACTGTGCCGCTGAAGTTCTTCAGGGCATCCAGCAGCATCTCCCGTGATTTTATATCCAGATGGTTGGTCGGTTCGTCGAGAATGAGGAAGTTGACCGGCCTTGCCAGAAGCGTTGCCAGTACAACCCGGCTTTTCTCGCCTCCGGAGAGGTTCTCGATCTTCTTTTCGATAGAATCGCCGGAAAAGAGGAACGAGCCGAGCAGGTTGCGGATTACGCCGATGGTTGCCAGGGGCATGACATCCTGTAACGTCTCAAAAACGGTCTTCTTCGGGTCAAGAACCTCCATGGCGTGCTGGCTGAAGTAGCCGATCTCCACATTTGCCCCGAGTGCTGCCGTGCCGCTGTCAGGCGTGACCTCTCCTGCCAGTACTTTGAGAAGGGTCGATTTTCCCGCGCCGTTGACACCGACGACAGCTATCTTCTGCTCCCTGCGGATGATGCCGGAAATGCCGCTGAATACCGGGTTTACGCCGCCGTCAGGAGTCTGCCAGCTCTTTGCCAGGCTATCCATGACTACGACATCATCGCCGCTGCGGGGGGGCTGATTAAAGGTGAAGCGGATGGTTTTCTCTTCCGGCGGGATTTCGATCCGGTCGATCTTGTCGATCTTCTTGACCCGTGACTGAACCTGGGCGGCATGGGAGGCGCGGGCGGCAAAACGGGCAATAAAATCCTCTTCTTTGGCAAGCATATCCTGCTGGCGCTTGTGACTGGCTATGAGCTGCTCGAAGCGGATATCCCGCTCTTTTTCATAAAAGTCGTAGTTGCCGCTGTAGGTGGTGACAGTTTTGTTGTTCACCTCGACGATGCGGGTGACGATGCGGTTCATGAAATCCCTGTCGTGGCTTGTCATGAGGAGCGCTCCCGTGTATTCGGAGGCGAGCCACTCTTCAAGCCAGATGAT
>JACABD010000051.1:8218-25176 GCA_013377075.1 Geobacteraceae bacterium | reverse complement strand
TCATGAGGAGCGCTCCCGTGTATTCGGAGGCGAGCCACTCTTCAAGCCAGATGATCGATTCGACGTCAAGGTGGTTGGTCGGCTCGTCGAGCAGAAGTACATCGGGGTGGAGGGTGAGGATCTTTGCCAGACCAATCCGCATCTTCCAGCCGCCGCTGAAGGACTCGACCGGATGATTGAACCGGTCGGGGCCGATGCCAAGGCCGGTCAGGACGGTCTGGGCACGGGTATCAAGGTCGTAGCCGCCGCGATGCTCGAACTCTTCCTGGGCAACGCCGTAGCGCTCCAGAAGGGTTGCCATTTCGTCGTCCTCCATGGGGTCGCACATGGCGCTTTCCATGGCTTGAAGCTCGTTGGCAAGCTGGACTGTTGCCGCGGATCCTGCCATTACCTCTTCGAGGGCCGATCTGCCGGACATATCGCCGATATCCTGGGAAAAGTAGCCGATGGTGGTTCTCTTGGCGCAGACCAGTTCACCGTTGTCCGCCTCCTCTTCACCGGTGATGATCCGAAAGACGGTGGTCTTGCCTGCGCCGTTGGGACCGACCAGACCTGTTCTTGAGCCGGGAAGTATCTGAAAGCTGGCATCCTTGAACAGAATCTGGGAGCCGTGCTGTTTGGTAATGTTTGAAAGGTGAATCATTGCTTCTCCTGTGAATCTGTAATCTACGCAAATAAAAAACCACAGGGCGCACCCTGTGGTCAAATCTATCTGAAAAATATCACTTTTTTGTTGATCGTGGCAAGCGATAATTTAATGAGCCGTTCTCCCGGCAACTTGCCGTCAGCCGGTTTTGTGATAAACTTCCCATGTTCTGTTGCCTACAATGGAGAAGTTATGAACGAAAGACAGATAAAATACCTTCTGCAACCTGCTGCCTATCCCGACCCTGTGGATGCTGTCGAACTCCTTCAGACCCATGTCTCCTGGATATTTCTTGCCGGTGGCTACGCCTACAAAATAAAGAAACCGGTTAACTTCGGCTTCCTCGATTTCTCAACTTTCGAGAAGAGGGAGTTCTACTGCCACGAGGAGGTGAGGCTCAATAGTCGCCTCACGCCCGAGTTATATCTTGGGGTTACAGAGGTTCGAGAAGCAGGAGATGGTGCCGCATTTTTCGGTGATGGCAGGGTGATTGACCATGCAGTAAAAATGGTCAGATTGCCGGGCGAGCAGATGGCGGACAGGCTTCTGGCTAGGGGGGAACTGACCGCTGAAGCTGTGAAGCAGATTGCAGCGCGGGTTGCCAGGTTCCATCATGAAGCTGCACGCAACTCTGAAACTGACAGCTTTGGCAGCCTGGAAATGATCCGCAGCAACTGGGAAGAGAACTTCGCGCAGGCAGATCCATTTTGCGGAATTACCATTGAAAAGGCCGATCTGGTGCGGATACGCCTGTGGGTGAGCCGCTTCATGGCAGAGAATGCAGAGCTATTCGACGGAAGAATATCTGGCGGTTTTATCAGGGAGTGCGATGGAGACATCCATCTGGAGAACATCTGTCTGACAGACAAGGTGCAGATATTCGACTGCATCGAGTTCAACGAGCGTTTCAGATTCTGCGATACAGCAGCGGACATTGCCTTTCCTCTCATGGATCTGGAGTTTGGCAACAGAGCTGATCTGGCTGCTATCTTCCTGCAGGAATATCTGGCAGCAAGCTGTGATACAGGTCTCCCCGCTTTGATTGATTTCTACAGGGTTTACCGGGCGTTTATCAGGGGGAAGGTCGAGAGTTTCAGGCTGGGCGATAGCGGCATACCGCAAGAGGAGAAAGAGGCGGCGAAAAAGAGAGCTGTCCACTACTTCAACCTGGCGGCACATTATCTGAACAAAGGTGAGAAAACTCCGGCGCTTTTCCTGATCTGCGGCCTGAGCGGCAGCGGCAAGAGCAGACTGGCCGGAGCTCTGGCAGTGGAGCTGGGGCTGGAGATACTCTCTTCGGACATCGTTAGGAAGGAGCTTGCCGGCATACCTCTGACAGCGCACATGTACGAAGGCTACGGAGAGGGGCTCTATTCACGGGCAAGCAGCGAGGCAACCTACACCGAGCTGGTTGCAAGGGCCGGAAGAATCATCTCTTTCGGGAGGGGGATGATTCTGGATGCCACCTTTAAAAAGCGGCTTGAAAGGGAGTCTCTGCGCCAGCTTGCAAGGAGTCATGGAATCCCTCTGTTTCAGATTATGGTCCAGGCTCCCGAAGAGCTGATCAGGGAGAGGCTGGAGCAGCGCAGCCGCCAGGGGGGGGTATCGGATGCAAAGTGGGAGATTTATCTTCGTCAGAAGGAGGAGTTCGAGCCGCTACTTGAGAGTGAAGGGGAGTGGCTGACAGTTGACAGCTCAGCCACTATCTCTGAGGTCGTTAGCGCAGTTTTACGCCACTGTCATCCAGTTTGACCAATTTGTCCTTGTAAAGACCGCCGACAGCCTTCTTGAAGGTTTTCTTGCTCATGCCAAGCACCTTCTTTATCTCTTCAGATGAGCTTTTATCGTGCAGAGGGAGAGCGCCGCCATTGGCGGCAAGTACCTTGAGAATCACTCCCCGGGCATCGTCAACCCCTTCCTGTCCAACCCTGCGCAGGGTTACATCAATCTTGCCATCTTCGCGGAGACGTTTTACAAAGCCTTGCAGTTCCATGCCGGTATAGCTTCCCGGCGGCAGTTCGTCCCGGTAGAGGAGGGCTTCATAGCGGCCGTTGACAATGACTCTGGCGCCAAGCTCGGTGATCTGCCAGACGATCATATCAACCGTATCGCCTTCCTGTAAATCGACATTATAGAATTCAAGGCAATCTTCGATGCGGCCATTGCCAAAGGGGCGTCCCTGCTCATCGACATCGACCTTTACCAGATAACTCCAGTTCAGCTGCATCTTCTGGGGCTGCAGGGAGAGCGGCACCAGCAGATCCTTGGCCAGTCCCCAGTCGAGATAAGCGCCATGGGCAGTGATTGATTTTACTTTCAGTGTGGCGAACTCGCCGGCCTGGGCAAGGGGGGGCCTGAGGGTCGCTTGAAGCTCTCCGGGGATCACCTGGTAGACGAAGACTTCCAGCTCTTCCCCTTGCTGAGCCTGTGGCGACTCACGCAGCGGCAGGTGCGCCTGAAGTTCTCCGGCATCAAGCCATATACCCTTTTTGTCGATACGGAGGACTTTAAGCGTGTGCAGACGGCAGAGCGCCGGTGTATCAATGGTTTCCATAGGAGCCTCCTGCAAAGTTACTGTACGAATTATAGCGAAGTTATGGAAAATTACAGCGTCAATTCCTGATGCCCCTGGCAGAGCTTGTCGCGGGTCTCGCTAACCTCAGGACTCTCCAGATATTCGTCAAATGTCATTACCCGGTCGATTACGCCGCCGGGGGTGAATTCGATGATCCGATTTGCTACTGTGGAGACAAATTCGTGGTCATGGGAGGCGAAGAGGATAACCTCGCTGTAGGAGATAAGGCCGTTGTTAAGAGCGGTGATCGACTCAAGATCGAGGTGGTTGGTCGGTTCGTCCAGTATCAGGGTATTTGGCCCAGCCAGCATCACTTTGGAGAGCATGCAACGAACCCGCTCTCCACCTGAGAGTACGGATGTTTTCTTTGTCGCTTCATCCCCGGAAAAGAGCATTCTTCCAAGGAATCCACGGGCAAATGATTCCCCTTCTGCCGGCGGCGAATACTGCCCAAGCCATTCGATGAGGGTATAATCATTTTCGAAATAAGAGTTGTTCTCCTTGGGGAAGTAGCTGCTGGTGATGGTAACCCCCCAGCGGAAACTGCCGCTATCCGGCTCCATCTCTCCGGTCAGTATCTGGAAAAAAGTGGTTTTCGCAAGGCCATTTGCGCCGACAAAAGCGATCTTGTCACCCTTGCAGACGGTCATGGTCAGATCCTTGAAGAGAACGACGCCATCGAGCTCCTTGGTCAGGCCGCTGATTTCGAGGATGATGTCACCGCAGGCCCGCTCAGGCTTGAAGACGATGTATGGATATTTACGGGAGGAGACGGGCATCTCTTCGATGGTCAGCTTCTCCAGCAGTCTCTTTCTGGAGGTTGCCTGCTTCGCCTTGGAGGCGTTGGAGCTGAAGCGCTGGATAAACTCTTTCAGTTCGTTGGCCTTGTCAGTGACTTTGCGATTCTCGTCCTGCTTCTGCTTCAGGGTGAGCTGGCTAGCCTGGTACCAGAAATCGTAGTTACCAACATAGACCCTGATCATGCCGAAGTCGATGTCTGCAACGTGGGTACAGACCTGGTTGAGGAAGTGACGGTCGTGGGAAACGACAATGACTGTATTGTTAAAGCGGGAGAGAAAATCCTCCAGCCAGGAGATGGTCTTCAGGTCGAGGTGGTTGGTAGGCTCATCAAGCAGGAGTACATCGGGGTTGCCGAACAGCGCCTGGGCAAGAAGCACCCGCACCTTGTCGCTCCCCTCAAGCTCCTTCATCTGCTTGTTTCGCAGCTCTTCAGGTATACCGAGGCCGTTCAGGAGTACTGCCGCTTCAGACTCCACCTCATAGCCGTTCATCTCGGCAAACTCGGACTCCAGCTCTGCGGAACGGATGCCGTCCTCTTCACTGAACTCGGCTTTTGAGTAGATCTCCTCGCGGGCGTTCATTACCTCATAAAGCCGTGGATGCCCCATTATCACGGTGTTGACGACAGTATGCTCGTCAAAGGCGTAATGGTCCTGTCTCAGCATGGCAATCCGCTCTTTTGATCCGACCGATACGTTTCCTGCGTCTGACTCAAGCTCACCGGCGAGAATCTTGAGAAAGGTCGATTTACCCGCACCGTTGGCGCCGATAAGTCCGTAGCAGTTCCCCGGAACAAACTTGATATTTACATCCTTGAAAATCACTCTCTTGCCATAGGCCAGGGTGATACCGTTTGCGCTGATCATTTTCAATCTCCTTTTCAACAATAAAAAAACCACAGGGTATGTCCCTGTGGCTAAGACGTTCAGCAAATATAGCACGTTATGCGGTCATGTTCAATTCATTAAGATGAAATACGGCGTCAGAGTGCCAGCAGTCCGCTAAAGCAGCTCTCCATCTCTTCAAGGATATCCTGAACAGTATATGGAACCATTTTGGCCAAGCAGTCCAGATTCACCATGGCGTTGATATTGGCATCTTTACTGGCAGCCGCCCGAAGGCGCTTGGCAAAGCTGGCATTTACTGCGCCGACGCCATTGTAGAGGGTTTCAAGACCGCTCAGATCCCAGTCAGCATGGTCACCCTTCCGGTGATGGTACAGTTGGGCAATCAGGTACATGGAAAGCATCCGGTAGGTTGTCTCTTCGAGGGAGGCGAATGGGAGGTGGAAGCGAACCATCGGCTTTAGCCGCTCCATTACAGGACAGCCGCTGGTTACCATGAAGATGCCGAGCAGGGCGCTCAGCCCCTCCTGAATGGTCACAGTTTTCGAGTAAGTTCTATCCGGAGTGGTTGCAGTAACCTCGACGGTTTCATATGACCAGAAATCCCTGAAAGCCTCGACAACAGGTGCAAGGTTGACCGCAACAGGACAGTGACTGGCCGTATCCTTGTCAAGGGAGCAGACAGTGCAGCGGCTGAACTCAAGTTCCGCCCAGAAAGGGGGTGTATGCACAGACTGCTGGACAAGGGAGAGCGTATCTTTGTGCAGGTGGACTGGAAAGGTTATCTGCTGCTTATTTTCGAACCTGTAGCTATAGGTGATCTCAAGTCTCTCGCCCACTGGATTCTCCTTGATGAAGCATTTGATCATCCGCAGCCTTAAAGAGGCGAGGATATGCGCCCCGCATTTTCCCGGCAGGTCTGATGTGATTGAGCAAGCGGCTGTACAGGTTGTCTGCCGCGTCATTATCTCCGCATTTGCGAAGGATTTCAATAACACATTCTGCGGTGCAGAGACCGGATTCTTTCTGGTTTTTACGCAGGTTGTAGATCGATTTTTCTTCAGGTTTAAGGGAGATGCGCGGGATTTCATGAAGATATGGGCTTCGCTGATGAATACGGCGTGCTTCGTGCCAGGTCGCATCTATGAGGATGATATGTTTAATCGATGAGAGATCGGATTCCGGCTCGTCAGATCTGCCGGGATAGAGGAGAGCAACCCCGCCCCCGTTTATCTCTTCGAGCAGTTTTGCCGGGGGATTTAGCCTGTCCCAGCAGATCATTTCGGCATCGGCTCCAAGTGTCTCCAGGGCCAGCTTGCCTGTATTTGATGGTTTGCCGATCTCTTTGGAATGGGTCAAAAGGGTGAATTTCATGGTTAATTTTGTATATCCTTCTGCTAAGGTTTTTAACTCAGATAGGCAGAGGCAAAAGGTAGCAGGGAAGACCAACAGTGTCAAAGAATCCGCACTTCGAGAAAATAAAATTACATATTTCATTTATGGCTGGAAGAGTTTTTTTGCAGTGGTAGAATTTTATTTAAGTCAGATCGTTTACCGGAGAAATTATCAGAAAACTTCTGAAATGGTATCCACTGCAAGGGGGTGGCATATGGATAACAAGCCGATTGATGAGGCAATTGAGCGGTACGTGAGCGAGAGAAGAGTGAAAGGAAAGGATGAGGCCGGAGCCAGGTTTTTAAGCTACGTCCGTATTCGCTACCATGGAAGTGAGCTGATCGAGTTTCTTGGTGCAACAACAAATATGATCCGCTACTACATCGGCTTTTTCAGGATGCTGGTAAACCCGCTTAAAGGCCCTGAGCTTGCCTTCTTTGCAACCGCACTGGCAATGGGTATTTTCGGCTGTCTGATGCTTACTGAACCGGAGGAGCAGTTGCCCGGAATCATCATGCTCTCCGGCGCCCTCGTGAACGGTTGGAGCATCATCAGCAGGGTTTTGAGAAAATGGTGCGACTTGAACGTGCTCATAGCCATTTATCAGGAACTGCTGGTTCTGGCTGAGAAGGAGATGCTTGAGGAAAACTGTGGACGGGTGTAGTTGCCGGATCAACGAATAAAAAAGGCGGTCGATCGACCGCCTTTTCCGGATATTCTCCCAAACAGCTCTACTGCTTGTGACATTCCTTGCATGCTGTTGGGCCTTTGCCGTCGGTTGAGTGGCAACCTTTGCATGTCTTGTGGGCAAAATCCTTGCCGAATCCTTCGATTTTTCCGCCAGCAGCGCTTGCATGACACTTGGTACAATCCTTAAGGTTTTCCTGGTGAGCCTTGTGGTTAAACTTTACCCCTCTCTTCATTTCGATAACGTCCGCAGCAAAAACGGTTCCTGTAAATGCGACAAGGGCAACTATTGCTAAAATCACTTTTTTCATTTTACTCCTCCATATTGGTTTAATTAAGATGCAGCCTGATAAAGAGTATACATATCATGTGCCAATATGCAAATTTCTATAGGTGACCGTATTCAGGGGTTCTACAGGTGGAGGCGCTTACTTGAAAGAGTTTTAACGGCGCAAATGAGGTGGACGTTGTCCGATTTAAGGTAATTCAGGGTTTTTGATGTAGGTCATATCGCCAAACAAAAAATTCGGGTACTACTTGCAAAAATCATTTTTCAGGGAGGAACCGATGGGGGATTGCGGATGTGGTCATGCAGCAGGGGCAGGGCCGTTTGCTGAAGGGCGGGATCTGGTGGAGTTTGTGTCACAGGCCCATGGAGGCGCACTGAGGTCCCAGCCCCTGCAGGGCGGCGGTTTGAATACAGCGTGTCAGGGGTGCGGAGCGCCGTTTACTCTGGTAACTTTTGTGGATAGCTGCCCGAACTGCGGCGGAGTTCATGCGGTTTCCCCTCCACGTAGTGGCGATTCGGCCAATATTCAGTTTGCCGGCAGCGATTTTTGCCTGGAGTAGAGTAATCATGCATACTGTCAGCGAAATTGCGGCAACCATAATCGTCTGGATGTTGTTGGCCATAGGTCTGTATTTCTGCCTCCGGGCGCTTATGCGTAAAAGGCGGGAGCGATTGGAAAAGAGGGGTCGGAAGAGCTGTGACGGCAGTTGACAGTAGTAGTTTTGCATTGTAATGTGAGTGAACTTTTATCTGCTGAGGTGTGATGATGTTGCAGTCGCAAAGATAATTTGAAAGCCGCTTTGCCGGGGATGCACCGGTGGAGCGGCTTTGTTTTTTATGTATTAATCGGGTTGGAGGCAAAATGCGACTACTGCTTTACATAATGTTTATATTTCTCGCAACACCGGCCTTTGCCGACAATGATCGGCTTGTCAAGATCGATACCCGGCAGGATGTCACGGTCTCCTTTTATTATATGAAACGTGAAGGGGCAAAGGCGTCAGTCGTTCTGCTGCCTGGTGGTTCCGGTGGCATTGGCATGAAGAATGGCATTCCGACATCGAACAACTTTCTGGTTCGAAGCAGGGAGCTGTTCGCGGGAAATGGCTTCAATGTGGCTGTTGTTGGCAAGCCTTCTGATAAAGATGATCTTGACGGCTCTTTCAGGACTGGTCCGGAGCATATTGAAGATCTGCGACGAGTCCTTGCCTATTTGAAAAAAGATGCGGATGTGCCGGTCTGGGTTGTGGGGACAAGCATGGGAACCATTTCTGCTGCTGCCCTGGCTGCTGTTGCAGGCAAGGAGGAATTAAGCGGCATTGTGCTGACTTCGAGCGTCACAGAGAAAAAGACCGGCGCCGTTCCGGGGCAAAAGCTTGAACTGATTCGTTTGCCGGTAATGGTTGTTCACCATGAATTAGACGAGTGCAAAATATGTGTTCCCGCTGACGTTCCTCAGATCATCCGAGGGCTGAAAAATGCCCCGATCAAAAAAGAGGTTTATGTGAAGGGTGGAGGATATCCGAAGGGAGACCCCTGCCAGGCTCAGCACTGGCACGGATTCATCGGCTTGGAAAAGGAAGTGGTAAATCTTGTTTCTGCCTGGATCAAACAGCCGGAACCTTGAGACTCCTCTTCGGCATCAGGCAAAGAACTCGTCATTGATGATCTGCATGATGCCATCCGGGGTAAATGGAAAAATAGTCTTCTTTTCGTTGCCGCCGCTGTCACTCCAGATCCATTCGATGACCTCGTTTGCACTCTTTCCGGATCTTATCAATCTGTCCGGGTCCAGCTCAATAAGGGCCAGCCAGGTCTGCTCCATATCAAGAAGTTCAAATTCATCAATTTCTCCGCTCTGGTCGCGCTTGGCAATGAAAGCATCAATCAGGTCAATATCAACAAGCGTGTGCCCGGTTTTGTAGAACTTGATAAAACATTCTCCCTGCTTTCGCTCTGATTCAATCCGGCCGATAATTTCGCTCTTTGTCATGACCTTTCCCCCGTTAGACCTGCTCTGCTGATAAATCGCTCTTCAGACAACAGTCTAACACCGTCGGCCCATATTAACAGGCCTGATGATCTTTTATTATCGCACTCCTGGTAAATATTCGGGTGCCTGAAACATATCAGTCTGGAGTCCTGCCCACTGTTGACAGCTTGTCTATTGCACTGTATTGTCGACGAAATTTTTCCCAAGGACCTAAAGCATGAATAAGATTGAGCGAAACAGTGTCGTCACCCTTGCCTATACCGTTGTCGATGCCGATGGAAACGTGATCGACGAAGGAAAAGAGCCCCTTGAGTATCTCCATGGCGGCTACAATTTGATCTTTATCCCTGTCGAGGCCGCCCTGCACGGTAAAGCGGTCGGTGATTCCATTGCTGTAAAGCTGCAGCCTGCAGATGCCTTTGGAGAGTACGATCCCGAGCTGATCAACATCGTTCCCGTTGAGGAACTGCCGCAGCCTTTGACTGTCGGCATGCAGATAGAGGGGACTCCGGAAGGTGGCGGTGATGAGGAGAGGTTTTTTGCAACTGTCACCGATATTGCCGAAGGCAAAGCTGTTCTCGACGGCAACCATCCACTGGCCGGAATTGCGCTTCTCTTTGCCGGAACCGTTCAGCAGATTCGCCCGGCAACTGAAGCAGAGATTGCTGCTGTCCCAACAATCTAGGCGGTGTCTGATAGTGCACCCTGATAATTTTTGCCGAAAATTCGCCAAGTCAAGGTGTTTAAGATGATCAAAACCGCCAAGAATATTCATGGAAAATTCTTTACCCGCTGCCAGCAGGCGATTGCCGAAACTTTCGGTCTGAGCCCCTTGACAGCCTTCATTGCCGTCATCTTCAGCGCACTGGTGATAGTCGGTGCGGTCTTCTGGTTCTTTCACTCCGCGCCGCCAACCACCATTATTTTTACCAGCGGTGACGACGGCACCAGCTTCAGCAAAAATGCTGAAAAGTACGCAAAAATACTGGCTCGAAACGGAGTCAAGCTGAAGATACTCAAGTCGGAAGGATCTTTGGAAAATCTCGAACGACTGGAAGACCCGAAGTTCAAGGTTGACGCCGGTTTCGTACAGACCGGGGTTGCAAGGGATTCAAACAAGGAGAAGTTGCTGTCGCTGGGAAGTGTAGCCTATGAACCGCTCTACATCTTCTATCGCAGCGAAAAGCCGATTGATCTGCTTTCACAGTTTGCTGGCAAGCGACTCTCCATAGGTGAAGATGAAACCGGAACCCATGTGCTGGCACTTGAGTTATTGGAGCGTAATGGCATCAAGTCGGGCGGCTCGACCACTCTACTGGAGATGGACGACGAAGCTGCCGAAGCTGCTCTTTTGGCCGGTACAATCGATGCCGCATTCATGATGAGCGATTCAGCGGCATCAACTACCATCCGTGCACTACTGGGAAAACCGGGGATCAGGCTCTATGATTTCACCCAGGCCGATGGTTACATCAGGCGGATCGGCTATCTGCACAAAATTGTTATACCCAGGGGGGCGCTGGATTTCGGCCAGAATGTTCCCGAACACGATGTCAATCTTGTCGGCCCCACGGTCGAACTTGTCGTCCGCGATAGTCTCCACCCGGCACTCTCCGATCTGCTTCTGGAGGCGGCGGAGGAGGTTCATTCCAGCGCCGGTTTGACCCGCAGCCGTGGCGAATTCCCGAACCTGAACGGACAGGAGTTCCGCATCAGCCCTGATGCAACCCGCTATTACAAGTCAGGGAAGAGTTTTCTCTACCGCTATCTGCCGTTCTGGCTGGCCAGCCTGCTGAACCGGGTCATTGTTGTTTTCGTGCCGATGATTCTGGTTCTTGTCCCCGGAATACGCACCATTCCGGCAATATTCCGCTGGCAGATCAGCCTGCGGATCCTCCGCTGCTACCGGACTTTGATGGCTCTTGAAAAGGATATGGCAGGGAGTGAATCTGTTGATAAGAAGGAGCTGCTGCAACGGCTCGAAATAATCGAAAATTCAGTCAACAAAATGAAGATCCCGACTTCGTTCGCCGAACAGTTCTATGTCCTGCGGGTTCACATTGAGTTTGTACGGAACAAGCTGGAGGCAACTGGGTAAGTAGGGGACATTTCATAACGCCCCCTGTCCCCCTCTTAGCTTAAGAGGGGGAACGTGCTATCAGCATTGGTGGCGTTAAACTGCGGATGCTACCCTTCAAGTACTGCGAATCTTCTCGATCAGCTCATCAATAGTCAGCTCATTGCAAATTTTTTCTCCGAATCCTGCCCCCTTGCGCCGGTACAGATCGAACCGTGGGGTTTTACCACCATCCTCTTCCGAAACAAGTTTTGCAGAGACGATGCCGACATCGGCCAGCTGGGGCTGAGTGCATGAGTTACCGCAGCCCGAAAGGGCCCAGACCAGACCTCGTGCCTCTTCAGGCATGGCAGCTATCAATGTTTTCGCAACATCCCTGGTAGCGGTAAGACCCATTTTGCATTCGTGGTTGCCTGGACAGATACGGAAGGTAACCCTGGCAGCAGCTCCTGACGTGGCCTCGCCAAAGGTTGCCAGTTCATCGGCTGCTTTTTTTGCATCGACATCGGCTGACAGGGGAAAAGCAATATTCTGATCGGCAGTGGTCTGTAGCAGACCGGCAGAGTTTTTATCAGCAAAGAGAGCCAGTTTACCCAGCTCAGCTGCTGTCAGCTGACCGGCGAACAGCGGCAGGATCAGTCGTTCTCTCCCCTCCGCAGCCGGGGTCATGTTATCCTTAAATCCCCCCCTGTCAGGCAGCTCTTCACTGTAGCAGGGTTCACCCTGAACAAGCCTTGTCAACTCGGCCTCGCCAAACTTTGTGGCAAGAAACTTGACACGTTTCGGGGGTGGGGCCAGCCTGGCATATACTTTGACAACAGCCTCGATGATCGGAATGATCCGCATTTCCGGCACAGCTTTTTCCAGGAGAAACCCGGCTTGCGGCTCCCGTCCGAGCCCCCCGGCAATCCAGATATCGTAGAGCGCCACGCCGTCATCATCACCTGCCAGCACCAGCCCCACATCCTGAATCAGGTGTCGGCCGCTGACCGTATCCGCCTCGATACCTATCTTGAACTTTTTCGGCAGCCCCTCAAAACGGGGGTTACCGGTGAAGTTGCGATGAATCTCTCTCGCCAGCGATTCAAGCTGTGGAAACCGGGCTGCATCCTGACTTGAGCAGGATATCCCTCGCACTGCACCGCCGCAGGCTCCGCGGGAGGTGAGGCCGAACTTTGCCAGTTCCTGCTTGACCAGATGCAGATCCTCCCCTTTAAGCCAGTGGATCTCCATGCTGCCGCGGGAGGTGAGGTGGATCGTCCCCCTGCCGAAACGCTCGGCAACCGATGCGATGCACCCTGCCTGCCCTGATGAGACCACTCCGGCGGGGAGCTTTACCCGCTGCATGAAACAACCGTCCTGGCGCTGCTGATAAATACCTTCGATACGGACCTTCTGTGGATCGATACTCAAAATATTCTCCTAAAGCTGTTCATCCATGCTGCCACTTCTGAATCCCTCCAGATCGACGGCAACATAGGTGAATCCGGCTGCTTTGAAATTGATGATAATTCTCTCCCGAAGCGGAGAAGATATAAGCCGCTTCAGCTCACTCTGTTTAACCTCTATCCTGGCGCTGTCTCCATGGTAGCGGACGCGAAACACCGAAAAACCTTCGTTTCGTAGGAAAGTTTCACACAGTTCAACCTGCCTGAGCCTTTCCACTGTTATTGCTGTTCCGTAGGGAAAGCGGCTGGCAAGACAGGCCAGCGACTGCCTGTTCCAGGTCGGCAGACCGAGCTTGCGGCTTACGCTGCGAATATCCTTTTTTGTAAATCCTGCCTCAAGGAGCGGGCTCTTTATCTGCAACTCTGCCAACGCTTTTCTTCCCGGACGGTACTCACCGAGGTCATCAACATTGCTGCCATCGATTACCTCGGCAAGGCCAAGCTCTTTCGCCGTCTCAATGGCCCTGGCAAATATGGATTTCTTGCAGATGTAGCAGCGATCCGGAGGATTTGTAGAAAAGACGGAGCCATCAAGCTCATCGGAGGTGAAGACAATATGCGTTACGCCAAGCTCTTTTGCCAGCTCCTGCGCCTCGGCCACCTCCCACGCCTGATGCAGCGGCGATGCTTCGGTAAAGGCAACGGCTTTATCCCCCAGAGTATCCACTGCAATTTTAAGGAGAAGCGAAGAGTCAACTCCGCCTGAAAAGGCTACCAGTACCGAGCCGTAACCCTGCAATAGACTTTTTAGTTTCCCGATTTTCTGCCCGGTCCCGGCCAAGATCAGACCCCTTCGAATAGAGCTGTGGAAAGGTAGCGTTCTGCGCCGTCAGGCAGAATAACGACTATGGTCTTGCCGGCAAACTCATCAAGGTTGGCAAGACGTACTGCCGCTGCTACTGCGGCACCGCAGGAGATACCGACCAGCAGCCCCTCTTCCTGGGCTAATCTTTTTGCAAATTCGATTGCCTCGTCACTGGTTACCTGCTCGACCCTGTCGATTATCGAGAGGTCGAGGGTATCGGGAATGAATCCTGCGCCAATCCCCTGGATCTTGTGGGGCCCCGGCTTGAGCGGTTCTCCGGCAAGCTGCTGGGTTATGACCGGGCTCTCCTTCGGTTCGACAGCAACGGAGATGATCTTTTTCCCTTTTGTGTTCTTGATGTAGCGGGAGATACCCGTGATTGTCCCCCCGGTACCGACTCCGGACACAAGGACGTCAATGCCCCCGTCAGTATCGTTCCAGATCTCTGGCCCGGTTGTCTTTTCGTGGATAGCAGGATTTGCCGGGTTCTTGAACTGCTGTGGCAGGAACCAGCGCGCCGTATCGGAGGCAGCAATCTCTTCAGCCTTTGTTATGGCCCCTTTCATCCCTTCAGCTCCGGGAGTAAGGATAAGGTTCGCCCCGAGTGCGGCAAGGACGCGACGACGCTCGATGCTCATGGTCTCAGGCATGGTCAGGGTGAGTTTGTAGCCGCGGGCGGCGGCAACATAGGCAAGGGCAATGCCGGTATTGCCGCTGGTCGGCTCGATAATCTCCACCCCCGGCTTGAGAATTCCCCGCTCCTCTGCATCCCAGATCATGTTGGCGCCGATGCGGCATTTAACAGAATAGGCCGGGTTGCGTGCTTCCACTTTGGCAAGAATTGTTGCTTTTGCACCGACGGCTATCCTGTTCAGGCGGACCAGCGGTGTATTACCGATTGACTGCGAATTGTCACTGTAAATTTTGCTCATAATTTTTCTCCTTTCAGGTTGGTAAAACTTATTTCCTATATTCAAAGTAGACTTATCAGGCAAATTTTTTTAAATTGCGAAGTCTACGACCTGCTGTTTCTTTTGACGCTCAAATTCACTTTTCTGAAGCATATCAGCGAGGGTAGTGCTGTCAAGCACCGATGACAGAGCCTTGTCAGCATCAGACATTACCAGTCTTATGCCACAGGTATCTGCGTCGCCGCACTCGGGACAGGATGCACTGGCTGATTCACTGAGGCAGGGGAGAGGTATCAGATCCCCCTCAAAAGCCCTCACTACGGCTCCGACCGTGATCGCAGCCGGGCTTTTTGCCAGCGAGTAGCCTCCACCCGGGCCTTTCCTGCTTGAGAGTATCCCACTGTTCTTGAGAATCAGCAGAATCGCCTCCAGGAATTTCTTCGGTATACCTTCGGCCTGGGCTATATCGGCAATGAGGAAAGAATCCTTGTCGCTGGTTCTGGCCATGTAGCCAAGGGCCTTTAGCCCGTATTTGCTTCGCATTGAGATCATATATATCCATTAACTCTATAGTCTACTTGGATATTAGCCAGACAGTATCTTCCATGTCAACAAAAAAAGTTCACAATTGAAAATTTTTACCCCTTGATTTCTTCATAGCAGGCGGATAAGATTAATTCAAAGATTCATTTGCTCTCTCTCATGCTTGTGTGACTACAAAAACCCTGGCGGAATACTTTATAACCAGGGGGACTTTTTCAGCCGTGGTGAGCTGCACCATCACGCGTGATTTGCCTGAAGCGGCTTCTAGTCTCCCACCTCATAGGAACTCGCCTGGAGGTCCTTCGAGTCCACGGCATGACGGAGAGTTTAAGAAAAAGAGGTTGGCATCTGCCAGCCTCTTTTTTTATCATAAATTCACAAAAACCCACCCAAACCCCTATCCAGCATTGATTATTTGCATTTTTTTGCTATAGTCTCTTCTTTTCCGGCTAAATTCCAGTTCCCGAGGTAATGTCATGCAGGAGTTTATCGACAAGGCCAACAATCTCATGGAGGCGCTGCCGTACATCAGGCGCTTTTCCGGCAAGACCATTGTCATCAAGTATGGCGGTCATGCCATGTCCGACGAGGCGCTGAAGGAATCCTTCGCCCTTGACGTTATCCTGCTCCGCTCCCTCGGTATCAACGTGGTTGTCGTCCATGGCGGCGGTCCGCAGATCAACGAGACCCTGAAGCGTTACGGCATTGTCTCCGAGTTTGTTCGCGGCATGCGGGTCACCGACGCCGAAACCATGGCGGTGGTGGAGATGGTGCTCACCGGCCAGGTGAACAAGGAGGTCGTCGGCTACCTCAATCAGCATGGCGGCCGGGCTGTGGGGCTCTCGGGCAAGGATGGCAACCTGCTCCTCTGTGAAAAAATGCTGCAGGAGGTCAGAAATGACGACGGCAGCATCGAGAAGGTGGATATAGGCTTTGTCGGCAATGTCATCAAGGTGAATCAGGAGATAATCCAGACACTCGAGCATGGTAAGTTCCTGCCGGTAATCGCTCCGGTTGGTGTCGGCGCAGATGGCGAGAGTTATAACGTCAATGCCGATCTGGTTGCCGGTCGTGTTGCCGGGGCGCTCAAGGCCGAGAAGCTGATGCTCCTCACCGATGTTTCCGGAGTTAAAGGTAAGGACAATAAACTGATTTCAACTATCTCTCTTCCCGATGTGGCAGGGCTTATTGACGACGGCACCATATCAGGCGGCATGATTCCCAAGGTGGAGTGTTGTGTCGATGCCCTTAAAGAAGGGGCCAAGAAGGCTTATATCGTTGACGGTCGTGTCAAACATGCAGTTTTGTTAGAGATATTTACCGACACTGGTGTCGGTACGGAGATAACACAATGAACTCAGCCCAGTGGATCGAAAAATCCGACAAATGCATCATGAAGACCTACGGCAGATACCCGATTGTCCCGGTTCGGGGCGAAGGGTGCCAGCTCTGGGATGCCGACGGCAAGCGCTACCTGGATTTTCTTGCCGGTGTTGCGGTGAACAACCTCGGCCACTGCCATCCACGGATCGTCAAGGCTATTCAGGATCAGGCGGCAACAATGATCCACTGCTCCAACTACTACCAGATACCCCAGCAGATCGAGCTGGCAGAGCTGCTCTGCAGCCTCTCCTTTGCCGATCGGGCGTTCTTCTGCAACTCCGGAGCCGAGGCCAACGAAGCGGCCATCAAGCTGGCACGAAAGTACAGCAGGGACACCACAGGGAGGCCGGAGCGCTACGGCATCATCACTGCAGCCGAATCATTCCACGGCAGAACCATGGCAACCGTTTCCGCCACCGGCCAGGAGAAAGTGCAGCGTTTCTTCGACCCGCTCCTCCACGGTTTCAGCCATGTGCCGTTCAACGACATTGACGCCATGGCAGCTGCCATTGATGAAAACACCTGCGCCATCATGCTGGAGCCGATCCAGGGTGAGGGTG
>JACABD010000051.1:5883-8118 GCA_013377075.1 Geobacteraceae bacterium | reverse complement strand
GCCATTGATGAAAACACCTGCGCCATCATGCTGGAGCCGATCCAGGGTGAGGGTGGCGTCAATGTACCATCCAGCGACTATCTGCTGGCTGTGCGCGAGCTTTGCGACAAACATAATCTGCTGCTGATCCTCGACGAAGTTCAGGTGGGAATGGGACGGACCGGGAAGCTCTTTGCCTATGAGCATTTCGGCGTCACTCCGGACATCATGACCCTTGCCAAGGCTCTGGCCAGTGGCGCCCCCATCGGCACCATGCTGGCGCGGGAGGATGTTGCGGTTGCATTTGTACCGGGAACCCACGGCTCCACCTTCGGCGGCAACCCGCTGGTCTGCGCCGCAGCCCTGGAAACGGTGAGGACAATTCTCGAAGACGGCATTCTCAACCGCTGTGAAGAGATCGGCGAATACCTGATCGGCGAACTTGAGTCGCTGCAGAAAAAATTCCCGGCTGTTGTCAAGAACGTCCGCGGCATCGGCCTGATGATCGGCATGGGGCTGCATATCCCCGGTGGAGAGATCGTCAAGAAGGGTCACGAGAAGGGTCTGCTCCTCAACGTAACCCACGACACTGTCCTGCGTTTCGTGCCACCTTTGATTGTCAGCAAGGCGGAAGTTGACGAAATGATAAAAATTCTGAGCGCCATATTGGCGGAGGTATAAATAAGTGAACAAAGACTTTCTGGCCCTTAACCAATTTACAAAAGCCGAGCTTGACGGCATGCTTGCCCTTACCGGGGAGCTGAAAGCAAAGCAGAAATCCGGTGTCGAACATCACCTCCTCAAGGGGAAGAGCGTTGCGCTCATCTTCGAGAAATCTTCCACCCGCACCAGGGTCTCCTTTGAAGTCGGCGTCTACCAGCTGGGGGGGCAACCGCTCTTCATCTCATCCGCCACCTCCCAGATGGGACGCGGCGAACCGATCAAGGACACCGCCCGCACCATTGCCCGCTACTGTGACGGCGTCATGATCCGTACCTACGGCCAGGACATTGTCGAGGAGTTTGCCGCCTACTCTAAAGCGCCGATCATCAACGGCCTCACCGACAAGTTTCACCCCTGCCAGATCATGGCTGACATCTTCACGGTCATGGAGCACAAGGGTGATTACGCAGGGCTCAAATTCGCCTGGGTCGGTGATGGCAACAACATGGCCAACACCTGGATCGAGGCAGCCGCAATATTCGGTTTTGAGCTGCGCCTTGCCTGTCCAAAAGGATATGAGCCCGACGCCGGAGTACTGGCATGGGCAAAGGAAAAAGGGGCAAAACTGCTCCTAACAGACAATCCCAATGAGGCCGTAACCGGCGCCGATGTCATCAATACCGATGTCTGGGCCAGCATGGGCCAGGAAGCTGAGCAGAAAGAGCGGGAAAAGGCCTTTGCCGGCTACTGCCTTGATGAGACCCTGGTGGAACTTGCAGCGTCCGATGCAATAGTGCTGCACTGCCTCCCTGCCCATCGCGGCGAAGAGATCAGTGAATCGGTCATCGAAGGGTCACACTCGGTAGTCTGGGATGAGGCGGAAAACAGACTGCATGTGCAGAAAGCAATTATGGCTACCCTGATAAAATAACAGCGCTAATCAACAAAGGAGATTCCAATGGCAAAAAAACCCGAAGTTAAAAAAATCGTCCTCGCCTACTCCGGCGGGCTTGACACATCCATCATCCTCAAGTGGCTGAAAAACGAGTACGGCTGCGAAGTTGTCACCTTCTCTGCCGACCTCGGCCAGGGGGACGAGCTGGATCCGGTCCGCGAGAAAGCCTTTGCAACAGGGGCTGACAAGGTATACATCGACGACCTGAGAGAAGAGTTTGTTCGCGACTTCGTTTACCCGATGTTCCGCGCCAACGCCATCTACGAAGGGCACTACCTGCTCGGCACATCCATTGCCCGCCCGCTCATCGCTAAAAGACAGATGGAAATTGCCGCCATCGAAGGTGCTGACGCCGTTTCCCATGGTGCTACCGGCAAGGGTAATGACCAGGTTCGTTTCGAACTCGGCTACTACCATTTTGATCCGTCCATCACCGTTGTTGCCCCATGGCGCGAGTGGAAGCTCAACAGCCGTCAGGCGCTCATCGCCTACGCCAAGAAAAACAATATCCCTATTCCGATCACCAAGAAGCGCCCCTGGTCTTCCGACCGCAACCTGCTCCACATCTCCTTTGAGGGCGGCATTCTTGAGGATACCTGGGCAGAGGCACCGGAAGAGATGTACGTGCTGACCCAGAA
>JACABD010000051.1:4653-5783 GCA_013377075.1 Geobacteraceae bacterium | reverse complement strand
TCCCTCATCCCGCAGTACGCCTGGCAGATCTATGCCGGCTACTGGTTCTCCCCGGAGCGCCTCATGCTGCAGACCCTGATCGACGATTCACAAAGAACTGTCAACGGTGTTGCCCGTCTCAAGCTCTACAAGGGTCACTGCCGCACCGTCGGCCGCAAGTCCGAGACCGATTCCCTCTTCAACCTCGACTTCGCAACCTTCGAGAAGGACAAGGTCTACAATCAGGCCGATGCTGAAGGATTCATCAAGATCAACTCCCTGCGTATGCGGATCCAGACCCTGATGAACAAGGAACGGCGCAAGTAGGCACATTCCGGATAGTTACTGATACAAGGACAGGGGCTTTTTTGCCCCTGTTTCTGTTTTTAACTGCATAAAAACTCCAAAACAGTCCGTTGGCTGCTGCCGTAGAGAGTGCTCAGGCTCCATTTCGTCGTAACTCTTGGTGAAATGAAGCGTAAAGCAGATCCTGTCTGAGCGTAGCGAGTTGATCTGCTGTAGCGCAATGAGCCTAGAGTTGCAGAAATTGAGCCGTCACACGAACGAAGGTGGCTGCCAGCGGACTGTTTGATAATTCCAATTGACGGCATGTTTTTATCTGCATACAATAAAAGCATATGCAGGAGGTGCTAATTATGCGTGCGACACTTAACATACCTGATGAGCTGATCGACGAAGTGCAACGGATTTCCGGTCAGAAGAGCAAGACCCAGGCAATAGTCACGGTTATGGAGGATTATATTCGCCGCAAAAAGATGGATGATCTGCTGGCCCTGCGCGGCAGGATCAATGTTGACTATGACTGGGAGCAGGAGGAAGCACTGGAGCTGAAAGCTGCTGAGGAGCGGGAAACCTATGGTATCAAATAGAATCCTGCCTGACACCTGCGCCTGGATCGATTTCTTCCGGGGGAATGATACCCCGCTGGCCAGATCCCTTGAGCAGTCACTGCATAACGGTGAAGTGCTTACGTGCGGCATTGTCCTTTGCGAGCTGTTCCAGGGGATAAAAAGCAGCCGCGAAGAGAGCCTTGTCAAAAATGCACTCTTCGCCCTGCCCCACCTTGAAATGGATCGTGATCTCTGGGTCAAGACAGGCAAGCTCTCTTCCCTGCTCAGGTCAAAAGGCCA
>JACABD010000051.1:0-4553 GCA_013377075.1 Geobacteraceae bacterium | reverse complement strand
CCGAAAACGAATCCGGACGAAGTGACCCAGATCCGCTTCCTCTGCGAGCCTGACGAAGCATTCGAGCTGGCGCTGAAAGTCAATCAGGTGGCAGGTTCACAGCTCCCCTGCAAGGAGAAGCTGAGTCCACACAAGTTTGTGACTGCTGACCATGGCGAGACTGTGACAACCGTCAGCGTAGAGAAATGGGAGCGTGGCGGCAAGAGCGGCTTCGCCCTGACAGTCGGTCGGGGGAAGGATTTCATCAGCGTGCCGACACCGCCGGCCAAATTCCTCTTTGCCGCAGAGTTTTTGAAAAGCCTCTCGACCGGGCAGTCATGGGTGGAGCGGGTGGAAAAGCGGTCAGAAAAGTAATTCGTTGCACGAGTGGAGTTCAATCGTTATGATTTGTAACTCTGGAAAAGCAACCGGATAAATACAAAAACGGAGATTCACACATGTCCAAAGACAAACTCTGGGGCGGTCGCTTCGCCCAGCCCACCAATAAATTCGTCGAGGAGTTCACCGCTTCCATCGATTTCGACAAGCGCCTCTACAGCCAGGATATACGCGGCTCCATAGCCCATGCCTCCATGCTGGGCAAACAGGGTATCATCCCCTCTGACGATGTTGTCGCCATCACCGCCGGCCTGAAAGAAATACTGGCGCAGATCGAGGCGGGCGAATTCGACTTCTCCGTCTCCCTCGAAGATATCCATATGAACATCGAATCGCGCCTCTCTGCCAAAATCGGCGAGGCCGGCAAACGGCTCCATACCGGCCGCTCCCGTAACGATCAGGTGGCACTGGATATCCGTCTTTACCTGCGTGACGAGATCGTTGCTGTCGCAGCCTACCTTGATGCCCTGGTCGACTCCCTGCTCTTTCAGGCCGAGAGCAACATCAACGTCATCATGCCGGGCTACACCCACCTGCAGACCGCCCAGCCGATCCTTTTCAGCCATCACATGCTCGCCTATGTGGAGATGTTCAAGCGTGACAAGGCGCGGATGGCGGACTGCCTCAAACGGGTTAACGTCCTCCCCCTTGGCGCCGGAGCACTTGCCGGAACAACCTTCCCCATCGACCGTGAGTACGTGGCCGAGCTGCTGGAGTTCGACGGCGTAACCCGCAACTCCCTTGATTCGGTCTCTGACCGTGATTTCGCCCTTGAATTCATCTCGGCCTCTTCCATCCTGATGATGCATCTCTCCCGCTTCTCCGAGGAGCTGATCATCTGGTCCACCAGCGAGTTCAAGTTTGTCGATCTCTCCGACGGCTTCTGCACCGGCTCTTCCATCATGCCGCAGAAGAAAAACCCTGACGTGCCGGAGCTGGTACGGGGCAAGACCGGCCGTGTCTACGGCAACCTCATGGCGCTGTTGACGGTGATGAAGGCGCTGCCCCTGGCCTACAACAAGGATATGCAGGAGGACAAGGAGCCGCTGTTCGACACTATCGACACGGTGAAAGGGAGCCTGAAGATCTTTGCCGACATGATCCGCGAGATGAAGGTGAATGTTGCCAACATGCGGGGTGCCGCTGCCAAGGGGTTCTCCACCGCCACCGACGTGGCTGACTACCTGGTTCGCAAAGGGATGGCGTTCCGCGATGCCCACGAAGTTGTCGGCAAATCGGTTGCCTACTGCCTCAGCCATAACAAGGATCTGCCTGATCTGACCATGGAAGAGTGGCACGGCTTCTCGACCATGATCGGCGAGGATATCTACGACAGCATCACCCTGGAGGCGAGCGTCAATGCCCGCCGCGCAACGGGCGGCACCGCCCTTGAACGGGTGAAGGCCGAGATCGCACGGCTAAAGGCAGAGCGATAAATGCCTGCCGCAAGAATCATCCTGATAGTGACCGCTTTTTTTCTTCTGGCCGGATGCGGCAAAAAAGGGGCGCTCATTCCCCCTGAAGCCCTTGTCCCGGCTGCAGTTACCGACCTGAATGCCAGACAGCAGGGTGGTGACATAGTCATTACCTGGACCCAGCCGCAAAAAGAGAAGAGTGGCCGCCCGCTCAAGGACCTCTCCTCCATGGAAATCACGCGAAGGCTCGTCACAGGCGGCTCTACAGACTGTGCTGCTTGTCCTGAATCATGGGAGAAAGTGGCTGAGCTTGATCCGAACTATCCTGGGAAAGCCTTGAAGATCGGCGCTCTCTACATCCTGCGTGACGGGGCTGGTGAGATCGGCAGAAAGGCTGAATACAGGCTTGTTTCCCGCTCCAAAAGCGGCGGGGAGAGCCAGTCGGCAACGACAAGACTCATGACAACTGAATCTGCAGGGGATGCGCCGCAGCTGACCGCCGAGGTTCTCCCTTCGTCAGTCAGGTTGTCAGTTAAATCGGCCGGCGCTGCTGGCTTCAACATTTATCGCCGGGAGAGCAAAAGCGAACCTGCAACTCTGCCGCTGAATGGCGAACCGGTAAAGGGAGCGTTCTGGGAGGATAGCGGCGTCTCTTTCGGCAAGAGCTATTTTTATCGTGCAACCACCCTTGAACTTAAAAATGGCCAGCCCGTCGAATCTCCGTTTTCAAAAGAGACCGAGGTTTTATTCCAGCTCCCTGAGCTGCGCTAACCCCCTTTACCCGCTTGATTCTTTTGACTTTTACCGTTCAGCGTGATAGAAAAAAACACTTTTGCTTGGAAAACTCATAATCAAGTCGTCAAAGCCCGTTCATACTGGTGAAACAGTGACAAACTCCAGCGGCATCACAGTCAAGGTTCTTGGCGATTACGGCCCGTTCTCCCGCATCGGGAAGAGTATCGGCTATCAGGTAACCATCGGCGGGAGCTGCTACCTTGTTGACTGCGGCTCGCCGGTTTTCCAGAAGTTCGGCGGTCATGGCCTGAAAACCATCAAAGGGCTCATCATTACCCACTGCCATGATGACCATAAGCGCTGGTTCTCCGACTTTGCCCTCTTCAATAGATACGCACCGGATGTGGACCACAAACTTTTCCTGATGACATCGGAAAAGGTCAACTCCGGCCTTATCGACGCTTCTGTCCCTGCCCTGTCCATGAGCCTTGCTCCTGATTGCAGGGAGGTAATTGATATACCCTACAGCGATTACGTTGACTTCATGTCAATTGCTCCGCTTGCAAGATACCGTATCGAAAGAGTGTACGAAGCGCCGGGGCTCTCAAGACTTACGGTCGTTGACAGAGCCGGGAACTATCTACCCCCAGACAGGGCCAAAATTTTCCTTGGAACCAGCGGTGTGCCGAGAATGCTTTTCAGGGATCCCCCGTCAGGCGAATGGGTTGAACCGGAGAGTTACTACCCGTTCTCATCGGATGTTTTCTATGACAGCAGCTTCAGGCCATACAGAGACTCCGAAGGCTTCACGGTTGAGGCGATCAATGCTCCTGTCTGGCACGGAGTTCCCAGTATCGGGGTAAAGTTCACCACCGGCAGCGAGACCCTGATTTTCAGTGCCGACACGAACCACGACCTTGAACTCTGGCAGCAGCTTTACCAGGAGAAGATACCCCAGCGGCGCAAGATCGGTGATGATGAGTTTGAGCGATCTTCGGTACTATGCGGTGACATCAACGACTATATCGAGCGGATCTGGAGTGAAGCCCGCTATAATGACGCTGTCTCGACATTTGATAACGGCATTACGATCCATGACATAGCGGTTCGCAAGAGCGTAGTTCACACGGACTATCGCCGCCTACACCAGACCACTCTTGATCGAAAGCGTACCATCCTCACTCACAGCCCGGACAAGATGACGTCAGAGTGGCTCCTGAGCGAAGCGGAGAAAGAGTTCCACATCAACGGTGAATCACTGTGTGAGATAGTGCGCGGGGAGACTGTTCCTGTCATCGGCGATTTTTACCATAAGGAAAACGGCAGATATTTCGTCTGTTTCATAAATCCTGAGGGGAAATATTCGATCATTGAAAACGACGCTGAGCTGGGTCTCTCCACAGACCAGTTCAAGACCGGGGAGTTTCTGACCCATGTCGATATTTACGAGGATTTTCAGGGGTGCTATCTGCCGATGCTCACCAGCGATGAAGATAACTACCTGCTGAGGCCGGACCGGAAAATAGAACTGGTGAGGTTTTCAGCGCAGGGAAGCATAGGAACAATCGTCGAGGACCAGCGTCCACGGCTTACCGCCGAATTTATTGCAAGAACAAGGAATATAGTGCCATAGGCACAACAGGGGGATGTCATGTTCAAGGGGAGTATTGTTGCAATCGTTACGCCGTTTTCCAATGGTCAGGTGGACGAGAAAAAACTGAGAGAACTGGTTGATTTCCAGATCGAGAACGGTACCGACGCCATTGTTGCCTGCGGCACAACCGGCGAGTCTTCAACTCTCGATAATGATGAGCATATGAATGTTGTCAGGATCGTCTTTGATCAGGCCAAGGGGCGCGTTCCGGTCATTGCCGGCACCGGCTCCAACTCCACTGCCGAAGCCATCAATCTGACCCGCGAAGCAAAAGAGATGGGCGTGGCCGGCGTTCTTCTGGTGACCCCCTACTACAACAAACCGACCCAGGAAGGGCTCTACCGCCACTACACCGCCATTGCCAACGCCGT
>JACABD010000050.1 GCA_013377075.1 Geobacteraceae bacterium | reverse complement strand
TCGGCATCCAGGGGATCGACACCCGCGCCCTCACCCGCCATCTGCGCGACAAGGGTGCCCAGAACGGCATCATCTCAACCAGCGACAGCGATCATGCCAGCCTGGTTGCCAAGGCACGGGCGCTGCCAAGCATGGCAGGACTTGACCTGGCATCCGGTGTCAGCTGTGAAAAGCCTTACCACTGGACTCAAGGGGAATGGGATCTGGAGAGCGGCTACCCTGAAGTCGACCCGTCATCCCTCAAGTACAAGGTCGTTGCCTACGACTTCGGCATCAAGTACAACATCCTCCGCTGCCTTGTTAATGCAGGCTGTGATGTAACGGTAGTACCGGCATCCTTCCCTGCTATTGATGCATTGGCCATGAATCCGGACGGCATCTTCCTCAGTAACGGCCCCGGTGACCCTGAGCCGCTGGTAAAGGTACAGGAAGAGATCAGAAAGCTCGTCGGCAAAAAGCCGATCTTCGGCATCTGCCTCGGTCACCAGCTCCTCGGCCTTGCCCTTGGCGGCAAGACCGTCAAGCTCCCCTTTGGCAATCACGGCTCCAATCTGCCGGTCATGGACAAACTGACCGGACAGGTAGAGATAACCTCCCAGAACCACGGTTTTGCCGTTGACCTTGAGTCACTTGGCGATGTTGCCACACTGGGGCACCAGAACCTGAACGACCTGACCGTCGAGGGGATCAGGCACGCTACCCTGCCGATCTTCTCTGTGCAGCATCACCCTGAGGCATCGCCGGGGCCCCATGATTCCCAGTATCTGTTTGGCAGGTTTGTCGAGATGATGGAGAAGCATCGCTAACGAGCGCCGCTTTTCCGCAATCTCTGCGTTGCCTTTCAGAAATGCGTTGTGCGGCGTAGCGCTGCTACGCCTCCGCCGATTTCTTCAGGTGCCTTGACCTTGCGAAAAATCGACGCCCGAATGGTTTATCAATCACAAAAACATGAACTACAACGTTCTTTACAATTCAGGTGAACTGCTCAAACGGGTAAAAAACGCCTATTCACGGCTCGGCGCATGCGATCTCTGTCCCCATGAATGCCGGGTGAACCGTATCAAGGGTGAGACCGGTATCTGCCGCTCCGGGCTGAAGCCGAAAATCGCTTCGGCCAATCTGCACAAAGGT
The DNA here is from genome assembly GCA_013377075.1 of Geobacteraceae bacterium. GTDB lineage: Bacteria > Desulfobacterota > Desulfuromonadia > Geobacterales > DSM-12255 > VEOV01. The sequence continues at coordinate 26,065 of JACABD010000050.1, read as the reverse complement.
GAAGAGCCGCCGATCTCAGGAACAAAGGGCTCGGGGACGATTTTCCTCTCGGGCTGTACCCTTAAATGCGCCTTCTGCCAGAACTTCCCCATAAGCCAGATGGGGAACGGTCAGGAGCTGACAACAGCTGCTCTGGCAAAAAAGATGCTCCAGTTGCAAAAGCGTGGCGCCCACAACATCAACTTCGTCACCCCGACCCACTTCATGCCGCAGATTCTTGCGGCCCTCTGGCTGGCCATTCCCCAGGGTTTCAACCTGCCCCTGGTCTGGAATACAAGCGGCTTTGAGCAGGTCGACGCGATTAAGCTTCTTGACGGCGTGGTTGATATCTACCTGCCGGACATGAAGTACGCTGATGATGAAATTGCCAGGGAGCTATCCGGAGCACAAGGGTACAGAGCGGCTAACAGAGCAGCGATAGCAGAGATGCTCAGACAGGTCGGCCATCTTCAGGTGGATGAAAACAGCATCGCTACAAAAGGGGTGATAATCCGCCACCTGGTCCTCCCCAATGGCAAGTCAGGGAGCAGCGACACCATTCACTGGATAGCAGAAAATATCGGCATGGAAACCCATATCGCTCTGATGAGCCAGTATTTTCCGGCAGGAAGAGGAGCCCATACAGCCGGGATTGACAGGCCACTACAGCATAATGAGTATGACGAGGCAGTTGCCGCCCTTGAAGAGGCAGGGCTTGACAACGGCTGGGTGCAGGAGTTGGATGAGGAGCGCAGTGCAATTTAAAATTGACCCAATGAATATACACCACACCTGAAAAGGCATTTGATTCAATATGACCAATGAAGAACTAAAAAAGCAGATTGCAGCATACTGCGAAGCCCGTCCGGAGATTGCGGCCTGTTACCTGTACGGCTCCCGCGCAAGCGGCAAGGATCGGTCTGACAGTGATGTAGATGTTGCTTTTCTTTTGGACAACACCATTAAAGCATCTGACTATTTCAACCTGCAAATGACCTATCTAGCCGACCTTGGACGGCTACTGAGATTAGACTTTCACCCGCTAGTCATGAATAACTCAGGTGAAGTTGTTCTGGATCAGATTCTAAAAAAAGGTGTTGCGGTGTATGGCGGAGACTCACTGGAGTGTAAACGGTTTAGAATGATTCAATCTTCGCTGATAGCAGAGTTTAATCCACTGCGAAACCGTATGGAGAACCTTCTTTTTGAGAAGTACCGGGAGGAGTCAGTTCATGGTTGATCGTAGAATTATTGCTGAAAAAGTTGATGCTGCCGAAAGAAGCATCAAACGGATTGAAAGCCGCCGTGGAGAGACTTTTGAAACTTTCAACTCTAGCGATGACCTTCAGGACATTGTGATACTGCATCTCATGCAGGCGATTCAAAACTGTATTGACCTTGCCTCCCATATAGTCACCGATGAAGAACTGGGGCTTGCATCAAGTACCAGGGATTTTTTCTACATTCTTTCTGACAGCAAAATCATTAGCTTAGAACTTAGAGAAAAAATGATCAAAGCTGTCGGATTCAGAAACCTTGCGGCTCACGAATACGCCAAGCTTGATTTGCAGGAGGTTTACAATATTGCTACCCATGGGATCAATGATCTCAAGGAGTTTGTCGGAGTAATTGTCAGACGATTTGCCTGAACATCCATTATTGGGAGACCATTCCCATTCATTTTAAGGAGAAAGAATGCCAAAAAGAACGGATCTGAAAAAAATTCTCATCATCGGCGCTGGCCCGATTGTCATCGGCCAGGCGTGCGAATTCGACTACTCCGGAACCCAGGCCTGCAAGGCGCTCAAAGAAGAGGGGTACGAAGTTATCCTTCTCAACAGCAACCCGGCAACCATCATGACGGATCCGGACTTTGCAGACCGTACTTATGTGGAGCCGGTGACACCTGAGATACTTGCCAAAATTATCGAGAAAGAGCGTCCTGATGCTGTTCTGCCGACTCTCGGCGGGCAGACTGCCCTCAATACTGCCGTTGCTGTGGCTGAAATGGGGATTCTGGAGAAGTTCGGGGTCGAGCTGATCGGCGCAAAACTCCCGGCAATCAAAATGGCGGAAGATCGCACCCTCTTCAAGCAGGCTATGCAGCGGATAAATCTTGCTGTTCCCAAATCAGGCCTGGCTCACAACTACCAGGAGGCCATGGAAGTTGTTAAAGAGGTCGGTTTTCCGGTAATCATCCGCCCCTCCTTCACCCTTGGCGGCACCGGCGGCGGCATTGCCTACAACATGCAGGAGTACGAGAAGATGGCCCTTGCCGGCATCGACGCCTCCCCTACCGACGAAATTCTGGTAGAGGAATCTGTCATCGGCTGGAAGGAATACGAGCTTGAGGTCATGCGCGACACTGCTGACAACGTCGTCATCATCTGCTCCATCGAGAACTTCGACCCCATGGGTGTCCATACCGGCGACTCCATCACCGTGGCCCCGGCCCAGACCTTGACAGACAAAGAATACCAGATCCTCCGTGACGCCAGCCTCAAGATCATCCGTGAAATCGGCGTCGATACCGGCGGCTCAAACATCCAGTTCGGCATCAACCCGAAAGACGGCCGTCTCGTTGTTATCGAGATGAACCCACGGGTTTCACGTTCATCGGCCCTCGCCTCCAAGGCAACCGGTTTCCCCATTGCCAAGATCGCTGCCAAGCTGGCAGTCGGCTACAGGCTTGACGAAATCATCAACGATATCACCCGCGAGACACCGGCCTGCTTCGAGCCGACCATCGACTACGTGGTCACCAAGATCCCCCGCTTTACCTTTGAAAAGTTCCCCACAGCAGACGCCACACTGACAACCCAAATGAAGTCGGTCGGTGAAGTCATGGCCATCGGCAGAACCTTCAAGGAGTCTTTCCAGAAGGCGCTCCGCTCCCTGGAGATCGGTTCCGCAGGCTTTGAATCGAGACTCTTTAACCTGGCAACCGAGACCAGACGGGCGCTGACAAGCAAAGAGCAGCAGCTTCTCCACGAGAAACTCCGCACTCCCAACTGCGACAGAGTCTGGTTTCTTGGTGATGCTCTGCGCTCCGGTATGACAGTTGACGAAATCCATGAAATCACCGCCATAGACCCATGGTTCCTCCATAACATCAGGCAGATCATCGAGAAGGAAGAGGAACTGAAACTGGTCAAGGTTGATACTGAGGACAAGCAGCGACTCAAAGATATCATCCGCGAAGCCAAGCAGATGGGCTTTTCCGACAAGTTCCTCGGCATGCTCTGGGGTAAAACTGACGTTGAAATAAGGCAGATCAGGCTTTCGCTCGGCGTAAGGCCGGTATTCAAGAGGGTTGACACCTGTGCTGCCGAGTTTGTAGCCTACACCCCTTACCTCTACTCCACCTATGAAGATGAGTGCGAAGCCGAGGTTACCGACCGCAAGAAGATTATCATTCTCGGCGGCGGCCCCAACCGTATCGGCCAGGGGATCGAGTTTGACTACTGCTGCGTCCATGGCGTATTTGCCCTTGGCGCCGACGGCTACGAAACCATCATGGTCAACTGCAACCCGGAAACTGTCTCCACTGACTATGACACCTCCGACCGTCTCTATTTCGAGCCCCTCACCTATGAAGATGTCCTCTCCATCGTTGACATTGAAAAGCCATACGGAGTTGTTGTCCAGTTCGGCGGCCAGACTCCGCTGAAGCTGGCAGTTGCCCTCGAAAAGGCCGGCGTCCCTATTATCGGCACTTCACCGGACTCCATCGACAAAGCAGAAGACCGGGAGCGTTTCCAGGAGATGCTCCACAAACTCGGTCTCAGACAGCCGGCAAACGGTCTTGCACGCTCTTTTGAAGAGGCCGAAATCATTGCCGAGCGTATTGAATATCCGGTTGTGGTTCGCCCATCCTACGTCCTTGGCGGACGGGCAATGGAGATTGTCTATGATGTCGAAAACCTGCGCCGCTACATGACAACTGCGGTTCTGGCTTCTCCCGAGCACCCGATCCTCATCGACAAGTTCCTTGACGAGGCTATCGAGATTGATGTGGATGCCCTCTGTGACGGCACCGACGTCGTCATTGGCGGCATCATGGAGCATATCGAAGAGGCCGGAATTCACTCCGGTGACTCCGCCTGCTCACTCCCCCCCTACTCCATCTCCGAGGAAATTGTCAACGAGATCCGCAGACAGACCTGCCTCATGGCGCTTGAGCTCAACGTCAAGGGTCTGATGAACGTCCAGTTTGCCCTGAAAGGGGATGACATCTACATCCTTGAGGTAAACCCCCGCGCTTCGAGAACGTCACCGTTTGTCTCCAAGGCCACCGGCAGGCCGCTGGCCAAGATCGCTGCCAGCATCATGGGTGGTCGTTCCCTTAAAGAACAGGGGATTCTCGAAGAGATCAAGATCAACCATGTGGCAGTAAAAGAATCGGTCTTCCCGTTCGTCAAATTCCCGGGAGTTGACGTAATTCTCGGACCGGAGATGAAATCAACCGGCGAAGTCATGGGTATCGATGAAACCTTTGCCAAGGCCTTTGCCAAGGCCCAGCTCGGCGCCGGAGCAAAGCTCCCCACCAAAGGAAAGGTATTTATCTCTGTCAAGGATTCTGACAAGAAGCATATGGTGACAATAGCCCGAAACCTGAGCAGTGCAGGCTTCAAGATCATTGCTACACGCGGCACCGCAGTCTTTCTCAAGGAAAAGGGAATCGAAGTCCAGACCGTCAACAAGGTTCTTGAGGGAAGGCCACACATTGTCGATGCCATCAAAAACAGCGAGATCGCCATGGTCATCAACACCACCCACGGCGCCCAGGCCGTTGCCGACTCCTTCTCCATCAGAAGGGAGACCCTGGCCAGCGGCGTGACGTACTACACCACCGTCTCCGGCGCCAGAGCAGCCGTAGACGCCATTGTATCCATCCAAAAAGACGGGCTGAGCGTAAAGGCTCTACAGGATTTCTTGAAGTAGCTGACAAACCGCCATCAAAGGTGTTTTACGTCAGGAGAGTGTTATAGAGTCAATGTTTAAAGGGGATAACAGACTACCAAAGTAACTGTTCATGGATTCAATAAAATGAGAATGATTTATTGACAAGGTTCGCTGTCGACATTAAAGTGAACAAAGTTCAATGCAATGGAGCCAAGAATGGTTATTGTTACCTGCTAAATCCAAAAGCCGCCCCTCTGTAAAATGCAGAGTTGGCGGCTTTTGTTGTATCTGCACTCTTTTCAGGTGGCGAGGCATGCAGCTAAAGAAGCGGCTTTAGGGCAGTGGTATTTGTGCGGTTAGGTTGCCTATTTTATGGGACTGAACCGGTTCCCTATTCAAGGAACTTGTTACCACTATAAGGAGTCGGTTGCTTATATCGGTAACTAACTCTAACCGATCAATTACGATGTTGGACACCAAAAGAGGACAACAAATTGAATATCATTGATGCTTCAATCGCTGACGTATTAGCCAAGAAGATTTGGCGTGTTGTTGCGCTAGACGATGAGAACCCAATCAACTCAACAATAGAAGAAATCAAACGAATAGGATCAAATGACATCATTCTCCATTCGGCTGTTTTGGTGGAGAAAGGCGTGGCAGTCTATCCTATTCTGCTGACAAAATACTATGAAGACGGCGGAGAGGTTGGTGAATACTTTATTCACCTGAATGGTTGCTGGAAGTTTTTTGACTCATCAGTTTCTATTGCCGGCGAAAAAGAAGGTGAGTACCTTTCGTTCATTAGCACACTGGATATTCATGAGTACCAAAAAGGCTCATTTGACAACCGAAAAGAACATTACGCGAAATTTGACTTTTACTCAAAACAGATTGGGAAAAGTCCTATCGAGATTCATCCAGAGAAGTCGTCGAAGCTTTCAAGAAAAGTCTGTAACATGCCAGTCAAAGAGCAGATTGCACATATTCGCACCTGTATTCTTGAATCCAAGGCACATCACGATGCTTTTCGTATAAGCAAAGGGAATAAGAAGGTTACAGAGGCATTAAACCTTACTGAACTGGTCAAGGCCAGCGAAGAAGGTCGAAAGCTGTTAAAAGAATTGCTCATGGATCCTGATAAATCGGTGCGACAGACGATGATGTATCGACTTCGGGACGTCTACAAAGACGAATGTTTTGTAATGATTACTGAAACCTCGAAAGAAGACAGCCTTGAAGGCCTTGCCGCAAGAATGAATCTCAGTACCCCTGATTTTTTCTCAAAGAAATTATCGTAGATGGCGCTCTTAGACCTGAACACCGCGTCCAACCATCGGCAAGACCCGCCGAGGGCGGGTCAGCCTCAGCCCCGTTGGAACATAAACAAATGACAGAAAATCAGATTTTTGATGCTCAGAAAACGCGGATTTACAAACGGATGGGAATAGGTTCGATTCTCTGCGGGTTCATTTTCTTCACAGCAGGCTTAGGGCTTGCGTGGTTTGGAAACAACATGAATCCAGTGGCTGGACTTAGAGTCTTGGTTTTGGCAACATTTGGTGTGGTAGTCGGAGCCTTAATGGGAACACTGACGATACCGAAGAAACCATCAAATGAAGCGAAGAGAAGATAACTTCAGAGATTTCAAGGGATCTATTTTAATAATGATCGCGACACTGCGCAATCAAGAGGGTATCGCCTTCGACTGCATACACCAAACGGTGGCAGCTGTCTATTCTGCGAGACCAATAACCGGTCAGCTGATGTTTGAGCAGTTCTGGCTTGCCGATACCGGCAAAAGGTTCTCGCTGAATCTCCCGGATAAGCTGATTGACGCGTTTGAGCATCGCCTTGTCGGTCGTCTGCCAGTAGAGATAGTCTTCCCATGCTGCGGTTGAGAATTTGATCATCATTCTGTCAAATCTCTGATCTGCCCACCGCCAGCACGCAACTCCTCTACTGATTCAAGCAGTCGCTTGGCCCCTTGGGGATTACGGAGCAGATATGCGGTTTCTTCAAATGCATGGAAATCGTCAAGGGAAAGAATGACAACTGGTTTACCACGCTGGCTGGTCACTACCACGGGATTGTGGTCTTCGTTAACTGATCGCATGACGTCTGCCAAATGCTGGCGCGTATAAGTATAGGTTAGGGCATTCACTGAAATCACCTCCTTATCAAATATGTACATAACATAGTACATGTTGGTATAGAAAAACAAGAAATGAATTAAAAAACTCACCCCACCACAAAGGAGAACCATCATGCACGAACCGGCAGACCTCTTCATCTGGATTGGAAATCATTATCAGTACATTTTCGCTCTGGCCGTCATTGCTATCCTGATCTGGAACTCGGTGGTCATCGTCGGCGGCAACGAGATCGCCCTGATCGAGCGGCGCTGGTTCGGCAGCAAGATGCCCCAGGGGCGGGTTGTCGCCCTTGGCAACGAGGTCGGTATCCAGGCTCGCACCCTCGGCCCAGGCCTGCATTTCCTCATTCCCTTCATTTACAAGGCAACCAAGAGCGTCTTTACCGAGATCATGGAAAACGAGATCGGCCTGATCGAATCAGTGGACGGCTCGTCCATACCGCCGGGCCGTATCTTCGCGGCGGTGGTGGCCGGTCACAACTCCTTTCAGGATGGCGAAGCTTTTATCAAAAATGGCGGCCAGAAAGGGCCTCAGATCGAGATACTTCCTCCGGGCAAGTACCGCATCAACCCCTATCTGTTCAATCTGACCAAGGGGAATGTCACCGAGATCAAGGATAACGAGATCGGCATGGTCGAGTCTGTCGATGGCATTGCCATCCCCGAGGGGCGGATTTATGCCCAGGCCATAGAGGGGCACTCCTCCTTCCAGAACGGCGACGTTTTCATCAATAACGGCGGCCAGAAAGGGCCACAGATCGAGATCATCCCTCCTGGAAACTACCGGATCAACCCCTATCTGTTCAAGGTGACCAAGAGTTCGGCCACCAAAATAGGTGACGGCGAAATCGGCCTGGTGGAATCGGCCGACGGCTCGGCAATTCCTGCCGGACGGATCTTCGCAACTGTGGTGCCGGGGCACAACTCATTTCAGTCCGGACAGGATTTCATCAAGAGTGGCGGCCAAAAAGGGCCACAGACCGAGATCTTGCCGCCGGGTGTCTACCGTATCCACCCTAACCTCTTCCGGATCACCAAGGCCGCAGCAGTAGTTATTGCCAAGGGTGAAGTCGGCATGGTCACCGCCCAGGATGGCGAGCCGATCCCCATGGGACGGCTCCTTGCCCAGAGCGTGCCGGGACATTCAAATTATGAAAATGGTGAAGCGTTCCTCAAAAGCGGAGGCCAGAAAGGGCCACAGATTGATGTGCTCCTGCCGGGAACCTACCGGATCAACCTCAATCTCTTCAACATCCAGATAGCGCCAGCCGCAGTAATCGAGGCCAACAAGATCGGTCTTGTAACCGCGCTGGACGGCATTCCGCTGCCGGAGCGAGAGTATGTCGCCTCCCCCATCACCGGCCACAACGACTATCAGGACGGCTCGGCCTTCCTTACCAAAAGTGGTCAGCGCGGCCCCCAGCTGGATGTGCTCCGCCCCGGCACCTACTACATCAACCCGTTCATGTTCAGCGTCGCCATCGACGATGTCGCTGTAATCGAGCGCGGTCAGGTCGGCGTTATTGTTTCCAACGTCGGTGAAGATCCAACCGAAGAGATGAAAAAGCGGCTCGGCTCATCCCAGACCGGCGCCACAGCTGAAGAGGGAAAAGAAAAGTATGTTGTCCCCAAAGGGTTCCGCGGTATTCAGGAGGAGGTCTCCGGACCGGGACGCTACTACCTGAACCGCCGCGCTTTCATGGCGTACATCATCGACACCACCAACATCACCATCGACTGGGATGACCAGGAAGATACCCGCTTCGACCAGCTGACCGTCATCTCCAAGGACGGCTTCCCGATTCAGGTTGCAGTCAAGGTCGTCATCCGCGTCCGCCCCGATCAGGCTCCCTACATGGTCGCCAAGGTCGGTTCCATCGATAACCTCATCCAGCATGTCATCCACCCGATGATCGATTCATCCTTCCGTAACCAGGCATCAACCGCATCGGCCATGAACTTCCTCCAGAGCCGCTCGGAAGAACAGACAAAGGCTGAAACCCGCGCCCGCGTTGACCTTGAGAAATACCATGTCGAATGCGTCTCGGTCCTCATCTGCCAGATCAGACTCCCGGAAGAGTTGATGCAGACCCAGACCAAACGGATCATCGCCGAGCAGCAGCAGGAGATGTACAAGATGGAGCAGAAGTCCCAGACCGAGCGGACCGAGATGGAGAAGATGCGCGCCACCGCCGATCAGCAGCCGACACTGGTAGCCTCGGAAATAGCCGTGAAAGTCGCCACCCAGAAGAAAACCGAGATGATCACCCTGGCCGAAGGCTCGGCAGAGGCCAAGGCGCTGGAGGGGACCGGCGAAGGCAAGCGTCTCAAGGCAATCGGTGATGGTGAAGCCTCGAAGATCGCCGCCATAGGCGAAGCCACAGCCCAGGCCTACAACAAGCAGCAGCAGGCCATCGGCGAAGAGGCGATCAAGCAGATCAAGATTGTCGAGCTGATCGCTGCAGCCATAGAGAGCGGCAAGATCAAGATCGTTCCGGATGTACTGGTGACCGGTGGCGGCACAGCCGGTGACGGCCTCATGGGGCAGCTGACAAGGCTGTTGCCGGGGGTGGATTTGAGTGGGATCTTAAAGCGCAAGGATGAATTGTGATGTTGAGGGTTTAATTTAATATTTCACACTACACCTTAATAATTTTCACATAATAGGTTGCAGGGCGCGAGTTAGTTAGAATGTTGGTCGATAATAGAAAACATATGGGAGTATATATGAATCATCTGTTTGAAAGCTTCACTGCACCATTTACAAAAAGTGGACGGTCGGCAATAGTGCCTTCACCTCCATGGCATTATGCTGGCTGGTTAATGAACATCGCCATCAGTTGCGACACCTCAAATAGTGCGGCAGTGGTACATCCAGAACTTGGTAATCTGACAGGGAAAGGGTGTATACACTTTGCCGATTGGCAGGCAACTACAGATGGGCATGAATTAGTCGATCCTGTCTATGCACAGTATCGAGAGACTATTGTCATTGTCGAGATTGAGCGACCGGACGGCAAACTATATAATTACTGCCCTTTTATCTGGGTTGATCAGGACATATCACTCATTCGCGGACAGCTCCAAGGGTGGCCAAAAAAATTTGGTTCGACACACCTTACCCGGTCACTACCACTTGAGCATGCGGCGGCAGCTCCCCTTAAAGCCGGTAGTCGTATGGGAGCAACTCTGGCCGTTAAGGATAGAAGACTGATCGAAGCTTCTCTAAAACTTACGGGAAAACCTGGGCACCCTTATGGTTTTCTCGCTAACAAAACTATTGGTGCTATTGGATGGCCAGACCTGACACAGCCAGCCAAGTACCCAAAGTTGAATTGGGTACTGCCTAATATTCAAGACAAAATGACCTCTGATTGGCACGATGCCGAAGCAACAATAAATGTATTACCTCACCCCGTCGAAGAGATCTCATTGCTTGGCGAATTGAAGCCTGAAGGCGCAAGTGTAGGATGGGCAGGCATTAGTGTAGTTGGCACACTGCCACTGTAATTTTAATAGAGAATAATGCGGCAAAGTAATGGACAGGCAATTTTTATGGCCCTGCTCTAATAAAACAGCATGTATAAGCTATGATTTTGTAGATACGATCTATGCTGAAGTATTTACATGGGAAGATAACTCTAAATTATCTTTGTCGACACTATTTCAAAAGTGATACTGCCAAGTAATCGGTATCAATAGAATCGAACACCCGACCAAAACCACCCCGGAGCCATATGTCCATTTCCGACTACTTCGAACAGCATGAAGAGCAGGCCTTTGTGGCAAAGGCGCTGGCGACGGCTGTTGCCATAATACTCGTCAAAAACTACCTTGCCGGGCTGATCTCCTTCCTGATAATAATCTTCCCGGTAGTCTTCCTCATCATCATCAGGATGCATGCCGCTGCGTCCGGCGTTTCGGCAACGGATCTGCTCAAGGAACACATCACCTTTTTCCCGGTGATGCGCTCCGAGGACGAGCGCCGCAAGGAGATCAAGCCCTGGGTGACCTACGGCATCATCCTTGTTAACGTCCTGATCTTCTACGGCTTTGAAATGAGCATAGAGCCGGAACTGATCTCCAACAACCTCGTCTTCCTCCCCCGTGATCCAAACCTGTTCAACGTCCCGTTAAGTGCCTTTACATCGATCTTTCTCCATGCCAGCGGTGGCCACCTCTGGGGAAACATGATGTTCCTCTGGGTAGTCGGATCGGCTGTGGAGCGTCGTGTCGGCTGGAAGACGTTCTCCTGGATCTACATGGTCACCGGCCTTATCGGCGGCTGCGTCTACCTGCTGATCGAGTTCCTCTTCCATGGCGAGGCCGGGCACATTCTTGGCGCATCCGGGGCTATTGCCGGGATCATGGGGATCTTCGCCGTCCGCTGCTACTTCAAAAGCATGATTTTTCCGGTGCCGATCCTCGGCATCTTTTCACTCATTCTCCCCATCAGCCTGAAAGTCCGCCTCAACTCCCTGGTCATCATGGCGCTCTTTTTCCTCTCCGATCTCTCCGGCGGCATCAGCCAGATTACTGGCGAAAACGCCTCCATGATCGGCCACTGGGCCCACCTTGGCGGCATGATCTCCGGCATGCTCCTGGCCGGACGGCTGAAGCTGGCTGCTGAGGCCATGGAAGAGAGACATCTCGATATAGGCCTCAAGGCATCTGAAGCGACCATCGGCTTTGAGGGTGGAAAGCGATCGATGCAGATCGTCCTCGACCGCAGCCCTGACAATATTGATGCGATCCTGGGGATGGCGCGGCTTGAGACGAAGTTCCACGCAACGCCTGAAGGGAAAGAACTATACGAGAAAACCCTCAACCTGATGAGCAGATCCCGTCAGGCCGAAGTGGCCGCGGTTTTACGGGAGTATTACAAGAAATACCTTGATCTGCCGACGGAGCCGCTGCTTATTTCCAGGCTGGCAGAGATCGTGCGCCGCGCCGGTGAGAACGAGCTCTGCATCCTCTGCCTGGAGCGCCTTGTTGAGCTGAAGGATGTGGCTTCAGAACTGCGTGAAAAGTCCCTCTTCCAACTGGCCTCACTCCTTGAGTACACCAGCCAGTTTGACGCCGCCCGTCTCTATTTCGCCAGGTTTGTGGCTGAATATCCCGAATCGATCATGGTGGAGAAAGCCCGGATGAAGGCAGGTGACGAGGTATATACTCCGGCACTGAAAAAGGTGGTGCAGGAAAAAATAACTGCACCGACGCAGATCTGCCCTGCATGCGGGGCAGGGATGACAAGCCGCCCGGCAGCGGCAGGGGCAAACAAAGGAAAGCATTTTTGGGTATGCAGCCGCTATCCGGAGTGCAGCAGCTATCTCCCCATGGATGAGCCGGTTATGGCAGCAGAGCCGATGCCAGCACCGTTGCAACAACTCCCCAAGAGCTACCGGCTCGTCTTCGACGGAACCATTTCCCTGAGTGCCGATCCGAATCAGGCGAAAGAGAATCTGGCAAAGCTGATGCGCTGCGGGGAGGAGCAGATCGACAGGCTCTTCAGCAACAGACAGACGGTGCTGAAGAAAAACCTGGAACATGGCGCAGCACTCAAGATGAAGGATGCTTTTGATAGAACCGGCGCAATCTGCGCCTTGGAGGCAGAGTAGCTGTTTATATTCATGACCGGAGCAGGTTCTGCCAGTGACAAGCCTTAAGACCCTATCCTTGACTGATATATTTCTTCACCGTGCGTCTGTCCAGATTGGTGCGGCGGGCAACCTCCTCGTAGGTGCCGAACTGCTTGTGGAGCATGGTGCAGTAGGCCACAAGCAGACCCTCGGCATCAACCTTCCCTTCCCGCATCTCTACAGCCAGGGCTGCTGCCGCGTCACTGCTCTCCCCTCCCCTTTTCACCCCGCAGTAATGACCGGTAATGACGATCCGCTTCACCGCCTGCTCAAGCTCGCGCACATTGCCGGGCCACGCATAACCGGTCTCCAGATCATGTTCCAGAACCTTGCGAATCAGCTGCCTCTCCCGTTGGGATGTTCGTCCCTTGGTAAGTTTGTCAAGGATGTTGTCCAGCAGCAGATTCATTTCATCGGGCGATTCCTTAAGCCGCTCCCTTAATGGTGGCAGGGTGATGACATCGGAACAGAGACGATAGTAGAAGTCGTCACGGAATTTCCCCTCGCTGATCAGCTGGTCAATGGGGCGGTTTGTGGCAGCCACTATCCGGCCATTGAAACGGCGCACCTCGTGGCTTCCCACCGGTGAAAAGGTCCGCTCCTGCAAGACCTGAAGGAGTTTGAGCTGTACCGGCAGGCTGATGTCACCGATTTCGTCGAGGAAGATGACACCATGGGTGGCTGAGCGGCTGAAGAGCCCTTCAAAATTATCAACAGCGCCGGTGAAGGCCCCTTTTCTGTGGCCGAACAGTTCCGATTCAAGCACCCCTTCAGAATACTGAGAGAGGTTGATGGCAGTGAAGTTGCGGGTAAAACTTTCAGTAAAGCAGTTTTTTACCGGATCGAACGGGATGAAGCCGGATCGCCCTATTGCTGCCGCCGCCGCCCCCTTGCCAGTGCCGGTCTCGCCGAGAAGCAGCAGGGAAAAATCCTCCATCCGGTCCCAGAGACGGGATTCGAACCAGCGGATATCATGGGTAAAGAGTGAGTTCCAAAGGTGCATCCGCAAGGTACGCATGGCAGGTGAGCTGCCGACCAGTCCGCTCCTGATAAAATAAAATGCCCGCCTCAGCTGGTAGAATTGGGCAAATATCTGCACAGCCTCGCTGCTCCCCAGGCCGAAACCGCTCAGCTCTGCCAGCATCTCCCTGGCAAACAGCACACGGCAGGGGGTGTCGCCACCCTTTATCTGCTCCTGGATGAGCCGGTCGAACTGATCCTGATAGCGGTGAAAGATATGGAAGAGGAAAACGCCGCGCAGCAAGGCGCGCTCTTCTCCCTCAATGCTACGAAGATCAACTCTGCCGCTTCTTGAGAGCTGTTCGATACTATCGGCGACTTTGGCAAGGACTGCATCCAGAGTCTGCAGCGCCGGAGTATCGGTTGTGACACCGGCAATGATGACATCCAGCTCATCGCGCCGTTCACCGAAAGGATTGGCAAAAGCTGCTGCTGCAACCCGCTGGAAGAAATCTCGATTGGCTTTGGTAAGAGTTGTTTTTATTTTCATACAATTATTGTATAGCTACTATTCACTGAATGTCAATCAGCAGAACCATTAAAGTCATAATCCCAACGTAAGCCATTGTAATCAGGCAGCCTGAAAATATTTCCCGGCATGGCACACTCCCTGCTCTACACAAGTCACTTGCTGCAACCAGACTGGAAGCGGAAAGACAAATACAGGGCAGGATATGCTGTGGAGGCTCAGATGAAAAATGCACTAATAGACATGCACTGCCATGCCGCCGGAATAGGCTCAGGGGGGAGCGGCTGTTTCATCTCCAAAGCAATGGCGCGGAGCTGGAAGACCCGTTTCTACTTCCATGCATTCGGCGTCAACCGGGAAGAGCTGAAAACAAGGGGTGACGGCCTGATCCCGGAGAGGCTCTCACAGCTTATGCACGAATCCACGCAGGTTCAGGCTGCAGTGGTGCTGGCTCTGGACGGCGCAGTTGACAGCCGTGGGGAGCTGGATCGTCAGAGGACCGAGATCTATATCCCCAACGATTTTCTGGCTAAGGAATGTTGCAAGTACGACAATCTCCTTTATGGCGCAAGCGTCAACCCGATGCGCCGTGATGCAATTGAGCGGCTCGATGCAGCGGTTGATGCTGGGGCTGTGCTGGTAAAATCCCTGCCATCGGTCCAGGGGTTTGATCCTGCCGACCGCCGATTGATCCCGTTCTACAGAAAGCTTGCCGACCTTCGGCTGCCACTTTTGACCCATACCGGCGAGGAGGAATCATTTACCAGAGCTGACAACGCCCTTGCCGATCCGGCCAGGCTTCAGCTTGCGCTTGATAACGGCGTGACTGTGATTGCCGCCCACTGCGCCAGCAACGGCAAAAATAACGGTGAGCGCAACCTATCACGACTGCTGCCGCTCTTTGCCAGATATCCGAATCTCTACGCCGACATATCTGCACTGACCCTTGCCAACCACATTGGTCATCTGCAAAAGGTGTTGCGCCACACAGAGCTTCATGACCGTCTCCTCTACGGCAGCGATATGCCACTGATGACAACAGCGCTGACATCTCCCTGGCTGCAGCTCTTCTCCATCGGGCCGCAAAAGGCATACAACATTGCGGCAATCGAAAACCCGTGGGATCGTGATGTGGCTCTGAATCTGGCCCTGGGGATGCCGAAGCAGATACTGACAAATGCAGCAAAAGTAATCCGTCTTCCTGAAAATTTCTCAAGGAGCACCCCATGACAACCAGCGATGCCAACAAACTCCCCGGCAGCTTCATCCGCCTCAACCTGACCCAGGCGTGCGGCGCGCTAAACGACAACCTGATCAAACTCCTCATCGTCTTCTATCTGGTGAGCCGCTATGGACAGGGGGAGGCAGGTGCCATTGCCGCCATCGGCAGCGCCGCCTTTGTTGCTCCGTTTCTCCTCTTCTCAGCCCTTGCAGGCTCCCTTGCAGACCGGCTGCCAAAGCGGAGCCTCATAGTTTTTGTCAAAAGTCTGGAAGTCGGCATTGCTACTCTGGCTGTAAGTGGTCTCTGGCTCAACTCTCCTCCCATCCTGCTTATAGTTGTCTTTCTCCTCGGCAGCCACAGCGCCCTGTTCGCCCCTGCCAAGTATGGCGTTGTTCCAGAGATTGTTGAGCGTGAGCAGCTCTCCGGAGCCAACAGTATGCTGGAAATGGCCTCCTATATGGCCATTGTCGGCGGCACTGCCCTGGCCCCCTTTCTGCTGCAACTCTCAGGTGGCCGCCATGTTGTGGCACTCCTCCCCGGCATCGCCATTGCGGTCATTGGTCTCATGACCGCCCGCACCATCCCCGCTACACCGGCCATAGCCCCGTCGCAGCCCCTTGCCTGGTCGCCGCTGGTCTACTGGCGCACCCTTTATGAGCTGCGTCACAACGGCTACCTGCTGCTGGCAGTAATCGGCGCTGCCTACTTCCTCTTTGTCGCAGCCTTCTGCCAGCTTAATCTCCTCCCCTACGGCATGCGTAATCTTGGCTTAAGCGAGACCGGCAGCGGCTACCTTTTCCTTGCCGCAGCGGTCGGCATCGGCGCAGGCTCACTTGTCGCCGGGCGACTCTCCGGTCGCACCGTTGAATTCGGCATAGTCCCCATCGGCGCAGCAGGGCTGACATTCGCCTCATTCGCCCTCCATGCTGCGCCGTCCAGTCTGGCTTTAGTGCTGCTTCTGGTCGTAATCTTCGGCATCAGTGCCGGGCTCTTCATCGTGCCGCTCCAGGCATTCATCCAGCTGGAAGCCCCTGCCGCGCATCGCGGCGCAATTCTGGCAGCCTCGTCATTCCTTAGCTGGTGCGGCGCTCTGGCTGCCTCGCTTCTGCTCTGGCTCTTGTCCGGGCCGCTCCATGTCTCCCCCGGTGCATCCTTCACCATCCTTGGCCTTGTCACCCTGCTCCTCACCATCATCACCCTGATCATCCTCCCGGATTTCCTCATCCGCTTCATGGCGCTGGTCGCCATGCGCATCTTCTACCGCCTCGACATGATCGGTGAGCGCAATGTGCCGATTGACGGGGGTGCGCTGCTTGTGGCCAACCATGTCTCCTGGCTTGATGCCCTGCTCCTCATTGCCACCCAGCAGCGGCGGATACGCTTTGTTATGGAGCGTTCCATCTACAACACGCCCCTTCTCAAGCAGTTCTGCCAGATGATGAAGGTGATTCCGGTCTCTGGCAGGGATGGCAAAAAAGGGCTGATCGAATTTACCGCAGCCGCCCGGCAGGCGCTGGAAGATGGCTATCTGGTCTGCATCTTTGCCGAAGGGGAGATCACCCGTAACGGCATGCTCAACCGCTTCAAAGGGGGCTTTGCAAGAATCGTCAAGGATAGCGATTTCCCCATCATCCCGGTTTACATCGGCGGCGCCTGGGGGAGCATCCTCTCCTACGCCCATGGTAAACTCCTCTCCCGCGTCCCTTCACTCATGCCATACCGGGTGACAGTGATCTTCGGCGCAGCACTTGCCGCTGACTCCCCGGTGCATGAGGTAAGACGGGCAGTGATGGAGCTCTCCTGCGACTGGTTCGATGCCCGCAAAAAGCGGCGCAAACCCCTTGGTGAACTATTCGCCAGGACGGCAAGGGAAAACTGGAGCCGCATCGCCATCAGCGACACCGGCGGACGTGAGCTAACCTACGGCAGAACACTCATCGGCGCGGTGGCACTGGCACGAAAGCTAGAAACGGTGGTCGATGGGCAGGAGATGGTCGGCGTCTGTCTCCCCCCGACTGTGGCGGCTGCGCTGGTCAACATCGCCCTGACCCTGAAAGGGATCGTGCCGGTCAATATCAACTACACAACCTCCCAGGACGGTATCCGCTCAGCCCTTAAGCAATGCGGCATCACAACCGTCATCACCTCAAAACAGTTCAAGGCAAAACTCCCCACACTCCCGGAATTTCCCGGTGAAATCTTTGTGGAGGATCTGCTGGCAAGTCTGACAAACAGCGACAAGCGGAATGCCTTCCTCATCGCCCGATTCATGCCGCTTCGCTGGCTTGCCCGCCCTGACAGCTTCACCGCTGACCGGCTCGCCACGGTCATCTTCTCCTCAGGCAGCACCGGCGAGCCCAAGGGGGTCATGCTCTCCCACCACAACATCCTCTCCAATCTGGAGGCGCTGCGCATGGTTTTTCGCGCCACCCGGCGGGACAACATCTGCTCTGCGCTGCCGTTCTTCCACTCCCTCGGCTTCACTGGAACCCTCTGGCTGCCGCTGTTATCAGGCTTCTCCGCCGCCTATCACACCAATCCTCTGGACGGCGAAACCATCGCCAGAGTGGTGCGCGAGAAACAATCAACCCTGCTTATCGCTACTCCAACCTTCCTCAGCTCCTACATCCGCAGGGCAGAAGCGGAGGACTTCAGGACGCTTCGGCTCGTCATCACCGGAGCAGAAAAGCTCAAACCAGCCCTTGCCGACAGCTTCCAGAAAAAATTCGCCATCCGCCCCATGGAAGGGTACGGCGCAACCGAACTCTCTCCGGTCATCTCCCTCTCCCTCCCTGACGTGGAGATTGACGGCGTTCGCCAGACAGGCTTTCGCGAAGGGAGCGTCGGCCTGCCTGTGCCGGGGGTGGTGGTAAAGATAGTCGATCCGGAGAGCGGCGTGACCCTGTCAGAGGGTGAAACCGGACTGATAATGGTCAAAGGGCCAAATGTCATGTCAGGATACCTTGGCAAGCCGGACAAAACCGCCGAAGTGGTAAAGGATGGCTGGTACAAGACCGGCGATCTGGGCAGACTGGATGAACTGGGATTCCTCCACATCACCGACCGTCTTGCCCGCTTCAGCAAGATTGCCGGTGAAATGGTTCCCCACGGCGCGGTGGAAGACACCCTCCATGACCTCCTGGGGCAGACCGGCGTAGTGGCGGTCACCGGAATTCCGGATGAAAAGCGTGGCGAAAAGCTGGTGGTAGTCTTCGCCAAAGAGGCCGGAGACCCGGCAACTCTCCACCGCCTCCTCATGGAAAGCCAGCTGCCAAACCTCTGGAAACCGTCGCGGGACAGTTTTGTTGCAGTAGATGCCCTACCAATTCTCGGCACAGGGAAGCTGGATTTGAGAGGGGTTAAGGAGGCGGCGCTGGCAACGGCAGGACAATTTTTCGTAAACTAAAATTATTATTTGTTCAAACTGATTCTTTAATCTATAACTTCAAACTATCGTAATGCTTCTCTGCGAGTGCCTATGAACATTGACTCAATACATACTGGAATCGGCGATGGCAATGAGGCTGTTGCCTGGGGAGCGATAGATGCGGGGGTCAACTTTGTCTCCCATTACCCCGGCGCGCCTGTCAGCCGGGTTGCATCGGCTTTTCATGACAACTCAGGCATTGTCTTCAACCACTCGCTTAATGAACATATCGCAGCCCTGGCTGCCCTTGGAGCAAGCCTCTGCGGAGCCCGCTCCCTGGTTGTAATGAAGCATGTCGGCCTGAATATCGCTGCCGATCCCCTCAATTATGCCGGCGCTGTAAAAATCAGCGGTGGCATGGTCATTGTTGTCGGCACTGATCCGGGGGCGCGTTCCAGCACCGGCGAAGAAGATGTTCATTGGTATGCCCCCCAATTCAACTTTCCACTACTGGAGCCAACCACAGTGCAGGGGGTTTATGATGCAATAATCCATGCTTTTGATATTTCCGAACAGACGCAAACACCGGTTCTTCTGTTCGTGCCGGGAAGAATTGCCTACCAGTCAAGCCTTGTCAGCCGAAGCACCATGCCTTCTCCTCCAAAACATTTCAACTTTATCAATGACAAACAGAAGCTGATTAACGTCGGAATCAAAGCGGTCAATAATCACCGTGCACAGGTTCATCGCCTGACTGAATTTGCCTTGATACCGGCACGCCATACCTTGGAGTTTAGTCACTCTGCCGACTATGGGATTATCACTCGCGGCGCTACTTTTACGGTCACTTGCGAAGCTATTGAAGAGTTACAGCTTGCCGATAAAGTCCATCTGCTGAACATTGAACAGACATTTCCTCTGCATACCTCGACCCTGCTTGCCTTTGTCAGCGGGAAGAAAAAGCTCGTTATTATTGAAGATCAGGACGGTTTCCTCGAAACCATCATAAAGCGTGAATTCTTTGGGATGTTTTCCGGTCAATTAGTTGGCAAGGAGGTTTTCCCGGCTTGGGGTGAAATCAGTTACGCACAAGTCAGTGATTTTCTTGCGAGCGAGTTTGATTGTCAAAAAACTGCGCCCCCCCCCTTGCTGCCTGATCTGCCAGTGCCGGAGAGGCCAGGTGCCTGCTGTGAAGGGTGTCCCCATCGCCCGACTCTCTTTGCCCTCAAGCAATCCATGCAAGCAGGAGACGGGATAATCGGCGGAGATATCGGCTGCTCATCACTACCCCCCCATCGCACAGACTGGCTGCTCTGCATGAATGCCGGAATCGGTGTCTCCCAGGGGATTGCCCAGATGTTGCCTAACCAGCCGTTAATCTCCACCGGAGGTGATGGCAGCCTTTTTCACGGTGGGCTGCTTTCACTGCAAAGCGCGGTGGAAAACGGCATCAACCTGATTCATGTCATCCTTGACAACCGCTCCATCGCAATGACCGGACACCAGAATTCACCTACCAGTTCTAGCCATTTTGACATGACCGGCATGCTCCGCTCCATCGGCGTTAAACATATTTTCGAAGTGGATGCTTTTGCCCCGTCACTGACCATGCTTGCCATAAAAAAAGCTCAATCACTGAATGGTGTCAAGGTTATCAGAGTCGTGGGGGAGTGCGCCTTGCAGAGTGAAGAGAGCCTGTCAGCAAGGCGGCAGAGGATTACTTTGAAGATTAATCCAATGCGCTGCGGTGATTGCAATATCTGCTATGTCGATTTTCAGTGTCCGGCAATTGTGAAGGCTGCACCTTCCGGCTTCAGTATTGTCTCTCAAAGATGCCGAAGATGTGGAGCGTGCCTTGACATATGCCCCAACAATGCAATTCTGGCCACCAGATATGCTGCATCGCTAGTTTCCAGGCTGCTCGGCCTGAGAAAAAACATCAGGAGGCTGTCATTTCAACTTCGGCATCGGTAACAAATCTGCTCATTGCCGGTATCGGCAGACAAGGGATCAACAGCCTTGCCAAGACGCTTGCCAGGCTCTTCTATTCGGCGGGCTATCCGTGTCAGTACACGGTTCATAAAGGGGGTGCCCAGTCCCTTGGCTCTGTGTATGCCGAGATGCGCATTGCCAATGGGGTGTTGCCAATTCTTGGGCCAGGCATCCCGGCAGGAAAACTGGATATACTGGTGGCACTTGACCCATGGGAAGCGCTTCGCCATCTGCGCCTGGCCCATGCTGGCACTGTCTGCTTTGTCGAGACAGAAGTCATGCCCTTTTTCACCGGCCGCTCTGAGGTCGGAGAGCGTGAAGTGGCTAACTCCAGCCCAGTGGATTCAATTAATCAGTTACCACTACAAATTAACTGGCGAAACTATCGCAAGGATGCTGTTGAGCTGTACGGAACAGCAAATATGGCCAATTATCTTGCCGGACTTGATTGCCTGACTGCCATGAATCTTGACCTGACAGACGACTATAAAAAAATATTCATCACGACCATTCCCAAATCGAAAGGAGTAATGCATTTATGAGATTGCACGGTTATGAATCACGACCAGCCATGCACTGGAAACCTTTCAGCGCCGACAAGGTTGAATGCGGGCTCTGCCCACGGCACTGCCGCCCAAACAACGGTCAGATGGGTTATTGCGGCGTACGCGGCGCAGTTAACGGCGCACTGCACACCTTTAACCACGGCTTGTCCCTGCCAGTGGCCGAGGAGTACATAGAAACCGAGGCAGTGGTTCATTTCAGCCCCGGAGCGCGCATATTAAGCCTTGGCAACATCGGCTGTATGATGACATGTGTCTTTTGCCAAAACTGGGAAACCTCGCAAATTAGCCATCTGGATGAGCGTCATATCCGCCGCTATACCCCCCAGGAGATTGTCAATCTCTGCCTGGAAAACGGCATAACTACCATCTCCTGGACATACAACGACCCGGTCGTCTGGCATGAGTTTGTAATTGAAACCTCAAAACTGGCGCAAAAAAGCGGCCTGCGAACTGTCTACAAATCGGCATTCTACATTGAGGAAGCGCCGGTTGACGAATTGATTGAGTGCATTGACATTTTCAGCCTCTCCCTGAAATCGGTTAGCGATGAATTTTATCGAAAATCCACCAACGCCAGACTGGCTCCGATCCTGAGCCGGATTGAACAGGTTGCCAGATCAAATCGACATCTGGAAATCAGCTACCTGATGATTCCGGGTTTGAATGACTCAAGGGATGATGTCCGGAACATGATCACCTGGGTTTTAGCCCACCTGGGAGATCAGGTGCCACTGCACCTGGTGGCGTTTCACCCCGCCTACAAATACACCGGGGTACAGCGGACAGAACTTGGCACGTTAATAGAAGCGCGCAACATGGCAAGCGACATGGGAATCCGCCACGTCTACCTTGGCAACACCCAGCAGACAGGGGCTAATGACACGATCTGCACAGGTTGCGGAGCTACGCTGGTTCGGCGCTACGGGCTGATCTCCAGACCGGAGCAGATTAATGAAGATGGCAGCTGCTCAAACTGTGGCGTTCAATCTCCGGTGAAATTGCCCCTTGCTGGATTTGAGCAGTGGCAACAACCCGACTCCAGCGCTGACTTCAAACAGAGTCTGGAGTTCCACTGGCATAGCGAAGCGCAGAGTGTGCATGTTGTTCGCACCAAAGGTATTGCGCCGGATCGTCTCCGTCTGCGACCTTTAGGAGAGCATCCACTGGTGGAGCGAAGCATGCCCTCCGGGCTGGATCGTTTTATCGTTTCGAGGCAGAGCGACAACGACCGTGGTGTGGTCATAAGCTGGGATTCTGACAATCAGTATAAAATCATGCCGCTCCTCGACCGCGCTCACTACCCTGTCGCTTCAATAGCGGCGGCAACGGAGTAGACCATGAACAACGATAAAACATGTCATCCGGAAACGCTGGCGCTCCATTATCGCATTGACAACTCGGTCACCAGACCGGTGGCGACTCCGATTTACCAGAACAGCGCATTCAGTGCCGATTCACCCTATTTTTACACCCGCAAAAGCAATCCGAATTCGGTTGAGCTGGAAGGGGCTTTGGCAATTCTGGAAAAGGCAGAGCATGTAATAAGCACCACCACCGGCATGTCCGCTCTGAATCTGGTGTTGCAGCTGTTGCACCCTGGCGACCATCTGGTGGTCAACAAGCATATCTACGGTTGCAGCTACAAACTGTTTCAACGCCATGCAGAGCAGTATGGCCTTAAGCTGTCACTACTCGACCTGAGCTGTGAAGAGGGACAGGAACTGATCCCGGCTGACGTGGCAATGATCATACTTGAAACCCCAACCAATCCGTTTCTGAAGACAGTGCCGATCCGCAAAATTGCCGAACTCGCAGCCGCCCGGAATCCGGCGTGCCTCATCGTGGTGGATAACACCTGGGCAACGCCGCTTTTTCAGAAACCGCTGGAGAACGGGGCGCACATCTCCCTTGCCAGTGCCACAAAATACATCTCCGGTCATAGCGATGTCATGGGGGGCTATATTGCTGTCAATGATGAAAACCTGGCAGAAGAGCTTCGCCAGACCCGCTTCTATACCGGGGCCATCCTTGATCCGCACAGCGCCTGGCTGCTGCGCCGCAGTCTCCACACCTTCCCCCTGCGGATGCGCGAACATGTGCGTGTCACAGCGCGTCTGGCCGAATTCCTGCAGCCCCGCCCGGAAGTGGCCAAGGTCTATCTGCCGGAGGTGGACGGAGAACAGCTGCGGGATTATGGCGGCATACTCTTCTTCCAGTTGCAGCCGGAGCTGTGCAGACGTTACAGCGAATTTGCCCGCGCACTCACCCTGTTTGACACCGGAACCGGCATGGCCTGTGTCAGCTCCATGGTGGCTCAGCCCTGGTCAGGGAGTCATGCGTCCATGACGACTGAAGAGAAGCTGGCAATGGGCTTGGATGAGGGGCTGGTCAGGCTCTGCTTCGGATTTGAAAAGCCGGAGGATTTGATTGCTGATTTGGAGAGGGCGTTTACATCATTAACTTCTGGGTAACTGGAGAAGAACAATGACTGATGAAGATAAGAATGGTCAAAAGCTCAATGATGATGAGTTTTACCAGAATATTGAACGAGAGGTGCAAGAGCAGATAGAAAGCAAATATGGTAAGCCAGCTCCTGACAAAGGAATGGGATGCCTTGCAAAAATCTTTCTGTCGCTTGCGGGTGCGGCGTTAATGTTGATTATCTCCGTACTTATTATCTGTTCCAATATGAAAGGCGGTTTTGGCCCATAGATTGTCTTTTGCAGCAGCACCAGAACTGACACAAGGAGAGATTCATGAAATCAAAACTAAAGTGGTTTGCCTTGTTGGCACTGTTCTCAGTTGGACTGGTTAGTTACATTGGCTGTGTAACGTCCGCCATGACTGATGTTGCATATAATGATAGAGGTGAATCTTATAAAGAACTTGTACTGTCTGATGAAATCCTCGCTTTTGGGAAACCGGATGCTGATTTAGCCAAAGATCGTGAGTGGACTAACAGTATCGCTCTCCTTGGCAAAGAGCATACATACATGGTGAAAACGGGCGGGAAAGAGTTGTGGCAGATTATTCAGCTCAAGCTCGATGCCGATAGAATCAGCACTGACGCTGGCGAAAGTGAAAATCTGTACCTGGAAAATGACCGATTTAATGGGCGTTTGACGATAAGATATGACGGCGGCAATGGGGTGTCCTCTGATGAACTCAAAGAGTTGAATAAGGCCGGATTCACTGCTGACAATGGCTCCAATGGGCTTAAATATCACAAGGGAATTGACATCTACGGCCAGATTTATCCCGCAGTTCAGACACCTGACAAACAGATACCAAAGCTAAAAAAAACTCGAATCATTAAATTTTATGCCAACAAAACTTCTTACCCGTCAGTAGTGGGTAAAATTGTAAAAACCCCTTTGATTGTAGTAGGTGTTGCAGCTGATGTTGTACTTCTGCCGGTGTATATAATCGCACTAGGGGCTTATGCTTCGCATTATTGAGACTTATTTCTACCGTTCTGACGGAGACGTAACTATTCAGGACACCATAAAGTCAAAGGCAAATCCCCCTCAATCCCCCTTTACAAAGGGGGAAGTTTTTAAAATCCCCCCCTTTGTAAAGGGGGGTCAGGGGAGATTTGCAGTAAAAGTCGCTTCGTTGCAAAAGTGTTGAATAGTTACACGGAGGCCATTATGGATGAACAAAACAATGTGCCAGAATCGGAAGATCTACTTACTTGCCAAAGGTGTGGAACACCGGCGACACATCATCAACTTGTCTGTAATAAGTGCGGCGTATTGTTAATGAAAGATCCATCTGAATATCTCCAGACTGAACAGCAGCAGGATGGCATGGGTTGTTTCGGTTGGCTGTTAACCATCGTGGGTGTAGCAATTGTTTCTCTCTTTTTGATTTGCCAGAATATTCATTTTCCTAACTGATTTTACAGGAGCCATCAGATGAAATGCGATGTTTGCGGCAAGCAACTGGATTCCGACAATTATGTCATCTATGAAGAAATAAAAGGTGCCCGGCTTTGCCAGATCTGTTTTGAATCCGTTTCCGTCATTGTGGATAAAGGGGCTGTAAGGGCTGGAACCACAAGATGTCATGAACCGTCACAAGTTGCGCATTGTTGCCAATTATGCGGTGGCATACGCACAGACGTATCTAACGGTATCTGTACGGAATGCGGAGCAGAACTGAACCAGCTTTCAGGAGCAGTTTGTCAGGAAGCTCTCCCTTTAACAAAGCCAACTGAACCAAGTAAGTTAGAGTTAATCCTGAGTACACTCGGGAAAATCTTCTACTGGACACTTATCGCAGCAGGTCTGATTTTTCTGGTTTTTTTCGTTGTCTGTTTCAGCTTTCTCATGAACACCAAGTTTTAATGAAGTGCTAAAGAACTGAGAAGATCACGTTTTTAACTGCGAGAATTAGAGGAGAATTTATGACAAGTTTGTCTGAAGAGGCAACTGATGTAAGTGAAAATGAGTGCATTTGTCCAGCGTGTGGATCGCCTTGCAACAGCGCTCGAAAGTTTTGCACGAAGTGCGGAAGCTTACTGGAAGAATCCTATGTCCTCTCTTGCCAGATCAAAGCCAGAAAAAAGGCTAAAGCTGGATCAATGGGAATACTGTTGAAGATATTCCTGTGGTTGCTTGCAATAGTGGCATTTATTGTCATTGCATTGTTCATAATTTGCTCAAATATGCATTTTGGAGGTCCATGATCGAATTATCCCACCAACATAGCTACGAAATCCTCTCTGCTGGCAGTCGCCTTGGCTATCA
>JACABD010000005.1:58543-104169 GCA_013377075.1 Geobacteraceae bacterium | reverse complement strand
CCCTGAGCATGCTCCGTCGGGTTGCCCATGTCCTCCATGCGCGGGTGCGGGTGGTTTTTGAGCCGGAGGAGGAGGCGGCTGCTTTGCGGGTTGCGGAAGGGGAGGAAGGGTATCAAGAATATTAAGAGGCACGCCGGTTACGGTAAAGTACCGTTGTGTCAGGCTGGCGCTTTACCGTGTAATGTCTTGAATCCGTTGAGAATAACTGTATAATCCTGTCGTTGGCTGACTGATGTCTAAGGAGATACAAAATGCAAAAACTCAAAGTTACAGGGACTAATGCAGCTTCAAGTGCAGCAAAGACTCTCAACAGTTCATGCAGTTCAGCAAAATCCAAGACTGCTGCTGGTAGTGCGCTTTCGCAAGGTAGGGGCACATCTTCTGGAGTGGCAAGATCTGCTGCATCAGCTTTAACTCAAAAAGCAAGTCAGGTAAAGTCACCGGCTAAAGCTGGCACAATTTCCCGTACTGCGGCGCGTTCTGCAATATTGAGCGTCAGTAAGTCTGGCAAAAAGTAATGGCTGTAAAGGAATATGCGAGCAATGTTTTTATTAATTGCCCATTCGACAAGGAGTATTTCGAAACCTTTCGCGCTATTGTATTTGCAGTGTTTGACTGTAACTTCAGGGCAAGATGTGCCCTGGAGGAGGTCGATGGCGGTGAGGTCAGAATAGAAAAGATTTCACGGATTATTTCGCAGTGCAAGTACGGTATTCACGATATCAGCAGAACCGAGTTGTGTAAAACCACCAACCTCCCCCGCTTCAACATGCCGCTGGAGTTAGGGATTTTCCTGGGCGCAAGGAAATACGGCAACAGCGACCAAAAGAAAAAATCCTGTTTAATTCTGGATGTAGATCGATACAGGTATCAGATCTTCATCTCAGATATAGCAGGGCAAGATATCAAGCAGCATGACAATAATCCTGAAAAAGCTATAAAGGTTGCAACCGACTGGCTTAGAAATGCCTCCAAGCGGACTACTGTTCCTGGTGGCGCTGTAGTGGTGGAGCGATACAGGCTTTTCAGGGACAAGCTTCCTGAAATTTGTAGAATTGCCGGAATAAGAGAGGACGAACTTGGATTCAATGACTTCGCAATCTTTGCTTCAGAGTGGATCAGGAATAACTTGAGGGGATGATGAAATGGGTGTGTGGTGAAGATGTGAATAAATAGTAGAGTTGTCGCGAAGGCCTCCCTGTAAAGGAGGCCTTTTTTAGAACTGAAAAATTGATCTATCCCAATTTATACCAAAGACAATGAAGTCGTACAACCGCTAGCGGAGAGGTTTAAGGCGGAAGTTGTGCGGGTCTGCTTTGATGAGTGAGGAAATCATGTCTGGCAACAGTATTTGGCCAGTGCACTAAAGATTTGCTGGGGAACTTGAGGAATCTACTATGATCAATTTTGACAACATTAGAGGAGATAGCATTGAAGGGCAACGCAGCATCTTCGAACAGTTGATCTGTCATTTAGCAAATCTTGACAAAGGGGGTGGTGAGTGCCGTCGAATTGATGGCTCTGGTGGCGACGGTGGAGTCGAAGCGCTTCGCATCCTGCCTTCCGGACGAAAAGTTGGGTATCAAGCCAAATACTATTCATCCAGAGACAAGATCGACTGGATCAAGATTGATAACTCTGTAAAAACCGCATTAAAACAACATCCAGAACTTGAACGGTACGTAATTGCCATCGCCTGTGATTTTACGGGAAAGCGGAATGCACGCGGAGGCTCCACTGAAGGTGTTTGGGGAAAATGGGATTCGTATGTCAATCAGTGGGAAAAATTAGCATCAAATGGAATCGCTATAGAGTTTGAATCCTGGACCGCTTTTGAAATTGAATCTCGACTTCTGAAGCCGGAAGCAGAGCACCTGATAAAATATTTTTTCAGTGGAAAGATCTTTTCACGTGAGTGGATGAATCGGCATTTAGTTCGAACAATTAACGATCTTCAAGCCAGATACAGCCCTGGAGAACATGTTGATACGAAAGCTTTAATGCCATTTGATGCCATTTACCGACGAGATAATATTTGTCAGCACCTTCAAACAATTTTTGATTTGGCTCGACAATCTAACCCCCGTGCAGCAGCTTCTTTGATCGAAAATCTCGAAATAAACAATGCAGACATCATTGTCGTGGAAGATACGCTGAAATCATTCCTTGCACAGAGAGAGGCAGTTAATTGGCCGATTGAACAATCTTGGCCAATTAACGAATGGAATACGTCATGGTATTCAATGACACGTCGCCTTTCTGATCTAACCCGGTCACTTAATAACAAAATTCGAGGTGAGAATAGCTCCGATACCGATTCTCTAAGAGATCGGATATGGGAAATATCTAAGGTAAACTATTTGATTCGCCCAGAGGTCTTTGCAGGCCATTGGGCTGGTTTACTAAACATTGATTTGTCGCGCACAGCATTATTCGTGGGCAGGGCAGGTGCTGGCAAGTCGCACATTCTTGCTCGTGGAGTTGAAACTGCATGGAATAAAGGGGCACCGGTAATCCATATACTTGGCCAACATATTCTAGACGACGATCCACGTGTTTCAATTCGTAAACGACTCGAACTTGAAACCTGGTCTTTTCATGAATTGCTGACTGCTCTTAACCTTATGGCAGAATCTGCCGGAACACGCGCAATGTTGGTCATTGATGCGTTAAATGAAGGACGTGGAATTGAAGTTTGGCAAAACCACCTGTCCAGTTTCATACAAGAAGTCAATATGCATGATCGTGTCTTTTTGGTACTTAGTTGTCGTGAAGAATACTTGAATTATGTAGTTCCACCGGAGCTAATTGCCAATTTGCATCCATATTCAGATGATAACGGTGAGCTATCAGGTGATAGCGCACCGCTTGGCAAACTCGTTAGTGTTACCGTTGATGGTTTCAGTACAATGGAGGAGCGTGAGGCCGCGCTCCGGAAGTTCATGGACGAAAAAGGGATCGCCCGTCCAACTGCCCCTGTTTTGGATGCGGAGTTTTTCAATCCATTATTTATGACCTCTGTCTGCCGATCAATGGCAAAGGCAGGAATCAATGTCTTCCCACGGGGGCTTCACGGAGCAAGAGACATATTTGATTTTGTGCTTGCGACAAAAGCAAAGTCATTAGGCACACGTTTTGATAGTCAGCAAGGGGTTCATGATATTTTGCGTGCTGTGCTCATGGACCTTGCTGGAATCATGGTCGCACGTAAAGAAGACAAAGTATCACTTCCCGATGCGTTGGATGCGGTGAATTCTGCTTTTAAAGCATACCCGCTCACAGACCGGACTTGGTTGGAGGTGCTTGAAGGTTCTGATATTCTGCGACGTGACGTGGAAGGTGGGGCTGTTGGTACGTGGTCAAAACCCAACGAAGTTATCCGCTTCTCCTTTCAGCGACTGCAAGATAACTTGATTGCTGAATGGCTTATCGGTGATTGCCAGCATATCGACTCTGCATTTGTATTGTCTGGGCCGTTTTCATTCTTGATAAACCGTTCTATCCGAAAAAGCGATGGTGTTCACTTGGTCCGGCCCAGTTCACGTTGGGCTGGCGTGCTGGGGGCATTGTGGGCTGCTGTTGCCGAAAAACACAGTAAAGAACTTTGGCACTTACAAAGCTTCTTTGGTAGTTCGGATGCGGAGTTCTATCCAAATGATTTTAGTAAAGTGTTTCACTCCTCCATTCGTGAACGTTCTGGATCTGCTTTTACACTGCAGACAAAAGAAATTCTCGATAGGCTGTGGGAGGAGGATCCCCAAGAGAAGCTTGCTATCTTATTGTCAACTTCGTGTGTCCCAGGTCATAAATGGAATGCAGACTATATAGTTGATCGATTTCTGGAAATGTCGTTGCCAGACCGTGATGCGGCATGGTCGCAATGGTTTACACATGAACAGTCAAAATTAGTCGATCGGGCCATGGAAATTACAGATTGGGCTCTGAATGTTGATGCTAAGAGAGCAGATCTGGAAGTGACTCGGCTTGCAGGGATTATTCTTGCCTGTCTATTGGCTGTTACACACCGTACACTCCGCGACAGGGCGACAAAAGGTCTCGTGAATCTGCTGATAGGACATCCGACACTCTTTCTTGTATTAATGGAGAAATTTAATACAATCGATGATCCTTATGTTAAGGAGCGTCTCCTGAGTGCTGGTTACGGTGCCATGTGTCTCGATCCGGTAGATGTGAGAATAAAGGCTACAGCAGAGGCTGTCATTAAAGCATTTTTCAACGGGGCAAGGCCGCCCATTCATTTGTCAATTCGGGATTTAGCCTGCTCTATTATTGAACGTGCATCAGAGCGAGATCTTGTGCCAATTAGTTTTAATCTTACTGAGGTGGTTCCTCCTTTTGGGAGTAATCCACCTGCATTAGATTGTGATGAAGACGACATAAAGCAGATTGCAACGGTAGCGGGGGACAACTCTATTGCATGGTCCTGTCAACGTCCCCACGATTTTTTCAAGTCAGTGATCAGCTCCGCTGTAAGAGCCTTCACGGAAACTTCTCTGGATGCACCACCTCCTTTGACGCAGGATGAAAGAGCTCAAGCTTTTGAAAAAAATGTGCGCAGTGTAAATGAGGATATCGAGGCCAAACTTGATGAACTTCTGCTAGCTGTGGAGGCTGAACGCAAAGAGGCGGTACTTTCTGTTAACATTACGGAGGCACCATTCAGTATTTTGATGAGTTCGAGTGAGCCAAAAGAGACCACCAAAGATACGATTAGAAAACTCGAGAAGTCATTCGTAGATAGCCTTCCTGAAACACTCAAAGCTGCCTACCCTCTTGAGTTTGCGCCTAAAATCCACAGACAATTTGAACGTCCCAAAAACCGTGCCCCTGAACCAGCTGGATTCTGGATAGCCAGACGTGCGTACGGTCTTGGATGGACTAAATCACGTTTTCCCAATGAACCATACAGCGGAGACAGAAATCGCCCGACAATAGAGCGAATCAGTGAAAAATATCAGTGGATTGCGCTGGAAGAATTCTTGGCGCGACTAGCTGACAACTTTTGGGTCAAAGACGAATATGGTAAGGGAACAAGACCATACAAAGCACGGCAGGATGTCTGGAGGCGGGAATATATAGATCCTACGATTCTGTCGCCAAGAAGCGAAACGAAAATAACATCATCGGTATTTATTGGACCACCATATTTGACTATTAACGAAGTGGAAGACTCAAAACTTGTAAAATGGCCGTTCCTTGAGGATCACTTCGAAAACCCAGCGCCTTGGTTAACAGGGAAATTGAACGACCGCTTATGGCTTGTTGCTGAGTGGTCTGAATCGGTTAACGAGGAACGAAAGGGCAACTCCTTAATGGATCCTTTCCGACGTCAAATTCAATCATTTATTTCGCTTGTTGCGCATAACGCTGGAGAACGACAACAAGTTGTGGATGGATTTCTCGGGAATCAAAGCGGGGGTGTTATTGGATGGAGTTTAAAGACTGAAGCAGAAGGATATTTTGCCCACGAGATCAAGTTGTTATCTCTTGATACAATTCCGTTCTGGAAGTCTTCGGATTATTGCGATGTCAAACTGGCTTCACCGTTAGTGTCTGGAAGTATTGGCAACGATACGGACCGCTCTATTGACGATTATGTTCGTTACTTACTTCCTCACCCACGCTTACGAGAAGCTTTAAGGCTGGATATACCGAACCCGAGAGATACCACTGTTTGGCAACTGCCAGATGGGAAAGTATTTCTGAGACAACTTGAAGACCGTGGGGAACCGATCATATTAGACAAAGAAAGTTTTGACTCATGGTGCCAATCAGAGGGGCTTGAGTACACTTGGATCTTTATTGGGGAACGTACAGCTCGGTTGGATGAGCGAAATGGAAAATGGAGAAGAACATTTGGTGCCGCGTGGTTAGAAGATGGAGAAGTACGGTTTAAACGCGAGAGTCGGGATGAGAGTTAGACAAGCTTCTGTCATGCAATTAATAAGGTGTCATTAAGCACGGCGGGAAGAATCTGACTTTAAGGCACATAATTCGGCAGTTCACAGAGAAAAGGTTGTCTCTCCAAAAGTCCACACTCAGCTAAATATAGGAATCCCATGAAAGACAAAAAACTCCAAATCCGCAACAGCACAGCTGAGTTCCTTATCTTCACCAGACAGGCTGGCGAAAGCACCATCGAGGTGCGCGTCGAGGATGAGACGGTCTGGCTGACGCAAAAGCTGATGGCTGTGCTGTTCGAGGTTTCTGTGCCGACGATCAATGAGCACCTGGCCAACCTTTATGCTCAGGGAGAAATAGCCAAAGACTCAACTATTCGGAATTTCCGAACAGTTCAAAAAGAAGGCAATCGGGATGTGGCGAGGAATGTGGATTTCTACAACCTTGACGCCATCATTGCCGTCGGTTTCCGGGTGAACTCGGCGCGTGCCGTCCAGTTTCGGCAGTGGGCTACTGGTGTTCTGCGCGACTTTGCCATTCGTGGCTATGTGCTGGACAAGGAACGGCTGAAAAACGGCTCCTTTTTTAGCAAGGAGTATTTCGACAACCTGTTGGCAGAAATTCGCGAGATCCGTGCCAGTGAACGGAAGTTCTACCAGAAGATCACCGATA
Source organism: Geobacteraceae bacterium (assembly GCA_013377075.1). GTDB lineage: Bacteria > Desulfobacterota > Desulfuromonadia > Geobacterales > DSM-12255 > VEOV01. The sequence goes on along the minus strand of JACABD010000005.1, from coordinate 97,575 downwards.
TTTATGCCACGGCAATGGACTACAGCGCGGATGCCGAGACTACCAAAACTTTTTTCGCCGCGGTGCAGAACAAGCTCCATTTCGCCATTCATGGACATACTGCTGCTGAGCTTATTGTCAAGCGGGCTGATAGCGATAAGGAGCATATGGGGCTGACCAGCTGGAAAAACTCGCCTGATGGCAAGATCCTCAAGCCGGATGTCGCTGTTGCCAAGAATTATCTGACGGAGAAGGAACTGAAGTCGCTGGACCGCTTTGTCACCATGTACCTGGACTATGCCGAGGATCAGGCCGAGCGGGGTATCCCCATGACTATGGAGGACTGGGCGGGCAGGCTAAATGCCTTTCTGCGCTTCAACGAGCGGGAGATTCTCGACCATCCGGGGAAGGTCACCCAGGAGATTGCTAAAGCATTTGCAGAGAGCGAATTTGATAAATACCGGATAGTGCAGGATCGGCTGTTCGAGTCTGACTTTGATCGTCATATCAAGAAGCTGCTGGAAGAGGGCAAAAGTTAATAAACGAGGAGAGTACTCATGCAGATTGATCCGCAATTCATCTCCCTCTCCACAAAAACCCGCACCCCCATCCACCGGGACGACCCGCTTCACTATGGCTCTAATATCGAAATCGACATCATCTACGGCGAAGAGCAGAAAACAATAGGCATTGCCAGGGCTTTTGAGGTCCGGATGGATCAGATCGTCAATGACGGCGAGTGGTCGTTGATTGATGTCTTCGACAACCATTCAAGCGATCTGTCTGGTCTTTACGAGGAGCTGTTTGAGGATGATGAACTGAATCCGGCTATTGCCGATGAACTGATGGATTACGGCAATGTCGTGCTGATCAAGTCAATTGTCCTTATGCCGGAGTACCGTGGTCAGGGGCTGGGCGGTTTGCTGGCTCTGGCCATTGCCGAGCGGTTTAGCGAGCGGGATATTGTAGCGCTGAAACCGTGGCCGATGAATGCCGGTGATCCTGACTGTATTGCCGGAGGGTTGCTGCCACCGGCTTTATCCGATTTGCAGCAGAAAGCGGTTGCCAGCAAACTGCGCAAAGGTTACATGAAGGCAGGTTTTAAGCCGTTCTTCAGGGGGAGTGACCATCTCTTTCTTACCCATTTTGACCGCCCTTCGGTGTCGGATATGATTTGACCCCCTGTCAGGTCGAAAAATGCTTGGGCGAAATATTTTTCGCCCGGGGCTGGTCATTCGCAATCCCTATCCTCTCTCTGTCAAATATCCCCATCTCCGGCCATCCAGCCGATATTTTTAATGAATTATGCAACTCTGCTATTGTGCTGACGGCTATTTGACCGTATTATATACCGTTTTGTATTTTACCGGAGCGATGCTGCATCTGTAGCGGACGCATAGGGAGATCATATGTCAGATCGCTGGAACATCAATGACTCAGCCAAGATCTACAACCTCGATAACTGGGGTGCGGACCTTTTTTCCATAAACAAGAAGGGGAATGTCTGCGTTCACCCATCTTCCAGTTCAAGCGCATCAATTGACCTGCGGGCGCTGATGGATGACCTGATCAAGCGGAAGATCAAGCCGCCTATCCTGCTCCGTTTCATGGACGTGCTCCAGGGACGGATTGCCAGCATTAACCGGGCTTTCAAGAACGCCATTGCCGAGAATGACTATCCTTCCAAGTATCAGACTTTCTTCCCGATCAAGGTTAATCAGCAGCGCCAGGTGGTCGAGGCCATCGCCCACTACGGCAAGCGCTACAACATCGGCCTTGAAGTCGGTTCCAAACCGGAATTGGTGGCCGGTATCGCCATCTCCAGCGGCAATAACCTCTCCATTATCTGCAACGGCTACAAGGATACCGAGTATATCGAGACGGTCCTCTATGCGTCCAAGATCGGCTATGACATTACTCTGGTCATCGAGAAGCTTTTTGAACTTGAGAAGGTGGTTGAACTTGTCAAGAAGACCGGCATCTGCCCGAAGCTTGGTATCCGTGTAAAGCTCTCCTCCAAAGGGACTGGTAAGTGGGCAACTTCAGGCGGCGAGGATGCCAAATTTGGTCTGCGCATGTCGGAGATCATCGGCGCCATCGATCTCCTTGAAGAGAACGGGTTGATCGACAATGTGAAGCTGATTCATTTCCATATCGGCAGCCAGATCACCAAGATCGACAAGATCAAGACCGCTCTGATTGAGGGGGCACGGGTCTATGCCGAACTGCGCAAAATGGGGGTCGGCATTGATTATGTCGATATCGGCGGAGGCCTGGGGGTCGATTATGACGGCTCCAAGTCGAGCTACTTCTCATCGGTCAACTACTCCGTGGAAGAGTATGCCAACGACGTCGTCTACCAGATCAAGAATATCTGTGACGACGCCGGGGTGGAGTGCCCCAACATTATCTCCGAATCCGGGCGGGCTACGGTTGCCCACTATTCGGTGCTGGTGACCAATGTGCTCAATACCAATACCCAGAAGCTGACTCCGGATTTCGAGGAGGAGATTGCCACTGCCGAAAAGCTGGCACCGACGGTGCGCAAGCTGGTGGATATTCACAAGAGCATCGACCGCTACTCCCTGCGCGAGGATTACCACGATACCCAGCAGCTGATCCAGGAGGCTGTCAGCCTCTTTAATCTCGGCTACCTGACCCTTAAGGACAGGGCCATGGCAGAATGGCTCTACGGCAAGATCATCAAGAAGATCAACAGCATTGTCGAGAAGATTAAGCCGATACCTGAGGAGTTGCAGAATTTCCAGCTGAGTCTTCGCCAGACCTATTTTGCAAATTTTTCACTCTTTCAGTCCATCCCCGACTCATGGGCCATTGACCAGCTCTTCCCGATCATGCCGATTCAGAGGCTCAATCAGAAGCCCGATGTTCTTGCATCAATTGCTGACATCACCTGCGATTCCGATGGAGAGATTACCAGCTTTGTCGGTGAGAACGGCAGGGCCAAGGCGCTGCCGCTGCACAAGATGAAAAAGGATGAGGATTACTACATCGGTTTCTTCCTCATCGGTGCCTATCAGGAGATCCTCGGCGATCTGCACAACCTTTTCGGCGACACCAATGCGGTGCATATCACTTTCAACAAGCGGACCGGCTACATGATCGATACGGTCATCAACGGCGATGCCTGCTGGGAGAGTCTTAAATACGTGCAGTACAAGGGGCCTGAGATCCTCAAGAGGGTGCGTGAGCACCTGGAGAAGGGGGTAGCTCAGAAAAAAGTCTCCATCGAGGAGAGCAGCCATTTTATCGAGCTGCTGGACAGGACGCTCCTCGGTTATACCTATCTGGGAGAGTAGATCACTCGGAGAATAAACGTCAGTTGGCAGCTACCTACTACGATAGCTGCCAACTGACGATAACATAACTGTAGCCACACCTTTCAACCCCAGACCCCGGCTGCTCTGGCTCCGCAATGAGGGCAGCAGCCATCTGCCAGGCTATTTTCAACGACGCTGAATCCTTCTCTGACAATGAGAACCCTCTGGCAATCATGGCAGAAACTGTTTTCCCCTCCGCTTACTGACAGATTGCCGATGTAGACATGTCTCAGTCCGGCGCTTCTGCCGAGCTCAGCCCCCCTTATCAGCGTTTTTGCAGGTGTCGGCGAAATGTCCACCATTTTGTATGTCGGGTAGAATCTGCTCAGGTGCCACGGCGTGTCATTGCCGAGATACTCTTTTATGAACATGGCGATTTTCAGCAGCTCTTCGTCAGAGTCGTTCACCCCCGGAATGACAAGGGTTGTAAGCTCCAGCCAGATCCCGAGCCGCTTGTACTCCACGATGGCGTCGAGAACTTCGGATAACCGCCCTCCAAAAAGTTGAGGGTACTTCTTCTCGTCAAGCCCCTTCAAATCTATGTTCGCAGCATTAAGAACCGGCGCGATCAGCTCCAGCGGCGCTTTACAGATGTAGCCGTTGGACACGAAGATATTGCCGAGACCGTTGGCTTTTGCCAGGGTTGCAGTTTCAAGGGCGAATTCGTAGAAGATTGTCGGCTCGGTGTAGGTGTATGAAATCGAGCTGCAGCCGCTATTCAAGGCGTGGTGCACTACCTCTGCAGGGGAGCGGTCTATGCCGGGGATATTTGCATCTTTTGGTGTCTGTGATATGTTCCAGTTCTGGCACTGTAGGCAGTGAAAGTTGCATCCGGCTGTGGCAATGGAGAAGGTTTTGCTCCCTGGCATGAAGTGAAAGAGGGGCTTTTTCTCCACCGGATCGATGTTTTCGGCAACTACTTTTCCGAAAACCAGTGAGTAGAGGATGCCACTCCGGTTCTCACGGACGTTGCAGATGCCTCGTTTGCCATCGGCAATGGTGCAGTGAAAGCGGCAGAGATGGCATCTGACGCTGCTGCCGGTTTTTTCGTAAAAAAGAGCTTCTTTCATAATCATAAGTGTAAAGGGATTTCAGGTTATGGCAAAGGAAAAGATGCCGGTTACCACGGCGATAAGGCATTTGCGGGCGGAAAAGGTCGAGTTCTCTGAGCACCTCTATCAGTATGAAGAGAAGGGTGGTACTGCTGTCTCAGCCCGTGAACTGGGGGTTGACGAGCATTCGGTGGTAAAAACCCTGGTCATGGAAGACGAGAAAAAGAATCCGATCATCATCCTCATGCATGGCGATTGTCAGGTCTCGACAAAGGAGCTTGCCCGGAGCATGGGTGTCAAGCTGATAACCCCTTGTTCACCCGATACGGCAAACAGGCATACCGGCTACATGGTCGGCGGCACTTCGCCGTTCGGCACGAAGAAACCGCTCCCGGTCTACATGGAGGAGAGTATTCTCTCCTTGGCTAAGATCTATCTGAATGGAGGCAAGAGGGGATTTCTTGTAGGCATGGATCCTGGCGAAGCAGTCAGGGTGCTTAGGCCGACTCTGGTAACTGTTGCCATAAGCGGTTAAGTTAGTTATCTGGAGTATTCAAGCCTGTCATGGCAGCTTGAGGTGCAGCTGCCGCCGCTGCCACTGGTGCGGTAGAGGATTTCCGGGGTCTCTTTTCCCTTTGTGTTGCGGTCTAAAATCAGGTGGCTCTGGCTGCTTTTGTGGGGTGAATGGCATGACAGACAGGTGACTTTTCCCTTTTTGATATGGAGCAGGTGGAGGTTTTCAGTCTTGTTGCGGAAGGCTGTTTTCGGGGTAGCATTTTCGCCTGTCAAGTCGCTCTGCTCGTGGCATTTGAAGCAGAGGTCGTCAACGGAGACTTTTAACAGATATTTGTAAGCCGAAGAGTGCGGACTGTGGCAGGAGAGGCAGTCGTTTTCAGCAATGGGGCCATGGACGCTGACCACTTTTGAAAAATCAGCGTGGCATTCATAACAGAGTGCGGAGGTTTTGACTTTCACCTCGCTGTAGCTGTGATTTTGCTGATGACTACCGTTTGAAAGCTTGTGGCAGGGGGCGCAGGCGTTCCCTGCAAGGGCTCCGTGCAGGTTCTCGCCAACGGTTTTGCTCCTGTGGCATTTGTAGCACGGCTTGCCGCTGTATGGGTCAATCGTGCCGTCAGCTGCAATTGCACTTCGTGCTGAAAAAAATGTCGCAAAAACCGCCAGTAAAAGTAACGTTTTCATCTTTCCCCCAAAGGTGCAGCCCCTGACAATAGCTACTGCTGAATTCTGCCAAAACAGTATTAAGAGTAGCTGCAAAAGGGTGGAAGTCAAACCAGCAGGCTGTTACCTGTCATCTCTTTCGGTTTGGCCAGCCCGAGGATCTCCAGCATGGTCGGGGCAATATCGGCCAGACGGCCACCTTCGCGCAGGATTGCCCCCTTGCGCGCCTCATCCACCAGCAGCAGCCAGACCGGATTGGTGGTGTGGGCAGTGAACGCTCCGCCGCACCCGTCGCTCATCTGTTCGGCATTGCCGTGATCGGCGGTAATCAGGGCTGATCCGCCCTTTTCAATAATCTTCGCTGTTATTCTGCCGACGCAGGCATCAACTGCCTCCACAGCCTTGATGGCCGCATCCAGTCTGCCTGTATGACCGACCATGTCGCAGTTGGCGAGGTTGAGGATGATGACGTCATACTTATCCTCATCCAGCCGCTTCAGCAGCTCATCTGTCACCAGAATAGCGCTCATCTCCGGTTTCTGGTCGTAGGTCGCCACCTCCTTGGGGGAGGGGATCAGCGCCCGGTCTTCACCGTCAAACGGCTCTTCAACGCCGCCGTTAAAGAAGAAGGTCACATGGGCATACTTCTCGGTTTCGGCAATGCGCAGCTGCTTTTTGCCTGAATTTGCCAGCAGTTCGCCGAGGATGTTGGTGAGGGATTCAGGACCAAAGGCGATGGGGAGGCCAAAGGTGGCGTCGTATTCGGTCATGCAAACGTATGAAGAAAGAGCAGGCGCGGAAGTACGGGTGAAACCGTCAAAATCGGACAGCGCCAGTGCCCTGGTTATCTCCCGTGCCCGGTCGGAGCGGAAGTTGAAGAAAATAACGCCGTCGCCATCCTGAATTCGCCCGTCAGCCCCCGCGATTACTGTCGGCAGAATGAACTCGTCTGTCAGGTCGGACTGATAGCTCGCCTGCACCGCATCAGCCGCTGAAGCCGCTTCAACACCCTTGCCACAGACCATGGCCATGTAAGCCTTCTCCACCCGATCCCAACGGTTGTCCCTGTCCATGGCGTAGTAGCGACCGATGACCGTGGCGATCTTCCCTGCGCCAAGCCGCGCAATCTCCTGCTCCAGTTGCTCTATATACTCCGCACCACTCTTTGGTGGCGTATCGCGGCCATCCATGAGGCAATGGATGAATATCTCGTTAATCCCTTGCGCCTTTGCCATCTCGATCAACCCGTAGAGGTGGCTGTTGTGGGAGTGGACGCCGCCGTCGGAGAGGAGCCCGGCAAGGTGGAGGCGGCCACTTCCGGCCTTTGCTTTGGCGATACAGTCACAAAGAACCGGATTTTGTGCCAGTTCGCCATCATCAATCGCCTTGGTAATACGCGTTAGATCCTGATAGACAACCCGTCCGGCGCCAAGGTTGAGGTGACCAACTTCGGAGTTCCCCATCTGCCCCTCAGGGAGCCCCACAGCCATGCCGGAGGTCTTGATCTGAGTATGGGGGTAGGTGGCAAGCAGTCGGTCAAGGTTGGGTGTCTGTGCCAAGGCAATGGCGTTGTTCTCTTTATTCGGGTTGATGCCCCAGCCGTCGAGGATCATGAGGATGAGTGGGTTTTTTGACATTTTTGTCTCCTGCCAAGAGTCTATAAGGTTTGGTCTGCTTTCAATCTGTAGCTAATGATGATACCCCTCACCGTTCATGATGGTAAATGCCCGGTAGAGCTGTTCAAGAAAGATGGGGCGGATCATCTGGTGGGTGAAGGTCATTTTTGAGAGGGAGATGGTGCGGTCTGCGCGGCTGCGGAGCGCTTCGGAGAAGCCGTAGGCGCCGCCGATGACAAAGAGCAGCTCCGGTGTGCTGCTGTCCCTAAATTTTTCAATCATCCGGGCGAATTCTGGGGAGGTCTGCTGCTCGCCGGCCTCGTCGAGGAGGATCAGCTTGCCGTTTTTCGGCAGGAGCTTTTCGATTCGCTCCCCTTCGCGCTGCCGTTGCAGCTCTGGCGTTGCCCCTTTCTCTTCCTTTACTTCAGCTATTTCAAACGGGGCGTAGCGCTTTACCCGCCCCGCATACTCGTCGATGCCAGCTTTCACCCATGACTCCTGGGTTCTGCCGACCCATACGAGACGGAGTTTCACTCCCCTTTGCCTTCCCAGAGGTATTCGGCCGGAATTTCGGTCACTTTCGCTGCGCTCCAGAGATCATCAAGGTCATAATAGCGGCGGAACTCTTCGAGGAAAACATGGACAAGCACGTCGCCGTAATCCATGACGACCCATTTCCCCTCTTTTGCCCCTTCCATGTCGATCATCTTGCCGTACTTTTTCAGGCCGCTGCGGACAGAGTCGGCGATGGCAACAACCTGCTTGTCGGAAGTTCCGGTGGCAATGACAAGGTAGTCGGCTATGGTTGAAATCCCTCTGATATCGAGAACTTTTACATTGTATGCCTTTTTATCAAGGGCAAGGGCGGCGCACTGGATGGCGCGGTCATCTGTGGAGATAGTAGGTTTTACGGTCATTTTAGATAAATCCTTTTTTCTGAAATATACTTTGCGACACTGTCAGGGAGCAGATAGCGGGTCGATTTATTCTCGCGGATCATGCTGCGCAGGCTGCTGGACGAGATGTCGAGCTGGGTGTCAGGAACAAAGAAAACTGAAAAGCCTGACCGGTGGGTCAGGCGCAATTCCTCATGAACATAACAGAATTCAGACCTTATGGCAACAGGAAGCGGGCTTATGGGGTCGGCGATGAGTGCTTCGGGGCGTTCGATGACGACGATGTTGCAGAGATTGAAGATTTCGACGACCTTGTACCAAGAGGCGATGTCGAGAAATGAGTCGCTGCCGATGATGAAATAAAGCTGGTCATCGGGGTAGAGATTCTTCAGTTCAAAGAGGGTGTCAACGGTGTATGACCTGCCGCCGCGCTGCTGTTCGATGTCGGAGACGGCAAAATGCGGATTGTCAGCGATCGCCAGCGCAACCATGCTGCATCTGTGCTTAAAGGAGATCTCCCCGTCAAGTTCCTTGTGGGGCGGCGTCGCAGCCGGGATGAAAAGGATTTTGTCAAGGCCGAGCCGATCCCGCGCCGCCTCGGCGATACGCAGGTGAGCGTTGTGGATAGGGTTGAATGTGCCGCCTAGTAAGCCGATGTTCATTGTCTGTTGCGTCCTGAATACAAGAGTTTATCTCTGCTGAAATATAGACTGAGTTAATAGCCCGATATTTCCTAAAGATCAAGCAACATTGGGAAAAGTCCGAAGATGACGAGCAGAATAGCTGCCGTAGATAATACAAGCTTTTCGGCAAGGCTGATTTCAATCCGGCCTGCCTTCTCCGGCTTGAGCATGTAGAGATTCACCACCACCCTCAGGTAATAGTAGGCAGAGGCGGCAGCGGTCAGAATGCCGATGACTGCCGCTGCTGTCTCGCCGCTTCGGAGCGCTGCTGCAAAGATCATGAACTTGCCGGTAAAACCAGCCGTTGGCGGGATCCCTGCAAGGGCAAACATTGATAATGCCAGCACTGCTGCAGCAAACGGCTCTTTGCAGCCCCCCCCCCTGTAATCCTCCAGTTGATCCGTAATTCCGGACCTCTCAAAAACAGCAATAGCACCAAATGCCGTCAAACTCATCAAGGCGTAGGTGAAGGCATAAAAGAGGGCAGCTTTGAAGCCCCCTGCGCCGCCGGCGAGTAGGGCCAGTGCCACATAACCCATCTGTGCGATTGACGAGTAGGCGAGCATTCGGCGGATACTCTTTTGCAACAGCGCCGCAAGATTGCCGAGAATCATGGAGAGAAGGGCAAGGGCCAGCAGCGGCGTGCGTAGCGCAGAGTAGTTGCCAATGGTAGAGAGCAGGGTCACTGCAAAAAGGATTGTCGCACATTTAGAGCCGCCGGAGAGGAAGGCAACAACAGGTGCCGGTGCACCCTGATAAATGTCCGGTGTCCAGAAGTGTGCCGGAACAAGGGAGAGCTTGAATGCGATGCCTATGAGTACAAAACCCCAGCCGAGAACGGCAAGAGGTTCTCCGCTGCACTGTTTCAACAATGCGGCGCTCTCCAGGGTGCCGGAGGTAAAGTAAAGCAGTGCCAGACCGAATGCAAGAAAGCCGGTCGAAACGGCACCAAGGAGCAGGTATTTCAGCCCGGCTTCACTTGCCGTGCCACGCTTTAGATCTATGGCCACCAGGATGTAAAAGCCGAATGTCATTGTCTCCAGCCCGAGGAAAAGCACAAGCAGGTTGGTTGCACCTGCCATAGCGACCATACCGAAAGTCACAAAGAGAATTGTCGCAGGGTATTCTTCACCATGAATGCCGCGCTGCTCGTTGTACTCAAGAGAGACAATCAGCACCGCTGCCGCCAGTAGACAGAAAAACAGAATAAATGACCGGACAAGGGGTGTGTCGGACATCCCGAAAGATACGGAGACCAGGGGCGGGGTCTGTACTGCCCAGAGAGCCGCGCCGCAGCAGCAGACAACTCCTGTCCAGGTAGTGTGCCGACCCGGCTCAACAGCACCAAGCAGCAGCACCACCAATGCACCGCAGGCAAGTATCAGCAGCGGCAGCAATGTCCAGAGTTCATTCAGGTTCACGGGACAACTCCGATCAGCAGGGCGACCGGCAGCCTGACCATGGCCAGCAGCGGTTCCGGGTGTAGACCCAGGTAAATATCAGCCAGCGCCAAAAGGCCGAGAAATCCCCCCTCGCGCCAGTTTATATCCGCCAGCAGCAGCGGTTGCCGTTCCGTCTGGAAGAGGACCTCCTGCAGAAAGCGGACGGTATAGACCAGCGGCAGGATGATTCCGAGAAAAGCCAGACAGGCCGAAAGTGGCGTTATCCTGAAACTGCCCGCAAGGATCAGGAATTCGCCGACGAAATTGTTGAGTCCCGGCATACCGGCAGAAGCCATGGCAAAGAAGAGGAGGAAAAAAGAGAACCGCGGGATTTTACCCCAGAGACCGCCGAAAACAGCTATTTCCCGGCTGTGGGCCCGTTCGTCCAGCATACCGACAAGGGCAAACAGGGCAGTGGTAGTAAGGCCGTGATTCACCATCTGCAGCAGTGCCCCGGAAAGGGCGACCGGTCGCCAGACAGCTATACCCAGGGCGACAAACCCCATATGGGCGATGCTGGAATAGGCAATCAGCCGTTTCATGTCTGTTTGGGCATAGGCGACCCAGGAAGCATAAAGGATGCCGACTACCGCCAGGGTCATGAGCAGCGGCCCGCAGGCCCGCGCTGCTTCGGGGAAGAGCGGATAACCGAAACGGATCAGTCCATAGGCACCGGTTTTGAGAAGCAGACCTGCCAGAATGACACTGCCTGCAGTCGGCGCATCGGTATGGGCGTCAGGAAGCCAGGTATGGAGCGGCAGCAGTGGGAACTTGACTGCAAAGGCCAGCAGGAACGCACTATAGAGCCAGAGGCTGGTGCTGTAGGGCAGCGTGGTCTTCACCAGTTCATTCAGGGCGAAACTGTAACAGCCGGTCTGGTCACCGTGCAATAGATAAATACCGATGATCGCCAGCAGCATCAGCAGCGATCCGGCCAGAGTGAAGAGAAAAAACTTCACTGCTGAATAAATGTTGCGACCATGGCCCCAGATGCCGATGAGGAAGAACATCGGGATCAGCATCACCTCCCAGAACAGGTAAAACAGGAACAGGTCAAGGGAGAGGAACACACCGATGATGCCGGTCTCCATTACCAGCAGCAGCAGATAATGGAGGGCAACCCGCTTCGTTATGGAGCGCCACGAAACCAGCATGGCAACCAGAGTCACCAGGGCAGTCAGGATGACCAGCAGCAGGCTGATGCCGTCCATGCCGAGGATGAGGCGGACGCCGAAATCAGGTATCCAGTCACGGGAGCTGAAGAGGAAGAAACCGGCAGGAGCTCCGGCAGGGGGTGGTGCTGTCGCTGAAAGCCAGCAGAAAGAAGCGAGCAGCAGCTCCACGGTGCCGACAGCCAGAGCAATCTGCCGCGCCAGTACCGGTCTTCCCAGAAACGGGATAAGCAGCAGCCCCCCTATGAGAGGAAAAAAGAGCAGTGTTGTCAGCAGCAGAGAGTCATTCATAACAGTTACCCTCCCCCTGCAGAAAACATCAGCCACGCCAGCCAGCCGACCAGTAGCGCGGCTCCGGCGGCAAAACTGAGCAGATAGAGAGAAACACGCCCGCAGGTCAAACTCCCGAGTAGCATCCCCCATCGCCCGAGAAGCCCGGCGAACCGGTCCATGGAGCCGTCTATGACCTGCTCATCGACCCTCTTCCAGAAGAATTGTGATAACCGGATGAAGGGGTGTATGAACAGCAGAGCGTAGAGATCGTCCAGATACCAACCGTGGAACAGAAAGGCTGACAGTCCGCCCAGTGGCTGTTCTGCCTCATTGAGACGAAGCTGGCGCCGCCCGCCACCATATCTCAGCCAGGCCAGGCCTATGCCGGTAAAAGCTGCAGCTGATGAGGCAAGGAGAAGGGCCAGTTCCGTCGAATGGGAAGGATCTATTACCGGCCCGACGATCAGGGGGGCAAGGAATCCGGAAAGCAGGCCGCTACCGAAGACTGTCGGCAGGTTGAGCAGACCGCCTGCCAGGGCGACGAGTGCCAGCGGCAACAGAATAAAGTTCATCAGGGGTGGTACAGGTGCAGTTTTGTGCTCCGATCGGCAATCGCCTCCAAATACCAGCAGCAGGGTACGGAATGTATAGAGTGCGGTGATATAGGCGGTCAGCAGGCCGATTGTGTAAAGCGCAGAATAGAGTGTCCCACCCTGTTCCCAGACAGCAGTGAGAATGCCGTCCTTGCTGAAGAATCCGCCGGTCAGCGGAAATCCTGCCAGGCAGAGCGCCCCGGCAAGGAATCCGTAGAACGTCAGCGGTGCAGTTTTTCGCAGCCCTCCCATCCGGTAGATGTCCTGTTCATGGTGCATGGCGGTGATAACGCAGCCGGCAGCCAAAAAGAGCAGTGCCTTGAAAAAAGCATGAATCAGTAGATGGAAGGTAGCGGCGGTAATCCCACCTGCGCCGACCCCGAGCATCATGAAACCGATCTGGCTGATCGTCGAGTAGGCCAACACCCGCTTGAGATCGCGCTGTACCAGGGCACAGCTGGCACCATAAAGTGCTGTTAAAGTGCCGGTGATCGCAATGGCAGCAAGAACTGTCGGGGAAAGACAGATCAGCGGGAAGAGCCGCATCAGCAGGTAGACACCGGCAGTCACCATGGTGGCGGCGTGAATCTGTGCCGAGACCGGTGTCGGTCCGGCCATTGCATCCGGCAGCCAGACCATGAGCGGAGCCTGGGCCGATTTCCCGGCCGCACCGAAAAGGAGCAGCAGGCCGATTGCGGTCAGCTTCCATGGGGGGATCGATCCACCCATGCTGTTCAGGTCGACGATGGATTCGGTGCTGCAGAGCATGAACAGCCAGACAATGGCAATGCCGAAGGCAACATCTCCGACCCTGGTAACAATGAACGCCTTGCGGCCTGCATCGGCGTTTTTCACTTCTTTGTACCAGAAGCCTATCAGGGCATAGGAACAGAAACCGACCCCTTCCCACCCCATATAGAGAAGTGGCAGGTTTTCTGCCAGCACCAGCAGAAGCATGGCGGCGACAAACAGGTTCAGCAGGGCAAAATAGCGGACGTAACAGGGATCTTCAGCCATATAGGCCACGGAATAGAGATGTATCAGGCCGCAGACAAAGGTGATCATCAACGTCAGCGACAGGGACAGGGGATCAAGATACAGTGCCAACGGCGCGCTGAAATCGAAGTCGGCAAGCCAGGAGGCAATTTCGATCCTGACCGGGCTGCTGTAGCTGCTGAAGGCCGCAAGTGCTGCGGCAAAGCTTCCCCCGATAGCGGCACAGGCCAGCCACTCGCTCAGACGCCGGGGCAGATGTCTTCCGCAGAGCGCATTGATCAGTGCTCCAAAGAGTGGCAATAGAATTATCAGTTCCAGATAGAGTTTCATTGATCCTTCAGTTCGTGGAAATCGTCCACATTCACCGTTTTATGACGCCGCTGCAGATAAACGACCATTGCCAGCGCCAGCGAAACTTCGGCTGAGGTCATGGCAATGATCATCAGGGCGAAAATCTGGCCGTCAGGAGCCCCCCAGCGGTACGATCCGCCGACAAAAACGAGCATGGCCCCATTGAGCATGATCTCGATACCGACCAGCAGCATGATGACGTTGCTCCGCCAGACCAGGGTGCAGATCAGTCCGAGCGAAAAGATGATTCCGGCAAGGATAATTATCTGGATCAAAGGGACAGTCATTTCCCCCCCCCTTTTCTTCCCAGATAGAGTGCTCCGACAACCGCAAAGAGAAGCTGCATGGAGATGATTTCTATGGCGACACCGTATCTGCCGAACAGTACGGTCGCAAAGGCTCTGGCAGTTATTTCAACGTTGCTTCCACCCGGAAAAGTACGGAAAACAGCCGCACTGACAACAGAGGAGAGCACGAGCGAAGTCAGGATCAGCGGCACGAGCCAGGTGATGAAGGCAGGTCGCTGTGCTTCTTCAGGATGGCCGAGATCGAGCATCATGATGACGAACATGAAGAGTACCATGACCGCTCCGGCATAGATGATTACCTCGAACATGGCAACCAGCGGGGCACAGAGGAGGTAGAAGATCCCGGCCATGGCGAAGAACGAAGTGACCAGATAGACGATGGCATGGACCGGATGCTTCTCGGTGATGGCAAGCAGGGTGGCGACGATCATCACTGCAGCAAGTATGTAGAAAAGGATGTTCATGGTCATGGCACAAGCCCCCGCACATCCACCGGCGCTTTTTCTTCCGCACCTTCACCACGCCTCTGGGCAACGCCAATACCGGCATGTTGATAAAAATTGTAGCTCTCATCCTTGCCGCAACCATCGATGAGCAGATCCTCCTTCTCGTAAAGGAGATCCATGATGTCACGCTTGCAGATCTCGTAATCGGGCGTCATCTGGATCGCCAGGGTGGGGCAGGCTTCGGCGCAGAGGCCGCAGAAGATGCAGCGGGAAAAGTTGATCCTGAACCAGACAGCAAAACGGCGGCCGTTTTCCCGCTCTCCCGACTGCATGGAGATGCAGTCCACCGGACAGGCGGCAGAGCAGAGATAGCAGGCGACGCAGCGCTCACCACCGTCCGGATCCCGGGTCAGGACGATCCTTGCACGGTAGCGGGGCGATGGCTGACGTTTCTCTTCCGGATACTGGATCGTCACCGGCCTGCGCAGCATATGCTTCCAGGTGGTCCAGAGTCCAAGCAGGATCGCTTTTATGTCGGTGAAAATCGTCATGTTATCCCTTCAGCACCAGCCACCAGGCCGTAACCAGAATATTAACCAGCGCCAGCGGTGTCAGAACCTTCCAGCCGAGCTGCATCAGCTGGTCGTAGCGCAGCCGCGGTGCAGTCCCCCGCAGCCAGATGAAGAAAAAGGCGAAAGAGAGGGTTTTCATCGTAAACCAGACAACCGGTGGCAGAACGGGGCCGTGCCAGCCGCCGAGGAAAAATGTTGTTGCCAGCCCGCCGAGAACGATGATGTTGATATATTCGCCGACAAAAAAGAGGCCGAAACGCATCCCCGAATATTCGGTGTGAAAGCCTGCCACCAGCTCACCTTCAGCTTCCGGCAGGTCGAAAGGGATCCGTTTGCACTCCGCAAGGATGCTGATGAGAAAAATCAGAAATGCCAGCGGCTGATACACTATAAACCAGCAACCGCTCTGGGCATTGACGATTTCGGAGAGTTTCAAGGAGCGGGCCAGCATGATTATCGGCACCAGCGACAGCCCCATGGAGAGTTCATAGGAGATCAGCTGGGCAAGGCCGCGAATACTGCCGAGCAGTGCGTATTTGGAGTTGGATGCCCAGCCGCCCAGAGCCACGCCGTAGACAGCAATTGACGAAAGTGCCATGAAGAGGAGCAGTCCCACATTGAGGTCGATCACCTGCATGGCGATTTCAGTGCCGAAGAGCGTGACCGGTGCGCCGAACGGGATGATGGCAAAGGTCATGATCGCCGGGATCGCCGCCATTGCCGGGGCGAGATAGAAGAGCCATTTATCACCTGCCGGTGGTCTGAAATCCTCCTTTGTCAAAAGCTTTATCAGGTCGGCTAGCGGCTGTAGAAGGCCGAACGGGCCGACGCGGTTTGGTCCCTTCCTGTCCTGAATCCAGCCAAGAACCCGCCGCTCGGCAAAGACCAGATAGGCGGCCAGGGTGAGGATCGCGAACAGGACGATGGCGATCTTGGCTGCTGTAACGGCTATGAGAATCAAGTCTGGTGTCATAGTCTCTTCATAATCTCAGTGATAACTTCCCATGCTGGCTTCGGCTCCCCACCCGGCACATCAAGGCTGTGGATTCTTGGCGGGTGTCCCGACTCTAGGGTTGCACTCACCGGTATTCCCGGCGCCATGACCTTTTTGAACTGCTGAGCTCTCCCCTCATTGTTGACAAAAGTGCCGTTCATTTCCACCCAGGCCGTTGTCGGCAGGAAGACCCCGGCATTTTTAACGGAGCTGTTCATTTGCCAGTCAAGGGCGGCTATTATGGGGATTTCCCCCCTGAGCTCATCAGCTATGACGCATTCGATAGTGATGATCCCCTTTATCAGTCCGGATTTGACGGCGCTCTCCAGGGAGATGGTCGAGTTTGCCGCGGCAAGTTTCGCCATCCCCATACCGTTTGGCCCATCGAAAAGCGGGGCGAATTTCGCTTCGGCCGCCATCAGGTTCTTGATTTCTGCGGCGCTGCTTCTCATCGTACTGAAGATAATCACCGGCCTGTCAAAGATGCCGATCGGTGCCTCTACGATGATATCCAGGTCAACTGCTTCGACTGAAACCGCGGCAGCCTGCTCCAGAGGAGCCCCCTTGCCAACAAGGAACACCGGTGCACCTTTGCGCCAGGCCTGCCGCACCGCAAGGAGCATCATCGGCGCCTCCTGCCGCAGGTCGCACTCGTAGATGACGATGCAGTCAGCAGAGGCAACATCATCCAAGGAGGCCGCCATGTGGGGGGTAATCTGTGACGCGGCAGTTATAGAGGCTCTGCAGATTACTTCATTGCTGAAGAAGCAGAGTTTAGCGCCTGACAGTGCTCTGGCGAGATCGGGAAGGAGGGCAGCCCCCTCATTTGCCAGTCTTGAAGATGCCACAACAGCAATGCTGCCAGGTGCAAACTCTGCTGCTTTTTTGGCAACTGCATCAACGGCATCCCCCCAGCCGGAGCTGCTGCCGTTAACCAGCGGAACTCTCGGCCTGTCAAAGGAGTTGACCTTTTTGTCGGCAAAGCGGCCCCGGTCACAGATGAACCAGCCGTTGACAGCATCATTGTGTCGGGCACTTATTTTCAGCAGTTCCCGGTAGCGGGCAACTGGCGTGGTGTTGCAGCCGAGTGAACACTCCGGGCAGATGGATGGTGCCATGTCAAAGTCCCAGTAGCGGGCACGGAAGCGGGCTGTTTTGTCGGTAAAGACGCCGGTGGGGCAGATATCGACCAGATTGCCGGAGAAAGGCGACTGGAGCTCGCCATCCTCGAAACGGCCAAAGTAGACCCTGGAGGCGCTCCCCATGACACCGAAATCCGTGCCCCCTGCAAACTCCTGATAGAAGCGGGCGCAGCGGTAACACTGAATGCAGCGGTTCATCTCATGTTCGATGTTCGGGCCGAGATCCTGGTTGAGATGGGTCCGTTTTTTGCCATCATAGCGGCGCAGACCGTGGCCGCAGGCAATGGTGTAGTCCTGCAGCTGGCACTGCCCACCCTCGTCGCAGACCGGGCAGTCGTGGGGGTGGTTGATCATCAGCCATTCGATCACCTGCTGGCGCATGGCAACCGCTTCGGGGTCAACGGTGGATACCACCATGCCGTCCTGTGCCGGGAGCATGCAGGACATCTGGATCCCCTTTATCGGCCCGTCCAGCAGCTTGACGGCGCAGACCCGGCATGCCCCGGCCTTGCCGAGGGCCGGATGCCAGCAGAAGTGGGGGATGGGGATATCCACCGACTGCGCTGCTTCCAGCACCGTCACCCCTTCGGCAACCTCCACCGTTATGTCGTCAATTATCAGTTTTGGCATATTTAACTCTTATAATAAATTCCCACTGCAAACCCCTCTAAATCTCCCCTTGACAAGGGAGACTTCAAATCCTCCCCCCTGTCAAGGGGGGATTGAGGGGGGTTGGTTTCAGGTTTAACTGCCCCCAAATGGACATCTACTCTTGGTTATATGCTCCCTCACCTCATCCTCAAAATGCCTGAGCAGCCCGTCCACCGGCCCCATTGCACCGGGTGCAAGGGCGCAGAAGGCATAGTTGAGCCGCTGTACATGTTCCTTTAGAATCTGGATATGCTCCTCGCGCCCCTGACCGGCTTCGATCTTTTCCAGGAGATGCACCACATAGGGTAACCCTTCCCGGCAGGGGGTGCACCAGCCGCATGATTCACGGGCGTAAAATCGGACCAGATTGAGGGTTGCCCCGACCATGCAGGTATGCTGATCGAATACGACAATGCCGCCGGTGCCGAGACGGGAACCCTCTTTTGCTACCGGATCGAAATCCATTGCCACGTCCAGCTGTTCGGCAGTCAGATAAGGGGTGGACGCCCCTCCAGGCAGGCAGGCCTTGAAGCTGCTCCCGTGGCGCATACCTCCGCAGGGCCCGTAAATGATCTCTCCAAGCCTTGTCCCGAGTGGAAGTTCGAAACAGCCCGGATTGGCCACATGGCCGCTTACACAGAAGAGTTTCATCCCCGACGCTTCAGCCGTGGCAGCGGTCCCTTTGAACCACTCAGCCCCATGGGCGATGATGTAGGGGACATTGGCAAGGCTCTCGACGTTATTGACCACCGTCGGTCCGCCCCAGAGCCCCTTGATCGCCGGGAACGGCGGTTTTGCGCGGGGATTGGCCCGCCGTCCCTCCAGGGAATTCATCAGGGCGGTCTCTTCGCCGCAGATGTAGCGGCCGGCGGAGAGATGGATGTCGACATCGCAGGAAAAACCGCTGCCGAAGATATTTTCACCGAGAAAACCGGCACCATGGGCTTCTGCTACAGCATTCTTCAGGTTGGCGGCAGCCTGTTCGTAACCGCGGCGGATAAAGATGAAGGCGTGGCGCACGCCAATGGCGTAGCAGGCAAGGATGATCCCCTCAACCAGCGAGTAGGGGTTGGACTCAAGGAGTATCCTGTCCTTGTAGGTACCGGGCTCCATCTCGTCGCAGTTGCAGATGAGCCAGCGTGGCCCGGGCAGATTTCTCGGCACGAAGGACCATTTCTTCCCGGTGGGAAACCCAGCGCCGCCCCGGCCGCGCATGCCGGAGTCGATCACCGTCTGCTGCACCCCATCTGGCGACATGGTGGTCAGACCCTTTTTCAGGGCGCTGAACCCACCTTCGCTGCGGTATTCCTCAAAGGTCACCACCCGGCCGGGGCGGTTATGGCGAAAGAGAATCTGCTCCATCCCTATATCTCTCCCCGCTCACGCTTCAGAATCTCAAGGGCGCTTTCCAGGGTCACCCTGCCGTATATAGTGTCGCCGATCATCATGGTCGGCGCCTCACCGCAGTTGCCGAGGCAGCAGCAGGGGAGCAGGGTAAAAGCTCCGTCAGCCGTGGTCTCGCCGACCTTGATCTCAAGATGCCCGCTCAGATGGGCAAGGAGCGCCTCCCCTCCCATGGCCCAGCAGGAGATGGAATCGCAGGCATGAATGACCCTTCTGCCCACCGGACGGCGATAGATCATTTCGTAAAAGGTCGCCAGCTCCTCGATCTGCAGGGTGGAGAGACCGACGATCTCTGCCGCCTCCTGAACGGCCTCGTCAGTCAGCCAACCGTAATGGGCCTGCAGCGACTTCATCACGTCAATGGCCGCTTCACGGTTTGTTATGGCAGCAGCAACGCGGCGTTTGAGTTTGGTTTTCAGTGTGTCAGGAATCACGTATCACCTTTTCAAGATCTAAAACCAACCCCCCTCAATCCCCCCTTGACAGGGGGGAAGCTTTAAAGGCTCCTCCCATGTCAAGGGGAGGCGGGGGAGGGGTTAGTGTTACACTTTTACCTGTCCAGATCTGCCAGTACAAAATCGATCGATCCCAGAATCGCCAGAAAATCCCCCAACAGCCACCCCCTGGTCATGACAGGCAGTGCCTGGATATGGGGAAAACTCGGCGTCTTTATCCGCAGGCGGTAAGGGGTGCTGAGACCGTCGGAGACGGCAAAGTAGCCGTTCTCACCCTTGGGTGCCTCGATTGCCGAATAGTTTTCACCGCTTGGCGGGCTCATTCCCCGGGTGGTGTTGACAAAATGGTGAATCAGCGACTCGATGTCGTTGAGTGAATCTCTTTTTTTGGGCAGGACAAAACGGCAGTCTTCGCTGATCCAGCGCCCCTGTGGCATATTATGAAGGCACTGCTGAACAATCTTCAGGGACTGCTGAATTTCCTCCATCCGCACCTGGTAGCGGGCGAGGCAGTCGCCATGCTGGGCAATCGGGATGTCAAAATCGAAGCGGTCATAGCCGCAGTACGGTATTTTCCGGCGCAGATCCCATTCGACTCCACAAGCCCGCAGGTTGGGACCTGACAGCCCCCACTCGAAAGCGTCTTCTTTTGAAATTGCGCCGACCCCTTTGAGACGGGCAATGAGGATCGGGTTTTTGTCCAGCAGGTCATGGTATTCCTTCAGCCTGGGTGGCAGCCAGTTGAGAAGCTCCTGCACCGACTTGTCCCACCCATCAGGCAGATCGTCGGCAACCCCGCCGATCCTGAACCAGGCCGGGTGCATCCGCCCGCCGGTGATTAGCTCAACAATGTCAAAGATCTTTTCACGGTCAGTGAAGGTGTAGAAAACCGGTGTCATGGCGCCGATGTCGGCGGTAAAGGTGCCGAGCCAGACAAGGTGGCTGGCGATGCGGAACAGCTCACTAAGCATGACCCGGATCACTTCTGCCCGTTCGGGAACCTTGATGGAGCAGAGCCGTTCCACCGAGTTGAGGTAAGCCAGATTGTTCTGTACACCGGCCAGGTAGTCGATCCTGTCCGTATAGGGAATGAACTGGTGCCAGTTCTGGCGCTCGGCAATCTTTTCCGCGCCGCGGTGGTGATAGCCGATATCAAAGTCGATGTCAGTGATCTCCTCGCCGGAGAGCTTGAGGATGCAGCGGATGATGCCGTGGGTGCCGGGATGCTGTGGGCCGAGGTTGAGGATCAGGGTCTCTGCTGTCGACTCAGGGAAGAAACTTTCTGCCGGAAGAGCATCATGCTTTCTGGCGTCATCGACAGTATAGGGGGCCATCTCCGTTGCCCTGAAGGGGTGATCTTTTCGTAGTGGATGCCCCTGCCAGTCGTGGGGCATGAGGATGCGGCGCAGATTTTTATGCCCGGTAAAGCCGATGCCGTACATGTCAAATACTTCACGCTCGTACCAGGAGGCTGCCGGGAAGATGCCGGTTATTGTCGGCGCCGAAGGCGCACTGCCGTCAAGGTCGACTTTCAGCCGGATATGGCCGGGGCGGTCGAAGTTGAGGAGATGATAGTTGACGGTAAAGTCGCTGAACTCCTCACGCCTGCGGCGGCAGGAGTTGTCCACGGCAGCGATATCCTCAAGTCTTCTGAACGGGTCATTGGCGCGGCTCTTCAGGTGTCTGACCACGCCTTGGAGCAGATGCTGCGGAACCCGGTAGGTGAGCATATCAGTGGCGTTTGTTTCCAGGCTGACCTGATCGGAGAAAGCCGCCTCCAGCTCACAAGCAAGGCCGAAGTCCTCATAGTCATGTTTCTGCGCTGGTGGCCTCCAGATTTCGTCGGAGCGGGACAGCCACGGACTCGGGTGGCCTGCGGCAGCGCCACGGATTGATGTCCCCTGCATGCCGCTGCCGCGGGTGTCGCAGCTTTTGTCAATGCCGTTCACCAGAACCCTGCCGGTTGTCCCCTGGGAGCCTCCATGGAGGTGGAGCACCGGACGGGACGGGCGCTCACTGGTGCGGATCTTCTCCTGGAGCAGCATCAGCCCCTGCATGAACGCCTCCGGCCGTGGCGGACAGCCCGGGATGTAGACATCAACGGGGAGTATCTGGTTCACCCCCTGGACAACGCTGTAGACATCGTACATGCCGCCCGAGTTGGCGCAGCTCCCCATGGCCATGACCCATTTCGGCTCGGCCATCTGCTCGTAAAGACGGAGAATTGAGGGTGCCATCTTCCGGAATACCGTACCGGCAATTACCATCAGATCGGCCTCACGGGGGGTGCCGCGCAGCACCTCGGCGCCAAAGCGGGAGACGTCATAGCGGGAGGTAAAAGAGGTCATCATCTCGACAAAACAGCAGGAGAGCCCAAAGAACATCGGCCAGAGCGAGTTGGCGCGCCCCCAGTTGATGAGGTCATCCAGGTTGGTAAGGAGTATGTTGTCGGTATTGCTGTTTTCGGTCATTTCCGCTCTCTTGATGGGCCCCAATCTAATCCACCTTTGATCCAGATCCATACCAGGCCGGACAATAGGGCAACAATAAAGAAAGTAATATGAATCAGCCCCGGCAATCCAAGCTCCTTCCAGGCAACGGCCCAGGTGAAGATAAAGGCCGACTCCACATCAAAGACTATGAAAAAAATTGCGATAAGGTAAAAGGGTACGGTGGTGGCGAGACGGGCAGATCCGGAGGGGATGATTCCCGATTCATAGGGGAGAGACTTGTTGGCGCTGCTGCCGCCGGTGCCGAGCCAACCGGCAGCCAACAGCAGCACTGCAACGATGACGACTGTGATTATTGTGTAGAGAATCAGGGGGAAAAGTTCAGCCGTGGTGGTCATGTCAGGTCTCTCCCGAATCGTTGCAGGATGCTCTTAAATGTACCGTGGAATGGCCGCTTGTCAACCGGGAGGAGGCTTTCCATATACCTGCAAAGTTGAGTTCAATCCTACGGAGATGGCTATCCTGTCCCCCTCTTAAGTCAAGAGGGGGACAGGGGGTATTATGTGTGCTGAATCACCCTTGCAATTTTAAATTAAAACGCCGTGAAGCCCTTTCTAACCTGACTTCACGGCATTTTAATTTAGAATATTACAAGGGAGGTCGCCTCCTTACTCCCGTACCTGACCATTACCAAAAACAATAAACTTGGTAGTTGTCAGATCCTCAAGACCCATGGGACCGAAGGAGTGGAGCTTGGTTGTGGAGATGCCGATCTCCGCGCCGAGGCCGAGTTGACCGCCGTCGGCAAAGCGGGTCGAGGCGTTGACCATGACGGTGCTTGAGTTGACTTCGCGGATGAAACGCTGTGAATTTGTGTAGTCGCTGGTGACGATAACCTCGGTGTGGAGGGAGCCGTAGCGGTTGATATGGTCTATGGCTTCATCCATGCTGTCGACAACCTTGACCGCCAGAATCAGGTCGAGGTACTCGGCATGCCAGTCCTCCTCAGTCGCGGCAATAGCCTCGGGGATATGTGTGCAGACCGTCTCGTCACCACGAATCTCAACATTGAGTGCTTTGAGAGCATCGGCAATCCGTGGCAGAAATGTCCCGGCGATCTCCCGGTGGACAAGGAGGGTTTCAAGGGCATTGCAGACGCCCGGTCGCTGGGTCTTGGCATTGATGATGATCTTTCCGGCCATGGGGATATCAGCCGATTCGTCAACGAAAAGGTGGCAGACCCCTTTGTAGTGCTTGATTACCGGGATTCTGGAGTTCTCTACCACAAAGCGGATCAGGCTCTCGCCACCACGGGGGATGATGAGATCGATCAACTCCTCCTGCTTGAGCATCTCCAGTACCCCTTCCCGCTCGGTGAAGGGGATGAGGGAGAGCGCCCCTTCAGGAATACCGGCCTTGGCCATTTCTCCACAGAGAATGGCGGCGATGGCGCGGTTTGAGTGGATCGCTTCGGAGCCGCCGCGCAGGATGACGGCATTCCCCGCTTTCAGGCAGAGAGCGGCTGCATCGGCGGTTACGTTTGGTCTTGCCTCATAGATGATGCCGATTACGCCAAGCGGTATGCGCATCTTTCCAACCTGGAGGCCGTTAGGCCGTAGCCACATTTTATCCACGCCGCCGACCGGATCGGGGAGGGTGGCAACTTCGCGCAGCGCATCGGCAATCCCCTTGATGCGGGCTTCATTGAGCATGAGGCGGTCAAGCATGGCGGTTGAGAGCCCTTTGGCGCTGCCTGCTTCAAGATCTTTGGCGTTTTCGCTGACGAGCAGTTCTGTCCCCGAGATGAGCGCGTCTGCCATGGACAGGAGTAGGCGATCTTTGGCGCCGGATGACAGCTTTGACATGGTAAATGAGGCCTGGCGGGCGTTTTCAGCTATTTTTGCAACTTCGTTGGCAATGTTCATAAAGGTCTCTCCATCGATTGATTATACAAACATCTACCTGTATTTATGGTGAAATTGCAATACGGAATTTAAATTGCGGGCATTTTTGATATATGATATTTTATATATGCGGAAAAATAAAGTAGTCGGGAGGATTTATGAAAGAAGAGTTTTACATCGAGAGGGTTGTCAGGATCGTTGCCGGAACATTTATCATGCTCTCGCTTCTCTTGGCGCATTTTCACTCTCCTAACTGGCTCTGGTTCACCGGTTTTGTCGGTCTGAACCTCTTCCAGTCGGGCTTTACCCAGTTCTGCCCCATGTTCAATATTCTTGCGAAGCTGGGCGTGCCGAGATTCCCGAAGAGCTGCTGCGATAAATGAGGATAACGGTTCTCTGCGATAACAGCGTCGGTCCGATCTCCGGAACGCTTGGTGAGCACGGCTTTTCTGCTCTGGTTGAGAGGGAGGGGGGCGAATCGATTCTCTTTGATACCGGTCAGGGGCATACGCTGCTTCATAATGCTGACCGGATGAACAAGGACCTCACAATGGTCGGCTCTGTCGTGATTTCCCATGGTCATTTTGATCATTCAGGTGGGCTGGTTCCGCTGTTGCAGCGGATTGGCTCAAGAACGGTCCTGGCCCATCCGGGAGTTTTTACTGAAAGGTTTGCCAGGCGGGACAGTGGTGAATCCTATCCTGTCGGCCTCAAACTCTCCAGGGACGATTATGAGGCATGCGGGGCGAAGTTCGATCTTTCTGCGGAGTATCGGCAGATTGCAGGCGGCGTCTTTCTCACCGGTGAGGTTCCCCGTCTGACACCCTATGAAAAGGGGGATCAGGGGCTTTTCTGCGGCTCGACAAATCCGGTGATTGATGCAACTCCCGATGACCAGTCAATGGTGATCGAAACGCAAAAAGGGCTTGTTATCCTTCTTGGCTGCTGCCATGCCGGACTGATAAATACTCTTGAATGGATTATTCAAAAAAGCGGCCGACGGGATATCTATGGGATTATCGGCGGAACTCATCTCGGCTTTTGCGATCAGAATCAGCTGGAAATGACTATCAAAGCGATAAAGGGTTATGGCATCAGAAAGCTCGCTGTCTCCCACTGCACTGGCTTTGCCGCCGCTGCCCGGCTGTCAAGGGAGTTTGCACGGCAGTTCCAGTCGGCAATGGTAGGATTTACTCTTGAAATAAATGAGACTCTTTAAAGGTATCTGGTGGGGAGTTCATCGATCCGCCGGTGCTGTTCATCGATTATGTGACGGATTAGTTTCAGGCGGTCATTGCTGTCGATCATCCTGAATATCATTGAAGTAGAGTAGTACTCAATGTGCGATAATTCCGGGACAAGCTCTTTAGTCCTGACGATTGACCCTACCCCATGAATGTGGGCTAAATCGGGGAGTTCAATTTTCAAGTGCAGCAAAGTGCCGTATGAAAGGCAGTCGCGGATCTTGAACCTGAGGCCGCTGCCACTCAGGTTGACGCGGCTGTTGTGTTCAACCATAGCCGACTGGAATTGCTCGCAGCACCACTCAGCGCATTTTTTCAGGTTTTCCCACTCCGAAATAACTCTACCCAAGTTCTGGTCAGTCGGCTTATAGTAATGAACCGGGATCAGGACGTCACTGCGCATCTGCTCGCGTCGTGCTCTGACTTTGACTTCTTTCGGGTATTCAATACTCAGGGTGCTGTCAACCGGATGGCTGTTAAGGCGTGCTGTGCTATGGAAGATGGATCTGTCGTCGCCGCTTGTGATCAGAACCTTTGAGCCTTTCCTGATGGGCATGTGCGACGGAAAGCCACTTCCGCAGAGGCTGAGAAGGATCTCTCCGCTTTCGGTTGCAACTACAGTCGCAACATCTTCGGCAAAAGTCTTGTCCGGCAGATCAATGCCGATATTGACAATGTCACCTTTGCGAAGAAAAGATGCGTTTTCTGACGGATAATCAGGCATTTGACCACTCTTTTGTTTAAAGGGAAGAGGGTGTAACAGCTCTGTAATCGTGGCATTGCATTTACTGACAATGGAAAAAATGACAATAAATTAATTTTATGCAATTCCGGTTCCATCGAGAATTCATGGAACTTGTTTGCGTATGTTCAGGTCGGGTGTAAATGAATATGGCGGTTTCCAGCAGCATCAGACAGCTTGTCTCTTCACAGGCAGTTGAAGCAATTCGTGTCGAAATAGCGGCCTGTAAGGGGAATGAGGTCTTTTTCCTCGGCAAGACCGATGAATCCAGGCTGGTGGTTTCGGTAGAGCCACTGGCAAGGGGGAACAAGGATGCCGTTGCCGCTATCATGGTGACAGCATCATTTGGTGATGTCGTCATTCATAATCACCCCTCAGGTGATCTGACCCCTTCAATGGCAGATCTGAATATTGCCGCTACTCTCGGTAATCAGGGGGTTGGCTTCTATATTGTCAATAACGATGCAACCGATTGTTATCAGGCCGTAACCCCTTTTTCCCATAAAAAACTCGAATATCTCTCCCTGGCGGAAATCGACGTCTTCTTTGCACCCGATGGTGTAATGGCCGCCAATCTTCACGGATACGAGCACCGTGGCGAGCAGACCAGGATGTCCTTTGCCGTTGCCGAGGCGTTCAACCGGGACAGGGTTGCGCTGATCGAGGCTGGCACAGGTACGGGTAAATCCCTGGCCTACCTACTGCCTGCGGCGCTCTGGGCAAAGCGTAACAAGGAGAGGGTTGTTGTCTCCACCAATACCATAAACCTGCAGGAGCAGCTGACCGGCAAGGATATTCCCTTTTTGCAGAAACATGGCGGGCTCAGTTTCAAGGCGGTGCTGATAAAAGGGCGCGGCAACTATCTCTGTCTCAGAAAGCTGAACGCCCACAGGGAAGAGCCCGGACTTTTTGCTGATGAAAAGAGCGAGCTTCAGGCGATTATCGAGTGGAGCGACTCAACTCCATCGGGGAGCATTGACGATCTGGGCTTCATTCCGAAGGATGAGGTCTGGGAAGAGCTTCGCTGCGAAGGGGATCAGTGCTCAAGAACGAAATGCCGTAATTACAGCCGCTGCTATTACTACTCTTCACGCAGAAACGCCTCCAGCGCCGATATTCTCGTGGTGAACCATGCCCTTCTCATGTCCGATCTGGCTCTTCGCCAGCAGTCCGGATCGAACTCTACAGCAATTCTGCCGCCATATCAGAGATTGATAATCGATGAGGCACATCATCTTGAGGATGTGGCAACCGGCAGCCTGTCAAGCCAGGTGACCCGGCACGGTCTGCTGAAGCTCCTTGGCAAGCTCCAGCACCCAAGGCGCCCTGACCGGGGCCTTCTGCCAAAGCTGGCAGCATCGCTTCTACGAGAGCTTCCCGATGCTTTTGAAGAGATTATTGAGCCGTTAACAAAGCTGCTTGAGGAGGATCTTCTCCTTTCGCACTCAAGGCTGACCGACCTTGTCAACAGGGAGATGGACGGGATTGCCTTTGCGCTCGGTGGCCATCTCAAACCTGCTGATGCAGGCAAGGGGGAGCAGAAGCTGAGGCTGACGCCATCTGTTTACGCAAGTGATTTCTGGGAGGAGTCGCTTGAGAGGATAAGCTCCCTTGCAAAGGGGCTCAGTGCTTATGCCTCCTCTCTGGCAAAGCTGCACAAGATGCTGCGCTCCCTTCCTGAAGGCCCGGCAGAAAAGCTGTCCGGTCAGATTCTCGACATAAAGGGGGTGCTGGGGCGGCTTGAGGGTTCAGTTGAGGCGATAACCGCTTTTGTAGGTCACAGTGAGTTCATCTGCCGCTGGTTCGAGGTGAAAAGAGGTGGCAAAGGAGTCTTTCTCAAGCTCTGCAGCTCACCGCTGGATGTTGCAGCATCGATGAAAAATGCCCTTTTCGATAAAATCAGGACGGTGATCCTGACCTCTGCCACCCTGACTGTCGGCGGAAAATTCGACTACATGGGAAGCCGGATCGGTATCCCTCTTCTGCCCCAGGCAAGGGTCAGCGAACTTCTGCTTGCCTCCCCGTTCAACTACGCAGAGCAGGTTTTTGCCGGTGTCCCGTCAGATATACCCGAGCCGACATCAAGAGATTTCGAACCGGCTGCAGCAGAGCTGATTTTCGAAAGCCTTTCCATATCAATGGGTGGCGCCTTTGTTCTCTTTACCTCCTATGACCTGCTGCGGAAGGTTTACAACAGGATTGCGTCGCGGCTCGAAGCCATAGGGCTATCGCCGATGCGTCAGGGTGAGAGCGGGCGGCATCAACTGCTGTCGCGTTTCAGGAGTACAACTGGCGGGGTTTTGTTCGGAACTGACTCGTTCTGGGAAGGGGTTGATGTTCAGGGGGATGCACTCGGGCTGGTAATAATCACCCGGCTCCCCTTCAGGGTGCCCACCGAGCCGATTCTGGAGGCAAGAAGCGAATACATAAGCGCAGCAGGCAAGGACCCTTTCATGGAGTACACCGTGCCCCAGGCGGTGATAAAGTTCAAACAGGGGTTCGGCAGACTGATACGAAGCCGTGACGACCGGGGCGGGGTGCTGATACTCGACCGGCGGGTGTTAAGCAAGGGGTACGGCAGAATCTTCCTTAAATCATTGCCTGATCTGCAGGTGACAGCAACTGGGAAGCAGGAGATGCTCGATGGATTACAGAGGTTTTACTTCGGTCTGAAGTAGCTACAGAACTGAATTGATCCTGTTGTAATGATGCCACATTCATTTATTCGCTGATACTACCTATTTCAACCACATTCAAGCAGTCATTTCTGGTCCGGTTGCCCCTCGCAAGGCAGATCCTCCAGGTTTTCGATGTTTCCAATCAGGCGGGTGAAATGTGCCGGTATGGTGGTTTCAAAACAGAGCCGTCTGCCGCTTACAGGGTGGGTGAATGAGAGTGAGCGTGCATGCAGCGCCAGAATGCCTTTAGACTCTTTATCCTTGCCGTATTTACTGTCCCCCACCACTGGGTGCCCCTTTTCCGACAGGTGCACACGTATCTGGTGCTTGCGTCCGGTAAGAAGCCGGATTTCCAGCAGGCTGAGCCCTTTGGCTTCTTTTAGCACTCTGTACTCAGTGTGGGACAACTTTCCCATTGCCGGATCGTCGGTAGAATAGACCCTGAGGGCGCTGTTTTCGGCCAGATAGCTGCTTATGGTGCCTGTTTTTGCCGCAAGGTTGCCATGTACGATGGTCAGATAGCGTTTGTCCGTATCCTGCCAGTGCTCCTGCAGATAGATCTTGGCAGACTCGCTCCTGGCAAGGATCAGGATGCCTGAGGTCTCCCGATCCAGGCGATGGACGATGTAGGCCCGGTTTCTGGAGCGGGGATCACCCTTGCGGACGTAATCGTTGAGAATGGTGTGAACAGTTCTCGACTTGTCCCGATCAGTACCGATAGAAAGGAGCCCACACGGTTTTTCTACCACGATGATATTACTGTCTTCGTGAAGGATGGTAAGCCCTTTGGGGTGATGTTTGGTCGCCGGGCGCTTGACAGCAGACATGTTGGTTTTTCTCCTTACACAAGCAAACAAAGCCGCTCACCGGATTTTACCGGTAAAGCGGCTTTAATAAGGCTGTCAGCTTATTTATAACATCATTACACCTGTCAAATAATCTTTCACTCACATTACTGTGCGAAAAAATATCTGTCAACAACAGACAGTGTTATTATATCAGGTGATCACTTTATAAGTCGACTGTCTGCATCAGCTTTTCGCTTTCATCTCTCTTTTTGCGACAAAATTGAAGCACTGGAAATAGGTCAGGTAGGTGAGGATAAAATTGAAGAAGATAAGGCTGTAGACGAATCTTGTCCCTGTAATAGTTGGGGCTGGCTTGACTGTCCAGGCGAAAATGAGGAAAAAGGCAAAGACTGACATTTTTATGACTTCGCCGATAAGCCTTTTTTGACGTTGTGATTTGAACTCTGCCTGGGTGAGCGACGGGGCCAGAGCCTCAATTTCACGCTTTGCTTCCCTGTTGGCAAAGAGATATATGGGGTAGAAATTGATAAGCTGGATTATCAGGGTGATGATTACACTTTTCCAGAATAGCGGCCCAAGCCCTGCCTGAAACTGTAATGCGACAAAAACAAGTAGAACTACGAGCAAAACCTGCACTACAGCGTAAATCATTATAAGCCTTCGTAACTTCTTGAAATCAAAACCTGTGGCCATCATTTTCTCCGTAATTACAAGCGATTAATTCCTCTATTGAGCTCGCGAAGCATAACAAATCAAATGCCGTTTTACAAGTTAAAGATTGGTTGTGGTGTTTTTGTTGCTAGGTCGTGTTGTGTTAGAGGACAAGCATGATAGATTTAATATGTGCACTTTTAAATTTTCGGGGGTGGTGATGAGGGTGTTGTCATTGTCATTACTGTTTTGTCGGTATCTGAGAAGGTGCGGGGTGGTCATCATCCTTCTCCTTGCCGTTCTGGTCGGCACTCACACAATTGACGCCCAGGCTTTTGCAAATCCTTCCGTCAAGCTGACGCAGGAGGAACAGCAGTGGCTTGATACGCACCCCGGACTGAAGATAGGTATTCGGGAAACTCCGCCCCTTGTTATGATTGGCGAGAAGGGGGATGGGTTCCAGGGGCTCAGCATTGACTATATCAGACGGGTGGAAAAACTGCTCGGCATACGCTTCAATCTTGTTTATTACCCATCATGGCAGAAGCTGATAGAAGAGACCAGAAACAGAAATGTAGATATAATTGTCACAGGAACCATTACTCTGGATAGATCATCTTATCTCGATTTCACCCCACCTTATATCCAGCTGCATAATAAAATTATTGTAAAAAAGGATCTTGAAACCGGGTCACGCAGTCTCTCTGCCATGTCAGGGATGAAGGTTGTCGCTGTTGAAGGGACGGCAGTCTATAAATACATTCAGAATAAATACCCTGAAGTCAAGCTGGTCCCCGCAAAGGATGAGATCTCGGCCCTTGAAGCAGTTTCATTCGGTGAGGCGTATGCGGCTGTCATGGAGGTGGCAAGAGCTACATACTATATTGATCAGGAAAAAATCACCAATCTTATGATAGCCGGCGATGCCGAATATCTTTATAACTTCTGCTTTTCATCACGAAACGACTGGAGTGAACTAAACAGCATTCTCACTAAAGCGCTTGCCTGTATTCAGGATAAGGAGCGAAAGGAGATCAGCGACAAGTGGCTGCACGGTTTTGAACCGAGTATCTTCCAGAGTCGTACCATCTGGATAGCAGTAGTCAGCTGCTTCGGTGTCATCCTGATACTTGCCATTGTCTTATGGAATATTGCACTTCGCCGAAAAGTTGCCACGAGCACTGCTCTCATCATGAGTGAAGTTGAGCAGCTTGCAAAGGCAGAGAGTGAGCTTCGTCGTCTCAATCGCACACTCATGGTGCTTGGCAAGAGCCATGAGCTCCTCATGCAGTTTACAGAGGAGATGACTCTTTACAACGCCATCTGTCGGCATCTGGTCGAAGTCGGTGGCTACAAGTCCGCTTCGGTTGTCTGTATGGAAAATGAAGTTTGCTCGACGGTTGCCGGATACTGCCTGAATGATTTGGATTCAACTTTCTCTCTGCAGCAAATGAAAGAAAATTATGCAAGTTCCTCATCACGCAGAGCCATAGAAAACGAAACAATCGTCATAGAACGTTCCATGCAGGGGATCAGTGATGATGGCTCTGAAGTAAAAGCTTCTACTCTGGTCATACCTGTATGGGGTGATGGCGTTGTTATCGGCGCGCTTGAGATTCTGAACATCGGAGAGGAGGCTTTTGATGAAGAGGAGGTTGTTCTATTAACTGAACTGGCTGAAAATATGGCATATTCGGTTGTCTCCATCAGATTGAAAGAGGAGCACCGCGAGGCCGAGGAGCTTGTCAGAAAGCTCTCCCAGGCGGTTGAGCAGTCTCCTATGTCAATAGTTATAACGGACCTTAATGGGGCGATCGAATATGTGAACCCATATTTTACCAAGATCACTGGTTACGGATCCGATGAAGTGCTAGGACAAAATCCCCGGGTTCTTAAATCAGGGATTCAGCCCCCTGAATTCTACAAGTCTCTTTGGGATATCATAAATGGCGGTTATGAATGGCACGGAGAGTTCTGCAATAAAAATAAAAGCGGAGAGCTTTACTGGGAGTCAGCATCGATCTCGCCGGTGCGTAATGCTAATGGTGAAATTACAAACTTCATAGCTGTCAAGGAGGATATTACCAATCAGAAGAAGGTTTATGAGGAACTTCAGAGAGCCAAGGCTGAGGCTGAGGCGGCAACAACCGCAAAGAGCGCCTTCCTGGCGAATATGAGCCATGAGATCAGGACGCCGATGAATGCGGTTATCGGTATGCTTTATCTTGTGCAGCAGTCCGAGCTTTCCGAGAAACAGAAGAGTTATCTGGGGAAAGCGGAAGGTGCTGCCAAGTCGCTCCTGAAAATCATTAATGATATTCTCGACTTTTCAAAAATTGAGGCTGGTCGCCTGCAGATGGAGTGTATTCCATTTCTCCTCAGCGAAGTTCTGACAAAGGTGATCGATATAGCTCCTGTGCATATCGGTGATAAAAAAGTCGATCTTGTGATTACCGTTACTCCGGAAACGCCTGATTTTTTAAATGGTGATCCTGTCAGACTTGGTCAGATTTTACTCAATCTTGTAAGCAATGCGATCAAGTTTACCGAGAGCGGGGAGGTTCTGGTCGCGATTGGCGCTGATGCTGTTACTGCCCATAAATTCCGTATTCACTTCTCGATTCAGGATTCCGGCATCGGAATGACTCCCGAACAGAAAGAGCGCCTTTTTGGAGCATTTACTCAAGCTGACCCTTCTACAACCAGGCGCTTCGGCGGTACAGGGTTGGGGCTTACAATCAGCAAGCAGCTTGTCGAGTTGATGGGTGGGGAAATTTCAGTCGAATCCGAGCCTGGCAGAGGAAGTATATTCAGCTTTTCAGCCGAGTTTTCCATTGAGGATGGTCATGATGAGCCCCTTTTGGAGAACTTCACCCAACTGAAAGGGCTCAGGGTTCTTCATGTCTGCGAGGAAAGCATGGGGAGCAGGGCAACAGCCCTGATGCTTTCTTCATTCGGCATGAAGGTGAGCTCCATGGCACCTGCGGAGGCAATGGCCATAAGCGAGCCACTCTACGATCTTGTCATATACGATGTCTCAATAAATAGTGAAACTGTGACTGAGCCCTTTTTCAGTGCAAGCTGCATAAAACCTCTGGCGGGAATCCCTTCGGTGCTCTTTACCAGCGACCACAAATTTACAGGTTTTGAGAGTTTATGCGGCCAGGTTGAGTCCGTTGTAATCAAACCGTCTGTCCCGACAAGGCTGCTCCAGTCGATTATGGAGGCAATCGGTGCCATTGCAAGGCAGGAAGCTGAAAAGAGTGAAGTGATTGCTGTTGAAGGGTATTTCAAGGGGAAGCATATACTTCTGGCCGAAGACAACCTTATAAATCAGGAAGTGGCAAAGGGTATTCTGGAAAGGTGGGGAGTAATTCTTGATATTGCTTCCAACGGAGCTGAAGCGGTGCAGATGGTCTCATCGGCCGTAGTTTCTTATGATCTCGTCCTTATGGATCTGCAGATGCCGGTTATGGATGGCTTTGAAGCGGCAAAACTGCTACGCGGGGCTTCGAAATACAGGGACCTGCCGATCATCGCCATGACCGCAAGTGCAATGACCTCTGACAGGGATCTCTGTCTTGCTGCCGGTATGAATGACCATGTGACAAAGCCTGTGGATGTGGGTGAGCTCTTTTCAACGCTGCATCGCTGGTTAAGACCGGATAGTGGCGTTCCCCAGGCGGTTGCCACTGCCGCTGAGGTGAAAAAGGAGTTCTCTGAGGATACACCCGGGATAAAGCTTAACAGGGCAATGCAGAGGCTGGGGAACAGGGAGCTCCTGCTGTCGGTGATCAGGGAGTTCCGGCGGCTTCATTCAAGAGATGATGAGATAATCAGAGACGCTGTCAGAAAAGGTGACTCTGTTCTTGCCAGAAGGGTGGCTCATACGCTTAAAGGACTGGCCCGTACTATCGGGGCAGAAGATGCAGGTGTCTGTGCAGCGGCGATTGAAAGCGCACTGGCAAAAGAGAGTAGTGAGGACTTAACCCAGCTTTTAGATGAACTTACAGCTAAGCTTGATTGTTTTAAACAGCAGATCAGCTTCGTTAATGATTTGTCGCAGGAGAGGGATCTGTCTGCGACCGCAGTCAGAAATGCTGACAGTGCTGATCCGGAAATAATTGCCGCACTATTGAGGGCTCTTTCCGGAGAACTGGAGAATAATAATCTGGAGGCCTGTACGACATTCAGAAAGCTGAAGCAGCTGCTTGCTTCCGACGTGTTTGATTTTTACCTACAGAAAATGGAGCGAGCAGTGGAAAGCCTGAATTTCAAAGATGCAAAGGATATTCTGAATAATCTTGCCGAAATTTTGAATATAACAGTCAATGGGGAGTAGCATTTTGAAAGAAGATGCCCAGAAAATACTTATTGTTGATGACACCATTGCTAATATTCAGGTCTTGAATGAGATCTTTCATTCAGAGTACCGTATATTCTTTGCAACCTCAGGAACAGCCGGGATCGAGATTGCGCACAGGGAACTGCCTGATATTATTCTCCTTGATGTGATGATGCCGGAACTGGATGGTTATGAGACATGTTCTATCCTCAAGGCAGATCCGGTCACGGCAGGAATACCTGTCATCTTTGTCACTGCGATGGGGGAGGAGGAGGACGAAACCAGGGGGCTGGAAGTTGGTGCGATTGATTATCTGATGAAGCCTGTCAGCCCGCCGATTGTAAAGGCCCGGGTGAAAAACCATCTCGAACTCAAATCCGGCAGGGATCTGCTGGAGAAATTCGGCAAAGAGCTTGCTGTCAAAAACGCCACTCTGGAAAAAGAGCGTGCACTGGCTCATCGACTTCTCGGCAGCATTCTGCCTGAAAAAATAAATCTCCCTGGTTACACTACGGCGGTCTGCTACAGGCCTTCAAACGAGATCGGCGGGGATTTTTTCGATGGCTGGCTGGATGGGGACAAGGCGCATTTTCTCATAGCCGACATCTCCGGGCACAGCATCTCGGCAGCCCTGTTCATGGCAGTCTGCAAAGGACTGTTCATGAGCATAGGCAAGGGGAAGGACGACCCCGGGGCAATCATGGCTGAGGCAAATCAAACCCTGGTAAAGATGCTTTCTGACAGCGGTATGTATCTTACCATGGTTTATATTGTCTGCGACCGGGAGAGAGGGCTCCTTAAAGCCGCTTCAGCCGGACATAACCCGGTATATCTGTACAGCCAGGCCGGCATGACGGGCATAGACGCAACCGGGCCGCCCATCGGCTGGGAGTTTGAGGACTTCTGGGATGTCAGGGAGTACCGGGTTAACAAGGGGGACAAGATTCTCCTTTATACGGACGGGCTTATAGAGGTTAGAAACGCTGAAGGGCTTTACTGCCCGGAAGAGATCTTTTCAGCAGTAGATGCATCTTTTACTCCCGAGGAAATTCTTGAAAAAGTGCTGAGCGTGTCTGAATCGTTCTGTAACGGTACATTTGATGATGATTTGACACTTCTTGCTTTTTCAATTGATTTTGATACTTCTTCAGGCGGTGCAAACGGATGACGGAAAAGTTTCAGATATCGATAAAGCCGGAGTTCAAAAGCGCCGAAACCGTACGAACGAAGGTCAAGTCGACACTTGACGGTCTTTTAAGTGCGGTCAGTGAGGAGAAAGTTGACGAGTTTTGCCAGGCCGTGAGCGAGCTGATTAATAATGCCATAGAGCATGGTCACTGCAGCAACATCGAATGTGAGCTAAAAGTTGAGAATGAGAAGGCCGTCTTTACCCTTGACACAGATGGTGTGCTGTTTGATCCGACCTCTGTAAAGGCGCGGATGCCGGACTTTGACGAGAGAAATGAGCTGCCGGAAGGTGGCTACGGGCTGGCAATCATAATTCAGCTGTCTGATGAGTTCACCTACAGAAATGAAGGCAACAGAAACATAACAGTTGTGACGAAAATCATCGGTAAATCTGTCTAAAGGGGGGCGTATGGAGATCAGGGTTGAAGTTGACAGCGAGATAATCTTCCTCAAACTCGCAGGGAGTCTTGTCGCAAGCAGCATTGAAGAACTGAAAGGTCAGGTGCAGAAGCTTGTGGAGAAGAGATATCTCCACATCGTTTTTGATCTGTCCAGGGTCGATTTTGTCGACAGCTCAGGTCTTGGGCTCTGCATCACCACATCCCGAGAACTTGCTGCACTATCAGGCAAACTGGTCTGTTGCGGTCTGAGTGATAATGTCCAGAAGCTCTTTACCATGACCAGGGCTGATCAGAAGATTGCTGTTATGGCAACAAGAATGAACGCTTTTGACTATATGCTCACTCTGCTGAGTGATGACAACCCTGAAGCAACTGTACTGTAGAAAGATAGTTTTTGCTTCAGTAGAGGGGGGACGATGAGAGATAAGCTGCTTGGTGAAATACTGCTAGAGAGCAGGGCTATAACCGAGGATCAGCTCAAAGAGGCGCTTGTCAGGCAGATAGCCCAGGGGGATGATGACAGACTCGGCTCTATTCTGATCGCTCTTGGCTATCTGAAGGAATCGACGCTTCAACTGGCTCTTGACCAGTACGATATCAGGCAGAAGTTTATCGAAGTCCTGATCAATTACAGGTTTTTGAGTAAGGAAGAGCTTGATCTGGCCTATGAGATGAGCCTTTCTGAACGGATCTCGCTTTTCAAGGTCCTGCTGAACCTGGACTTTCTCAACCATACCTCTCTTGCCAAGGCGATTTCTATCTATTCAGGAATCCCTTTCATGCAGCTCAGCGGTACTCTGCCGAAGATAAAGACCGGCCTTGCCAATACGATCATCTCGTTTTCAACTGGAGATAAAAAACTTGTTCCAGTCGCTTTCGATGGCAGGAATGTCACCATTGCGATCTCCAGACCCCTGGATGAAAAACAGCTGCTCAAAGTTGAAAACTATCTGAATCTGAAAGTCGAAACGGTAATAGCTCCTGAAGACGAAATAGTCAAAAACCAGAAGCTGTTCCAAGAGTCCATTGTCACCGAAGCCCCTTTGGCAGCCGGCAGAAGCAGACGAGAAAATATGCCGGATACGATAAAGGAGCTGGTCGCCGGAGAGATTGAGCCCTTTGAGCCGGGGGGCGAAAAAGAGCAGTTTGTTGCCGAAACGGACAGTCTCCTTGCAAAGCTGGTAAACAAGATCATCTATGACGCCTGGACAAAGAGGGCTTCCGACATACACATAGAGCCTTCCCAGGGGAAAGAGGACATTATTGTCAGGATGCGGATCGACGGCTGCTGCGAGATATATGAAAAACTCCCTTACAGGTACAAGTTTTCCATCCCGTCGCGCCTGAAGATCATGGCTGATCTTGATATATCGGAAAAGCGCAAGCCACAGGACGGAAAGATAAATTTCAAAAAGTTCGGCCCCGCCGATATTGAGCTGAGGCTTGCCACAATGCCGACTGCGGGCGGTCTGGAGGATGTTGTCTTAAGGATTCTCAATAACTCCGAGCCGGTGGAGTTCAAGAATCTGGGCCTAACCGGGAGAAATATGCTTGAGTTCGAAAGCGCTATCCGGCAGCCCTACGGACTTATCCTTGTTGTTGGGCCAACCGGTTCGGGGAAGACAACCACATTGCACTCGGCAATAGCAACCATCAATACTCCGAAAATAAAGATCTGGACGGCAGAAGATCCGGTGGAGATAACCCAGCCGGGGCTGCGGCAGGTACAGGTGAATCCAAGGATAGGGCTCACCTTTGCCACGGCTCTCCGCTCGTTTTTGAGGCTTGATCCGGATGTGATAATGGTCGGCGAGATGCGGGACGAAGAGACCGCTTCCATTGCCGTGGAGGCGTCCCTAACCGGGCACCTTGTCCTTTCGACACTGCATACCAACAGCGCTCCGGAGACATTGACCAGACTCCTCGACATGGGGATTGATCCCTTCGGCTTCGCTGATTCGCTGCTCTGCATCCTTGCACAGCGGCTTGCCAGACGGCTCTGTGATAAATGCAAGGAGAAGTATACGCCCGATGACAGGGGCTGGGATGAGCTTGTCATGGAGTATGGTGCAAAAGAGTTTGAGTCGGCCGGAGTCGAGCGAAGCAGCGTTACACTTGCCAGGGGGAAGGGGTGCGACCATTGCAACTCTTCAGGCTACAGGGGGCGACTGGGGATTCATGAGCTTCTTGTGACCAATGAGGGGGTAAAGGAGTCCATCAAGACAAAAGCGTCAACAGATGTTATCCGCAACCAGGCCATTGGCGGCGGCATGACAACTCTGAAGCAGGACGGCATTCTCAAGGTGATGCAGGGGCTGACAGACATTCATGAGATCAGGAG
Organism: Geobacteraceae bacterium; assembly: GCA_013377075.1. Taxonomy (GTDB): domain Bacteria; phylum Desulfobacterota; class Desulfuromonadia; order Geobacterales; family DSM-12255; genus VEOV01. The sequence continues at coordinate 59,277 of JACABD010000005.1, read as the reverse complement.
AGTCTGCATGAAGTAGGGGAGGCGCTACTCTTCAGCCTTCAGCGGCATGAAAATCCAGAGCAGAATGTAGATCAGAATCCCCGGAAATGCCGCGCTGAGGATACTGATTAGTACGTAGGCGAAGCGGACCATCCACGAAGCCCAGCAAAAATATTCTGCAAAACCGCCACAGACGCCGCCTAGCATCTTGTCTTTTCTGGACCGTGCGAGTTTACGTTCCATCCCAATTCCTCCTTGTTTCTCTCCTCAGATTTATCATGGAGCAACACCTCGTGCAACCGTAATGACCGCAATTTCAGCTGAACCGGCTTTTTTCAGCACGCGGCTGCACTCCTTTGCCGTACTTCCTGTGGTGTAAACATCATCGACGAGGAAGATTCTCCTGTTGTGAATCTCCGCTCCATCAATCAGAGCAAAAGCACCTTTCACATTTGCCGCCCTCTCGGCAGCACCTAGATTGACCTGGGGTTCAGTCCACCTGATCCGTTGCAGATTGTTTCTTGAGAGCTGGACGCCCCATCTTTTTGCGAAAATTTCTCCCAGCAAAACCGCCTGATTGAAGCCTCTCTCCTTAAGTCTTTTTAGATGGAGCGGTACCGGGATAATCAGATCCGGACTGAACTCTTCTGCAAAGCCTTGTAGATGGGCTGTTGCCAGAAGGGCAAGTGGTTTGCGCAACAGAACCCGTCTGCTGTATTTGAACTGATGGACAAGTTCTCTGGTGTTGCCATCAA
>JACABD010000005.1:0-58443 GCA_013377075.1 Geobacteraceae bacterium | reverse complement strand
AGAACCCGTCTGCTGTATTTGAACTGATGGACAAGTTCTCTGGTGTTGCCATCAAAAAGGAGAGCTGCTCTGGCTTTGGAGAAAGGGGGAGGATCGGTTATGCAGGCTCCGCAGAGGTGGTCTGAGCCGATGGGCGATTCAAAAGGGTGCCCGCAACTGCAGCATTTAGGGGAAGTCAGCGGGGTGATTTTCTCAAAACAGTCTGCACAGATATGAATATCTCCTGCATCAGGGACAAACTCCTTGCAGAGATGGCAGATTTTGGGAAAAAGAAGTCCGCCAATCTGTGCCGCAAGTATGGAGAAAATCCTTTTCAAACTACAGCCTCCAGAGCCAGATGCTTTTCGCCAGACCGGTTTTGTACTCCGGAAAAACAGATACCAGTTTTTTCTCTTCCATGCGGGTCCGATACAGCTGAATCGCTATGAAAATAAATAGGATAATAATCCCCTGGGGCGATAAGCGGATTATGGCGACAGACGCAGCCGCAAGTATCTCGCCGAGGTAAACGGGGTGGCGGATGAAACGGTATGGCGCAGTAGTCACCAGCTTTCTTGCTTCAACAGTGATGCTGAAGGAGGAGCGGAGTGCCCACATCCCCCAGACGGTCAGGGCTGTTGCCGCTGTCATCCACCAGAGCAGCCCGTAAAGGAGCTTGATGTTGGTGGTAACCAGTGGAGATGGTGGCGAAATGAGCAGCAGAAACGGTAGTGCGCTGCCGATTAGAGGGATGATAATCTCGTAGACACCTCTGGAGCGGCTGACAGGGGCGCTGCGCAGGAGGTAGGCTGATATCAGCACAATAAAGAGGGTGCTTTCGGCGAGCCAGAGGCCTTTGACTGCAAAGAGATTGTACTGTTGCAGCCTGTGCAGCAGAAAAACTCCGAGGAGAACGGTCATGAAGAGCCTGATGATACGGTGCAGCAGCTCTTCAGAGAGATAGGCGCTTGCCTGGCCGAATGGATCGAACTTCATTTCACCCCCAGTGCCCGTACTTCAAGAGCTCTGACCCTGTCGCGCAGCTTTGCCGCCTTTTCAAAATCAAGCTCCTTGGCAGCGGCAATCATCTCCTTGCGCAGCTTGTTGACCAGCTTTGCAAGCTCCTTCGGGGGGAGGTACTCTTCCTGCGGATCTGCGGCAAGGGGGAGGTCGTAGTAATCCTTCTCCTCGATCGATTCAAGGATGCTGCGCAGCCCTTTGCGTACAGACTGGGGAGTTATGTTGTGTCCGCGGTTGTACTCTTCCTGAATCTGTCTTCTTCGCGAGGTCTCGTCCAAACATGCCTGCATGGAGCGGGTGATGTTGTCCGCATACATGATGACCCTGCCACTGATGTTTCTGGCCGCCCTGCCGCAGGTCTGGATTAGGGAACGGTGAGACCTGAGAAACCCCTCTTTGTCAGCATCCATGATCGCTACCAGCGATACTTCAGGGAGGTCGAGCCCTTCCCGCAGCAGGTTGATGCCGACAAGCAGGTCAAATTCACCGAGCCTCAAATCACGGATAATTTCCATTCTCTGGATAGTGTCTATGTCCGAATGAAGGTATCTTACGCGGACGCCGACATTGCGGTAATACTCTGTCAGCTCCTCTGCCATGCGCTTTGTCAGGGTGGTGACAAGTATCCTTTCACCCTTTTCGGCAGTGTTCCTGACTTCAACGAGCAGATCGTCAACCTGCATGGTGGCAGGTCTGATTTCAATGACCGGATCAAGCAGGCCGGTTGGGCGGATTACCTGCTCCACAACTACACCTTCAGCCTTGTTCAGCTCGTAATCTGACGGGGTGGCAGATACATGGATGGTCTGGCGCAGTTTTGCCTCGAACTCGGTGAAGTTAAGCGGTCGGTTGTCAAGGGCTGCCGGGAGGCGGAACCCGAAGTTTACCAGGGTCTCCTTTCTGCTCCTGTCGCCACGGTACATGGCTCCCACCTGGGAGTTGGTGATGTGCGATTCGTCAACAAAGAGGATAAAATCTTCAGGGAAATAATCGATCAAGGTGTAGGGTGCTTCGCCGACTTTTCTGTTGTCAAAGTAGCGGGAGTAGTTTTCGATTCCTTGGCAGAACCCCATCTCTTCCATCATCTCAAGGTCGAACATGACCCGTTGCTCAAGGCGCTGCGCCTCTACCAGCATATTCTCGGTGCGGAAGTACTGGAGCCTTTCCCGCAGGTCAATCCGGATTTCTTCGACTGCCCGTTCCAAAGTCTCTTTTGTGGCAACATAGTGCGAAGCCGGATAGATGGCGCATTTGGAGGGTCTTCCCAGAACAATCCCCCTGAGCGGATCGATCTCCGAAATTGCTTCAACCGTATCGCCGAAAAACTCGACCCTGATAGCTTTCTCATCGTCATGGGCCGGGAAGATCTCGATGTTGTCACCACGCACCCGGAAGGCACCACGGTGGAAATCAACATCATTACGTTCGTACTGAATCTCGACAAGCTTTCGAAGAAGCGTGTCCCTGCCGAAGTCCTCACCAAGGGAGAAGAAAATATGCATCGCTTCGTATTCGGATGGTGAACCGATACCGTAGATACAGGATACGGAGGCGACGATTATCACGTCATGCCGCGTCAACAGGCTTCTGGTGGCCGAATGGCGCAGCTTGTCGATCTCGTCGTTAATGGCGGAGTCTTTTTCGATAAAGGTGTCGGTTGTCGGTATGTAGGCTTCGGGCTGATAGTAGTCGTAGTAGGAGACGAAGTACTCGACGGCATTTTCCGGGAACAGTTCCTTGAATTCTCCGTAGAGCTGGGCGGCAAGGGTCTTGTTGGGTGCCAGTACCAGGGCCGGGCGACCCGTTTCGGCAATGATATTTGCCATTGTGAAGGTCTTGCCGGAACCCGTAACCCCAAGCAGAACCTGATGGCGGTCGCCGCGCTCAAGCCCCTCAACAAGCTCACTAATGGCCTGTGGTTGGTCGCCGCGTGGCTGGTAGTCGGAAGTCAGTTTGAAAGGGATCATGGCGGTAAGTATAGCCCGAGTCGGAGATAAAAAAAAGGAGCCATTTGGAGGCTCCTTTTTTGTGGGTCAGTTCTCTGTATTGTCAAATAAATCAGGGTTTGTAGGAATACTTCATCTGGATGTTACCTGGGTCAATAGATCTGTACATATCGTCAAGTTTTAGAATGAGATCATTGATCTTGAATTTGCCGTCACTTCCTTGAACAACTGTCAAACTGCCCGGTAGCTGGCTTGGAAGCGCTCCAGAGGGATTCTTCATCAGGTACTGACTTGTGTAGGTGATCGATCCGAGCAGAAAATCATCAAGAGTCGAAGCAGGGATACTCAACCACAGGCTCAGAGCATTATGCGCAAGCGATAATCCGTTTGCTTCGTTATACGCTGCAACCTGATAGGTCCAGACTGGTCCACCATTGGTCTTCCAGAGACGCATATGACCAAAGAAATTGACGTTGTCGAATGACTGGAGTGTGAACACTGCCTGCATATTGCCGGATGCAGCTGTCTGCGGTGTCAGGCTTGAACAGTAGGCACTGATAACTTTGCTTGATGGGTCTGCCCTGTAAAGCCTGAGATCTCCAGTGCTGCCCCCTTGGCTTGCATTCAGTTCCATGAAGTGATTGAATGCAGGCCCAGAGAGATAAAGTAAGTTTGAAGCCGGTCCCATTGTCAGGTCGATGGTTGCAAAAGGATCGCTTACATCATTTTGAGCTGCAACACCTGACATCGGTGAGCTGGCAAAACCGGTGCTGCTTCCGCCAAGTCCGGTAAAATTAATGCCGGCTTTTGCAAAAATGCTGGCAGATCTTGTTGCAGAGTAGGATGCAAACTCAACTTTCATATTATTAAATGAACCGGCAGGGGCAGAATCATAAACCGTCCTGTCACCGATGTACTTCCCTGAACCGGCGCTATCCAGATGGTAGTCGACGGAGAAGTTTATCTTCCTCCCGGGCTCAATCTGATTGCCAGACAATATTCCCTTAACTACAAACTGATGGGCTCCGGCAGTATTGACCGGAATTTGCAACTGTATTGTTTCCTTTCCGTGGAAATAGGCAGTGGCATATTCTTGAAGCTGTGTATCGAGGGTGAATTGAATGCCTGAATAGGCCCGAAACAGAGGCACAGCCGGGCGCTTTACGGTGACATAGAGGTTGTTACGGCTCATTACCGACCCATCGGTTACTCCGTAAACAGTCAGTTCTGTCCCTGCAGGAACTTGCGAATAGGTCGCCGGAGTTGAGGAACTTTTACTGCCGCAGCCACTCAGGGAAAACAGTGTGAAAGATAAAACAAGTAATCTCAGAAGCATTTTTTTCTCCTTTGCTTTTAGAGGTATCGTAAGTCTAATTTTCAGTTGTTATTGACATACTGGAAACAGCGCAAATGTCGATTGGCAGATAGTTATGCCGGAAGCTCTTTCAATGAGTGCAAATCCGGAAGCGCTTGTTTTTATTTCTATTTTGTCGAGTAGCTGCTTAAGCTCTGGGCTTGGATAATCATGAACAATATCCTGCTCCGGCAGAGAATACATCTGTCTGAAAAAGAGGAAAACGCCGGTCTGATAGTAGTAGTAAGGGCTTTGCTTGTTCTCATGTAACCAGTACCAGTAGGCAAGATCAGTAAGCGGGTTTATGTTGGCTCTTGCGTTAAAAATGTCCGGAGCTACTGTCAGCGATGATGGCGAAGAGATGCCTAGTTGGTCAAAAATTGTCTCAATATCTGCCGAAGCTGTCGGGATGCCGCTCCAGACGCTGTAGAGACGGGTGTTGTCGCTGAATGAGGCAGTGAAAATGTGCTCGTTGGGGGGCGGATAAGTTTTGTAATCGGCGATGGCGTACCTGCCGGTTATTAGCGAAAAATAGTCGGTGGGGGAAACCGAAGGTTGCCCTTCACCGGTGATACTGATTGGGGTTCTTGCTCCATAGCCGTAAAGCAGTCCGGTAACAACGTTGCTTTTATGTTGCGTCACTGTTCTGCTGTAGCTTGAAGTCTTTTCTCCGGAGCAGCCGGCAATAAAAAAGAGGAGTATTATGCAGACTGTATTCCGAATGGTAGAGTGGATCATAAAGGACACTATATTCCATGTTTGGGAGAGTTTAGAGGCTAAAGATATGCAATTTATGTGCAATTGCCCATTCCTGAAGGTATCTTAAAGCAATGTGGTGATTATAGCTAATATGGTCATTTAAAAAGCCTTATAGTTCGGAGGTTTTTGTTTTATGAAACTCTTTTTGCGTTGCCCTCCATGGAACCATTAATTAGTCTGACATTATAACCAACAGCTACTGCTATTTACATTCGGCGCTAAATAGCCGGTTTTGTCAGGGGCTTCGCGGTATAGGAGGATGAAACGTCAGCTTGATTTTTTCTCACCTGAGTGTATTATGGCCTGACTTACGCTGGTCAGGCTATTGGGAGGGGAATATGTTCGGATTCGGTATGCCGGAATTGATAGTTGTTCTGGTGATAGTGCTGGTAGTATTCGGTGCAGGCAGGTTGCCTGAAATAGGTGGAGCGCTCGGCAAGAGCATAAGAAATTTCAAGCGTGCTTCCGACGGCAAGGAAGAGATTGTGATCAAACCCGGCAAGCCGGATGATGAAAAGAAGGGTTGAGGTTGCATGGCTGTGAATAAGAGATATAATTTCCTAACTCTTTTTCAGTAACATTCCGGAGGCGGTCATCATGATGATTATTAATATTGCAGCCATAGCAGTTGCAATTGCGGTTGTTGCACTGGTTATATCCCTTATCCCGCTGATAAGGGAGCTTAAGGAGACAACGGCAACAGTCAGGACTATCGTCGTAAAGCTTGATGCCGATATTCAGCCTACCCTGAAAGAACTACAGGATACCCTGGCCGACCTTAAGATAATTACATCCGGTGCTGCTGAAAATGTGGAGGATGTAAAAAGCTTTTTGTCAGTTGTGGGTGAGGCAGGCAAGGGCCTAAGGACTATCAGTACTGTTGTTGGCAGGACTGCCGAGGTTCTCTCAAAATCATCTTTATGGATTACCGGTGCCAAGGTTGCCGGTTCATTCATAGTTGACAGATTTACAAAAAAAAGGGGGTAGACGGATATGGCTGAAAATGATAACGGAGCAGGTGTCGGCGCAGTTATTCTCTCATTTCTTGCCGGTGCGGCAGTTGGCGCAGGTGTGGCACTTCTTGTTGCGCCGAATACCGGTGAGGAGATTCGCGGAAAGATAAAAGGTCTTGCTGACGACGCAATTGACAAGATCAAGGAGTATACAACCGAGGCCCAGGAGAAGATCAAGACGACAATCGAGGATGGTAAGGATATTATTAACGAGAAGAAAAGCATTCTCACCTCTGCCATCGAAGCTGGTAAAGAGGCTATCGAACGCGAGAAGGAACGCCTCAAGAGTGCCTGAAAGAGGCCTGTCGATCAATCACGGTTTTCACAGCGAGGGGTGCACAGTGTGCGCCCCTTTTTTACAGGTTTTTTGTTTATGGCGCCATTAATGAACGTAATAAACCCGATCATTCATTATTTTTCCAAGGGTGTCTGGGAGCCGGATCCTGAAGATTACAGAGGATTGCAGCGCTTCTGGCTTATTGTCATACAGTTTATTTCAATTGTTGTTCGCAACTCCTGGCGTAACCAGTGGTTTCTCCGCTCGTCATCGCTGGCTTTTACCTCCCTTTTGGCTCTTGTTCCATTTCTCGCAATTATCTTTTCAATACTTAAAGGCCTTGGTGTCCAGAACCAGGTAGCGCCTGCCCTTCTTGAGCAGCTTTCAGCAGGGTCTCAGGATGTTGCTGCAAGAATTATCCGGTATATAGACAATACGAATATGACATCTCTTGGAGGATTCGGACTTGCAGGCCTTCTGGTCACGGTAGTAATGCTTCTTGACAGCGTTGAAGAGAGCTTCAACCAGATATGGATCGTTAAGGAGACCAGACCGCTCGGCAAGAAAATCGGTGGACAGTTGATCCTTTTAATCAGTATGCCGGCTCTGATATTTGCTGCCTTAAGCTTGACCACTTTTCTTGAGGGACAGGCGGCTTTCAACTGGTTTCTTACGTCTGCATCCCTGGGTGAAATCCTGCCTGATATTCTTCATTTTCTTCCTTACCTGATGGTCTGCATTGCCCTGACATTTCTCTACAAAATTGTGCCAAATACCGTGGTCAGTTCCGGTTCCGCATTGATAGGGGCTTTTCTGGCAGGGACGCTCTGGCAGCTTGCCCAGAGGTTTTATGTGCACTTTCAGTTCGGAGTTGCCAGAAACAATGCGATTTACGGCACCATGGCCGCCCTTCCTACCTTCATGATCTGGATATATGTAAGCTGGTTGATTGTTCTTTTGGGTGTCGAAATTGTTCATGCCCATCAGAATATCCGGACGATCAGAAGGGAGCTCAAGGTGGGGCCCGTAAGTCAGAGAGTCCGCGAACTCTTGTCATTGGCGATTTTACAGGATATTTCAACTCTCAGCGGAAGCCGTGTGAAAGGATGGACTGGTGAACATCTGGGTGATGCATTTGATCTCCCGGAAAAAATTCTCAAAGAACTGCTTTCCTCCCTTATGCTGCAAGGGTTCATAATTTCAACAGATGACGCTCCACCTGTCTATGCCCTTGCAAAAGAGCCGGAAGAGATAATGGTCAGCGAAGTTCTTTCTGCGTTACAAAATTCACCGGTTGGCTGGCAGCCGCTCACGATGACAAAAGGGGAGTCCTATCTGGCTGACCTGCTTGCCAGGGTGGATACATGTATGGCCAAAAGTCTCTCCGGTATATCTCTCAGGGATCTGGCCGATGAAGTTCCACGCAATGAAAGCTCCTCCCCTCATTGACAAGAGCCCCCCCTTTAACATATAGTTGCCTCCCTTATGCAGGATATCAAACACATTACAAAACAGAAAAAAAGTCTGCTAAAGCGTCTTTTCAAAGGTGGCGAGGCCAGTAGTGCCAATATGCGCAGGCGTCTTGCCGAACCTCCCCGCAAAAAGCTCCGCCTTCGCCTGATTCTACCCGCAATAGCTGTAGCATTAGGCCTGTGGCCGATTTATAACCTTTTAGCGCCATCTGCAAAGCAGATCTCCCCGGTCCCAAAGGCTGATGCAAAACCGTCTGCCCAACCGGTGCAGAAGCTTGCTCCCCTTGACACATTCCAGTCTTTGCAGGTTGCAGCTGATCTCGTACCCTCTGCAAGGGTTGTTGGCAGCCGTCTCGAATCATCCCTGCCGGATGGTGGTGTCATCTCCTACAATATTGATCCGGTCCTTCAGGGGAAAGTTTCCCAGTATCTGGCAGAAAGGCGTGTCCCCTATGCCGTAATGGTGGCACTTGAGCCGAAAAGCGGCAGGGTTCTTGGCATGGTGAGCCACTCAACGGTTGACAAGGATTGGCATAAAAAGGCCTTCAACCAGATCTATCCGATGGCATCTCTCTTCAAGATAATCACTGCATCAGCGGCTTTTGAGCAGAACAGGGTTACGCCGGACACGGTAATTGCCTTCAACGGGAAGCTTACCTCTGTAGATCCGCGCCGCTGGGAGCCTCACGGGCGCAAAAGCCCGGAGATGACCGTGACTGATGCCATGGGCAAATCTGTGAATCCGATATTCGGGCGGATTGCCAGCTCATATGTCGGCAAGGAGCAGCTTCTTCTTCAGGCTGACCGCTTTGGCTTCAACAGGCAGCTCTTCCCCGGCACTTCAATTCTGCCAAGCACCACGGTTCCACCGCAGAACGATGCCGAGCTGAAACTAATGGGTGCCGGTCTTGGACGTGAGGTGAAGATTTCGCCGATTCATGCTGCAGCGGTCATGGCCGGAGTTGCTAATCACGGCGTCATGATGACTCCGCTTCTGGCGGAAAAGGTGACAAGCGGGACAGGTGAGCTGCTCTTCTCTGCGGCACCCCTTGAACTAAGGAGATTCCTTTCGGAGGAGTCAACAGTCAAGCTTGCCAGAACGCTCTCAACAACAGTAAACAAGGGGACTTCCAGACGGGCTTTCCATGACCGTCGCGGCAGGGCTCTGCTTTCAAAGATCAATATTGCCGCCAAGACAGGATCGATCGATGGCAAGGATCCGGAAGGTCAGTACAGCTGGTTTGCTGCCTATGCACCTATGGAAGACCCGCAGATAGCCCTTGTGGTACTGGTTGTCAATCAGGGGAAATGGAATGTGAAAGCGTCGAATGTCGGAGAGAAGGCTTTGGAGGCGTTTTTTAGGTAAAAGGCTGAAGGAAAGTCTTTAAGCTGTTTTACTATCTACCTTCAGACTTCAGCCTGCTCTTGCTGATAACTTTTCTGTTCAAGTTTGCCATCAATCCATTCACTATAGGAGAACTGGGTGATCCAGTCTCCAAGAGCCAGGATGCTTTTGCCGTGAATGTTCTCAAGCATGGGACGGTGATAGTGGGCGGTAACAACAACATCGAAACCCTCTTCAAATCTGGCGATAGCGAAATCCTTGACCAGACGCCTGTAATCCCATTTCGCTTCAGCTGCCTTGTGATTCCCTTTTGAACGTCTGCCAAGCCTGTCTGCAACAAAAGCCGGTACTGACGGTGGGAGTATTTTTGCAAGAAGCCTGGTAAACGGGTTGCGAAAAGCCAGTCTTAGAGCCCTGTAGCCGTAGTCTGCCCGGTTTATTATGTCGCCATGGCAGATGAAGAGGCGCTTGCCGTCAAGGGTTATGTCGGCTTTGTCCGGGTACACATCTGCGTTAAAGGTTTTTTTGAAGTAACGTCCCAGGTGAAAATCGTGGTTTCCTTCAAAAAAAAGGAGTTTCACCCCTTTTTGTGTTAACCTCTCGACTGCATCAAGGACGGGTCTGTAATGGGGGAAGGCTTCGGCGGAGTCGCCAATCCAGAACTCGAAGAAATCACCCACGATCACAAGCATATCAACGCTTGCCGGGAGCCCTTCAAGAAAGCTCAGCATAAGAAGATAGTTGTGATCATCCGGATTTCTAAGGTGTGCGTCAGCTAAAAAAAATGCGTGCATGGATTTCAATATAGTTTATAAATGCGGCAAGGTCTAGCAGGTTGTGAGGTTTTGATGGGTACGGCACGAGAAGTAGAAGTCGTCTGGGATGAGCTGATTGATGCTTTCCTCAACGAGGATGTCCAAATAATATACTTTCTGGACAGGGCAACAGGAGAGGTCTTCTTTGTCCCGGATGATTATGAAGACGAGGCATTCTGGCAACAGATAAATGCCAATGCCGACCAGTTTTTGCAGATACCGGGGTTTAACTATGAAGAGGAACGGGTGTTTTTGCACGAGTTCATAAAAGGTCTTTCTGACATTACGTTGAAGTCTCTTCTGGGAAAAACTTTTGCCGGGAAAAACTCTTTCGGCAAGGTCGAGGAGATCCTTTCTTTCTATCCTGACGAACTTGAAACCTACTATGCGTTCAAAGACGAAATGCTCAACACCAAGATCAGATCATGGCTTGAAGAGCATGACATCTACTCTCCGGCGTCGCTGTTCTAAAGGGTCATATGGCACACACTAATGACAGTACGGTTTTCAGGACGATTTCTGTTGTACTGGTGATTGGAGCGGTTGCAGCTGGTGGTTATGCCATACGGCATACTGTATCCTGCTTTCTGCTCTCTTTTGTCATTGCCTACCTTCTCGATCCTCTCATGGTCTACATGGAGAAGTGCCGCATCAAAAGAGGCTATGGGATAGTTGTCCTCTATGCCCTTTTGGGGGTGCTCTCTCTTTTTGCCATGCTCTTCATAGTACCGCTTGTGGCAGATCGCTGGATTTCTCTGCTTCAGACTCTGCCATCATATGTCCAGAAGATGAAAGGGCTTATGGAGGTTCAAAAGGCTGAGCTCATCAATTCACCAGCCTTTAGTGAGTGGGAGTGGCTGCTCGATTCAGCCTCTACGAAGCTTGATGCCGTAGCCGGAAAGCTTGGCTCAGGTGTCTACTCGGCCGCGTCAAGCCTTGCTTTCAACCTGTTTAACCTGATTCTTGCTCCCATACTTGTCTTTTTCATGCTCCACTACAAACCACAGATTCTTGACGGACTTAAGGTCTGGCTTCCTCTTCGCCACAAGGATCATATCCTTAAAATCGGTGTCGAGATCAACGACAGTATCGGCGGCTATCTGCGCGGACAGCTGATAGTCTCGGCGATTGTTGCCGTATTTTCAACCATTGCACTGTTTATTCTCGATGTTGATTATGCGCTTTTGAACGGTCTTTTTGCCGGTGCTGCCTCTGTGCTCCCGTTCATAGGTGTTTTCCTGGCGACAGTGCCGCCGCTCTTTTTTGCATATATCAAATTTCAGAACGGGACAATAATTCTCAAGGTTATCGGCTCATTTGCAGCCATCTACTTTCTGGAAGGGTATCTGGTAAAGCCGCTGGTCTTCAAGGAGTCCATGAACCTCAATCCTTTGATGACCGTGATAGTTGTTATGGCGTTTGGCGAGATGATGGGTTTTTGGGGGATACTGCTGGCAATCCCGATTGCAGCGGCGCTTAAAATTATGTCCATACACTGGCGTCGTGGTGACTTTTCGGTCAAGGAGTAACTTTGTCAGGCGAAAGAGAGAGAAACAGAATATTTTTCGCAATACTCTTCTGCTTTGCCGCCATTATTGCTGCGGCCTATTTTGTCGGCCATACCTTTTCCGCTGTATTGACATCTCTGGTAATTGCCTACCTGTTAAATCCCCAGCTCAAATATATTGAAAAAAAGGGCTTTAACCGCCTGACGGCACTTTTACTTCTCTATGGAGTGGTCAGCTTTGTTGCTTTTCTGGCCTCCTTCATACTCATCCCCTATCTTGGGCATCAGGTCGATGCCCTGGTAAAGGCCCTGCCGCTCTACATCAGGAATCTTCAGTTCGCACTGGACAAGTGGCAGTCAAAGATGTCGGGCTACTACGGCGGCGATGAAGGCGCATGGGTTCTCGGCCAGATAACCAGGGCCGTCGAAGAGCTGACCTCATACCTCTCCAGCTTCGGCTTGTATCACCTTAAAAACCTCTTTTTTGCCGGATTCAATCTGATCCTTTCGCCCATACTTGTCTTTTTCATGCTTCTTTATAAGCAGCATGCCAAGGATTTTGTCAGGAGGATGTTTCATCACAGCGACCGTCAGCATCTTATTGAGCTCGGCAGGGAGCTGAACCGGAGCCTTGAGAGATTTCTTGTTGGCATGTTCTTCGACTGCCTGTTTGTTGCCATCCTTACCTCGATTGCCCTTGCTCTTCTCGGAGTTGAGTTCCCCCTGCTGAACGGCTTCTTTGCAGGGTTTGCAACTATTATCCCATTTCTGGGGGCCATAGTTGCCGTGATTCCACCTGCCCTTATCGGTTATCTCAACAGTGGTGACATCTGGATCATCCCGAAAGTCTGTGCAGCCTATTTTGTGATTAATGTTATTATTGAAGGGAACCTGATCAAGCCGCTGGTGATGCGTCATACACTCCGCCTTAATCCGCTGGCGGTCATCTTTGTGGTCATGTCAATGGGTGAGCTGCTCGGCTTCTGGGGGGTGGTCCTCGCGATCCCGTCAGCTGCGGTTTTCAAGATATGCACCCAGGAGATGAGGCATCTGCTCGGTATAAAGGTGGGCGAGAGTAACTAAAGGGGTTTCGTGAAAAGAGAGAACTTCAAGATAAGCGGTATGTCCTGTGTCAACTGCGCAGCCAGGATTGAAAAGGGGCTGCGGGAAAAGGGGGGCGTAACTTCTGCCACAGTCAACTTCGCTATCAGTAGCCTTCTGGTGGAGTATGACGAGAAGGTCCTTACCGCAGCTGATATTGAAGAGGGGGTGAAAACCCTCGGATACGGCGTGCAGAGCGGCAGCGGCAGTAGTAACAAGGAGGCTGAAGAACTTCGCCGGGAGCGGAGCTGGCTGATATTCTCCCTGGCTATCGCCGCCATTATCATGTCGACCATGTTGATCCATGACAACCGGGCTGTCGGCTGGCTGAACCTGATACTGGCTACGCTGATCCAGTTCAGTGCCGGCCTGACCTTTTACCGTGGCTCCTGGTACTCCCTGAAAAGCGGCAGCGCCAACATGGATGTTCTGGTGGCCCTCGGCACTTCAGCTGCCTACTTCTACTCTCTGGCAGCATTTTTTGCCGGCTGGCATGGCGGTGTATTCTTTGAAACATCGTCAATGCTCATCGCCTTTATCCGTCTCGGCAAATATCTTGAAGGTGGGGCCCGTGGCAGGGCCAGCAGAGCGCTGCGGGAGCTGCTTGACCTGCAACCCCCTTTCGGACGGCTGCTTACAGATAAGGGGGAGGAGGAGATCCCGGCCAATCTGATCAAGTCAGGGGATCTGCTTCTGGTAAGGCCCGGGGAGAGCTTTCCGGTTGACGGTGCAATCATCGAAGGCACAAGCGATCTGGACGAATCGATTATCACCGGCGAGTCGATGCCTGTGCTTAAAAAATGCGGCGACAGGGTCACCGGCGGTGCGGTCAATCTGAGCGGACTTCTGCAGATAAGGGCGACTGCCGTAGGAGAAGAGACGGCACTTGCCAGGATTGTGCGCATGGTGCAGGAGGCACAGAGCGACAAGGCACCGATCCAGCGCTTTGCCGACATGGTCTCTGCCCGTTTTGTGCCGCTGGTGGTGCTGATCTCCGTTTCTACCTTCTTCGGCTGGTATCTGCTCTCATCCAATGGAGCACTCTTCGCGTTCAAGCTGGCTGTTGCCGTTATGGTCATTGCCTGTCCCTGCGCCATGGGCTTGGCCACACCGACTGCCATCATGGCAGGTAGCGGTGTCGGTCTGGCAAACGGTATCCTTGTGCGGCGCGGTTCGGTGCTGGAGCATATCTCCAGAGTAAACCTGGTGATGCTCGACAAAACCGGTACCATAACCGTTGGCAAACCACTGCTGACAGATTTCGAGCCGATTTCGGCAATGGATGGTAACCGGTTTCTCGAAGAACTTGCGGCCGCCTCGGCACATTCGCTTCACCCGCTCTCTGTGGCAGCCTGTGCAGCGGCGGCTGACAGGGGGATTACGGTTGGCGCGGTGAGCGACTACGAAGAGTTCAAGGGGCGCGGGGTCTCGTGCCGCTACGGCACATCTCAGCTTATCATGGGGAACCGTCGTCTCCTTGAGGAGCGGGGGATTGATACATTACCCTCGCAGCAGGCTGCTGAAAAATTTGCTGACAGAGGGGCTTCGACGGTCTGGCTCGCCTCTGACGGAGCGCTTGCTGGGGTTGCCGCCTTTAGCGATCAGGTAAAAAACGATGCCAAAGAGGCTATCAGGGTCTTGCGTCAATATGGAATAACCTGCATAATGCTCACCGGCGACAACAACAGAGTTGCGGCAGCCGTTGCAAAAGAGGTGGCACTTGACGGCTATATGGCCGAACTGCTCCCGGAGCAGAAGCTGGAAGCGGTAAAAGGGAAGCAGGCGGAAGGGTTCCGGGTGGCAATGGTCGGCGATGGCATCAACGACGCCCCTTCGCTGGCAGCGGCAGATGTGGGTATTGCCATCGGCAGCGGCACCGATGTGGCGAAAGAGACCGGCGACATAGTCCTTGTGCGCAGCTCGCTGATGGATGTTGCCAGAGCAATAAAGCTTGGCAGAAAGACCCTGTCAAAAGTGAAACAGAACCTTTTCTGGGCACTTTTTTATAACTGCATCGGTATTCCGGTGGCTGCAGGAGCCCTCTATCCGGCTTTTGCCATCACCTTGAATCCGGAATACGCTGGGCTTGCCATGGCACTTTCGTCAGTATCAGTAGTAACAAATTCACTTCTTTTGAAAAGAGAGAGGCTCTGATAATCACGATGAAGATCGAAATAATCACCCTGATCGCAGCATACCTGCTTGGCTCCATCCCCACCGGGCTCCTTCTGGCAAAGAGTGCCGGAGTCGATATCAGAAAAAGCGGCAGCGGTAACATCGGCGCAACCAATGCCTATCGCACTCTTGGCCGGACAATCGGCATCCTTACCCTTGTCGGTGACTGCCTCAAAGGGGTCATCCCGGTTCTTGCTGCCAGATATCTCGGCATGGGGGATGCCATGATCGCGGCTGTGGGGCTTGCCGCTTTTCTCGGCCATGTCTATACGGTTTTTCTTGGCTTCAAGGGGGGGAAGGGGGTGGCGACAGCCCTTGGGGTCTTCCTCGCAGTCTCGCCTGCTGCAGTAGGATTGGCAGCTCTTTTGTTTGCCCTCATCGTCTGGAAATGGCGCTATATCTCCCTCGGCTCGATCCTGGCGGCACTGTCGATCCCGGGATTTGTGGCAGTTTTTGACCCCCGTCCGCCGATTTTGCTGATGACAATAGTCATCGCACTCCTGGTTGTCTGGAAGCATCGGGAAAATATCAATCGCCTGCGGGAAGGGACTGAGAGCAAATTTAAAGCATGACCCTGTAAAAAGGGAATTTAATAAAGTAGAGGTGTTGTTTTGCAATTTAGAGGATTTTGTCTGATTGCCCTTTCAGGGCTTTTTCTATTTTCTGTCAACGGATGTCAAAAAGCTGCTCCGGCCAAACCTGAGCAGCAGGCTGTCAGCCAGCCAACCTTCAAGAAGCCCACATCAGCGGTGCTTGCCTCTGTTACAACCGCATCAACCAAGGGGATCAAGTACAATGCCGGTGAGGACCCTGAGTTTGCCCGCAAAAGCGGTTGGCCGCCAAAAACGCCGTCTGTTCTGCCCGGATCGATTCTCCCTGCAAAAAGGATCGTTGCCTATTACGGCAATCCTCTCTCTAAAAAGATGGGTGCACTTGGCGAATTTCCAAAAGACGAGATGCTTGGCCGCCTGAAGGTCGAGGTTGAGCGCTGGAAGGCTGCTGATCCTGCTCTGCCGGTGCAGCCTGCTCTGCACCTCATAGCTGCCGTTGCCCAGGGGGCTCCCGGCAAAGCGGGCAAATACAGGATGATAATGCCGGATGCGACTATCAACCAGGTATACGGTTGGGCGAAAGAGGCCAATGCGATCCTCTTCATCGATATTCAGACCGGCCATGAGGATATCCGCACGCTTCTGCCGAGATTCGAGTGGATACTGAAAAATCCGGATGTCCATCTTGGCATTGACCCGGAGTTCAACCTCATTGCCAGCGGCAAGAAACCGGGGACAAAGATAGGGACTTATGATGCGGCAGATATCAATTTTGCTGCCGACTATCTGCAAGGGCTGGTAAAAAAATACAATCTGCCGCCAAAGGTCTTTACTGTTCACAGGTTCACACAGAACGGGGTAACAAATTATCAGAAAATTGCCCTGCGGCCAGAGGTGCAGATCGTCATGCATATGGATGGCTGGGGGGCTCCCTGGTTGAAGCGGGATTCATACAAGGCGTACATAGTAAAAGAGCCGGTACAGTACACAGGGTTCAAACTCTTTTATCATAATGATACAAAGAAGGGGGATCCGATGATGACTCCCCAGGATCTGCTCAAACTCAATCCAAAGCCGATCTATATCCAGTATCAGTGATAACTGCATAAGGAATATTTATGAAAAAGGCCGCTATAATCGCAGTTCTGCTGTGTGCATCGTTTTTGGGAGCAAACAGCTGTCAAGCCGCCGTGGTTAAGGCCTTTGTTAACCGGTTTACGGTCTCGACCGGTGAAAACAGGGAGGAGCTGAAAGGTTCCATGCAGGTTCTTTTGATGTCCCGACTGAACAGCGAAGAGATTCAGGCGACCGATAGACCGTCCGATGCAGATATTCTCATAGACCCGAGTTACATCGCCTTTGGTACCGTATTCAGTCTTGATGCCCTGGTGAAGACAGCTTCAGGCCAGTTTGTCGATCGTGTCTTTGTGCAGGGGGATACCCAGAATGAGCTGATTCCATCAGTCGTCGAGATGGCAAAGCGCCTTCGCTATTCGATCCTCAAGTGGCATCCGGAACTTGCTGCTAAAGCCAAAGCTGAGAAACCTTTGCTGGTTGCAGATGTAAAGGCTCCGGTAGCGCCGGTCAAGAAGGAGTCACGTAAGGACGTCAAAGCGCTTCAACCGCCAAAAGCGGAAAAAGTGCCGGAAAAACCATGGACCAGCCAGCGCCTTGCCGAAAGGTACAGCTTCATCGCCTCTGGTCTGGACAGAGGTGCTGATGGAGTAGAGATCTTTGCCGCAACGGAGCGCTCGCTGAACTTTTATCTGAAAGGTGAGAGCCTTCAGTTTGTCTCGGAGACACAGTTCGAGGCCGATGAAAAGATTGTCGGAGTTGATGTGGCTGATCTGGAGGGTAACGGGACTGTTGAAGTCTATGTCAGCATCCTGAAGCTCGGGTTGCCTGCCTCCCAGGTTTATCAGCTGGAAAACAGAACTTTACGAAAAGTAAAAGACAATATCCCGTACCTCCTTAGAGGAATCGCTCTCGACGGTAAGGAGAAGAGGATCTATGCCCAGAGGCTTGATGCTAATACCGAATTCGTAGGTGAGGTTTATCAGCTTGTAAAGGGTGGTGATGAGTACAGCGTCAAAAATCCGATCCAGCTGCCGCTATTCGGCAATCTCTACAACTTCGGCAGATTTGTTGATGCAAAGGGGAAACCTCACTTTGTGGTAACCCATCCTGACGGCTATCTGCTGGTCTACTCCAAGGATAAGAAACAGCTTTGGAAGAGCCGTGAAAAGTTCGGCGGCAGTGAAGTGCAACTATGCAAGGCAGAAAAGATTGATCCTCTGACCCAGACGCCAAAACCGTGCAACAGCTATCTGCCCCAGCGGATTCAGGTAACAGCCGCGGGTGAGGTTATTGCCGCACGTAATACCGGTATCTATTTTGAGAGTGACAGGCGGAGCTATTCAAAAAACGCTCTGGTAAAGCTGAAGTGGGATGGTGCTGCGCTTCAGGAAAAGTGGCGTTCAACCCAGAGTCAGGGGTATCTGGCAGATTTCTCCCATGACAGCAGAACCGGCAGGCTTCTGCTGCTTGAGGTCGAGCCGATGCCTGAGACCGGTGGTGAGAGGGGTAGCCGGGTAGTGGTGAGAGGGGCGCAGTAGTTTTTCTGCTTTCGTGCAGAGAGTTAAGTTATTGAAAGGGGATTTATTATGGCAGGCAACAGTTTCGGCGAAATTTTCCGGATCACTACTTTTGGCGAGTCCCATGGCAAAGGGGTTGGGGTCATCGTTGACGGCGTTACTCCCGGCCTTGAGCTGAGTGAAGCCGATATACAGGTGCAACTCGACCGCCGCAGACCGGGGCAGTCATTCATCACCACCCCGAGGACAGAGACCGACGAGGTGCATATCCTCTCCGGTATTTTTGAGGGGAAGACCACTGGCACGCCGCTGTCGCTGGTGCTCTACAACTCCGACCATAATCCGGCTGCCTACGACGACATCAGGGACAAATTCAGACCCGGTCACGCTGACTTTGCATACCTGAAAAAATACGGCATCCGCGATCACCGTGGCAGTGGCCGGGCATCGGGCCGTGAAACCGCCGCCAGGGTCGCAGCCGGTGCCGTAGCCCGCAAACTCCTCGAAAACAGGGGGGTGAAGATCATCGCCTACTCCAAAAGAGTCGCCGGCATCGAATGCCGGACATACGACCCTGCCGTAATCGAAAACAATCTGCTGCGTGCCTGCGACGCTGAGGCTGCCAAGCTGATGATGGTAAAGATCAAGGCTATCAAGGATCAGAACGACAGCGCCGGCGGCATCATCGAATGCCGGATTACCGGTATACCTGCGGGGCTGGGTGAGCCGGCATTTGACAAACTTGACGCCGAAATAGCCCATGCAATGCTCTCCATCGGCGCAGTCAAGGGGATCGAGTTCGGAACAGGCTTTGCGGCCGCAGACATGACCGGTTCCGAGCACAACGATGCCATGGATAAAAACGGCTTCAAAACCAACCACGCCGGCGGCATCATTGGCGGCATCAGCACCGGAGCGGAGATAATCTTCCGGGTGGTGGTCAAGCCGACCTCCAGTATCGCAACCCCCCAGAAAACCGTTAACCTCAAGGGGGAAGAGGTGGATATCATCACCGAAGGGCGCCATGATACCTGTATCTGTCCACGGATCGTTCCGGTCATCGAGGCCATGGCCTGCCTCGTTCTTGAAGACCATTTCAAGCGTCAGGCTGCCATGCTCAGTTGAGTTTCAACTGTTAGCCTGCAAACATAAAGGGGTAACGGCTTTAAACAGCCGCTACCCCTTTTATTTGATTAATACCGCTTACATCACTTACATACAATTCTTTTCTACGTAATGCCAGTAACTCCACTTGGTCATCCTACTTCCCCTTCGCCTTCAGCTCCCGTGAAAACGGCCCGACGCATCTGCTCTCCTGGCAGAGGAGGTAGGTCAGTTTGGCGACCGGTTCGCTGTCGTTTTTCCCGCATCCCTGTCTGGTGAACTCCTGCTTTGCAGTGGCGGTTTTCGTGTAGTACTCGGAGTAGGCGCCGCTCTCGTCGTAGCCCGAAATGTCCGGCTTTGAGAAGCTTGCCACCCCCGATGCCTTGATGCACCTGGCTCCGCCGACGGTCAGGCGGAGCGGCTTTGTGCCGGAGGAGTTGTCAGCGAGGAGCTTCCACCCCTCTTTCGGCGTCATCTTCAGCTCAAGGGTTGCGCTCTTCTTCCCGGCAGCAGATTTTACCTCCCCTTCGATACGGATATGCTGATCCTCGAAGCTGTAGGGAGCATCGGCGGCAAACACCTGTGAAGCCAGGAACAGCACGGCAGTAGCGATAGTTATACATTTAGTCATTACATTGCCTCCATGGTCAACCTAAGGGAGTACGAAGATACAGACGCTCTGGTTGAGACCGTCGAAAAACGACTCAATCCCCTGTGAGCCGATGAGGCTTGTGGACTGCTTTGCGCCGATATTTTTGTACTCGTTGAAAACAGCTTCGATGTTATATGCCGCTGCTACAGATTTGTTGATCAACGGGCCGTATTTGCCGAGCCACTTGATGTTGATCTGCCCTGCCGGAACCCCTTTCGCAACCAGCCACCCCTGAACCGCTTCTGCTCTCACCTTGGAGATGCGGTCATTGATCTCTACGGAGCCGGGGATTGACGACCTGGCGTCAAGCTGGATCCGTTGGCTCGGGTCTTTCTGCCACTTTACAAGGGCTGCTTTCAGCTGCTCTTCATTGTTGATCTGGATCGGGCCGTGGCTCTTGTCCCCCTTGAAGCTGCTGACAACCCTGGCAGAGCCGGCGTTGAACCTGACTATGCCGCTGAAATAGACTCTGGAGCTTTCTGTGTAAAGCGCTGCAAATTTGTTGAGGATCTTGCCGCAGCTTTTTCTGCAGTCGAGCATCTCATCAAGTACCAGCATCCGCTGCCGGTTGTACTCCTGTGGGTCGCCTGAATACTCCTCCAGTCTGGTTTTGTACGTGCTCAGCTTGCCGCAGAGCTCCTTCATTGAGATGTTTTCCTTGGCGGCAATATTCACCAGCTCTTTCTGCATATCTTCAGGGAGAAAGGCGCTTCCCGGGTTTTTGGAGAATTTCTGATCATTGCTTTCCGGGGTGGTCATGGGGACGGTGGAGAGGAGCCAGCCGGTTTCATTGGGGCATGGATTGGCTGATACGGCATCTGGCTGGAAGGTCTGTGCCGGTTTTGCAGTAACAGCCTGGGCTTCGGCAGTCGGCTTCTTCTCGGCAGCTTTCTGCGCTTTCGGGGCAATAACGTCATAGGTTGCCCCAAAGCTGCTGACGCTTAGAAACAGGGAAAATATTGACAGACAAATTACCAGTTTACCGCTTTTCATGGTGCTCCTCCGAATGCCTATTGGTTTTGAATATCTGTTTGAAACCGGCAGCTGGCAGCTACCTTCGTTCGTGTGACGGCTCAATTTCTGTAACTCTAGGCTCATTGCGCTACAGCAGATCAACTCGCTTCGCTCAGACAGGATCTGCTTTACGCTCCATTTCACCAAGAGTTACGACGAAATAGAGCCTGAGCACTCACTCCGGCAGCTGCCATCTGCCAACGATGAATCATTCATTATACTTCAACTTCCAGATCTGCGAGAGCTGCGCCTCGTTCCAGTCAAGCCGGTCCGTAATGTAGAACGGGACCTCCCGCTGCATGAAGACCGAGATGGGGAGCGGCGTCACAGGCTCCTTGTTCGCCAGGATCAGCGGCACAGTCTGGCGCAGCATAATATCGTCCTTTGTGTCGATATAATAGAAAATGTTATTCCTTCTGATTGCCCCGGCCTTTAACAGGGTGGCCATTATCGCCTTCGGGGTGTCGTTTTTGGCAACAATGTAGATCGACACATTCGGATGGGCCATGGCGTATTTCATGATTTTAGGCATCTCTTCCAGACAGAGCGGGCACCAGGTCGCCCAGTAGTGAAAGATGTTTTTCTGTACCTCGCTCTGGTTTATACGCGGATCTGCGAGTTTTGCTGCCAGCTTTTTCAGCTCAGGCTTTGAGGCAAGGTTCAGTTTCAGCGCCGGTTCATTCACCTGGTCTGACAGTTCCTTTGCATCGCTACAGGTCCCGTATTTCATCCTGTCGCAGCGCCGTAAAAACTCTTTCAGCATGTTTGTCTGTTCAAAGCTGAGGCGGTTGTTTGCCATGTACGATGTTTTTGCCAGATAGAACCTGGCTTCAGGGAATTCCCACCCCCGATCCATCTCTACCAGCTCTTTAAAACTCTTTGCCGCATCCTTGTAGTTGTCGTCATTCCAGAGAATTGTCCCGACCGACATCCGTGATACGAGGGCAGTGGCCGGGTCGCTCTTGGCTGCATCCATGTAGAGAAGTGCCTTGCGGGTATCTCCGTCCTGATAGAGTTTTTTGCCGGTTTCGTAGAGCGCGAGCGTCAGGGTCAGGTCAATGCGCAGTTCATTGCTTTCCGCTGATCTTACGGTTTTGGCCTTCACCTTGCTGATAACGGCACTTTTCAGGCTCTCAAAGGTGAGAAGATAAGGCTCAAAAGGATCCGGTCTGGAGATCTTCAGGGTCAACTCGTTTGGATATGAGGTGCTGGAAATAGCTTCAAGGCGGACAAAATCCTTTGGATTCAGATTGATTGATAACCTGTTATCAGCCGAACTTACTGCATCCGTAATGTCGACAGAGCCGAGAGGTTCATTGAATTTCAGATTGAGGGAGCCGTTTACCTGGGATCGTGGCCTGTTCTCATCAAAGTCAAAGCCTTTGATCTCGGCAGAGACAAGCTTCAGATCCCTTCCGGCCGGATAAAGATAGGTGACGTATCTCTGGAATCTGCTCACCATCTTCAGGCCGGAGCAGTTCAGCTTCAGTTTCGGGGTAATTCTGGCCTGCATTATCTCTCTGGAGAGCATTGTTGATGAAAGTCCGTTCATTGCCACATTGGGGTTTTTCTTCAGCGGATCTAGAATTGACGGCTCATTGGCGGCGGGGAGTTCGACAACGATTTCGTTACTACCCTGGCTGCAGTCGAATTTTACGTCATCAAGGCTCTTCTGGCTGCTGTTGACAATGAGGACCAGTCCATCGGCCACCTGCTTGATGTTAATTGATGATGCTCCTGCATCTTCACACCTTGCTGCCGGGGAGATGGAAAAGAGCAGAAGTGTGCAGATGGTAAGTGATACAAAGTGTCTGTAAAAACGTTGCATTCAACCCCTCAAAGCCCCTTTGCGGGAGGCGTTTACCTTACAATTTCAGGCTTTGCCTGTCAATGAGACTATCCCTTCAAGGGCCGCAATCCTGAGAAATGATTCTGTCTCAGTTTTGGGAATTCCAAACTTTCGGGCAATTTCACCTGCTCTGGTAGTGCCGTCGAGTTTTTCAAGGAGTCTGTAGAACGCCTCATTCAGGGACTCTGTGAGGACTTCTCCGTTTTTTGGATAGATGACGGCATATGAGCCGGTCGGAGAGAATATGGAGGATATTTCGCGCAGATCAGCAACCCCGGAATCAAGCAGCTCAAGGATTTCATAGCTGAATGTTGCAAGGCGGGCTGAAGAGGCGAGTGTCAATGGTAATCCGCAAAGGTTAACCCCGGCTAGCCCCTTTTCTGTAGGGAGTAAAGGTGGAGCCGCCATCAGAGCGGCTGCATAGTGGTAGTTGAAAGTGATCATGTCGAGGGCAGCAGGCAGAAATTTCCCGAGTTTCCTCTCCTTCAATATCCCGGTTACGAACCCGGACTGGAGGGTGTAGATCCGCTCGTCATCAAGCTCTGTAGCAGATTCCAGCGAAACTCCGGCCTTCAGGGCGTAATCGTAAAAACGTTCAAGAAGCTCGCTCGGTTTCATCTTCAGAAGATGCAGAAGGCTCATGAACCACGACACTGCTTTCCCGCGGCTGTAAAAGATATCGCAGGCAGCGGCAAGCCTGGCAGCGGCGGCCATATCCTTTTTGCCAAAGGATGGTGAGGCTATCAACGTGTATGGTGGCGCCTCAAGGTGCTCAAGGGCCAGTTCCCGGCTTCGCTCTGCCACCCTTGTGCCAGGGAGAACTGCCAGCGGGAATATGTCGAGGTGATTCGGGTAGAGATTCAGGGCAAAGTCGAGACTCTTTCTGAACCCGGACAGGGTGTCGCCGGGGAGTCCGTAGATCAGGTCAAAGCCGAATACTGCCCCTGTTTCGTTCAACAGGGCGATCTTCGAACTGAAATCTGTTGCGCTAAAGTTTCTGCCGGAATTTTTCAGCACAACCGGATCGGCGCTCTGCAGGCCGATCTGCAATGAGCAGGTGATTGATGCAAAAAGCTTAGCCTGACTTTTGTCAAGGAACTCGCTCCGCACTTCAAAGTGGAAATGGATCTGGGGGGCGATTTTCTTTATCAGCCTGAGGATGCTGACAGCACGCTCCCGGTCGCTGTTGAATGTGGAGTCGAGGACAAATACCTGGGAGACACCGTTTTTTACAAACCAACGAAGTTCAGACTCTATCCGCTCCAGTGGGAAACGCCGTACCTTACGGCTGCCGCCGCCGTCAAAGCAGAATTCACAGCCAAAGCTGCAGCCGCGGGAGATCTGCCAGAGCATACCGGAATATCCGGCCGGGTCGATCTCTCCTGAAAGGAGCGGCGAGGGGACTGTTGCCAGATCGAGCTGATTTCCTGGCGGAGATGAAATCAGTTTCTTGTTTTCAAGGGTTGCCAGACCGGGAATCGCCCCCTGTGGGCCCCCGTGCAGTCTGGCTTTCAGGGCCTCAACCAGCGTACCTTCACCCTCGCCATGCACAAGAAAGTCCCACGGTGCTTCATGGAGCAGGCCTGACTGATCAGCAGTCGCTTCCGGACCGCCGCAAAATAGTGTCGTCCCAGGCAGCTCATTTTTCAGCAGAGTGGCAGTTGATGCAGAGAGACGCCTGTTCCAGGTGTAGACGGAAAATCCGACCATGTCCGGTGCCGCACTCTTTATGGTATCTGCGCACTCCCGCGCCGTCTGGTCTGCAAAGAGATCCATAAGCTGCACTTGGACTGATCCGGAAAGTTCAGAGGATTTCTTGATTGCCGCAGAAAGAAAGGCCGCAGCCAGTGGAACCGACTGTGGCGATTTCGATGGGTGTATGGAGATAAGTGCTAGTGTGAGCTGACGGTCAGATTTCATCAATGATTTTTTACTGCGGTTTTAGAGGGCCTGGCTTTAAGCTTGGGAGCGCCGTCTTCAATGACAACCCTGAACTCCACTTCTGCACAGTGATGCTTGCTTCTGAGAGCCTCACGCTGCTTCTCGATAACAGAAATCATTGTTTCACGACTGATGTTGTCTGTGGGGAGATTACATTTTCTGCGGGCCTCGAGGTAGTGCTGGAAGACCATCTCGGTATCATTCGCCCGCGGTTTTTCATGGTGCTCTGCAGTCTGGCGCGGAGCGCCTTCAGCAAGGTGGCGGGCCATGATGAATTTGTCTCTTGAGTATTTCCCCTCTTCAATAAGCCGGTTAATCCTGGTCCAATACTGTTTGTAACTGTTGAACTTTCCCACAAGCGTATTAAACTTGAACTTCATCATTGTATTGATGATGGTGGAGGTGTTGTAGCGCCTGATGAAACGCTCAATATCCTCGTAGAGTTTCAGCGGCTCACGTTTCTCAATGCCGAGAAAGTACTGTTCGTACTTGACAACAAGCTCGGCAATGCTGCTTTCAAGAAATGTTATGTCATCCTGTATGGCCATCTTTTCTCCGTAAGAGAATATATGCGGAACTATGCGTCATGTAAAGCCAAAATAAGCTGTAAAGGCTTTAATTCCTTGACGATACAGGGGGCATAATCTATAAAAGAGGACGTCAGTTGGTCGCAGCCAAATGACAGTTAAGGATAAATACAAGCCATCCGTACATTGGAGGTTTTTTTAAATATGTCTAATGTTGCAGCGATAATCCTCGCAGCCGGCAAAGGTACCCGCATGAAGTCAGGCCTTGTGAAAGTAATGCACAGGGTCGTAGACAAGCCGATGATCTCGTATTCAGTCCGTGCGGCCAAAGCCGTCGGCGCAGGACGGCTTGCTGTTGTCGTCGGGCACCAGGCGCAAACGGTGAGGGATTTTTTTTCATCCGACGAAACCATAGTCTTTGCCCTTCAGGAGGAGCAGCTGGGAACCGGGCACGCTGCTGCCTGCGCCCGCACTGCCCTCGAAGATTTTAGCGGAACGGTTCTGATTCTCTGCGGCGATGTGCCCCTCTTGAAGAGTGAAACAGTCGGCGCCATGCTCGAAAACCATGAGAAGAGAGGGGCGGTAGTCACTGTCCTGACAACCCACCTTGAGAATCCCTTTGGCTATGGCCGTGTGGTCAAGAGGGAAGGGGGGCGGATCAGCAGGATTGTTGAAGAAAAAGATGCAACTCCTGAAGAGCGGGAGATCGACGAGATTAATTCCGGAATTTACTGCGTATCGGCAGAGTTTCTTTTCAAGGCCCTTGCCGGGCTCAAGTGTGACAATGCCCAGGGGGAGTATTATCTGACAGATATCGTCAAGATTGCAGCCCAGGAGAGTCGCCTTTGTCTGGCGTTTCCCACAGATGATCCTACCGAGGTGATGGGGGTTAACGACCGGGTTCAACTCGCTGAAGTCTCCACAATTATGCGAAGCAGGATCAACAGGGGGCTGATGCTCTCCGGCACAACCATGATCGACCCGGCTGCCACCTACATTGAAGAAGGTGTTTCAATTGGTGCTGATACCATAATTCATCCAAATGTTCATATCACCGGCAGTACCGTCATCGGTACCGGTTGCATAATCGAGCAGGGCGCATCGATCCGAGACTCTGTCATAGGCGATCGGGTAACCATCAAGGCAGGCTCGGTTGCTGAAGAGTCCAGAATCGGTGACGAAGCCTCAATCGGCCCGATGGCCCATCTGCGCCCCGGAACCAGACTCGGAGAGCATGTCAAGATCGGCAACTTTGTCGAGACGAAGAAGATCACCATGGGGAGAGGTTCGAAAGCCTCACATCTTACCTATCTTGGTGATGCCGAGATAGGCGCCGATGTCAATATCGGCTGCGGAACCATCACCTGTAATTACGATGGGGTCAACAAACACAAGACAGTCATCGGCGACAACGTCTTTGTCGGCAGCGACGTCCAGCTGGTTGCCCCGGTAACCGTCGGCAGCAATTCCCTCATCGCCGCAGGAACAACCGTAACAATCGACGTCCCGCCGGATTCGCTGGCCATTGCCAGAACAGCCCAGGTTAACAAGGTTGATTGGGTTAAAAACAGGTTGGTTAAAGGCTAAAGGTAAAAACCCTTAACCCTTGACCTTTTACCTATTGATTTTAACAGGAGTTTCACATGTGCGGAATAGTTGGTTACATAGGCAAACAGCAGGCCTCCCCTGTCATTCTAGATGGGCTGAAAAAGCTCGAATACCGGGGGTATGACTCGGCCGGCATATGTACGCTCCTTGATGGTGCTGCCATAATGGCGAGAAGCGAAGGGAAGCTGGTTAATCTGGAGAGACGGCTTCTGGAAACCCCGCTTTCCGGCACCATCGGCATCGGCCACACCCGCTGGGCGACCCATGGCAGACCTTCAGAGATCAATGCCCACCCCCACAAGGCCGGCCCTGTGATTGTCGTCCATAACGGCATCATCGAAAACTACCTCCACTTGCGAGAGCATCTGCGTAGCATAGGCCATATTTTCAAATCCGAGACTGACACAGAAGTTATCTCCCATCTGGTTGATGAAGAGCTGAAATCGGGCTGCGGCTTTGAAGCTGCTGTGCGCCTGGCTCTGCAGAAGGTGCGCGGCGCCTTTGCCGTCTGCGTCCTCTGTGAAGATGAGCCGGGGGTGATGATCGCTGCCAAACAGGGTTCCCCCATGGTGGTGGGGATTGGCGAGGACGAATTTTTTGTCGCCTCTGATATCCCGGCCATACTTGCCCACACAAGAAAAATGGTTTTCATGGAAGATGGTGAGTTCGTTCTCTTTCGCAAGGATTGCCTTGAGGCGGAATTTTCAACCATTTCCGGTGAGCGCCTGGTGAAGCAGCCAAGGCATATTGACTGGTCGCCGCTTATGGCTGAAAAGGGGGGCTACAAGCACTTCATGCTCAAGGAGATTTACGAGCAGCCACGGGCGGTGCGGGACACCATCGCAGGCAGGCTGATCGAGGATCAGGGGGATGTTTTCCTCGGTGATTTCAATCTTTCCGACCAATATCTTGCCACTGTTGACCGGATCAGTATCGTTGCCTGCGGCACATCGTGGCACTCCGGGCTTGTGGGGAAATTTCTCCTTGAAGAACATTGCCGAATTCCTGTCGAAGTCGATATCGCCTCGGAATTCCGCTATCGCAACCCTGTGGTAAACGAGCGGACTCTGCTGATTCTCATCTCCCAGTCAGGAGAGACTGCAGATACCCTGGCTGCCATGCGTGAAGGGCGCTCACGTGGGGCAAAGGCCGTTGCCATCTGCAACGTGGTTGATTCGTCAATTGCCCGTGAGGCTGACGGGGTGATCTACACCCATGCCGGACCTGAAATCGGGGTTGCCTCCACAAAAGCCTTTGTCACCCAGTTGACAGCCCTTTATCTCCTCACAATCCGCTTTGGCCGCGCCATCGGCAGGATCGATGAAAACAAAGGGAAAACGCTGATTTCAGGGCTGTTACAGGTGGCTGCCATCATGGAGGAGACCCTCAAGCTCGATGCAGCAGTAGAAAAAGTCGCCAGGCAGTACATGAATGCCCGCGATTTCCTCTTCCTCGGTCGGGGTATGAACTACCCAATCGCCCTTGAGGGGGCGCTGAAGCTGAAGGAAATCTCCTATATCCATGCAGAAGGGTATCCGGCAGGGGAGATGAAGCACGGTCCCATAGCCCTCATTGATGAAAATATGCCGGTCGTTGTTCTTGTGCCGAAGAACAGCACCTACGAAAAGGTCGCCTCCAACATGGAGGAGGTCATTGCTCGTGGCGGCAGGGTTATTGCCGTATGTTCGAAAGGTGATCAGGATGTAAAGGGCAAGGTCGAAACAGTTATCGAGATTCCAGACGCACCGGAAGAGATGCTGCCGCTCATCCTCTCAATCCCCTTGCAGCTCCTTGCCTATCATGTGGCCGTGCTCAAAGGGACCGATGTGGATCAGCCGAGGAATCTGGCCAAGAGTGTTACTGTGGAGTAGGGGAGAGGGGTAGTACCATTTGCAGATGTGTGAGTAGTGCTTGAAGCTCAGGGGGTTTGGACAGGTAGCCGCTGATTCCCAGTTCCTTGCAGAGGGCAATGTCTCCTGGATTGTCCGATGAACTGAGAATGATAACCGGCAGTTCTTTGGCGGTGTATGTCCCACGGATCTTTGCGAGAAGATCGATCCCCCCCATCTTTGGAAGTTGCAGGTCGAGAAGTATCAGCGCAGGGAGTTCAAGAGAGTTTGTCAGGATGCGTTTAAATGCATCATCGCCGTTTTTACAGATCTCCAGATCTACCGCAAAAGGGAGTTTTTTGATTATTCGTGTAGTCAAAAAACGATCGTCTTCGTTATCTTCCACCAGAAGCAGGGAGAATTTATCCATGAATATTGCCTTCGGCCAGGGGCTCTTTTATCCTTTCGTGTTGCTGAAGGACAAAGTAGCAGGTTGTCCCGAGACCTTCATTGCTCTCAAGCCAAATCCTGCCACCATGGCGTGATATTATCCTCTGCACAATTGCAAGCCCCACGCCTGTTCCGGGGAAATCCTCAAAATTATGAAGCCTCTGGAATGGAGTGAAGAGTTTGTCGTAATATTCCATGTTGAATCCGGCACCGTTGTCTCTTACATAGCAGACAGTTTCTCCGTCATTTCCCAGTCTGCCGAACTCAATTTTAGCGTCATCCCTGCTTTTCGTGAATTTCCAGGCATTCCCAAGAATATTCTCCAGAGCCAGCCAGATCAGCTTCATGTCCGCAAAAACGATTATATTCGGCTCGATTACGAATTCCACTTTTCTGTCGCTCTCCCGCTGTTTCAGGGAGGCAGCAACAGCGGTTGCGAGCTCGCTTATATCGAGAGGTCTTGGGCTCATCTCCCTCTGCTGAACCTGGTAAAGAGTCAGCATCGCAGAGAGAACAAGATTCATTTGATCTCCAGTGCTTGCTATCCTTTGGATGTAGTGCAGACCCTGCTTGCCCAGTCTATCGCCGTACTCTTCCTTTAAGACCTCGCAAAAACCGGTGAGTCGGTTCAGCGGGGCACGCAGATCGTGGGATGCAGAGTAGTTGAATGATTCAAGTTCGCGGTTGGCATTTTCAAGCTGGGAGGTTCTTTTTGCTACCTTGTCTTCAAGGGCAATGTTGAGCTGGTAAAGTTCTTCCAGTGCCTCTTCAAGATCTCTTGTCCTTAGACGGATGGCATCAACCATGCTGTTGAAGGAGGAGGCAAGGTGACCGATTTCGTCGGATGTTTCAATGGGAGCCCGGACGGAGTCATTGCCGTCTTTGAGCGCAGCAGCACATTCAGAGAGTTCGATGATAGGCCTTGTCATGCTCTTTGCCAGGAGGTAGGCTGCCAGTATGCCGAAGGTGATGAAGATGATGGTAGCTGTCAAAACGGTGATGATAAGGCGGTGTAGATGTGCCTCGGCCTTTGATTCATCAACGACAATGCGGACTGAGCCTATGGCGGCATCCGGTGCGCTTCCCCATCGTTTTCCCACGAACAGTGACTTTTCAAGTTCAACGTTCAATAGTCCCGGAATAAGTTCTCTGAAGGTTGAGTAGCGGGCACTGTCATCGGCTGGTGTGGCAAGTCTGGCAATCAGCAACCCTTCCGGGTCATATATTTCGACGGACTGCACCTCGGGAAGGGACATTGTCCCTTTTGCGGCGAGGATGATTTCGTCGCGATTGCCGGAAAAGACTGCCAGGCGGACATCGCGGGCAAGGAGCTTTGCCATCAGGCTCCCCTCGCTCTCTCTTTTGTCGAGCTGTGCCTGATACTGCTGGTAAAAAAGCAGGGTGGCAAAGCTGCAACAGACGATCAGGATGACGACAGTAATGCCGGTAAACAGCCTGACTCTGAAGCTGCTTCGGAGCTTTCCTGATAAACCTGATCCAAAGATTTGAGAGAGTGTTGGCATAGAACGCCTGTTTGGCATGAGATTGGATTAAATTAACAAGTCCTGTGGCAAAAGTCCAGTCAACCTTTCGAGGCGGACGATGAAATGCTGGAAAGGGCCTGCATATCCAGTATGATAACTCTGCTGCCGTCGACTTCGATAAGGTTTTCCTCTTTCAATTTTCTAAAGGCCCTTGAAAGTGTTTCACTGACTGTGCCAAGCCTTGAGGCCAGTTCACCTTTTTTCATCTCCAGGTCTATATAGCTTTTCCCCTGAAAAGATGTCGATTTGCGCTGTGCCATTTCAATCAAATAGGCTGCCAGCCTGTTCGGGACTTCGGCAAATGAAAGCTCTTCTATCTGCCGGGCAAACCGCCGCAAAAGAAGTGACAGCGAAATTATCAGATTAAGGGAAAACTGCGGGTTACGCTCAAGAAGCCCCATGAATCCATCTTTGGGGAATATCAGCAGCTCTCCTGCTTCTACCCCCCTTGCTTCAGCCGGATATCTGCCGTCACCGAAAAATGCTGCTTCGGCAAAGGTCTCGCCCGGATGAACGAAGTGCAGCACCTTTTCCCTGCCGTCAGGCGAGACTTTGCAGAGCTTTACACCACCCTTTGCCAGGAGGAAGAAGCCAGTGGCAGTATCCCCTTCTGCAAAGATAGTCTCCCCTTTTATAAAGCTTCTGCGATGGGATATTGCCGCGACCTGTTGAAGATGCTCTTCATCAAGACCGGCGAAGAGAAGTGATTTTTTGAGGGTTTGCAGGTTTTCCAATCTGGTGGTATCCTTTTTATATGGATTTTGACCTTGCTAAAGTCGAACTGTTACAAAAAGCGCTCACCTGTTCCGCCGAGGAGCTTCTTTCAATAATCCCCCAGGCATCTACAGAGATACTCCATGCGGCACTGAAAAATCCGCTTATCACGGAGAGCCACCTGCTTGCCGCCTTAAGACGCAGGGACCTGGCGGAGGAGAGCATAAAGAGGATATACAGGCTATCGCAGACAGAAACAAGCCATACCTTGAAGCTGGCAGTTGCAGCTCACCAGAACAGTCCGGCAGCCATTCTTCTCGGGATACTCCCCCATCTGCATCTTTTTGAACTGCTGAACCTCTGCCTGCTGCAAAGTATAACGCCTGATCACAAACTTGCAGCAGAAAGAACCATCATGCAGCGGCTGCCGCTGACCCCACTTGGTAACAGGATCACTCTGGCAAGGCGCGCCACGCCGCTGATCCTCGAAGCGCTGCTGAAAGAGGGTGACCCCCGCCTGGTTGAGATCTGCCTCGCCAATCCAAAACTCAAAGAGGGGGTGGTTTTCCAGTTCCTGCGCAGCAGCGCTGCCACGGCTGAAACCATCTCCATGATTGCCAGAAACCAGAGATGGCAGGGCCGGGCCAATATTCGTGAAGCCATCCTGACCAACCCAAAGACGCCGCTCATCTGGTTCACCCTCTGGCTCCCCGCAATGAAACTCCCCGAAGTCAGACGACTCCTTGCCTCAACCCGGCTTACTTTTGCACAGAAAAAAGCAGTTGAAGATCGTCTTGCCGGGCGTCACTCCTGATTTTGATACCATCTGCGGACAACAAATTCGCCTGAGCCGCTGCTGATCCGGTCTGACGGGGTGCGTCTCTTCATTGTCTCCGCCAGTGCCTCCCTGATATCTCTTATCCTGACGCCGTTTTCCGGATTATTGCAGACAAGGCGGCTCTCGATCACCTTCCCCTCATCAATGACGATCATTACATGCCCCGGCCAGACAATCAGATCCAGCGGTTTCAGGGCTGCGGCGATCTCCTTCGGGCTTTTACCGGCAATCTTCACTCCGCTGCCGTAGCTGACGAGGCTGCTGGTGTTGCGCGGCGTAAAACCGCCGGTCGCTTCGTAGAGAAGGCCGGAGCAATCAACGCCATGCAGTGTCCAGGCTTTCTGCTCGGCTAAAGAAAGGGAGCGTGCTGCCGGATGCCGATTCAGCATCTCCGGTAACCCCTTTGCGACATTTCCTCCCCAGACATACCTGCTGTTGTTGGCAGCTTTCAGCCGTGTGAGGATCATTTCCAGTAAAGGGAGATGTTTTGGGCGTTCATGGGGGCTATCCCTGTGAAACTCTACGAAATCCGAGTCTATGTAGTAGCCGTTTTTTGCCGTATAGGGATAGTCGGTGGTTGTCACCCGGTAGACCTTGCGTCCGCCTACTGAGATAACCTTTTCAACAGTAAAGAGCGTACCGGGCAGAGCAACAAACTCCAGGGCGCGGAGCTGTCCGCAACTATCGGTTTGCAGAGTTTTTCCGTTTTTGCCGCCAAATACTGAGCTGATCTCCGGAGTATTGAATACCGGCGTGGCGGAAAGAGATACGGCATAGAGCGGCTCATTGGCAAAAACGACCCGAGCAAGTAGAGCAACAGTAATGATTGATATTGAAAGAAGAGCTCTCATCTTAGCAGTGCCTGATGGCCGGTATTCTGCCAGCCAAGTGATTCTATCACCCTCTGGAAAGCCGCATCAAGCGGCGCGCTACAGGTGATGGGTCTGCCATCCTCGGGGTGGGGGAAAGTGAGCTCGGCGGCGTGAAGAAGCAGCCTTGGGCAGTCGAACTCATCCCGAAAAAAACGGTTGTGTCGCCCTTCACCGTAGTTCACGTCACCGACCAGTGGATGAAAAATATGTTTGAAGTGGCGGCGGATCTGATGCCTGCGACCTGTCAGTGGCTTTATTTCCACCAGCGAATAGCGGCTTGTCGGGTAGCGCCCCACAGGGAAGGGGAGTTCGACAGTTGCCAGGCGGCGATAGGCTGTGACCGCATCCTGGGCATCTTTTCCCTCCTGACGATAGGGGTCATGCCTGTCCTGCTCTTCGATCAGCGGATGGTCGATGATGCCGCTTTCAGGAGGGATGCCGCGGCAGATGGCAAGGTACTTTTTGATGGTCTCTTTTGCTGTGAATGAGGCGGTGAGAATGGCTGCATCCTCCGCTGACAGGGCGAAAAGGAGCACGCCTGAAGTCGGCTTATCGAGGCGGTGAACCGGATAGACCCGCTGTCCGAGGATGTTGCGGGCCATCTGCAGGGCAAATCTCTTTTCGCGGCGGTCGATGAAGCTTCGGTGGAGTAGCAGGCCAGAGGGTTTGTTGAACAGAGCGACTCTTTCATCACGGTGTAGGAGGGTGAGGGGTTCCATCGGTCGATCAGCGCAGGTGACAGCACAGCTATTGTCACCATGGGAGCTGGCAGTTGTTTGTTTGGAATCACCCAAGAAGGGTGCCGGGTTCGACTTTGTAGCCTGCAAGAAATTCTGAAGCTTTAAGCCGTTTTTTCCCTTCAAGCTGAAGCTCTTCAATTATCACGCTGCCATCGGCTGCAGCAGCTTCGAGGCCGTTCTTTCCGGCTGAGATAACCTCCCCTGGATTCCCTGGAGCCTCGCCTCTGCCGGCTTTATGGATCTTGAGGGTTTTCCCGTCAAGGGTGGTGAAGGCTCCCGGCCAGGGGGTGACACCCCTGATCAGGTTGAGGATGGTCTCTGCCGGACTGTTCCAGTTTATACAGCCCGTATCCTTCTTCATCATCGGCGCGTAGCAGGTGAGGGCATCGTCCTGTTTTTCACGTTCAAGCTTTCCGGCAACCAGCAGATCCAGGGTTTCGGCCATGGTCTCGGCACCAAGCAGGGAGAGTCTGTCGTGGAGCGATGATGCGTCATCTTCAGGTGTAATCGGAGTGGTTTTTTTCAGAATCATATCACCGGTATCTAGGCCTGCATCCATCATCATGGTGGTAATGCCGGTCTCTGTCTCACCGTTGATGATGCACCAGTTGAGCGGAGCTGCGCCACGGTAGCGGGGGAGAAGGGAGGCATGGATGTTGATGCAGCCGAGTCTCGGAATATCCAGCAGCGACTGGGGCAGGATCTGGCCGAAGGCGACAACCACAATCAGATCCGGCGCAAGGGCCCTGATCTCTTCGACCGCTTCCGGAGCCCTGACCTTGAGGGGCTGGATGACCGGGATGCCGTGCTGCATGGCAAGTTCTTTCACCGGCGGCGGCTGCATCTGCTGGCCGCGGCCTTTGGGGCGATCCGGCTGGGTGACGGCAGCAATAACGTTCTCGCCGCGATCAATGAGCATCTGCAGGGTATGGCAGGCGAACTGGGGGGTTCCCATGAAGATGATCTTTAAGGGAGGCATTATTCCTCCTCCTGGCTTTTCCGGTATTTGCGGCGGAAGATGTCCCGCTTCAGCTGGGAGATCTGGTCGATGAAAAGAATGCCGTCGAGGTGATCAATTTCATGCTGAAAGGCTATTGCCAGGAGGCCCTCAGCCTTCCAGGTCATCTCTTCACCATCGGGATTCAGCCCCTTGACGACAATCTTCCCGTGGCGACGGACATTGGCCGCATACTTGGGGACAGAGAGGCATCCTTCCTCTTCGAAGGTCTCACCCTCGGCATGGACGATGACCGGGTTTATGGCGGCAATCAGTTCCGGCGGCTCGTCACCGCCGGCAATGTCAATGACGATGACTCTCTGGAGAACCCCTATCTGCGGGGCGGCAAGGCCGATGCCAGGGGCGTCGTACATTGTCTCAGCCATGTCCTCGACAAGCTGGCGGAGGCTGTCGTTAATGACAGTTACCGGTGCTGACTTCTTCTTAAGTTCTGGATCTGGGTATGTGAGTATTGTTCGTATCATAGTCTCATGAGTATATTAACTTGCCGCTGAAAATGCAATTTCTTCCTTGTTAAAAATGGCTGCTTAGGGTGAAAGCCGGATTTACTCTGACGGGTAAATCGCTGAGTGAAACCGTTTGTAAATATTCTGATAAGGTTCGGTAGCGGAAATAAAAGTGTAGAACCCACTTGACAGAACTTGTTCAAGATGATTATATAACTATCGTTAGATAAATAAATGGAGGTCAGCATGGTACGCCCTAAAAAGAACCAAGAATCACCCGGAGACCCTGGCGCACGCATTCGCCTATTGAAAGCCGCAGTTGAACTCTTCACCACCAAAGGATACGCCGCAACTACTGTCAGGGAAATCGTGGAACACGCCGGAGTTTCAGCCCCAGTGCTTTACTATTATTTCAAAAACAAGGAAGGTCTTTATTTGGAATTGATATCTGAACCCTTTGCACGCCAGCAAGAGTTTTATAATCGAGCCGGAACTGGAGAGGGTTCGCATGTCGCAAGAATATTTGTACTGTGTGACGAACTTTTCGACCTCTTTATGGAAACCATCGATGTCGGTCGTTTAATGATGTCCATCTATTTTGGACCTCCGCAAGGGGCACCGAATTTCAAGTTTGATGAACAGTGTCAGGAAATAACCAATGTGTTTGCCAATCTGGTTAAGGAGGCAATTGCAGCGGGTGAAATTAATGAGGGAAACCCAAAGCAGATAGCTTGGGCAATTGGCAGCATTATCAATGCAGTCTATCTGGAGCAGATGTCCCCACAACCGCAGATGGACAAAGCTGGTATGCGTCAGGTGCTCGGTCTTCTATTTACAGGAGTAGGAGGCAGTAAATGAATGCCATGAGAGATTTCACCGTCCGTTAATTAACAGAACGGACCAATTATATAACCATGAAAGGGAGTTACAAAATGAGTACCAAGAAGAACCTGAAAGCACTGATTTGCGGGCATACCGGTGCCACTGGGCAAGCATTGCTTAATGAGCTGATAGCCTCACCCGACTATGAATCTATTGTTGCAGTCGGACGACGTGAAAGTGTGGCACACAGAGGGGAACCAAAGCTGAAGCAACATGTCGTTGAGAATATGATTGAGATGAGCACAACACTCCCCAACATTGCAAATGGTTACGACGCTGCATTTTGTTGCATCGGAACAACCTTCAACGACGTATTCAAGAAAAGTAAAGCAGCTGAATACCAAGCAGTAGATTTTGGTATAGCTACTGAGTTTGCCAAATTGGCAAAGCTGTCCGAAGTTGAGTTTTTCACGATTATAACTGGTGACAGGTCTGACTCCAAGAGCAAATTTAGAATGACCAGAGTAAAGGGGGAGACTGAGGATTTTGTCATATCGCAGGGCTTTCCGAGGATAGCGATTCTAAGACCAGGTCTTCTTAACAGAGGGAAAGGTAGAAGGGGATGGATGGAGCAGGTGGGCACTTTAGGGGGGATATTTGGTCTTCCTGTTCAGAAACTTGCCCAATCGATGGTCTGGATGAATTTGCACCAAACAGAGTCCCTGAAGCATTATGAGACGGTTGACATTCGGAAGGCTATAAAGAGCTTTGAAACATTCCATAGTGTTTTGTGACAGAAAACTGGGTGAATCCTTTACTTAAAAAAACATCGAGTAGATATTTCAAGTTGACGGATATTTGTAACTTGACAATTATGTTACACCTATTGTACTTACCGGTAGGTAAATTAAATTTCTGCGAGATCTGATGAAAAAAACGAGTTCGAAAATAGTTCAGGAGAATCCCGATGTCAGGGAAAGGCTGCTGCGAGAGGCGCTGCTGCTCTTTACCTCCAGAGGTTACGCCGCGACAACTGTGCGGGAGATTGTCGAGGCTGCCGGTGTCACCAAACCGGTGCTTTACTACTACTTCAACAGCAAGGAAGGGCTCTACCTTGAGATAATGGGGGGGATCAGCCAGCTTTTCGAGCAGAAGGTCAATGAACAGCAGATTTTATCAGGCAGTGTCCGTGAGCGAATGATTCATTTTTTCACCGGGATGTTTACCGGTGCGCAGGGGAATCTGGATGCTGTTCGGCTCGCTTTTTCGATTTATTACGGTCCACCCCAGGGTGCGCCTTTCATCGATTTTAACAGATTCTTTGACCGGACTCTGGAGATAGTTGATTCGCTTATTTCCGAAGGGATGGAGTGTGGCGAATTTTTTCAGGTTGACCGGAACATTTTGAAGTGGGCCCTTGTCGGCAGTTACAACACAATACTGGAAGAGCAGATCTGCCGGGAGGTGCCGAGAATGAACTGTGACTCTCTGGTGAAGGTTCTCAATATGATTCTTGATGGAGTTTCAGCAGCTAAAAAGGGGTAAGGTGATGGGTAAGAGGTTCTATGTTCTGCTTTCATTGGGGCTGTTAACACTTTCTGCATGCAGCGGCAAAGCGGATAAGAAAGCGCAGACGGAAAAACCGCCGGTTGCCGTTGAGACGGCAGTTGCCGCTGCCATGTCCCTTGTTGAGGCGGTGGAGGTGACCGGTTCACTGGAAGCGAAGTTTTCAGCAGATGTGAAGACCCAGATACCCGGACTGGTGAAGCAGGTCTATGTCACCGAATGGGTGCGGGTGAAGAAAGGGCAGCTCCTTGCGAAGATCGATCTGGGCGAGACCGAGGCGATTGTCAAGCGGGCCGAGGCGGCTCTTGAGGCGGCAAAGGCCGGTCAGGCGCAGTCCCAGGTAATGGTGGTTCGGGCCGAGCGGGAGCAGGCGCGGGTGCTGAAACTCAAAAGCACAGGACTTGCCACCCAGCAGCAGATAGATGAAGCCCAGACCGAGACCGAAGCTGCCAAAGCCAGATTGCAAGCGGCTGTAGCGCAAATTCGCGTTGCTGATGAAGATCTGAAACAGGCCAGGGCCCGCCTTGCCAAAGGGGTGGTTACTTCACCCATTGACGGCATGGTTGCCGAGCGCACTGTCAATGTTGGTGATCTGGCCAGCGATGCCGCCGCAGGCAAACCGATCTTTCGCATTGTCGATAACCGCCTGCTCAACCTCACCGTGACCGTACCTTCGGTTGATTCGGCAAAAGTGAAGGTCGGCCAGAGTCTCGATTTCAGCGTCGACTCCATTCCGGGCAAAACCTTCAGCGGCAGGGTGATGTTCATCAACCCGGAGCTCTCCCCGTCAGACCGCTCGCTCAAGGTCATTGCCGAGGTGAAGAACTCCCCTGAACTGCTTAAAGGCGGCCTCTTTGCCAAGGGGCGGATTGTCGTTGGCGAGCGGAAAAATGTCCTGCTCATCCCGAGGAGCGCCATCAGCGGACTTGATCTGGCAACGGCAAAGGGGAATATCAATGCCATCACAAATGGAGCCGCTTCGCGACGCACCGTCAAGAGCGGCGCTGCAAGTGGCGACATGGTGGAGATAATCGAAGGGCTCAAAGTCGGTGAAGAATATGTCATCCGTGGCGGCTTCAACCTCAAGGATGGCGACAGGGTTGCGGTTTCCAAATCGGCTTACAGCGCCGCATCATCAGCAAAAAGGAGATAGTCATGAAAAAGGTGGGATTCTTGGCATCTCTGGTCGCTATGGCGATAATGCTTTTCGCAGCACCGCTTTTTGCATCGGAAAAGACGCAGGTGACCTGGTACGGTCAGTCGGCATTCAAGGTGGTAACTCCCGGCGGCAAGGTGCTGGTGGTTGACCCCTGGATCAAGAACCCGGCAAACAAGAACGGTGAGAAAGACCTTGAGGGGATGACCAAAGTTGACCTGATCCTCCTTACCCACGGCCATGGCGACCATATCGGCGATTCGGTACAGATCGCCAAACAGAGCGGGGCAAAGCTGGTTGCCATGTTCGACCTGCAAAAGGCGATGGTCGCCTACAAGGGGTTCCCGAATGAGCAGGCTGACAGGTCAACCACAGGCAACTTCGGCGGCGAGCTGACTCTGCTTGATGGTGAAGTGAAGGTGAAATTTGTCCATGCAGTCCATGGTGACAGCCTGGATACCGATAACGGGCCGGTCTACGGCGGCAGAGCCGGTGGTTTCCTCATCTCGGTCAAAGGCGGTCCGTCCATCTACCACACCGGCGATACCGATCTTTTCGGCGATATGGCTCTTTTAAACGGCAAAGTGGATATGATGCTGGTCTGTATCGGCGACAAGTTCACCATGGGGCCGGTCGGCGCGGCGGCAGCGGTAAAGCTGATCATGCCGAAGATGGCAGTGCCGATGCATTTTGGTACCTACTCGGTACTTACCGGCACAGCCGAGGATTTTCGCACCGAACTGAAGAAACTGCAGATTGAAAAGCTGCTCAGGCAGATGAAAGTAGGGGAGACGATCACATGGTGACCCGTCCGGTACTTGTCTTTGTCTATAACGCCGACAGCGGTCTTTTCAACACCCTGACCGACATTGCCCACAAGGTCTTTTCGCCCCAGACTTACCAGTGTAACCTCTGTGCCATCACCTACGGCAACTTCGCCATCCGCAAGGAATGGCAGGCGTTTTTAGAGACATTGGATGCAGATCTGGAGTTTCTCCACCGTGACGAGCTGCAGGATAAGTACGCTGTCGGGGATGTCGAACTGCCGGTGATCTTCAAAAAGTCTGAAGACGGGCTGCAGGTCTGGATCAGGGCTGAAGAGATCA
The DNA here is from genome assembly GCA_013377075.1 of Geobacteraceae bacterium. Taxonomy (GTDB): domain Bacteria; phylum Desulfobacterota; class Desulfuromonadia; order Geobacterales; family DSM-12255; genus VEOV01. Next base: position 18,739 of record JACABD010000005.1, on the reverse strand, counting down.
ACGCCTGTGCGGATCTGGCGGGGTTGCAGCAACTCATTTCAGATAAATTGGTTTAATAAATATCCAGAGTAGAATTGAAACGGACTCCCAAGGAATAAAATACCGATGATACTCTCCGACCTATCAATAAAACGCCCCATATTCGCCACTGTGATGATGCTGGCTCTGGTGACCCTTGGCATTTTCTCCTACAAGCGGCTGCCGTTGGAGATGTTTCCCAATGTGGAGTTTCCGCTGGTCTCGGTCATCACCACCTTTTCCGGCGCTTCTCCCGAGACCGTCGAACGGGAGGTTTCCAAACGGATTGAGGATTCTGTCAACCAGATTGCCGGGGTAAAGCATGTCTTCTCAACCTCCCGCGAGGGGGTCTCCACGGTCATGGTGCAGTTCCAGCTGGAGCAGAAGGTGAACGAGAGCGCCCAGGAGGTGCGGGCGAAGATCGGTGCCATCAGGGGGACACTCCCTGATGGTATCGACGAACCGATTATTCAGAAAATGGACTTTAATGCCGCGCCGGTGGCGGCTCTGGCGGTGCAGTCGTCAACCCTTTCGCCCCGTGACCTGACCCTGTTGGTGGAAAAGAAGGTGAAGAAGCGCTTCGAGAGCCTTGGCGGGGTCGGCAAGGTGGAGATGGTTGGTGGCAGGAAGCGTGAGGTGAGTGTAAACCTGGATCCTGTGAGGCTTGACAGCCTTGGTCTTGGGGTGAACGATGTTGTTGCCGGTATCCGCTCCGAGAACACCAATACCCCGCTTGGCCGCCTGACAAAGGGGACGGCAGAGTATCCGGTGCGGATCGACGGCAAGCCCCAGCAGGTGGAGGGTTACGGCGCAATGACCGTTGCCACCCGAAACGGCCGTGCCATCCCCCTTTCCGAGGTGGCGACAGTCAAGGACAGCACCGAGGAGAAGCGGAAACTCGCCCTGATTAACGGCCAGCCAGCCATCGGTCTCGACATCTACAAGCAGTCCGGCGGCAACGAGGTGGAGCTGGTCGATAACGTCAAGAAGCGGATGGAGAAGGTAAAGGGGGAGCTGCCCCCTGACGTCACCCTGACCATGGTGCGTGACGGCACCATCATGACCCGTGACTCCCTTACCGATGTCAAGGACACCCTCATTATCGGCGGCATACTCACCATCCTCATTGTCTTCTGCTTCATCAACTCGTGGCGCTCCACGGTCATCACCGGCGTGACCCTGCCAATCTCGGTCATCTCCGCCTTCATCGTCATGTACGCCCTTGGCATGACCCTCAACGTCATGACCCTGATGGCGCTATCACTAGCCATCGGCATGCTCATCGACGATGCCATTGTTGTCCGGGAGAACATCGTCCGCCACCTGGAAAAAGGTGAGGATCACATGCAGGCCTCCCGCTTCGGTACCGCCGAGATCGGTCTGGCGGTCTTTGCCACCTCCATGTCGATCATCGCCGTCTTCATCCCGGTCGCCTTCATGAAGGGGATCGTCGGCCGCTTCTTCTACCAGTTCGGCATCAGCGTCGCCTTTGCCGTGCTGGTCTCACTTTTCGTCTCCTTCACCCTCGACCCGATGCTCTCCTCCCGCTGGCACGACCCCTCCATCCATATGCAGGGCCGCCGCAAGGGGCTTGCCAGGTGGCTGGAAAAATTTAACACCTGGTTCGATCTGTCTGCCGACAAGTACAAACGCGTCATCGCCTGGGCCCTGGATCACCGCAAGAAGGTGATGTTTCTCGCTCTGTCAGCCTTTATCGGCGGGCTCTACATCTTCTCCACCCTGGAATCATCCTTCATGGCGCTCTACGACAAGGGGGAATTCCAGGTCTCCTTCAAGACCTCGCCCGACGCCAGCATGGCCGAGACTGAAGGGAGGATGGCAGCGCTTTTGGATGTGGTGAAAACAATTCCGGAGATCGACCACAACTACGCAACCATCGGTGCCGGTGACAACGGCACAGTCCGTGACGGCCTTATCTACCTGAAGCTGAAAGAACGGGATCAGCGGAAGCGGAACCAGTTCCAGATCCAGCGGGATATCAGGGAAAAGTTCACCAGGGTTGCCGGGATAACCTTTTCCATCGAAGAGGTGGGGCAGATCGGCGGGGCGCAGAAGCCCCTCAACGTCAATCTCAAGGGTGATGACCTGAACACCCTGAAAATACTTGGCATGAAGCTCAAAGAGGAGCTTTACAAGGTGCCGGGAATTGTGGATCTGGCAGTAACCCTTGAGCATGACATTCCTGAATACCGCCTGAAGGTTGACCGTGAACGGGCCCTGGCAGCCGGGGTTACTACAAACGCCATCGTCTCCTCCCTGAGCCGTCTTGTCGGCGGCGAAGCGATCAGCACCTTTGAGGATGAGGATGGTGATGCGGTCAATATCCGCGTCCGTCTGCCGGAGGCGATGCGTAACAATCCGTCACAGATCGGCAACCTGAAGGTCTCCGTGGCCGATGCAACTGGCAACACAAGACTGATCCCCCTTGCCAACCTTGTTACCCTGCGCACCGCAGCATCACCCACGGAAATCAACCGCCGCGATCTGGCACGGCAGATCACGGTCAGTGCCAACCTCGATAACCTCCCCATCGGCACCGCTGCTAAAAAAGTTGAGGAGGCGGCAAAAAAGATCAACATGCCGCCGGGCTACAGCATCGACCTCTCCGGCGAGGCCGAGGATATGGCCGAATCCTTCGGTTACATGGGTGAGTCGCTGCTTCTGGCGGTGGTCTTCGTCTTCCTCATTCTTGCTGCCCAGTTCGAGTCGTTTTTCGAGCCGTTCGCCATCATGCTCTCACTCCCTCTCTCCATCGTCGGCATGGCCGGAATGCTGAAAATCACCGGCGATACGGTCAACATCATGTCCCTCATCGGCCTGATTATGCTCATGGGTCTGGTGACGAAAAACGCCATCCTCCTGGTGGACTACGCCAAGGTACTACAGCGGCGGGACGGCATGAACCGGCGCGATGCTGTCATCCTCGCCGGGCGGACCAGGCTGCGCCCCATCGTTATGACCACCCTTGCCATGATCTTTGGTATGCTCCCCCTTTTCCTCGCCCTTGGCGCAGGAGCTGAAATGCGTGCCCCAATGGCACGGGCTGTTGTCGGCGGCCTGATGACCTCGACCCTGCTGACCCTTCTGGTTGTGCCGGTGATGTACACCCTCATGGATGACCTTGGCGGCTGGATGAAGCGCAAATGGAAGGGGAAGAATGCCCACGGTTGAGCCACTCATAAGGCTGGACAGTTTCGGCCGCGGTGAATTTGCCCACTCCTGGCGCTTTGGCGGATACGTGGAGAGAATCTCGGCAGTGAGTCCAGATGAGTTGATGCCGCTATTGACAAGGGTTGACGAGTATGCGAAGCGTGGATTTTATGCCGCCGGTTTTGTCTCCTATGAGGCTGCCAGCGGCATCAACCCCGATCTGCCAACCCTTGAAAAGAGAGATGGACTTCCCCTTGCCTGGTTCGCCATCTTCCGTGAGCGGTTAGAGGCTGCTGCAACGCCTGTCAGCGGCATTTCAGAGCTGCCATTGCTACAGCCGGTCATATCCGAAGCTGACTTCATCCAGCGGGTCAAGCGGATCAAGCGATACATAGCAGATGGCGACTGCTACCAGGTCAATTACACCTTCAACATGGAGGGAGAGTTCTCAGGCGATCCGCTCCAGCTCTACCTTCAGGCAGCAGGGAAGCAGTCAGCCCCTTTTTGCGCCTACATTGAAACCGATGATTTTGCCATCATCTCGCCGTCGCCAGAGCTCTTCTTTTCCTTGAAAAACGGCGTCATCAAAACGAGACCGATGAAAGGGACAGCGCCCCGCGGCAGGTGGCTTGCAGAGGATACGGAGCAGATTGAAGCCTTGAAGGGGAGTGAAAAGGATCGGGCGGAGAATCTGATGATCGTCGATCTCCTCAGAAACGATCTGGGGATCATCGCCAGAACCGGCACAGTTCAGGTTGAATCACTCTTTGATGTGGAGAGCTACCCGACCCTGCACCAGATGACTTCGACCATCACGGCAGAGCTGAAGCAGGAGACAACGCTGCCGCAGATCTTTTCTGCCCTTTTCCCCTGCGGTTCAATAACCGGAGCGCCGAAAAAGCGGAGCGTGGAGATCATTCTCGAGCTTGAAAGTGCCCCCCGCGGCTGCTACTGCGGCGCCATCGGCTACGTGGCTCCGGGTGGCGAGGCGCTCTTCTCGGTCGCCATCAGGACGGCATATCTGGATAAAAAAAGGCAGCTCCTCACCCTCGGTATCGGCAGCGGTATCACGTCCGATTCATCTCCTGAGCATGAGTATCGGGAGTGTCTGCTGAAATCCTCTTTCCTCTTCGAGGAGGAGTTTGCCCTGATTGAGTCGCTGCGTCGGGAAGATGGCAGTTATCCTCTCATGGAGCGCCATTTGGCAAGACTTTGCTGCTCTGCAGAACTTTTCGGCTTTACTGTGGATCTGGAGGCCATTCGTCATGCTCTGGAGAGCCATGGGCAGTCAGCCAGCGGCACCCAGAAGGTGCGGCTTCTCCTCGCACGAAACGGCAGCTTCACCATCACTTCTGAGCCGGTACCCGCCGATGAAAGGCCGCTGCGTATCGCCATAAGCGTCACAAGGGTCGATTCAAACGACAGATTCCGCTACCACAAGACCACCCGCAGAGTGCCAATTGACACGGCAAGACAGGCGATGCCGGAAGTCGATGAGGTGGTCTTTCTCAACGAGCGGGGGGAGCTGACCGAAGGGAGCTATCACAACATCTTCCTGAAAATTGATGGTAGATTGCTGACTCCAAGGCTGGAATCAGGGCTCCTGGGTGGGGTGATGCGGCAGAAGCTTCTTGATGATGGTGATGCTGCAGAGGCGATTCTCTATCCGGAGGATCTGGAGCGGGCGGAGGAGATTCTGCTGACAAATGGGGTGCGCGGGGTGCGCAAGTGCGTTTACAGTCGGCAGCCGCCTGCGTACGTGTGACGGCAACCGCCAACTACCAACGCCATGTAAAAAGGTTAAAGGAGAACAGGGTTGAAACCGAATATAATATTACGCACAACAATTTTCATGATCACACTGCTGACCGTTGCAACTGCCGCCCATGCAGCTCCGCAGATCCTGACTTTGGAGCAGGCGCTCTCCATTGCCCTTGAGAAAAGCCGCGAGGTTGCCAGGGCCGGTGAGTATGGCAAAAGTGTGCAGGGACGCTACATTGAGGAGCGTGCGGCAGCGCTGCCACAGATCTCTTTGAACAGTGCCTATACCGCCTCGGAAGATCGCGGTATGCCGATCCAGTTTGGTGGCGGGATGAAGCAGTACGACTCTTCGCTCGGGCTCTCATTTTCCCAACCGCTGTATACCTGGGGTAAGATCGGCGCGGCGATTAAGGCTGCCGAGATCGGGCTACAGACTTCGGACGAGCAGATGAAGCTTGCCCGTCAGGTTACCCGTCGCGATGTGACCATTGCCTTTACCAATCTGCTTCTTGCCAAGGAACTCTTGAGGGTTGCCAATGAGGAGATGGAGCAGAAAAAGCGCCATCATGACGAGTCGCGCAACCGCTTTGCAGCCGGGGTGGCAACCGATTACGATATCCTTGCCGCCGAGGTGGCGGTGGAGAATGCTGTTCCTGCGCAGATACGGGCTGAAAACCAGCTGAAAATATCAAAGGAGCGGCTCCGTTTCAATCTGGCGGTAGATTATGATGTCGATGCCATTGGCGAGCTTGCCCCGAAGGTGGAAACGGGTAAACCCTTTGCAGATGCCTTGAAACAGGCGCTTGACAAGCGACCCGAGTTGAAGGATCTGAATCACCGCATCGGCATTTACGGCCAGCTGGTGGAAATCGCTTCGGCTGAGAACAAACCGCGCATCGACATGAAGGGTAGCGGCGGCTGGCATCGGCTGGAGATGGGCGATATGAGGAGCAGCGGTGCTCTCTGGAACGTCGGTGTTTTCCTCTCCTTCCCTTTTTTCGACGGCATGAGAAGTGACGGCAAGGTGATGCAGGCAAAGAGTGATCTGGCCTCCAAGGAGATCGAGAAACGGCAGCTGGTGGACAGCATCAGGCTCCAGGTGGAGACCTCCCTCAACGACCTGCGTGAGGCAGGGGAGATCTATCAGGCCCTTTCCGGTACGGTCAGGCAGGCTGAAAAACTTCTCAGCATGGCGGAGAAGGGGTTCGAATTCGGCGTAAAGATCCGCCTCGAAGTTGAGGATGCCCAGACCAATCTGCTCAAAGCCCGGGTCAACAGGGCAAAGGCAGCGGCAGATTATCTGATGGCCAAAGCCAATCTTGACTGGGCCATGGGAGGAATCGGAGAGTGAGGAGAAAAGTTATGGGGCTTACAAGAATAATTTTATCACTGCTGTTCATGGTACTGGCTTCTTTGACTGCCGAAGTTAATGCCCAGGAGCCGCTGAAAGAGAAAAATCTCTACATCTACGGCGATCTGGACAGTGCTGTTTCGACCCCGCTGGTAAAGGAGTTCGAAGCCCTTCACAATGGGGTGAAGATCGACTTTATCAACATGTCCAGCAGTGAGGTTTTCTATCGCTACATGGGTGATGTGGCTGCTGGCAAGGTTTCGGCCGATATCCTCTGGAACAGGGATGTAACCCTTCAGGCAGCTCTTATGAAGGACGGATATGCCCTTGGCAACCAGTCTTCGCCTGATCCAGCCATACTGAAGGGTGGTGATACTTCCCAATCGGTATTTGCTGTAGCCATCGAGCCGGTTGTCATGGTTTACAATAAAAATCTGATTATCCAGAAGGATCTCCCCCTGACAAGGGAAGCGCTCGGCAAGAAGGCCGGGGTGGAACAGTGGCGAGGGAAAACAGGCACAGTTGATCCGGAGAAGAGCAGTAAAGCCTTGCTTCTGCTGACCCAGGATCTTGCCCATGACCGGGATTTCTGGGGGCTTGTGCGCAGATTTGGCAATGGCAGTATGAAAATGTTCCCTGACTATCAGGCTGTTCTGTCAGCAGTTGATAGTGGCGAGCTTCTTTTTGCCTACAATATTCCCCTTTCTGAGGCGCTGAAATTTAGCGGTGAGGGGAAAACTGCTGCCTGGTACTACATGGCTGATTACAACCTTGCCATTCCCGAGACATCACTTATTGCCAAACGAGCCACAAATCCGGTAAATGCAAGGCTCTGGATTGATTTTATCCGTACGGAAAAGGCCCAGAAAATCATAAGCTCAGGACTGAACCGCTACCCTGTAAGAAAGGATCTGACAGTTGCCGGGATGAGCGGGCAGGCAGGAGTACTCCCTGAAGGTGGGCGGCTGAGGATTATTGCGGCAGATTCTGAGGTTGCCAGATTCATGCCTGACGGTGTCAGGCGAGGGTTTATCCTGCGATGGAAGCAGCTGTTGAAGCAGGTGAAGTAAAAGAAAAGCTCCGGTCATCTGGCCGGAGCTTTTCTTTTAGCGGATTACTTGCCGCAGCACTTTTTGTACTTGCTGCCGCTGCCGCAGGGGCAGGGGTCGTTTCTGCTGACCTTGTTGCTGATGATCGGTTTTGAAGTTACCATCTTGCCGTCGGTGAAGTACCATTTCCCTTCCAGTTTCTTGAACTTGCCAAGTTCGTGATGGGCTGTTTCGGCTCCATCTTCGTTGTATCTGGCGATGAACTCGACTTCGCCGAGGGCATCATCAATGCCGCCACGGCTGGAGACTATCTCAAGCCCAAGCCATTCGGCGCTCTCTGCCCACTTCTTTGTCCCTTCATGGTCATACCCCTTGCGGTGCTGGGGGTGTGTCGTCTCAAAGAGGTAGTCGAATTCTGCATTCACGTATGCTGCATAACGGGAACGCATGAGGCTTTCTGCTGTTAACGCCGGTGAAGTCCCTTTTATTAAGGGTTCACAGCACTTTGTAAATATCAGTCCGCTTCCGCACGGGCACTTCTTTGCTGCCATCTCTTATTCTCCTTAAAGTTCGTAATCTGCTGCAACTATTGCCGAACAGTTTGCCTTCATGAACGGCACAACCGTGTCTGCATGATACGGATAAATTTGATAGGCCTTAAGATCTTCAATGCTGTCGAATTTGCTGTAGAGAGCAACGTCATAAGAACGCTCGGAGCGGATGATGTCTGTACCTATCTCAAGATGCCTTAACATCGGTACTTTGCCATCCATGCTGAGGAGCATGTTTTTGACTGCATCGGCATTTTCTGCGGTTGCTTCATTGAGTTTGAAAAGGACAATGTGGACGATCATTGGTAAAACTCCTTATTGAAAGTCAGGGAACTGTGAACGGGGATTGTGAGACTTCATTGACCCCCTGATCCCTGTTCCTTGTTGTTAACTACTGCTTTTCCGTACTTCTCTTTTTTTGCGATCTGCGGTCAATAATGGTATCTCTTGCCAGCTTGTATTTTGTCTGCTGCTCCGGGGTGAGGAGAGGCATTATTTTCGCATTTGTTTCGCCTGTTATCTCCTGAAGTTTTGCCCTTCTCTGGTCGCGGTTGAAAGTGTCGTTTGCCGGGAGCTCTTTGAGTTTGGTATATTCACTCTCAAGGATAGGCTTGATCAGATCCTGCTGCTCTTTTGTGAGAGTAAGACGCTCGGTCAGTCGGGTAAGGCGCTTTTCAGGGGTAAAATCCATAGGCTGAGTGCCTGGTGTGACTCCGCGGGTTTTTGAGCGGGTCTCAGTTATCTTTGTTTTTATGGCGTCATACTTTTTCTGCTGCTCTTCGGTCAACTCCTGGCGGATCTTTTCCGATGTCCCCTTGTTCAGATCTTCAAGTTTTGCCCGGCGCTGATCCCTGTTAAGAGAGCTGTTGCCGCGCAGTTTCTCGATTTCCGCCTGCTCTGCAACCAGAATCGGCTTTATTTTCGCTGCCTGCTCATCGGAAAGCCCCAGCCTTTCACGGATCAGCTTCAATCTGTTGTCAGGGTCGGCAAGTTCTCCCCTTTGTCTCATCATCGATGCCGGCCCTTTGCCTTGTGCCGGTGACTGAACCGTCTCAGCAATTGATATGCCTGCAAACAAAGTCAACAGTGCTGCAACAGCAAGTATCCCGGTTTTTTTGGACATGGTTGATCCCCCTTTGTCAGTTGAATAATCTCCTGAAAACACCTTTCTTTTCGCTCTCGCGCTTTTCGTTCAGCAGTTTCATCCCTTTGAGAGCGGTCGGCTCTTTCTGGTTTATTCTCAGTGCTTTGGCAAATTCCCCTTCTGCAAGCCCGTCACGTCCCTCATCATAGAGCATCCACCCTCTGAAGGCAAAGGCTTCCGGTATCTTTTCAATCTGTAATGATTTTGACAGCAGTGAGCGTGCCTTATCAAGTGCTGCCCGCGACTTGCTGTTGCTGCTGTTATTGTAGATTGCCCAGGCAAGGAATGCCGCATGACTGCTGTTGTCAGGCTCAAGAGTGTAGGCTTCCTGGAGAGCTTTCTCGGCATTTTCATACTCCCCCATGTCGAGGAAAACCTTGCCGGATTGAAACTGAATCCTCGCATGGAGCTTGCCGTCCTGCTTGCCGTCGATCCCCATTGTCATATTGTCATTGAGCATTTCGTCATAGCGCTCTTTGGCAACCACATTGGAGAGGGTATTGTAGGCATCGGCATAAATCGAGAGGATCTCCTGGGCCTTGGCCGATGTCGAACCGGAGAGCTCCATGAACCGCTCTGGCGAGTACTCTCTTGTCTTTGCAAAGTATGCTTCTTTAAGGGTGTTGAAGCTGAATTTCGCCGGAGTCATGCCGAATATGGCGTAATAATCCTTGTCCTTGACCAGGGCAAATTCCCTCTGCACCGCCTGTTCGAAGCTGATCTCCTGTTCCGAAAGCGGTGCCGCCATGCCGCTGCTTCCCATTGCCGAGACTACGTTGTCGGCAACCTCCTCGACAATATCGGTAAAGTCTATTACCAGATCTTCCATAATTCTGCTCTCTTCAATAGGCCTGTTGAAAAGGGTTTTCAGGTGGAAATCGGGAGATGCTTCGTCACCGGGGGATTTATTGAGGGCGATCATCCCCATGAGATGGAGGAAGTTGATAAAGAGTGCCGGCTCCTGTGTTGCACCGGACTCCTTTAAAAGCTCGGCAACCGTTCGCTGTCCGTTTATTTTCTCCAGGGTGAGAATATCAGTCTCGCGCATGGCTATGAGGTTTGCACGCCTGTAAAAGAGACATGTCCGGGCAGGGAAGAGGGCTGAGTTTTTTGAGATAAAGTTTTCAGCCTGAAACTGTTCCGGAAAAATTTTCACAGCATCATACACAGCTTTCGGAATCGAGAGGTGCAGCAGTGGATGGACCTCACTGCCGCTGTTCTCCTCAAAGGTGATCCCCTCGGATTTGGAGAGATTTTCTGTAAGAAGCTTTGTCAGATAGAGCTGCGATTCGGTTGCAAGCTCATCAAATGAGAGGATTCCCGACTCGGTGAAAAATATCCTCTCCTCGCCGGATTCGAGAAAAGCCTGCATGTCGTCGATTGCTATGGACCCCTTCGCCAGCAAAAACTCCGGGAAGTCCTTCTTTCCTTTTGCTAGAAATGAGGATGGTTCTCCCTTGACAAAGGTTATGGGTGAAAGATTTCCTATTGTCAGAAGGCCGCTCTTTTTGGCGTTATAGATCAAAAGGAGTCGGTTAAGAAGGGATGGCTGCTGTCCGGAGTTTATCTCTTTGGCGGTTTCATTGAGAGCGGCTTCCAGAGTCTCTCTGCCAAAAGGCTTTTCCAGATAGTGCTGTACCCCCAGTTTGAGGGCGGCAGTAGCATATTTGTCACCTTTATAGACCCCGGTGATGATAATTACGGGGAGAGAGGCAAGTTTGGAGGATTTGCGGATTTTCTGGAGGATTTCGACGCCGCTTATTTCCGGCAGGCCAAGGTCGAGCAGAAGGAGGTCAATGTCACCCTTTGCGAGCTCCCTTACAGTCTGGGTTCCGGTCGCAGCCCTGACAACGGTGTCCCCCCGGGACTCGATAAATCTGGCAAGAATCTGCGCAAGATTTTCGTTATCTTCTGCCAGTAATATTCGGAGCGTCATTTTTTAGTTCCGGAGTCCCTGTTTGAGCTGCTCCACCCTTCAGGTAGAGGCGTACCGCGCGATTATGTTCGTCCAGATCCTTTGAAAAATGATGGGTACCGTCATTTTTCGCAACGAAATAGTAGTAACCGGTTGCCGCCGGTTTGAATACGGCCTCAATTGCATCTGCACCGGGATTGCCGATTGGGCCGGGCGGCAGACCGTTGATCGTGTAGGTGTTGTAGGCGGAATTGCGCCTGACATCGCTCCCGGTAACTTTGCCGCCAAAAACCTTTGTTCCGTAGACTGCCGTCGGATCGCTCTGCAGCGGCATCCCTGCTTTCAGTCGGTTATGAAAGACCGAAGCTATCAGAGGTTTTTCCGCAGGGGCGACAGCCTCTTTTTCCACGATAGAGGCAAGGGTGACTGCCTGTGCCCGGGAGAGTTTTGAGCCTGCCTCAAGGGGTGCCAGCCGCTCGTCATACACTTTATTGAACTGTGTCACCATCTGCCTGATCAGTTCAGCCGGTTCTTTTGTCTTGAGCAGATTGTAGGTGCTCGGGTAGAGGTACCCTTCGACGCTCTCTCCTTTTATCCCCAGCTCTTTAAGGAGGCCATGGTCTTTGCATGCCTTCAGAAACTCACCTTTCTTGAAAAAGCCTCTGCTGTCCAGCATCTCGGCGATCTGGAAGATCGAATACCCTTCCGGCACGGCAAACTTCTTTTCAAAGACATCACCCGTTGCCAGCTTGTGCAGAATTTCAGGGGGTGTCATGGCATCGCTCAGCTGATAGGTGCCTGCCTGTACCTTGCCGGAAACGCCGCTGATCCTGGCGTAGAGGGCAAAAAGTGTCGAGCTGCCGATTACCCCCTGTTTTTCCAGCTCTTCGGCAAACTTTCTGACCGAACTCCCTTTGGGGAAATCGACGATTTTCACGTTTTTGCCATCACCTGTCGGCATCATGATGAAAAGGCCGAATCGCCCTCCGCCAAGCAGAACTATCAGCAGCAGGGAGATGACAAGGTATCCGGTTTTGCCGGAGAGCAGCTCTTTAAAAGTCATTTTCGGAAAAAGGTCACTCATCGAATTAAACTTTATACATCAGTATGTTGCTTCGGGCAAGCCTCAAAGGCATCCATGGGGATCTTCCTCCCAGTTTCCGGCTGTTCTTACGTAATTCAGGGTTCCGCCGGAGAGAAGTTCCCGCCGCTGCCGGTCGGAGATGTCGAGAATCGTCAGAAAAGTCCGTTCACCAACCTCAACCGGAATTACTGTCGCGCCGCGGACAATCATGGTGCGCAGATGGGGGACGAGCAGTCTGTCGCCCTGTTGCAGCAGATCGTAATCAGCCGGATCCTTGAAGACCAGCGGCACGATGCCGAAGTTGACCAGATTCGCCTTGTGAATCCTGGCGAAGCTCTTGGCAATCTTCAGTCGTATCCCCAGATAGCGAGGCGCCAGCGCGGCATGTTCGCGGCTTGAGCCCTGGCCGTAATTATCTCCGCCGATGACTGCGCCGGGCTGGTTTGCCATGGCTCTGGCTGCGAAGCCCGGATCTATCTGCTCGAAGACAAACTGCGATATGGCCGGAATGTTGCTCCTGAAGGGGAGAACCTTGCTGCCGGCAGGCATGATGCCGTCGGTGGAGATGTTGTCACCCGCTTTGAGTATGACCTCCACGGAGAGATTTTCCGGCAGCTCGCTAAAGTCCGGGAACGGGAGGATGTTTGGCCCGGTGATGATCTCGACTTTTTCTGCCTCTGCAGCCGGCAGTGGAAAGATGATGCTGGAGTCGTCGAGCAGGTATTTTGACGGGTTCTGCACATTCGGATATTCCATCAGCCTGCCCAGCTCACGGGGGTCGGTGACAACGCCGAAGATACCGGCGGCAGCGGCTGTCTCCGGCGAGCAGAGATAGACCTGGTCCCCCTTGGTGCCGCTTCTACCGGGGAAGTTGCGGGGAAAGGTGCGCAGTGACACATGGCCGGTTCCGGGCGCCTGTCCCATGCCAATGCAGCCAAGGCAGCCGGGCTGATGCACCTGTGCTCCGGCCTGGAGAAGCATGAGAAAGCCCCCTTCGGCAGCGACATTTTCGATGACCTGACGGCTGCCGGGATTGACATTGAATGAGAGGTGCGGCGCAACTTTGCGCCCCTCAAGGATGCGGCAGGCGCTCATCAGGTCGCGGAAAGCCGAGTTTGCCGAGCTGCCGACCAAAACCTGATCGACCTTCAGTCCGGCAAGCTCCCTGACCGGCACCACATTGTCCGGTGAAGTCGGTTTGGCGATGAGCGGCTCAAGGGTGGAGAGATCGATTTCATCATATTCGTCGTAGAGCGCCCCTGCATCCGCCTCCAGCGGTGTCCAGCATTCGCCCCGCCCCTGGGCTTCCAGGAACTCCTTTGTCCGCTCATCCGATGGGAAGATGCTGGTGGTTGCCCCGAGTTCTGCCCCCATGTTGCCGATGACAGCGCGGTCAGTGGCAGAGAGGGTTTTTACGCCGTCACCGTAATATTCGACGATCCTGCCGACCCCCCCCTTGACCGAGTGGCGGCGGAGCATCTCAAGAATCAGATCCTTGGCAGAGACCCACGGCTGGAGCGCCCCTGTCAGCTTGATCCCCCAGATTTTAGGGCAGGGGAGATAGAACGGGTGCCCGGCCATGGCAAGGGCCACATCGAGGCCACCGGCACCGATTGCCAGCATACTTACCCCGGCTGCGGACGGGGTGTGGGAGTCAGCGCCGAGCATTACCTTGCCAGGCACGCCGAAACGCTCAAGATGCACCTGGTGGGAGACGCCGTTTCCCGGCTTGGAGAGGTGAATGCCGTAGCGTTCGGCCGCGGTCATGAGGAAGATATGGTCATCGGCGTTCTTGTTGTCGGTCTGCAAGAGGTTATGGTCGATGTACTGGGCCGCCAGCTCCACCTTCACCCGGTCAACCCCCATTGCCATGAACTCCAGCATCGCCATGGTGCCGGTCGCATCCTGGAGCAGGGTCTGATCTATCTTTATGGCGATCTCAGTGCCGGGTATCAGTTCACCCTTGACGAGGTGGGCTTCGAGGATTTTAGTTGCGAGATTTTTGGCCATTTGGAGTCTCCTTTAAGAATGTATCGCCCGTTTCATCACATCCAGCGCCGCTTCCTTGATCGCTTCCGCCAGGGTCGGGTGGGCATGGAAGGTCATTGCCAGATCCTCGGCTGTCGCCCCGAATGTCATTGCCGTAACAGCTTCGGTAATCAGGTCCGACGCCCTTGGGCCGACGATATGGATGCCGAGAATCCGGCCTGACTCCTTCTCCGCCAGTATCTTCACAAAGCCGTCGGTTTCGTCCATGCAGCGGGCCCGACCGTTGGCGAGAAAGTTGAATTTGCCGACAGCGTAGTCAACCCCTTCATGTTTGAGCTGCTCCTCTGTCTTCCCCACTGACGCCGCTTCGGGCCAGGTGTAGCAGACTCCGGGGAGGTATTCGTACTCGACTCTGCCCCCTTCGCCATGGAGCCTTTCGGCAAAGACAACCCCCTCTTCCGAAGCCTTGTGGGCCAGCATCGGCCCGGCAATAAGGTCGCCGATGGCGTAGATTCCGGGGACATTTGTCTGAAAGTTTTCGTCGACGCTGATCCTGCCTGACTTCTCCACCACAATTCCGGCCTCTTCAAGCCCCAGCCCTGCAGTCAAAGGTTTGCGCCCCACAGCAACCAGAATCCGGTCGCAGAGGATCTCATCATCCCCGGAGAGTCCGCTGACGGAGACTTTCAGGCCGTTTCCTTCACTGACAGCCGAGTTGACTTTTGTGCCGAAGAGAAACTTCATCCCCTGCTTTTTCAGGCTGCGCACAAGGGTGTCAGCCGCCTGGCCATCCATGGTGGGGAGCGGTTTTTCCAGCATTTCGACAACTGTAACCTTCGCTCCCAGTCTCATCCAGACAGAACCGAGCTCAAGCCCGATGAAACCTGCGCCGATGACAACGAGATGCTCCGGTACCGCCGCAAATGACAGGGCTTCACGGGCGGAGACAATTCGCTCGCCGTCGAAGTGCAGTCCCGGAAGCTCAATGGCACTGCTGCCGGTTGCCAGCAGAATCCGCCTGCCGGTGAGAACCTCCGTTTTGCCATGCCCCGGTATAACGATGTCAACGCAGTGCAGATCCCCGGCTTTCTTGCCGATGCTGCCGCTCCCCTGCACCAGCGTAATGCCGTTCTTCTTGAAGAGAAAAGCGATTCCATCGGTGTTTTTCTTAACAACGTCATCTTTTCGAGCCATCATCTTTTCAAGGTCAAGCTCTGGCGGCGGTATGATAATTCCATGTCTGGCGAACTTGTCCCTGGCAAAAGCAAAATGCTCTGAAGAGTCAAGCAGCGCCTTGCTCGGTATGCACCCTTCGTTGAGGCAGACCCCGCCAAGAGTCTGCCGTTTCTCCACTACCGCTACTTTCATACCAAGCTGGCCGGCACGGATCGCAGCCACATAACCACCAGGGCCGCCACCTATAATTATCAGATCGAAAATTTCAGCAGACATATCCCCTCCATGATTATTACTTAACAGATTCATTATCCTACATAAGTGGCCTGACTGCAACCTGGCAGCCCAATAATTACTTGGCCGCGCCGGAACGCCGCACTGGTTTTCAGATGGGGAAAGTGGGGTCGGTTGAGATAGTTTTCCCGGTCTTGGAAAAACTATAGACTATTAACTACGCCAAGCCATTCCTCGATGAAGAGATCGATATACTCCCGGCTGATGGCACTGGAGTGGGGGGTGATCAGCACTTTCGGATGATCCCAGAGCCGGGACTCCATTGGCAGCGGCTCTTCGGCAAAGACGTCGAGTCCGGCCCCCTGTAGAGCGCCGTCATTCAGGGCATCAAGCAGATCCTCCTCTTGGCAGCAGTTGCCGCGGCCCAGGTTGTAGAGGCAGGCCCCCGGTTTCATGGCGCTGAAGTGCTTTGCCGTGAAGATCCCGTTTGTCTCTTCACCGCCCGGCAGGAGCAGCACCACGTGATCAGCATGTGGCAGCTCCTCCTCCAGCCTGGCAAAGGGGATGAGCCGGTCAACGGCAGCATTTGTATCAGCGTCTGTCACCTGCCGCTTTACCCCGACAACCCTGGCGCCAAACCAGTTGAGCATTTCGCCGATAGATTTTCCAAGGGAACCGTAACCGACGATCAGTACCTGCTGGCTGAAGAGCGACACGCAGTCGCTGTAGGCCAGTCGCCCCCATACTCTCTTTTTCTGGTCCTCAATCGTCATTGCCATGCGCCGGTTGAAATGGAGCATCATCGATAGGAGACTCTCACGCATGATGCGACCATGATAGCTGCCATAGCAAGGCTGCACCCGGCCTGACGGGTCTTTGCGAACCCAGTCGTGTCCTGCCGCCGGGGTGAAGAGCAGGTTCAGCTTCGGGGCATTTTCGTACCACTGTGACTTGAACACCCAGACCAGGGCGCAGTCCGCATGGGGGAGCTGCTCCATGAAGTCATGGTTGTCTCTGGCAACGGTGATGCAGGTGTTAGGAAGCGCGGCGCGGATCCGCTCAAGGTGGCGCGGTTTGAAGGAGAAGGCATCGACGCTGTTTTGCAGGTGAATCAGCAGGTTGTTGATTTTCATGGAGTTGTCCGCTTTCTTTGTTAAATGTTCCGGTTGAGATTCAGTCATTCTTTTGGAAAAGAGCTAGGTTATCCTCTTTGTAGATCAGCTTCCAGTCCGGGTTTTCGCCAATGGAGTAGAGCAGGGGGTGTGCCTCGCCGGACGGCTCATGGATGTTGATCAGGAGGTAATTGATCCCGTACTCCTGAAAAATGCGGCTGCATTTCTGATCGGCGGCATTGCTCCCTTCGACTATCTCCTCGCAGTACGAATAATCGAAAAACCTGATGAAATCAAGGCTTCTGCTGTCGATAAACGGCTTTAGCTCCGGTGCCACCCGCCATATCAGGTACCCTCCCCAGCGATAGTGGGAGAAAATTGCTCCTCTGGCTTTGCGCGCTTTCAGAAAATCCACAGCAGCAACCGGGAAGATTTCGTTGGTTACCCATCTGCTGCCGTTGTTCTTCTCCGGGATGACAGGTCCGTAAGGGAAACAGAGGAAGAGCGAGGCTGCTGCCCCAATCACGACGACTGCTCTGATAAATTTCGCCCCACTTTCAGTTGTCTCTGTCGGCATGATGAAAATGACTGCTGCAATCAGGAAAAACGGGAAGTAGCGGATATGGGCAAAGCCGAAATAGCCGGTGCAGAAAAGAATTGCCAGCCTGGTGATATCCGTTCGCCGGTACGAATGTACGGCAACAATCAGAGCTGCTGCCGCAATAAAATAGTAAAGGAGAATTACGGTTGATCCGGTCTCCTGCCACTTCCTGAAAACGGAAATATATTCGGTGTTGATGTTTGATGACAGGGAGTTCAGGGCAAAAACCGAATCAACTTGTCTGATGATATTTACAAAATTCGGATTTGCATAAGAGCCGACAAGCGCAGCTAAAGCAATCCCGATCAGTCTCAGATAGCTGGAGCGATCCATGGGTCGCAGGGATTGGTGAAGAAACCTGGCCCCTTCGGTTATGCATACCAGCACCACAATCACCTGCCCGACCAGGTAGCCGCCATGCATGTTGCTCCAGACAAGCATGACAGTAGCCATGCCGGCTGCATAGCGGAGAGTCGGGCGGTTGCAACTCCTGTTGTCGATGAAGCGGAACAGCAAAAGCAGCATCAGCAGGTACAGGACAAAGGAGAGGGTCTGGGGCCTGTCCAAGGTATACTCTTTCAGAAAAAGTAGTGCCGACAGGATACAGATTGCGGAGTTGAGGATGTTGAAAGGTCGGAAAGTGCGCCAGATGGTGAAGGTGACAATCCCGGCAAGCAGGAAGCGGATGAGGATAATGCCGCTGAAGCCGCACAGGCTGAAAACCTGGGCAATCAAAGCCTGATAAAGCCAGTAGGAGGTAAGGATCAACTTCTGGCGCGGATCAGAAGCATCAGGAGGATTAATCCCGAATGGGTCGACCTGTGGGATTGCGTGATGCTGGATGATCCATTCCCCTGACTTCAGATGCCAAAAAAAGTCAGGGTCGTTTATCGGTTTCAGCAGGAAAACAAGCAGACAACAAATGCCGGACAGCACCAGAACCGTGTGCAGAATTTTGCTGCCAAAAGTGAGTAGTTGCGGTCTCTCCATCGGGATGTTTTAAATCATTGGCAGGATTCAGTCAACTTCTGCCTGAGATGGGCAGGGAAGGGGTGTTATCTCTCCCTGACGATTAGATGCTTCGTCCGCTCAATAATCTCAGCAGAGATCTCTTCAGTGGTCAGGTTGATGTTGCTGATGGTGATGTCTGCGTACTGCCTGTAGAGCCGGGTGCGCTCCTGAAACAGGTCGGCAAAGTCCTGGTCAGGGCGTTTTGCCAGCCCCCGTTTGCTGTAATCCTTGACCCGCGATTCCAGCACCGCCAGATCCACGTCGATAAAGATGGCGATACCGTTTCTTTTGAGATGCTGCATGGCTTTGTCGCTATAAACGGCGCTGCCGCCGGTGGCAATGACGCAGTTGCTGATCTCAAGCCCGAGCAGAGTCTCTTCCTCAATCAGCCGCAGAACCAGGTAGCCATCATTATCGACAATATCCTGCAAAAGCCTTTTCTGTCCGCTCTGGATGAGGATGTCCGTATCCACGAACTGAAGCGAGGCCTGCTTTGCCAGGATAACGCCGATGGTGCTCTTGCCCGCCCCCGGCATGCCGATGAGGATGATGTTTGAAGGTGATCTGGACAT
>JACABD010000049.1 GCA_013377075.1 Geobacteraceae bacterium | reverse complement strand
AAGATGCACGGCTTGCCGCAGGCGGTCACCTCGGCAATGGTGGTTGCTCCGGCGCGGCAGATGATCAGATCTGCGGCTCTGTATTCAGCAGCCATGTTATCGATGAAAGGCATGACCTTCGCCTCTACCCCGGCCCTGCTGTAGGCGGCAGAAACTTCGGCAAAATCCTTTTCTCCGGTTTGATGGGTGACTGTCAGCCTGCTGCCGAATTTCTCCAGGAGCGGCGCTGCCGCAGCCATTGCCATGTTGATGCTGTGGGCACCGAGACTGCCGCCGAAGACGAGGAGATGAAATCCCCCCTGCTCGCCATGCTCGCTTCCCCCCTTTGTCAAAGGGGGGATTGAGGGGGGATTTGCCACTTCATCAAGAATCTGCTTCCGTAGCGGATTGCCTGTCAGAAGGGTCGTTTCCTTGGGGAAGAACCGCCGCGACTCTTCGATGGAGATGAATGCCTGCACAGCAATTCTTGAGAGGAGCTTGTTGGTCATGCCGGGGATGGCGTTCTGTTCATGGACGAAGCGCGGAATCAGGAGCCCCCTTGAAGCAAGGACTATCGGCGCTGAAGCATAGCCGCCGACGCCGAGGATCAGATCAGGCTTGAACTTCAACAGAATCTGCCTCGCCTGGGAATAGCCATACATAAGGCCACCAATCCCTTTGAGCTGACCGATCAGGCTCTTGCCGCGAACACCGGCAGCAGCAACAAATTCAACACGGTAGCCAAGTTTCGGCAGAACCTTTGCCTCAACGCCCCGCTCGGTGCCGACAAAAAGCACCTCATTGTCCGGACTCCGGGAGAGAAACTCCTCGGCCACGGCGATCCCCGGAAACAGATGTCCACCTGTCCCGCCGCCTGCAATAAGCATCTTCATGGAGCCCCCCTCATTCTGCTGGAAATATTCAAAAGAATCCCCATTGCCATAAGGCTCAAGATAAGGGAACTGCCACCGTAACTTATGAAAGGGAGCGCCAGACCTTTTGTCGGCACAAGCCCCATTACCACGGCGATATTGACAAATGCCTGGGCACCGATGAGGACGGCGATCCCCAGGGCAAGGAAACGGCCGAAATTATCCTCGGCATAGATCGCCACCCTGATACTGCGGTGCACCAGCAGGAAAAACATTGCCGCAACCGTGACAGTACCGATGAAGCCAAGCTCCTCGCCGATCACCGAAAGGATGAAGTCTGTGTGGGCCTCCGGCAGATAGAAAAGCTTCTGTTTCCCCTCGCCAAGCCCCTGGCCAGTTATGCCGCCGCTGCCAAAGGCAAGCCACGACTGGATGATCTGGAAACCGGTATTACCAGGGTCGGCCCAGGGGTTGAGAAATGAGGTGATCCGTCGCCAACGGTACTCTTTATGGCGGATGGCGTAGTAGACAAATGGCGCTGAAAAAAGCGCAATGGAGATTATGTGGGAAAGCCTCATCCCGGCAACAAAAAGCATGACAATGGCCACACCGGCAAGGGTCATGGAAGAGCCCATGTCCGGCTGGATCATCAAAAGGCCGATCATCACCATTAGCACCATCATGTAAGGGAAAAGCCCCTTGAACCAGCGGATCTGTTCCTGCTTCCGGTCGAGGGAATAGGCCATGAAGATGATCAGCGCCAGCTTTGCCAACTCGGCAGGCTGGAAGTTGAATCCCGGCAGCCGAATCCAACGGGTGGCCCCCTTGACATTACCGCCGATTCCGGGAACAAAGACGAGTAAGAGTGCAAGGACGCAGGCTGCGAGAACCGGAACTGCTGCCTTTTTCCAGAAGTGGTAGTCGGTCTTCATGGCAACGTACATGCAGCAAAAACCGACAATTGCAAACAGCCCCTGGCGCTTGAGGAAAAAGAAGCTGTCGTGAAAACGCTTCTCCGCCATGATTGATGAGGCCGAGTAGACCATGACAACGCCGAAACAGGTGAGTACCACCACCATGGTCAGAATTATCAGATCGTATCCTTCAAGTTTTTTCAGCATGATGGCAGCGCCTGAACCGCCGCAATAAAGGCTTTGGCCCGGTGTTCGTAATCGCGGAACATATCAAAACTTGAGCAGGCAGGTGACATCAGCACCGTGCCGCCGGCTTCAGTCAGCTCCGCCGCAAGCCTGACGGCATCCTCCATTGAGGTTGCTTTTCTGGTATCGGTCAGACTGCCCAGCTCATCATTCATCCGCTCTGCCGCCTCGCCAATGAGGACCAGATGGCGCACCCGCTCTCCTACAAGCACAGCCAGCGGGGCGTAAGAGCCACCCTTGTCCTTGCCTCCGGCAATCAGGGTGATACTTTCAAAACTTTCCAGCGCCTTGACCACGCTGCCAACGTTGGTTGCTTTACTATCCTCGTAATAGCCGACGCCACCCACCTCCCGGACAAACTCCATCCGGTGGTGAAGTGCGCCGAAGTCGCGGACGCATGCCAGACTTTTTTCGGCATCACAGCCAAGCAACAGGGCACAGGCAAGGGCTGCCATGATGTTTTCCAGATTATGCACCCCTTGCAGTTTGAACCCGGCTGTCGGAAAGCGTGATTCCTTGCCGTTGTGACGGTAGATGATCTCACGATCCAGGCAGTAAATCCCCTCGGGAAGCTCATGTTTTCTACTGAAAGGAAATACTCTTGCTTTCAGGCTCTCTGCATACTGCCAGACCAGGGGATCATCCATATTGAGGACAGCGAAGTCATCGGCAGTCTGGTTCTCAAAGATCCGCAACTTGGCGTTGATGTAATCCTGATAGGTTGCATAGCGGTCAAGGTGATCTTCGGAAATGTTGAGCAGCGCCGCAACTTTTGGCCGGAAGGAGTTGATCCACTCCATCTGAAAGGAGCTGATCTCCACCACCACAGCTTTTGCCTGCAGATCGGCTTCAATCAGGGGATCACCGATATTGCCACCCACATAGGTGGTAAAACCGCTCGCCTTGAAAATCTCTCCGCAGAGCGTCGTTGTCGTTGTCTTGCCGTTGGTGCCGGTGATGGCCACAAGGGGAGCCTCTATGAAGCGACTTGCCAGCTCGATCTCGCTCACTATCTCCCTGCCAGCCCCCGTCGCACGGGCAAGCAGCGGATGATCCATGGGGACGCCAGGAGAGACGACAATCAGGTCGCTGCCAAGAAAATCAGCCTCATCGTGGCGGCCAAGGACAAAGCGGATACCACTTCCGCTTAACTCCTGCAACACCTTACCCAGAGCGGCTTCATCACGCATATCGGTTGCAGTGACAGACGCACCCCGGCCTGCCAGGAAACGGCAGCAGGCAACCCCGGTGCGGGCAAGTCCCATGACGAGGATTTTTTTGCCGATCAATTCCATTTACTCGTATCTCCCTGTTGATTCTGCCCCCAGAGGCGGATCAGAGTACCACCCCTTCTTGAACCGACTCCATGCCAGAGTGATACAAGACCGACATACTCATCATCGATCTCATGTATCAGACAGTAGGTCACCGGACCGGCGTCAAAATAGAGCTCATTGAGGATTATCTGCTGCCCGGCAAGGAGGTATGGTGCATCAGTTCCGGCCAGATTATGCTTTAACAATAGCTGTTCAGCCTCTTCAACTTTCACAAGAAAGGCATCAGCAATTTCAGATCTGTATCGCCTTGCCAGATCAAGGGCATAGTCCCTGACTCTGGATTTGTACTCAAGGGATCGCTTAAGCTGTCGTTTTTTCATTACTGATCTCGGCTCGCAGCGAAGCAAAAAAATCGTCGTTCTTTTCTACAACCTCACCAATGCCCGAACGAAGCTCATACCAGCCACGCTCAACTGAATCGACAAAGGCTTTTTGCTCATCTGCACTCCGCACATACATCCGCAGCGAATCCCTGAGGACATCCTGCTCGCTGCGCCCTTCGAACTGTGCTATTCGTTCAAGATTACTCTTGTCCTGATCATCCAGCCGAAGCCCCAACTGCCTGCTGCTTGCCATGAGCTTGACCTCCCCGATAAATTTGATACCAGTGTATACCAGAGCATATCATCCAGCAATCAGATTAATACCAACAGATCATGTTTAATTGCGGTCAGAGATTGAGCCCACAGAAACTACCTCAGTTTCAGTGTCGAAATTGCCACCAGTGCCAGAATTATAGAGATTATCCAGAAGCGGACGATGATCTTCGGCTCAGCTACACCTTTGAGCTCGAAGTGATGATGGATGGGAGCCATTCTGAAGATCCGCTTGCCGCGGTACTTGTAGGAGCCTACCTGAAAGATTACCGAGAGCGCCTCGACGACAAAAACGCCGCCGACAATTACCAGCAGGAACTCCTGTTTGGTGAGAACGGCAAGGGTACCGAGACCGCCGCCGAGGGAGAGGGAGCCGACATCACCCATGAAGACCTCCGCAGGGTAGGAGTTGTACCAAAGGAATCCAAGGCCAGCCCCGACCATGGCTCCGCAAAGGATAGAAAGCTCGCCGGTGCCGACAACGTAGGGCATCTGCAGGTAGGTGGCCAGCTTGAAGTTACCGGCGATGTAGGCAAAGATCATGTAGGTTGCGGCATTGATGGAGACCGGGCCGATGGCAAGGCCGTCAAGTCCGTCGGTCAGGTTAACGGCATTGCTTGCCCCGACTATGACCAGGGTCGCAAAGGGAATATAGAGGAGGCCAAGATCAGGATGGAGTTTTTTGAAAAATGGAAAAAACAGCTCTTCCGAAAAACCGGGGAGAATATAGAGCACTGTGGCAACAGATCCGGCCATGAGGATCTGCCAGAACATTTTCTGCCGTGGAGTAACCCCCTTGGTGTTCTTCTCGACAACCTTCTTGTAGTCATCGACAAAACCGAGAATGCCATAGCCGACGATGATGAAAAGCGCCAGCCAGATGTATATGTTGGTCAGGTCACTCCACAAAAGGGTCGGGATTATGATGGAGGCAAGGATGAGGACGCCACCCATGGTGGGCGTACCCTGCTTTTTGAGGTGGGATTCAGGGCCGTCAGTCCTTATGACCTGCCGTGCCTGAAGGCTTTCCAGTTTGCGGACAACCCACGGGCCGATGACGAAAGAGACCACGAGCGCCGTTATCATGGCATAGATGGTTCTGAAGGTGAGATACTTGAATACATTGAAAAGCTTGATATCCGCTGCTAGCGGGTACAGAAGATGGTAAAGCATCAGCCTCTCCCTCCGGTATAGTCAGAACCGCTGAAAATCTCGCGAAGAGCCCCTGAGAGAAGATCCATTCTCATTCCCCGCGACCCCTTCACCAGAATGTAATCACCGTCAAGATGATCCTTGACAATATCCTGCACAATTTCATCATAGGTTGATGCGTGGATCACTTCCTCTTCCGGCATCCCCCCTTCCAGAGCGGCCTGAGCGACAACCTCCCCCATGGCACCGTAGAGGTAAAGCCTCTCCACGCAGGTGGCTGCCAGATGCCCTACGTCCCTGTGGGCTGAGTCGCTCTCATCGCCAAGTTCCAGCATATCCCCAAGCACCGCTATGGCTCTGTTGCCACCTTTCAGCTCACGGATGGTAAGAAGCGCAGCACCTGTTGATGCCGGATTGGAGTTGTAACTGTCGTCGATCAGAACAATCGGCCCAAGCTCTGTCAGATTGAACCTTTTATCGTAGGGGGTAAATGCAGCAAGACCGGCAGCAATGGCTTCGATGGAGAGACCGAGTGAATCAGCGGCAGCGGCTGCGGCAAGGGCGTTGTATATGTTGTGGGTGCCGAAGGCCTGGAGCAGCAGGTCAGCAGAACTTTCGCCGATCTTCAGGGTGAGTTTTTGCCCGTCATTACCGCAGGCAGAGATATTGAGCGCAGTTACATCAGCTCCATGGAGGCCGAATTCCCGTCTCTTTACACCATCAGGAGTAGCAGCCAGAGATATGAACGGGTCATCGGCATTGAAGATCGCTGTATCATCGGCCTTGAGGCGCAGGAAAAGTTCCCCCTTGGCCTTTGCGACACCTTCCACGCTGCCGAGGTTTGCAAGATGGGCAGGGTAGGCATTGGTGATAATTCCTATGCTAGGCGCAGCAATCTCGGCAAGGCGGTCTATTTCGCCAAATTCACTCATCCCCATCTCCAGAACCGCCCACTTATGGCGTTCATTAAGCTGAAAAACCATCTGGGGCAGACCGATGAGATTATTGAGGTTGCCGGAAGTTTTCAGCCCCTCGCCGCTCGATTTGAGAATTGAAGCAAGCATCTCTTTTGTCGTGGTCTTGCCGTTGCTGCCGGTGATGCCGATGATCGGGATATTGAAACGATTACGGTGGAAATTGGCCAGATCCCCCAACGCCTTGAGTGTGTCAGCAACAGCAATTACGGTCACATCAGCAGGGAGTGTCAGCGTAGGGATATGGTCTTCAGCGGCAAGAACTACCTTTATACCCTTGTCAAACAGAGCACCAAGATAATCATGACCGTCAAAGCGATCACCTTTAAGTGGAACAAAAAGCTCACCCGGAAGCGCTGTCCGTGAATCGGTCGAAACCCCGAAAACTGTGGCCACTGACTCCGAGCCCCGAACCATCCCGCCCGTTGCCCGAGCTATTTCATCAACAGTGAACATGCTATCCTCTCAGAGCCAGAGCCGCTTCTTCACGGTCGTCAAAATGATACTTTACCTTACCGATGATCTGGTAATCTTCATGCCCTTTACCGGCGAGGAGCAGGATATCTCCCGGCTGTGCCAGCCGTGCCCCAAGCCTTATAGCCTCACGTCTATTCTCGCAGACAATGAACCCTTTTTCCGAATAACCTTCACCGAGCTCGTCCGGACTGTACTCGCGAACGCCGGAAATTCCCGCCTTTACCTGCTCAAGTATACGGAACGGATCCTCCGTTCGGGGATTATCCGAGGTGACAATGGCCAGATCGGACCACTTTGCCGCTATTCCACCCATGATCGGTCGCTTGCCGTTATCACGGTCGCCGCCACAGCCGAAAACTGAAATAATTTTCCCGGTAGCAATCTCCTTGATCGTGGAGAGCACATTCTCAAGAGCATCACCGGTGTGGGCGTAATCGACCAGACAGATGACGCCGCGATCATTCTCGACCCGCTCCATACGGCCCGGCACAGGGAGATGCCCTTCGATACCGGCCTTGATGGCGGCAAGCGGGATATTCAGCGCCACCCCTGCCGAGACTGCCGCAAGGATGTTTGAGAGATTGAATCTGCCAAGCAGTTTTGACGAAAACGGAAAACATCCTGACGGAGTCTGGATGATGCCGCTGATGCCGTTCACCGAGATATCTATGTCGACCCCATGGAGATCGTTTGCCGGATCGGTGCCAAAGGTGATGACCGGGCAGGCTGCCATGGCCCTGATGGCGGCTCCGCTGGGATCATCCATATTGACTGCTGCCCGGCGGAGGGGCTTTATGCTGTCTGCCTTAAGCAGTTCGGCAAAGAGGCGCCCCTTTGCCTTCAGGTAGTCATCCATGCTGCCATGGTAATCGAGGTGATCCCTGGTCAGGTTGCTGAAAATACCGACATCGAAAAAACATCCATCGACCCTCTTTTGATCGAGGGCGTGGGATGAAACCTCCATCACAAACGACTTCGCCCCCGCATCGGCAAGAGTTTTCAAGGAGGCCTGCAGGTCCGTTGATTCCGGCGTGGTATGGGTTGATTCTAGCTGCAGATCACCGAAGCGGTAGCTGATGGTCCCGAGTACCGCCGCCTGTAGCCCGGCTTTGCCAAGTATTCCCTCTATGAGAAAAGTCGTGGTTGTTTTTCCGTTTGTTCCGGTTATACCGACCAGCGGCATCCCTGCAGTCGGATTACCGTAGAAAGCCGCTGCCACCTTTGCCATTGCAGACCTGGAATCAGCTGTTCTGACAGTGACAATTGGACTATCGATTGCCACGTCATCTTCAAAGACAACCGCCACAGCACCGTTGGCAACTGCTGCGCCGATAAAACCGTGGCCATCGACAGAGACACCCTTAAGGGCAAAAAAGAGCCCGCCGGGCTCTACCTTGCGGGAGTCGTAGAAAATCCCAGTGATTTCAGGATCGCAACTGCCGTCTATCTTCCCGCATTCAATGGATTCCAGCAGCTCTGAAAGTTTCATGTCGTCAACCTTTCAATAATTTATGCAGATGGTGCAAGTTTAACCCAGACCGGGTCAGACGGGTTTATCTTTTTGCCAGGTGGCGGATTCTGCTCGACAACCCGGCCACTACCGATCAGGCGGATATTAAGCCCTTTTTTTTCCATCTGCTGCAACACCTGCCTCATGCTCATCCCCCGGAAGTTAGCCATCATCAGGCCACTCTGCAAGTGATTCTCGGGAGCCACATCGTCTTCGTCTTCGGCTGCGGCAACTAACGGCTCGGCCTTTTTTACCTCGATCACGGCCGGCTTTTTCTTTACAGGCTGATTCGGAGAGACGCGCAGATAACAGAGGCTCTGACGCGCGATGGCACTGAACGCAGGAGCTGCAACAACGCCGCCATAAGGACTCGTTTTTGGCTCGTCCACAACAACAAGGATTGTCAGACGCGGGTTGTCAGACGGCACGAAGCCTACAAATGAGGCTGTTCGCTTGTCGTGAGAGTACCCCTTTGTAACCGGATCCGCTTTCTGCGCAGTACCGGTCTTTCCGGCAACCTTGAAGCCATCCACAGCTGCGGCTGTGCCGGTGCCACCCTCTGCGGCTACCGCCTCCATCATCCCGGCAACGATCTTTGCAGTCTCAGGTGAAATAACCTTCTGCCTGTTTATTGGCGAAAACTGCTTGACCGGATTCCCTTTACTATCAACTACCCGGTCAACAACGTAGGGCTGCATCAGGCTGCCGCCGTTTGCGATTGCCGACATCGCTGCAACAAGTTGGAGAGAGCTGACAGAAACACCCTGACCGAATGAGATTGTCGCAAGGTCAACGCCATACCAGCTGCTTTTGTTCCTCAAATATCCGGACACCTCTCCAGGGAGGTCTATATTGCTCCTTGCCCCGAACCCGAACCCGCGCAGATACCCGTATAGCCGCTCTGCACCCAGCTTTGCACCGATTTTAGCCGCGCCGATGTTACTGGAATATTTAAGAACATCCCCGACAGAAAGCCGGCCATACTTGTGGGTATCGTGGATCGTCCGGCCACCGATGTTATAACTGCCGTTTTCACAGTTGAACCCATCTTCTGGCTTGACCGACTTTTCTTCAAGAGCCGCTGCGATCAAAAAGACCTTCATTGTCGACCCTGGCTCGAAACTGTCGGTTATTGCCTTGTTGCGCAGCGCATTTGGCGGGAATTTTCCAAAGGAGTTCGGGTTGAAGGTCGGGTAGTTTGCCATGGCAAGAATTTTACCGCTGGCAGGCTCCATCACGACTGCGATGCCACCCTTGGCACGGCTGTTCTCAACTGCTGCGGCCAGTTCTTTTTCAGCTATGTACTGGATATTTTTATCCAGGGTGAGAACCAGATTCTGTCCGGTGGAGGCGTTCTGGGTGACCATCCCTTTGTTGCCGATATCACGGCCCAGGGCGTCCCGCTCAGTAACCATGTACCCTGTATTGCCAAGGAGAGTTGTGTCAAATTTCTTTTCTACCCCCTCAAGACCCTCAGGATCGAGACCGGTAAAACCGATGACATGGCTGCCGATTTCAGCGTTCGGATAGAACCGTTTCGGCTCCTTTACAAAGCCTATGCCGTCAATATCGAGCTTTCTGATCTGCGCGGCAACTTCAGGGGTCAGACGGCGGGCCAGCCAGGCAAAGCCTTTGCTGGCCTTCATCTTTTTCTCAAGCGCCTCTTTTGTAGTGCCTAACAGCGGCGCAAGCTGTGCTGCAGCAGCAGACTGGTCTTCAACATTGCGGGGCTCTGCATAAAGGGAGTCCATCTCGATGGAAACAGCTAGTGCGGAGTTGGTGGCGTCATAAACCGCTCCGCGGGAAGGGGTCAGCTGAACAACTTTAAGGTGCTGCTTTTCTGCCAGACGTGCAAATTTTTCCTGCTCGTATATTTGCAGATAGAATGCCCGGGCTACAGAAATTGAGAGGATAAATGCAAATACCCCCCCAATTAAATAAATCCTGCGGCGCGTCCATTTATCGCGATCGTCCCTCACTTTACCTGAACCACCTGCTGCTCTGTCGGCAATGACATACCGAGTTCACCTTTTGCAAGGGTTTCGATTCTGGCCGGCATCTTCAGTGAAGCAACTTCCAGGCGAAGCCTGTTCTGTTCCTGCTCCTGCTCCTTTAACTCGCGGCGAAGTTCACCGACCTTGAGGTTAAGATCCATCACCTTCACCCTTGACCAGACATGGAACACTGCAACTGCCGTAACAATGACAATAATCCCGATTGCGTAGACAAAAAAATCGCTTTTGTCCTCAACCGCAGCTTCAAATCGCCTTGGATCAGCTATCTTGTCCATTGTTGCCCGAATGTTTGCCATGGTCTCCTCCTCCCTACAGTTTCGCTACTGCTCTTAGTTTTGCACTTCTCGAACGCGGATTGAGCGACAGCTCTTCTTTCCCGGCTGTCACCGGTTTACCTGTCAGCACTTTTACCTGGGGTTTATGGCTACAGACACAGACCGGAAACTCCTTGGGGCAGATGCATCCCGTAGCCATATTCCTGAACATCTGCTTAACAATTCTGTCTTCCAGAGAATGGAAGGAGATCACAACCCCTCTGCCACCCGGCTTGAGCAGGTTAACTGCCGCTTCCAGCCCCTTTTCAAGACTTTCCAGCTCCTCATTAACAGCAATTCTCAACCCCTGGAAAGTCCGTGTTGCCGGATGAAGACGCTCTTCCCAGGCCCCCTTGGGAATTGCCGCCTTGATTAGATCGACAAGCTGGAAAGTCGTTTCTATGGGGCTCTCTTCCCTTGCCTTGCAGATGAACGATGCAACCCTGCCGGCCCATCTCTCCTCGCCGTACTCCCTGATAATTTTTGCAAGTTCTCCGTGGGAGGATTCGGCAATCAGCTCGGCAGCAGTTATCCCCCTGCCTTTGTCCATCCTCATGTCAAGTGGAGCATCCTGCTGAAAACTGAATCCCCGCTCACCGGTATCAAGCTGGTGCGACGAAACGCCGAGATCGAGGAGAAAGCCGTCAATCTCTGTAATGCCGAGTTCAGCCAGGGCTGACGCCATTTCGGAAAAATTGCTGTTTATGGCGACGAATCTGTCACCGAAAACCGCCAGAGAGGCCGATGCCGCCTTGATTGCCGACATATCCCTGTCAAAGCCGAACAGCCTGCCGTTTTCTCCGGTGCTATTTAGAATCAGCACCGAATGACCGCCACCACCAAGGGTTCCGTCTACATACAAGCCACCGTCAACAGGGGCAAGGTACTGCAATACCTCAGCATGGAGAACCGGAATATGCCTGAACTCAGCCACCTATAGCCCCAGTTCGGCAGCAGCTTCGCTACCAGAAGGGAAGTTCCTGATATTCTGCACCTGAACCTTATCCCACTCGCTCTGGCTCCAGATCTTGATCTTGTCCATGGCCGCGACAAAGAGGACATCCCGCTCAAGGGAAGCGTTTTTTCTCAGCTGGGGCGGAATGAGAAACCTGCCGAGCTTGTCAACGGAAAGCTCTACTGCCGGGTTTATGATTATGTCGATGATGCTCGCCCTTTGCACAGGGGTAAGCCCCTTGCTATCCTGGAACTTTTCTTCAAAAAGCGAGAACTCGTTGTAAGGAAATATGAGCAGACCGGAGCTGTAGATTCCGTTGCCAAGGTCCACCGGGGAGGAGTTTGTAAGGAAGAAACGGTCATCGCCAAAGCTCTCGACGAGGATATCCCTGAACCTTGCCGGCAGGCTGGTACGCCCCTTACCATCTATGGTTGTCGGATAAACCCCTCTGAACTTTGCCACTTGACGCCACCATTTCCCACAATTTTCCACTTCGTGGGAAAACTATAGATGTGGGCAAGTAAGCTGTCAAGTCAAAAACCGTATTCACTTAACGATTTTTCCCAAAAAATCTTGATGGTTAGCGCTGATTTTTTAATAAGAAGTGGATTGGAAATATGTGGGAAAGGAAGGAAGTTATTCAACTCCATCAGACAAGCTGGATAAATGATTGTAAAGGTAGGTTTTTTTGAAGTGATCTGCCGTATTCAAACGCTTTTAAGCTTCACAGCACCCCGCTATGCAGATCCCGCTTGTGATAGCGCCAGGCAAAGGCTGCCGCCCTTACCCACCAGTCGATGACAAACACCCCCCAGACGGCGTAGAGGGAGAGATGGAGGACATCGGCGACGATCCAGGCCAGAAACACCCTTACCCCCCACATTGTCAGGAGCGTCGAGATAAAGACGTAGAATGTGTCTCCTGTACCGCGCAGACTCCCTGCATAGACGAAAGAGAGCGCCAGAGGGATCTGGGCAAGGGCTACCAGTCTCAGGAAAACCGTGCCCTCACGGATGACTTCGCTGTCAGAGGTGAAAAGTGACAGCAGCGGCGCCGGGATGATGACAAATATCGCTGCCATAACCCCCATGACAAGAAGCGCCAGACGCATCGCCTCGTTATGCCCCACCCTGGCCTGCCGGTATTTGCGGGCGCCAAGCGACTGCCCCATGAGGGTTGCCGCGGCAATCCCCATCCCTGCACCGGGCATGAAGGAAAGTGATTCAATTGAAAGACCGACCTGATGGGCGGCATAGGCAACTGTGCCGTAACCGAGAATAAATTTTGAGTAAAAAAGCTGCCCCGACTGCTGGGCAACCCGCTCCAGGGCCACCGGATAACCGACCTTCCAGATCCGCTTCCAGAGTTCAAGATCCGGTCTGCCGATATTCACGGCATTTTGCCTGAGCACGCGAAAAAGCAGATAGAAAAAGCCGATCGCTTCGGAAAGATTGATCGCGTAAGCCGCACCGATGACACCGAGCCTCGGAAAGCCGAATTTGCCGTAAATCAGCGGCCAGGCAATGACTACATGAAGGATGTTAACCAGCAGAATGGCGGTCATCGGGGTTTTGGTGTCACCCCTGCCGTGCATGATGGCAGAGAGGAGATTAAGCCCGGCAGTGAAGCCGAAATAGAGGAATACCAGGGTGATGTAACGGCCGGCATACCCCATGACATCTGTGCCTGCCCCCATCACAAGGGCCAGTCTGCTGCCGTAGGTAGTCCCGGCAGCGGTTGCCGCAACAATCATGACTGCACAGGTCAGCATCGCCGCAAATGCCGCCTTGCGAGCATCTTCAAGCCTGTCAGCCCCCCAGAGATGGGCGATGACAACCGTTGTTCCGGTTGACAGCCCCCAGAAAACAGTCATTGCCAGAAAGACCATAAACTGTCCCAGACCGACAGCCGCAATTGCGGCGGCACCAAGTCCGCCGACCATAAATATATCGACGATGGATACAAGCCGCTGGAAAAGGGCAGACAATAGCACCGGCAGGGAGAGATTGACCACCCGGCGGCGTATTGAGACCCGCTTTGCAGGGTTGCCTAATATTGAGTGACGCAGAGTTGTAAGTGGATTTTTCAAAAATGACCCATGAACGGCGGTTGGCAGCTGCCGGAGCGAGTGCTCAGGCTCCATTTCGTCGTAACTCTTGGTGAAATGGAGCGTAAAGCAGATATTGTCTGAGCGCAGCGAGTTTATCTGCTGTAGCGCAATGAACCTAGAGTTACAGAAATTGAGCCGTCACACGAGTGAAGGTAGCTGCCAACCGCCGTTGCTTTCCTAAATTTCCAAATCTTCAGCAAGTCCAAGAACAAAATTCTTTGCCCTGCCCGATGGAGCGATCATGCCATAGGCAAGCGCCTCTTTCAATTCAGCCTCTGATGCACCGGCCTCCTTCGCACCTGCGAAGTGTTTTTTCAGTCAGGTGGGGCAGCCGACCGCAACGGCACAGCCGACACGGATAAGCTCCCGTGTCCGTGCGTCCAGAACCTCTTCATATTCAAAATCAAGAACCTTTTTACGAACTTTCATGCCGCCCCCTTTTAAATAAAAAGTCGAATTATTTGAACCCTTGGCAGTAGAAGCCGTATCGAACAGAAACAGCCGGGGCCACTCGCCGCGTACCAGTTTGCCCTGTCAACTTGAGGAGACTGCTGTGCGACAGATCATGGCATCAGGAAACCCGCAAAGCAGAGGCATTGTAGTGAGAGACGGATTCTACTGACATGGATTCAGCTCTATTGATTAATCTACTACACTGCTTTTTCAATTGAAACAGTTAAGAGCCATGACAAATATTCCCCCCCGTGATATACATTGCAGATGCCGCCGCGTGTAAAAGACGATTATTACTGGATGAAAAGGACCCTGACTCTGGCGAAAAAAGCCGAATCTATCGGCGAAGTCCCCATTGGAGCCATTCTGGTGAAGGATGGCGAAATTATCGGCAGAGGTTTTAACAGGCGTGAATCATTAAATGATC
This sequence comes from Geobacteraceae bacterium, assembly GCA_013377075.1. Taxonomy (GTDB): domain Bacteria; phylum Desulfobacterota; class Desulfuromonadia; order Geobacterales; family DSM-12255; genus VEOV01. Next base: position 13,010 of record JACABD010000049.1, on the reverse strand, counting down.
CGACAGCCCACGCAGAGACGATTGCCATCCGCCAGGCTTCGCGAAAGCTCGATGCATGGCGTCTTACTGGGACAATTCTCTACGTGACCCTTGAACCATGTCCAATGTGCATGGGGGCGATAATTCTCGCCAGAATAGATCGTGTGGTTTTCGGCTGTTTCGACCCGAAAGGTGGCGCAGCTGGTTCACTGTACAACCTGGCCGATGATTCCCGCTTCAACCATCGGGTCAAGCTCACGACTGGGATAATGAAGAAGGAGTGTTCGGAGATTCTCAGCGCTTTTTTCCGTAACCTGCGGCAGAAGAAAAAGGCTCTCAACAACAAGGAATAATTTATGACGATAAAATGGTTTCCGGGACATATGGGCAAAGCCCTTGAGCAGATACAGGAGCTGATCAAGCGGATCGACGTGGTGATAGAGGTGCTTGACGCACGGCTCCCCTACTCCAGCGCCAACCACAAACTGTTTGAAATGAAGCGGACCAAGCCGTGGATAAAAGTGCTCAACAAGCATGACCTCGCCGATCCGGCAGTAACAAAAGCCTGGATAAAGGAAATGGAACTACAGGAAGGTGTACGTGCGCTCCCCCTCTCTGCCCAGAAACATTCTGACACCAAGCCGCTGATCAAGCTCTGCCAGACATTGGCTCCCAGACGAGGAAAACCGGGACTGCCGGTGCGTACAATGATTGTCGGCATCCCCAATGTCGGCAAATCGACCCTCATAAATACACTGGCCGGCAAAAGAATGGCTAAAACCGGTGACAAACCGGCAATCACCACGACCACCCAGCTGATCGATCTCCATAACGGCGTAGTCCTCAACGACACACCTGGCGTTCTCTGGCCCGACATGAGTGATCAGGACGGCGCATACCGCCTTGCTGCAAGCGGAGCCATCGGCGCCAACGCCATGGACAGCACCGAAGTCGGCTTCTATGCGGGGGAATACCTGCTCAAACGCTACCCTGAGATGCTGCTTAAGCGTTACGGACTGGAAACCCTGCCCCCCACACCCCACGACCTGCTGCTTGCCGTAGGACGCCGCTTGGGGTGCCTTGCCGGTGGCGGAGAGGTTAATATGAACCGGACAGCCGAGGCATTTTTGCGGGAAATGCGATCAGGGAAAATAGGCAGGATCAGTCTGGAAGAGCCAAACGATCATCTACCAGTTGAGTTTTCTGCGGAAATAGAGTAAAAAGCAACTTCACGTTTTTAGAAAACGGAGAGGTGTCCGAGTGGCCGATGGTGCCTGACTCGAAATCAGGTTTGGGGCAACCCAACGGGGGTTCAACTCCCTCCCTCTCCGCCAATATAAAAAGGGAGTCAGCTCAAAAGCTGGCTCCCTTTTTTTACTACTCAAAAACGGCTATATTGGCGCTGTCCCTGCCCCTCCAGAAGATGGCACTGAGCCACCTGCCGATGGAGCTGGTGGTTGGTCGGGTGCAGGACTGCCACTACCTGGCCCCGTTGGAGGCGGGCTAACCTTTGCCAGTTTATATTGCGATATGAATGGAGTACTCGGCACGGCTCCAACCAGATCAAAACTGACAGTTGCCAGATTACCGCTGCCGTTAATTGCATTAATCGACGCGGCTGTAACCTTCACACTATTGGCCGTATATCTAGTATTTTGGAAAAACATGGTGCCAGCCAGCATTGCCCCTTGAGTTATACGGGGATTCGCCAGGACACTGATATCGTATGTAATAGTGATTTCAACGCCACCAATACCGGAAAAATTTTCTGCTATCAAAGAGAATTCCCCCGGTGTAGCCGTGGGGACAATCATTATTATGTTAGCGGCATTCACTACTATAGACACCGACGCGCTTCTGCTTGGGTCTGCTACGCTTGTGGCCTTTACATGGTATGTGCCGCTTGTTGCTGGCGCAGTATAAACTCCACTGCTAGTGATTGAGCCCCCGCCATCTTCAACCACCCTCCAGATTACGCCCTGATTGTCTGATCCTATAATTCTAGATGAGAAAGTAACGGAAGCGCCAGTATTTATGGATGCTGAAGCCGGGAATATGCGAACTGTCCCGGCAGATGTAACCGGGTTGGGGATAAAATCAAATGTACCGACAACAAATCCACTCAGAGTCGTCGGCACAGAACTGTTGGCGGTCAGATCGCTCAGAGTCACAATGCCGTTGCTAATCGAAATGTCGGCATTATCCAGAAACAGATCAATTCCCCGATGATTGGCAACATATGGAGCTGAAAGAAAATTGACTGATTCAGCGCCGAACTTGACTAGAGTTGGACGCAGCGCCGTTTGAACAGTTATAATTGCATCCCCTAAAGCCCTTGTGATGGTTTGCATACCGACAGCATCCGTAGAAGAGTAGATGCTTGCCAAGTTGTCGCTGCCATATGCCAGGGTAACCGCTAAGCTGGAAAGAGGATTAATATTAGCAATTCCAGCCGTGGGCGCAAAAGAATAGAGTGCAAAGATATGTCCACTTGACTTACCGACAGCCCTAAGAATGTACGGCGCAGTCAATCCGTTAAGATTGAATTGAAAAGAGCCATCTGGAGCCAGAGGCATGGAAAGTTCTTTTGCCGGAATAGACGAGTCCTTCAAAAAAACCCTGCCGACAAGTGGAGAACCGGCAGCTGCAACGCCAGTAACAACGGGGGCAGGGGTCATAGTTGGGGTTGCATTTGATCCGCCACAACCTGCCAGCACTAATAGCAAAAACAGAAACAGATACCATCTAATCAAACGCTTCATGATCACATTACATCCTTTTGAACACATAAATTAAGATTGCCGGAACCGGCGTAATAATAGTTGGGCATTCACAGTATTGCAAAGCAATTCTAATGGTAGCCCGAAGTGTGTAGAAAAATCATCAGCCCGTGAACAGATCCCGCTGGCTTGCCTTCTCCACCTCGTATTCATGCAAAAGTGAGGCACTCTCCGGGTTATGCCGCTTCATGTTGGCTTCAATGGCAGCGTCATGCTTATTGGCGTAGCAGTAGGGGCACCTAAAGGGACAACTGTCATACATCCCCATATCCACTGAGGCGGCGCAGCCACAGGCGCTGCGCTGGTGTTTGTCTCTGGTAAATTGTCGACTGCTGCCGAACAGTTCACTGATCAACCCGCCATCAACACAGCTGCCATGTTCGATCCCGATTTGGGAAAGATCGAGCTCCTCGGCACAGGAGTAGATCTGCATGCTGTAACTTGTGGCAATCGCTTTAAGCCCTTGAGCAAGCCTCAGCAGCTCCTCTCTATGTTGCAAAGCCCTGATATCGGTAAAGCCGATGCCAGTCTGCTCTTGCAGTTTTTTCAGCCGCCCAGCCACCTTGCCGTAGTAGCTGAGAAAACTGAACATCATCCTCTCAGTCGCACCTTCCAGCCTGATCGCCAGCCTCTCTGCCTGCTCCAGATGATAGGCAACCGGGGTGCTGCTGCTGAGGATAATCGGATCATAACGCCAGATGACCCGCCCGGGGCCCAGACGCCCTGCCAGCCCACCAAAGACGGCTATTCGCTCCTCAAGCGGTTGTAGATGCGGTTCAAATCCAGCTTCATAGGGGTTGAGCGTAAACTGGAAGTAGTAGGAATAGCCAAGATCATCGAGTTCATCCAGATGCCTGGCAAGGGGGCCTGGATTCTTTGACCAGAATACGATGGCATCGACATCACCAGACATGAGGCTGACGCGGCTTGCCTGCCGAAGATTGAACGGGTTGACCCGATAAAAATATCCGGCCCGTATCCGCTTCATGAACCAATCGGAATAGAATGCCGGGATATCCGTGCGCCTGCTGGCGGAAATGATTGCCATGATTCTCTCTTTATCCTTGTCATAATTTTGTTGCCCGGACGGGTGCCATGTCAACAACTAAAGCCGGTTTCCACTTCATACAATTGCATATGGTCAAAGCCCCCGGCTTCATGTAAATTTGGCAAAAGCATGGAGGAGGCTACAAATGCCCATAACAACCCATAGATCTGTCTGTCCCTACGACTGCCCTGACACCTGCGGACTGCTGGTGGATGTGGAGAATGGCCGGGCTGTGAAGGTGAGCGGCGACCCGGATCACCCCTATACCAGGGGTCTTCTCTGCGGCAAGATGCAGCACTACGAGAAGACCGTCCATTCGGAAAGACGCCTGCTGACACCGCTACTGCGCAGCGGCGCCAAGGGGAGCGGCGAGTTTGTGCCGATCTCCTGGGATGAGGCGGTTAAAAGAATCACGGACAAATGGAAGGAGATAATCGCCTCCTTCGGCGCTGAAGCGATCCTCCCCTACTCCTATGCCGGGACAATGGGGGTTGTGCAGAGAAACAGCGGTCACCCCTTTTTCCACCGCCTCGGCGCATCAAGACTGGACCGGACAATCTGCTCCCCTGCCAAAGGGGCCGGCTGGAAGGCGGTCATGGGTGATACCCCGACGGTCGATCCCGATGAAGTGCTGGAGAGCGATCTGATCATCCTTTGGGGGATCAATGCCGCTGCCACATCGATCCACTTCATGCAGCGGGTGAATGAGGCGAAAAAGCGGGGCGCAAAGGTCTGGCTCATCGACACTTACAGAACACCGACAGCAGCAGTAGCAGACCGGGTTTTCCTGATCCGGCCCGGCAGCGACGGCGCACTGGCACTGGCACTTATGAATTATCTGAGCCGGAACGGGCTGGTCGACAGCGACTATATCAGCGAAAAGGTGCTCGGTTTTGATCAGTTCAATTCTGAAATCCTCCCCCAATGGACAACCCAGGCTGCAAGCGGCATCACAGGCATTGCTGCTGAGGATATCGAGAGCATGGCACGTTCCTATGCTGCCGCCAAAGCCCCATTCATCCGCCTGGGCAGCGGTCTATCCCGCTACGGTAACGGCGCCATGACCGTTCGCACCATCGCCTGCCTTCCGGCTCTGGTGGGAGCATACGGTAAGCTCGGGGCAGGCTGCTTCCCGGACACTTCGACAGGCACAGCATTTGCCATGGGCAGGGTAACACGGGAAGACCTGATGCCTGCACCCACCCGGATCATCAATATGAACCGCCTCGGAGAGGCGCTGAACAGGCTCGACAGCCCGCCTGTCAAGTCCCTCTACGTCTATCACAGCAACCCTGCGGCAATCACGCCCGATCAGAATTCGGTTATCGCCGGCCTACTGCGGGACGACCTTTTCACAGTAGTTCACGAAAGATTCATGACCGACACGGCAAAGTATGCGGATCTCGTTCTCCCTGCCACATCATCCCTGGAGCATTCCGACATCTACCGCGCCTACGGTACCTACTGCATCCAGCGGGTCAAGGGGATCATCCCGCCAATCGGCCAGAGCCGCCCCAACAAAGAGGTGTTCTCCCTGCTGGCAGAGGCAATGGGGTTTGAAGAGGATATTTTCCGACAGAGTTGCGATGGATTCATCGATCAGCTGCTTTTGGTCCCTTCGCCGCTGAGAGAAGGGACCGACTCAACAAGACTCGAAGAGAACAGGGCCGTCCGCTTGCAGGTAAATACCGGCCTCGGCTCTTTTCTGACCCCGTCCGGCAGGATTGAAATCCTCAACAGTGCCGAAAAGGAGCCACTCCCCCGCTTTCTCCCCACCCATGAAGAGAGCTCGGATCTCCCGCTGTGCCTTATGACAGCGCCATCCCTCCACTCCCTGAACGCCTCGTTTTACGAGCGTGACGACCTTCGTGCCAAACAGGAAAAGATGTATCTCCTGATGAACCCGTATGACGCGGCTGACCGCAATCTGGTAGATGGTGAAATGGTTACGGCCTGGAACAGCCTTGGTGAGGTGCCTTTTTTCCTGAAAGTGTCTGAAGGTGTACAACGCGGTGTTGCAGTCGCAGAGGGGGTCTGGTGGCTGGAGTTCGCTCCGGGAGAGAGATCGGTAAATGCCCTTGTATCACAACGGTTGACCGATCAGGGTGGAGGAAGCACATTTTATGACAATCGGATTGATGTAAGGAAAAGGTAACTTAAAAACGGCAGTTGGTGGCTGCCGTAGTGAGTGCTTCGGCTCTATTTCGTCGTAACACTTGGTGAAATGGAGCGTAAAGCAGATCTTGTCTGAGCGTAGTGAGTTGATCTGCTGTAGCGAAATGAGCCTAGAGTTACAGAAATTGAGCCGCCACACGAACGAAGGCAGCCACCAACTGCCGTCAGCTCACTCTTTCTTGTTGAGCGCCTCGTCAAAAAAATTCTCAATCATCATGACAATCGCTGGATCAATGTCAGTAAATTCAACACCGACACCGGCAGGATAGGCAGGTTTTTTCGGGTCATCCCCTCTGTTCTCCCAGGCTACACGGCCCCTTGCGGCCACAAGGATGTTGTTCCCCCCCACGGGAATGGAAAAAGCGAGATCAACGGGATCATCGGGCATGGAGTCGTGGGGAACGGACATGAATAGACCGCCCTTGCTGATATCAGAGATCATCCCGTGTTTTGGCTCACCGTTTTCAAGGAACTGCACATCAGCACTGTAGTTGTACCTGCGCTTTCTCCGTTCAAAATCAGCGATGCACTTGCGCCCCTTATCAAGAAACAGCTTGCCGTTGATCGGCTTGGTTATGTAATCGTCACAGCCTGAGGCACGGCACATAAGCTCGTCCTGCTCCCTGCCGGCAGTAGTAACCATAATTACCGGGATTCCGCTGGTTGCCGGATCGGCCTTCAGCGCCCTGCAACAGGTCGGACCGTCCATGACCGGCATATTAAGATCAAGATAGATCAGGTCAGGATGCTCGCGCCTCACCAGCTCAAGCGCCTCTGCACCGTTACGCGCCACAAGGATATCTACCGGCAACCCCTTGAGAAAAGCCTTTTCAAGTTCAAGGATAAGATGTACATCATCAACCAACAGAACTTTTTTTCTGGGCATAACGCGTTCTCCTCGTTAAAAAAATACCACAAGAATCTTGATTCGGCAAACTACGGATAGAATGAATTCATCTAAAGAACTCAGCATTGTCATAGCAACACTGAATGAAGAGGCCGCCATCTCTGCCCTTCTCTCCTCAATCACCACTCAGGAAGAGGTTGATTTTGAGGTAATCGTTGCTGACGGAGCCTCTACGGACAGAACCATTGCAGTAGTACATGAGGTAATGCCTGATGCATCTATTATCTCGGCAAAAAGGGGTAGAGCTTCGCAACTGAATGCCGGAGCTGCATTGGCTAACAGTGAATTTATCCTTTTCCTCCATGCTGATTCTATTATTTCAGACAGTCTGGCCCTAAGACGATCTCTGGATTTCCTCAAAGAAAACTCTCAGCACAATAACGGTAAACCTTATGCCGGTCATTTTTCTGTCAGATTCAGATGCGGATATGGCGGGACTTCACTGGCATACAGGGTCCTTGAAGCCAAGGCAGCAATGAATCGCAGAGGGTGTTCACATGGAGACCAGGGGATTCTCTGCCCGGCAGAACTTTTCATGAGTCATCCCGGTTTTGATGAATCCTGCCAGATCCTTGCCGAGACCCGCCTTGCCGACAGATTTCTGGAAAACGGACTTTGGCTGCTCCTCCCCGCAGAGCTATCAACTTCAGCCCGCAGATTCGAGAAAGAGGGGCTCTTTGAGAGACAGTCTCTCAATGCAGTAATAATGGTTCTTGGCGCAGCCGGGTTTGATAATTTTCTCAACGATTCACTACTGTATTCTGAAAATGGACGGGCCTCGAAACTTCACCTTGGAGATGCCCTGCAAAAAACGGCTACGATGATTGCGTCGCTTGGCAAAGTAAAAGAGGAACAGTTCTGGAGTTTTACAGGAGAGTACATCTGTGAAAATGTCTGGCAACTACCGTTATGGGCGGCTGTCTTTATAGATAGGAGGAGTGATTACCGGAAGCATGGTTTTCTCAAACTGTACGACCGCTATTTCAGGGGGATTGCAGAGAGCCGGACTGCTGCCCGGCTTGCTGGCAGAGCAGCCCGTCTCTGGCTGAAAGTGTTAACCTATAAAAAGCGCTCTACTCGCGCCTTGCAGGCTTGATTATATCAATTTCCGGTTTCCCCTTTATCGACTGATGCCGCCAGACAAGGCCGCATGCACCACACTCCTTGACCGGATTTTCATCAGAAGTAAAACCCTCAGAGTGAAGATCCAGATCAATCGCTGTTCTTTTACCGCAATTCGGGCATTTCATTTTTTTACCCCTCCTGCACTTTGTCTTTAGCTGATGTTTCTGAGGCAATCCTCAATCACTTCTGTAAACTCAAGCAGATCCTTTGGTTGCATGTCACCCATGTGGGCAATCCTGAAAGTCTTTCCTTTGATTTTACCATAGCCGTCATCAAAAGCATAACCCCTCTCACCAAGCATCTTTTTGAGCGTGGCAAGATCAGTCCCTTTTGCATTGGTGGCACAGGTCAGTGTCTGCGAGCAGTATTTTTCTTCAGGGAAAAGCCCGTATCCCTGTGACTTCACCCAATCCCGAACCTGCTCTGCCATGATTCTGTGACGCTCCCATCTCTGCTCTAACCCTTCGGCAAAGAACCGCTGAAGCTGTAGATCAAGGGCGTATATCTGGGAGATACAGGGGGTTGAGGGGGTATTATCCTTTTCGTCATTGGCGGCAAATTCGAGAAAATCGAAATAGTATCCGCGACCTTCAACCGTTGCAGCACGGGCAAGAGCCTTGTCAGATGCAGTAAAGACTGCAAGACCCGGCGGGAGTGCAAAAGCCTTCTGCACGCCGAATATGCAGCAGTCTATGCCAAGTTCGTCGAGCGGCACCTTGACTGCACTCATCGATGAAACCGTATCAACGATCGAGACAACATCCGGATAGCGGCGCAGCACCTCGCAGATCTCGGCAAGGGGAGACATGACCCCGGTTGAGGTCTCATTGTGGATCAGGGTCATTGAATCGTATTTTCCGGTAGAGAGGGCCTGATCAACTATTTCCGGAGTAATCGGCTGTCCCCACTCAGCCTTGAATGCGTCAGCCTCTTTGCCACAGCGTTTTGTTACGTCATGCCACTTGTCTGAGAATGCACCGTTACAGAAGTTCGCACACCTTTTACTGACAAGGTTCCGCACTGCACCTTCCATGACACCGAAGGCACTGGAGGTGGCAAGAAAAACACGCCCGTCTGTGAAAAGCAGTTTTTTCAGGTTGGCCTTTATCCTGCCATGGATTACAGCATATTCCTTCATCCTGTGCCCAATCATCGGGGCTGCCATTGCCTCAAGAATTTCGGGAGCTATCTCTACCGGCCCAGGAATAAAAAGTTTTTTGTGTGGAGTCGACATATTTAACATTCCTTTTTAATAAACTTAATCATTTCATTAAATTAGCAGGTTGATTCCACTGTGTCAAGAGTGGGAACCGCCATAAACCCTCAATTAATGAAATAATTTTTCGTATTTTTTGTATACTGTATACCGTTTTTGAGTTGCATTTCTATTAACCCTCTTTTATCATGCCCCACTGATTAAACACATGAAATCTCATTTTGCTAATAAGTTTTATTTGACACTACTTTACAAATGACAATCCTAATAAAGGGGGAAAAAATGTTTAACTGGAAGATCTTTTTAACCGCTTTACCCTTGCTGATCCTGTCTCTATGCGCACAGTCGTTCGCTGAGCAGGGGATGGCAATCGACCCGGCAACCTGTCTTGGATGTCACAGTAACAAGATATCAATCTCAGGCTTCGCATCATCTGTACATGGCAAAAATGCCTGCACCAGCTGCCATGTGGAGATAACCGATCTTGCCAAGCATATGCGTGGTGAAACAAAAGTCCACAAGGTAGCCTGTGAAAGATGCCACAAAAAGGAAAATGCTGAACATTACAACAGCGTACACGTCCAAAAAGGGGTTCGCTGCGCTGACTGCCATACAGACATACATACCCATAATCACTGGAAGAAAGACAAGAAAATTGCTGTTGCAAAGTGCATCCAGTGCCATGACAAGGAGTCGATGTACAGAAACTCGGTTCACGGTAAAGCTGTTGCCGCCGGGAACATGGACTCTGCCGCCTGCCACGACTGCCATAACCTTCACGAGATTAGACCTTTGGTAAAAGGTTCCTACGAAGAGCGGATGTTCCACTCCAAGGTCTGCATGAAATGTCATGCCGATGAAGCGCTGATGAAAAAGAACAACGTGACCAATGTTGCGGTGAAGTCATATCTTGAAAGCTACCACGGCAAGAACTACAAACTCGGCTTCCCGGAAAAAGTCGCTGGGTGTGCCGACTGCCACTCCGCCCACTCCATACTGCCAAAGAGTGACCCTAACTCTAATCTTCACCCGGACAATCTGGCGAAGATGTGTGCACAATGTCATCCGAAAGCAACCCCGGCATTTGCCAAGTACTATGCTCACGGAACCCATGACCGTGAGAAATACCCTCTTCTTTTCTACACCTTCGTAGCGATGACAGGCCTGCTTTTAGGCACCTTCGCAGTATTCTGGGTCCACACACTGCTCTGGATGTTCAGAGGTTTTGTTGAGAACCGAGAGAAAGCAGATGCACTGTCCGAAGGCAAACATCACCATGTTCACGCTACTGATGCTGGTACGCATATTCATGTCATCCCTGATGCGCACAAGCAGTATCGGCGCTTCAACAGGATTCACATATTCATGCACATCCTGGTTATTACAAGCTTCCTCGGTCTCTCGCTAACAGGTCTGCCGCTCAAGTTCAGCGACCAGTCCTGGGCCATCGCCCTGATGAAACTCTACGGTGGCTCGGCTAACGCCGGTTTCTGGCACCGCATCTGTGCAGGCATCACCTTTGTCTATTTCGGCATGGCCCTAGTCATGAGCTTTAACTTCCTTTTTCTCAGCAAAACCGTAAAAGGGAACTTCTTACAGCGTCTCTTCGGCCCGGAGTCTCTCTGCCCTAACCTCAGAGACATTGTCGATGTTTACCACATGGTCAGATGGTTCTTCTTTAAAGGGCCGAAGCCGACCTTCGAGCGCTGGACATACTGGGAGAAATTCGACTTCATCGCCGTCTTCTGGGGTATGTTTGCCATCGGCGGATCAGGCCTCATGCTCTGGTTCCCGGAACTTTTCGGCATGTTCCTGCCGGGATGGGCATTCAACATCGCAACCATCGTCCACTCCGACGAGGCTCTGCTTGCTACCGGCTTCATCTTCTCGGTTCACTTCTTCAATACCCACGGAAGGCCGGAGAAGTTCCCGATGGACTTCGTCATTTTTAACGGCCAGATTTCCAAGGAAGAGATGATCGAAGAGCGTGGCGATCAGTGGAAACGCTATGAGAAAGAGGGAATTACCGAGAAATTTGCGGCAAAACATACAAGTGGCATTGTTTATGATTTCATTGTCAAAGGGTTCGGCTTCACAGCCCTTATGATCGGTATCGGTCTCCTTATTCTGATGATAGTCGCATTCCTTGGAGGGGGCTCTCACTAGCTCTTCAATTTCATGACATAAATAAAAAAGGCTGCTTTCGGGCAGCCTTTTTTATTTATAGAAAAAGAGATGCATTTAAAACCATATTTTAATTTGACAAACCGATATCAGACACTGTAACTTCTCAAATTCAGTTTATGAGTCAACAAGTTCGCAGGAGGATGTATGTCAGACACAAGAAAAAGAATCTTATCCTATCTCTTCAACCCGATCAGTATTTTCGGATTTATCCTTGCTGTTCTCGGCGCGGTACTGACCATCTCCTTCATTGCAATGGAGATGTTCACAGGAATAGAAAACCCGTACATCGGAATTCTTGTTTACTTCGCTTTCCCCGGCCTTTTGGTCTTCGGTCTTCTTGTTGTCCCGTTCGGTGCATGGCTTGTGCGCAACAGGCTCAGGAATAAAGGGATTACCGAGATACAGAAACTTCCTATTCTCGACCTCAATAACCCTCTCAAGCTGAAGCTCTCCATCTTCTTCGTAGTAGCCACCATAATTTTTTCGGTAATAGTCGGACTGGCAACCCTCAAGGGTTTTGAGTTTACCGAATCAACCACCTTCTGCGGCGAGCTTTGCCATGTTGTCATGGCTCCCGAGCATACTGCCTGGAGCAACTCACCCCACGCAAAAGTAAAATGCGTTGAGTGCCACGTCGGCCCTGGTGCCCAGTGGTATGTAAAAGCCAAAATATCCGGTCTTCGTCAGGTCTACGGTGTACTTGCCAAAGCATATCCTACACCGATCGAGACCCCTATCGATAACCTTCGTCCAGCCCGTGACACCTGCGAACACTGCCACTGGACAGAGAAATTCTACTCAGGACGCCAGAAGATTTTTTATCACTATGCTCCAAATGAAGAGAACTCCCCCCGTGAAATCGACATGCTGATCCATATCGGCTCCCAGGCCAAAGGTGCTCATACCAAAGGTATTCACTGGCACGTCGGCAAAGAAGTAACTTTTGTTGCTAACGACAGAAAACGCAATGACATTCCTTATGTTGCGGTTAAAGAAGCTGATGGCTCACTTACCGAATATGTATCCACCGAAAAGCCGCTTTCAAAAGAAGAGATCGCCAAAGCTACCAAGCGTCACATGGACTGCACCGACTGCCACAACAGGCCGACACACATCTATCACTCACCGGGTGAAGAGATGGACAAGGCGTTTGTAACCGGCAAAATTGACCGATCTATACCATTTATCAAGAAGGTCGCTGTAGATATCCTTGAAAAACCTTACAAGACTGCCAAAGAGGCTAATACCGCCATTACCACTGGCATCCCGGCATTCTACGCAAAAGAGTATCCTAAACTTGCTCAGGAAAAAGCTGCTGGAATCAATCAGGCTGTCGAGCAGGTAAAGGGGATTTACAGCAGAAACTTCTTCCCTGAAATGAAAGTTACCTGGGCTACTTACCCAAGCAATCTCGGCCACTTCTATACTCCGGGCTGCTTCCGTTGCCATGACGACAAGCACAAAGGACCCAACGGCAAGGTCATCTCCAAAGACTGCAAGATCTGTCACACAATCCTCAGTCAGACACAGGAAAACATCCCTGCCGGAACAAAGCCAAAAGAGTTCGTTCACCCGGTTGATATCGGTGACGAG
>JACABD010000048.1 GCA_013377075.1 Geobacteraceae bacterium | reverse complement strand
CCATGAAACACCTCATCCTCGGCACTGCCGGACATATTGATCATGGCAAGACCTCTCTGGTGCGGGCATTGACGGGGGTTGACTGCGATCGCCTGCCAGAGGAGAAGCGGCGCGGCATCACAATCGAGCTTGGTTTTGCCCATCTTGAGATTGAAGACAAGGTGCGCTTCGGCATTGTTGATGTTCCTGGCCATGAGCGTTTTATCCGCACCATGGTTGCCGGGGTTGGCGGTATTGATGTGGTGATGCTGGTGATTGCCGCTGACGAGGGGGTGATGCCCCAGACCCGGGAACATTTCGACATCTGTCGGCTTCTCGGTGTCAAGCGGGGGCTGGTGGCTTTGACCAAGTGCGATCTGGTCATGCCCGAGTGGCTGGAGCTGGTGCAGGAGGAGGTTGCTGGTTTTTTAAGCGACAGTTTCCTCGATGGTGCCCCCATAGTTCCGGTCTCATCAAAAAACGGCGTCGGACTGGATAAGCTTGAAGCAGAGCTGGAGCGGATTGCCGCCGGGGTTGAGCCGAAAAAAGCTGATGGTGCTTTCCGCCTCCCCGTTGACCGGGTCTTTACCGTCACCGGATTCGGCACCGTTGTTACCGGCACTCTCCTTGGTGGCAGTATCGCAATCGGTGACGAGGTGGAGATCCTGCCAGGCGTGATTGCAAGCCGCGTCAGAGGGATTCAAGCCCATGGTGGCAAGCGCGACAGGGGTGTTGCCGGCGAGCGACTGGCGGTGAATCTTCAGGGGGTGGAGCATACGGCTCTGGAGAGGGGTGATTCGGTCGTCCCCAGAGATCACTACACCCTGACTTCGGCAGTTGATGTCCATCTGAATCATCTCGGCTCTTCGCAAAAGATCTTGAAACACCGGGCATCTGTCCGCCTCCACTCGGCAGCGTTTGAGGTCCCGGCAAAGGTGATCCTCCTTGGCAATGATTCTCTTCTTCCCGGAGAAAGCTGCTTTGCCCAGTTGCGACTTGGTCGCCCGGTGCTGCTCCTCCCCGGTGACCCGTTTGTCATCCGCTCCTATTCGCCCAATGCCACCATCGGCGGCGGTCGGGTCCTTGATCCCGGTTCGCCGAAGCACAGAAGGCGCTCGGATGAAGCGCTGGCCCTACTGGAGGCGGCCCTTGCCGGTGATGAACCGGTAATGGTTTTGAAGATGATCTCGACAGCCCTCTTCAGCGGCGTATCGCTACCGGAACTTGTCGCCCGAAGCGGCTTTTCCCAGAAGCGCCTTGAAAGCATTCTCTTCCCGCTCCTCTCATCTGGCGCGGTTTTGCAGGTCTGCAGGGAGCCGAAGGTTTATCTCTCCAGGGAGAGTTTTGACGAACTGAAGGCCCATCTGTTGAAAGAGGCCGTGCAGTTTTGCCGGGCCAACCCGCTGAAAGAAGGGATCAGCCGGGAAGAGCTGAAAAGCCGGATGCCGAAGCGGAGCGATCAGCGCTTTTTCATGACGCTGGTCACCTCCCTTGAAAAGGATGGGCGCATCATCCCGGATCGTGATATTGTCAGGGTCGCAGCAACAGATGCAAATGAAAATGGCGATGACACCTTACTGACAAGGGCTGTAGAGGAACTCATCCTGCGAGGTGCCCTTGAGCCTCCGACCGTGAAAGAGCTTTGCGAGAAGCTTGCCCTTGGCGAAAAAAACGCCCTTGCCCACCTCTCCCTCCTGGCCAGATCCGGGCGCGCAGTGAAGATGAAAGGAGATATTTTCTATTCGCCACTGGCGGTAACTGAAGTGCGGGAAAAGCTGATAGCGTATCTCAAGAAGCATGGCGAAATCACGCCGGGCAGCTTCCGTGAGGTGACCGGGCTCTCCCGAAAGTTCATGATCCCGCTGCTTGAATATTTCGATCAGGAAAAACTGACCATAAGAGTCGGTGATATAAGAATGCTGAGGAGACGATGACCGATATAAAACTAAAAGAAGAACTGGCACTTAATGTTGACGAGGCCGAGTGGTCTTGGCTGAAACCCCATCTGGATCGGGACGCGTTGATAACCGTTTCATCTGTTCTTGATCTGGCAGAAGCCGGGGAGCGGATTGCAGCAAACGATTCCCATACCGTGTCTGCGTGGATAAATGCATCCAGGGTAGGAAAGCCGACAGATGATGAGATTACAAAGTGGAATGCAGATCCGCAGAAGAAGTTTTTGATCTTGATCGTCAGCCCATACGTGCTGATCCAGGAGATTGGTACGATAAACTGATTTATATCTCAAAACCACGGAGGCCGCCATGTCAGAAAACAACGAGAAACTTTCTTGCAGTTCCTGTAACAGCGTCTGGGCAAACAAGGGGACGACAAACTGCTGGAGCGGCGATCCAGCCACTGCGCCTCCACGACCGGGATACTGTCCTACAGGCCATGGGGCAGAGATTATCGAGAAATCCTTTGCCGAGTATACGGGCGATGGTGATGATGCGAAACTCGCCCTGGCAGCGGCACGGGTGGAGGGGCTCTGCTACCTGAAGACGCCGGGGCGCACGGTTGTAACCCCCCGCTGGACCCGGGTTGAGGATACTATTGCCCTGGCAAAACTGATGGGGTGGAAGAAAATCGGCATCGCTACCTGCATAGGTCTCCTTTCCGAGACGGACAGCCTTGCCACAATCCTCACTGCACAGGGACTTGAACCCCTTACGGTCTGCTGCAAGGCAGGAAGCATCGACAAAAACAGCCTTGGCATTGCCGAGGAGGACAAGGTGCGGCCAAACACCTTTGAGCCCGCATGCAATCCGATTGCGCAGGCAGAGCTCTGTAACCGGGCCGAGACAGATATGAACATCATCATCGGCCTCTGCGTCGGCCATGACATGCTCTTCAACAAATATTCAAAAGCTCCGGTTACAACCCTGGTATGCAAGGACAGGGTGACCGGTCATAACCCGGTTGCCGTGCTCTACGGGCAGAACTTCTATTTCAAGAGATTGCAGAAAGTGCCGATGGATTTGAGCTGAAAAAAATGACAGCCATTAATTCTGTGTTATCCTTAATTTGTCAGGATACTTATTAAGACAGGATTATATATGGCACTCCAGGAAGCCGTCGAAAACAGAGCAACCATACTGATTGTCGATGACCTTGCGCTTACCCGCAGGCAGCTCTGGGACATCCTCACCGAAGTCGGCTATCAGGTGCTCCAGGCAGACAGCGCTGCAAAGGCTCTTGAGATTGCCTCGTCGTCCATTCCGGACATGATACTTCTTGATATCGTCATGCCCGGGAAGGACGGGTTTCAGGCATGCAGAGAGCTAAAAACATTCCCCGCCCTCGCTGAAGTCCCGGTAATCTTCATAAGCGCCCTTGATGAAACCTCCAGCAAGGTCAATGGTTTTTATGCCGGTGGCGTCGACTATATCTCCAAACCCTATGAAAAGGAGGAGGTACTGGCGCGTGTCAAAACCCACCTCTCAATGCGCCAGCTACAGATGTCACTCAAAAACTCCAACACCGAGATGGAGGAGCGGGTACATCAGCGCACCGCCGAACTGATAGCAAAACATGAACAGCTCTCGAATCTTTTCAAGCAGGTAAGACATGCCAAGATCCAGTGGGAGCAGACCATGGACTGCATTGACGATATCGTCATGCTTGTCGGTGCCGATGGCGCTCTTATCCGCTGCAACAAGGCGCTGATCAATTTTACCGGTGTTGACAGCTATCAGGACCTGCTCGGCCTCGACTGGCTGAAACTTCTCGCCTCATGCGGACTTGATTTGGCACGGCTTTCAAACCGCGCCCAGGAGCTTTTTCACGAATCTTCAGGAAGGTGGTTCACGGTAAAGTGGTACAACTATGCTGATAAAAACGGCGCAGTTATCGCGCTGCACGATATGACTGCCATCAAGAAGGTCTCCCAGGAACTCACCAAAGCTTATGACGAACTCAAATCCACCCATCGCAGACTTGTTCAGCAGGAGAAAATGGCGTCAATCGGCCAGCTTGCCGCTGGTGTAGCCCATGAAATAAATAATCCCATGGGCTTCATTTCCAGCAACCTTGAGACACTCGGCAAATATGCCGCCCGGCTGAGGCAGTACATGTCAGTTCAGGATGAGGTGATTAAAGGGGTCGCAGACCCGGAGTCTTTAGAAATGCTTGCAGAGGCGCGCAAGCGGCTGAAGATTGACTACCTGCTCGATGACATCCCTGCACTTGTGGCCGAATCCAACGATGGCGCTCTGCGGGTCAGAACCATTGTCCAGAATCTCAAGGGATTCTCCCGTACAGACATGGCGGAGATGGAGCTTGCCGACATAAATGACTGCATGGACCGGGCGGTAAACATCGCCTGGAATGAGCTGAAATACAAAGTAAACCTGACGAAGAATTACGGGGAACTGCCGACCGTAAGCTGCTATCCCCAGCAGCTCGGACAGGTTTTTCTCAATTTTCTCGTCAATGCGGCCCATGCCATAGACAGACAGGGAGAGGTGACAATCACCACCAGAGCAGAAAAGGGATACGTCTCGATCTCAGTTGCTGATACGGGGTGCGGCATACCGCAGGGGAATCTTGACAGGATCTTCGAACCGTTTTTCACGACAAAAGAGGTAGGAACCGGCACAGGACTTGGGCTGGCAATAAGTTACGAAATCATCCAGAGTCATGGCGGCACAATTGATGTAGAGAGCGAAGTCGGCAAAGGGACCACTTTTACCGTCCGGCTGCCGACCGAAAATCCGGTTCAGGAGGGGGATTTATGAGCAGCTGTATTCTTCTTGTTGATGATGAACAGAATGTACTTTCCGCACTTATGCGTGAGCTTGCCGATGAGCCTTACGGCATTGTGACCGCCCTGAGCGGAGAAGAGGCGCTTGGGCTGATCTCTGCCAAGAAGTTCAAGGTTATCATCTCGGACGAAAGGATGCCCGGAATGGACGGGGCCTCATTTCTTTCAGCCGCTAAAGAGATCTCCCCTTCCAGCATCAGAATGATGTTGACCGGTCATGCCAGTATTGAAGCGACTATGCGGGCTGTCAACAGTGGCGAGATTTTCAAGTTTTTCACTAAACCCTGGAACAGTCACGAGCTGAAACAGTCGATTAAAGTCGCAATAGAGAGGTACGACCTTGAGGACGAAAACCAGAAGTTGCTCAAGGTAGTCAAGAGGCAGTCACAGGAGCTTAAAGCCCTTGAAACTCACCACCCCGGCATCACCCGGCTGACAAGGGATCGCGAAGGGGCTGTCATCCTCCCTGAAATCAGTGATGATGAGATAAGACAACTACTTGATGAGTTTGGCCATAACTGACTTTAGTCATTTTGCCTGACTACCAGAAAGCGTCCGTCAACATCTGTAACCCGGCTCCCCATGGGGGCTGACAGGAAGTTAACCGCTTCAGCTGCCTTTCTTGCCTGTCTCCCTTCAAGGGGCCGTGGTTGAAAACGGACTTCGCTGTTACGTACGTTCAATGGAATTATTTCAACCTCCTTTAAGCCTCCATCAAAAACAATTCTGGCGATCATGCTCTGTGATGAGGTTCTACTCAGACTACCGAAAGCAAAATTTCCAAGGCTGTAGAAAATGATCCCCTTGCCGTAATACTCGACCCCCTGAAGAACATGAGGATGATGGCCAAGAACAATATCAGCGCCTGCATCAACCGCATTGTGAGCTACAGAGAGTTGATACGGTTTCGGACTCTCAAGCCCTTCTCCTCCCCAGTGAAATGAGACGATCACGCAGTCGACACTCTCCTTTGCCTTGCGTATATCGGCAACATAGATGGAAGCATACCCCGGAGCAGCACCTGGTCTGGCAGAGCCGGCAAAGAACTCATCCGGGTAGGTCAGCGAATAGGAAAGAAGCGCGATTTTGACACCTTTCACCTCAACTACGCTTGCCTTTCTGGCATCAGACAGGTCAAGCCCGGCGCCTGAGTGAGTAATTTTAATTGCATCAAGCGCGGCAAGCGTTTGTTCCAACCCTTCAACCCCGAAATCCAGAATATGGTTGTTCGCAAGGGTGAGATGGTTAAACCCGGCGTTCTTTAATGAAGTTGCGGCCTTGGGCGCGGTTTTGAATCGAAATTTCTTTTCTGTGAACTCTACCCCGTTTGCGGCTAATGGAGCCTCTAGATTACCGGTGACAATATCAGAGCTCTTCAAAATCTCTCTGGTTGCATCGAAAGGATAATCATAGCCAAGTTTTTTAAAGACTCTCTCGCCGCTGCCGGAAAGCATGATATCGCCGACAGCAGTGATGACAACAGGCTCCGCCAGGGCAGTCACAGGCAGATACATACACAGAAACATTAATAGAATCGACTTCATAAACCCTTTCTTCTACTGTGAGACGGTTGACTACATTAGTTACAAGTGCTAAAAGATAGATTCTTATCTATAAATTGGCAAAGGATTTTACAATGCTTGATATACGATACATCCGTGAAAATCTCGAAGAAGCCGAAAACCGCCTTAAACTGCGAGGTCCAGGGATTTCGCTCGCAGGATTCAGAGAGCTTGATGACAAAAAAAGAGCTCTGCTCCAGGAGACAGAAAATCTCAAGGCTCTTCGTAACAGGGTTTCGGACGAGATCAGCCGTGTAAAGGATAAAAGCCAGGTTCAAGTGCAGATAGCGGAAATGCGCGAGGTTTCGCAGCGGATCAAAAACCTCGATGACGAACTCAAGGGGGTGGATGAGGCACTCGAACTCTTCCTGCTCACGGTTCCTAACTTGCCCTCTAATGAAGCGCCGAAAGGTGCAAGTGAGGCGGATAATCTTGAAGTCAGACGCTGGGGAAAGATCCCGGAATTTTCCTTTCAACCGAAACCACATTGGGAAATTGGCGAGTCACTTGACATCCTTGACTTTGAGCGCGGCGTAAAACTTACCGGGGCCAGATTCACTCTTTACAAGGCTGCTGGAGCCAGACTGGAAAGGGCTCTCATTAATTTTATGCTCGATCTGCACACAACCGAGCATAATTATATTGAAATGCTTCCTCCGTTTATGGTAAACAGAGAAAGCATGACCGCGACAGGTCAGTTGCCCAAGTTTGAAGACGACCTCTTCCGCATGGAAGGGGTTGATTATTTCCTGATACCAACTGCTGAAGTTCCGGTTACAAATATTCACCGCGGAGAGATTCTCAAGTCTTCGCAGCTCCCGATTGCATATACGGCCTACACGCCATGCTTCAGACGGGAGGCCGGCTCATACGGCAAAGATACTCGCGGCCTGATCAGGCAGCATCAGTTTAACAAGGTTGAGCTGGTAAAGTTTGCTCACCCGTCTCAGTCCATGAATGAGCTTGAGAAATTGCTGGACAATGCAGAACAGGTATTGAGACTTCTGGAACTCCCCTACCGGGTAGTTGATCTCTGCACCGGCGACATAGGTTTCTCAGCCTGCCGCACTTTTGATATTGAGGTCTGGCTTCCAGGGCAAACTACTTATCGGGAAATATCCTCATGTAGCTGTTTCGGAGATTTTCAGGCAAGGCGCGGCGGGATTAAGTTCAAGGAAGATGAGAAGTCCAAAGCGGAATTTGTTCATACATTGAACGGTTCCGGGCTTGCAGTGGGTAGAACAGTTGTAGCAATTCTTGAGAACTGTCAGCAGGAAGACGGTTCAGTTACCATACCGAAAGCCCTTCGCCCGTACATGGGTGGACTTGAAAAAATAGCAGCTCCAAAATAGAATACCTTTTGCGGAAGAGTGGCCGAGTGGCTTAAGGCGGCGGTCTTGAAAACCGTTGAACGAAAGTTCCGTGGGTTCAAATCCTACCTCTTCCGCCATTTAATTTCTAAAACCGAAATACCCACCATAGTAATGTAACTGTTTTACGGAGAGATGGCCGAGTAGGTCGAAGGCGCTCGCCTGCTAAGCGAGTATACTGGGAAACCGGTATCAAGGGTTCGAATCCCTTTCTCTCCGCCATTAACTGCCAGGGAGTATTATGGTAAGAAAGCTGTTCCTTGTAACATCCACCGCAGTTATTTTAACCACAGGTCTTCTTTCCAGCTGCAAAAAAGAAGATCCTAAAAAAACTCAGCAGGATGCTACACCGGCAAAAGACCCCGTGATGCGGAAACAGACTGAAGTTCTAGTCCCTGACAATGTAAAGGGAAAGTGGAAATCCGTTAAGCTCAGTATCATGGACAAGGAGCAGAACAAGGAAGGTTACGTAACCATTGAAGTTGGCAAGACAATGAAGGTTAATGGTACAAACCTCGTCATTAAAGTAGAAAGCTTCCTTCCTCACTTCATAATGGACGGCACCACCCTCACTTCAAGTACAAACACCCCGAAAAACCCTGCCGTATTGGTTCATATAACCGAAAATGGCCAGGACGTATTCAAGGGGTGGCTCTTTACCCTCTACCCGAATACTCATGCCTCCCAGCACGCCAGATATGGTTTTGGGCTTATAGACTACACCCCGGCCAAATAATTTTCCTGTAGTCGGCAATCCAAAGAATCAACTTTCCCCGTCTAATCCCACACTTCCTCCACTGTCACGGATTATCGACAATGACAAATAGCGGACTCCCTGAAAAAACTTTTCTACTGAAGCCATTTATGCTAGCTTTCAATCCCTTGAGATGTAACCTAGGCTTCAACCTTTAAGAAGGAAATCCAGCCATGTCCCGTATTATCTGCATTGCCAATCAAAAAGGTGGCGTCGGCAAGACAACTACTTCGGTAAATCTTGCATCGTCTCTTGCCGCTGCTGAAAAAAGAGTCCTCATCGTCGATATAGACCCCCAGGGGAATGCCACCAGTGGCGTCGGTATAGACAAAAGCGAACTCAAGAGCAGTGTTTATGACCTGATCATAAATGATGAAAACCCGTCAGATGTAATACTGGATACAGAGCTTGCTTCTCTTCGGATTATACCTGCCACGCCAGATCTTGCCGGTGCCGAACTGGAACTTATAGAGCTGACCGAAAGAGAAAGTAAATTAAAGAAGATACTTCATCCGCTGAAGGATCAATATGATTTTATTATCATTGATTGTCCACCCTCTCTTGGGCTTTTGACTATAAATGCCATGACTGCAGCTGATACGGTGCTTGTCCCTCTTCAGACAGAGTTTTATGCAATGGAAGGGCTGTCCCAGATTGTCAGGACCATAAATCTCGTCCAGAAAGGGCTCAATCCTTCACTCAGAATCGAGGGGATACTGCTGACTATGTTTGATGGCAGAAACAATCTTTCAAAACAGGTAGAAGAAGAAGTTCGCGAACACTTTAAAGACAAGGTCTTCAGGACAGTGATTCCACGCAATGTACGGCTTTCAGAAGCGCCTAGCCATGGCAAACCAATAATTCTTTACGACATAACTTCACGTGGCGCCACAGCATATCTTGAGCTTGCAAAAGAGCTTATTGAACGCGGAGGTGGAAATGCTTAAGAAAACCGGCCTTGGGAAAGGAATGGGAGCACTTCTTCCTGTGATGGAGAAAGAGCAGACCAGTTACTTCATCTGCCCGATTGAAGATATTAAACCCAACCGAGCACAGCCCAGAAAGACTTTCACATCTGATAAGCTTGAAGAGCTCGCCGCATCTATACGGGAACAAGGCGTAATTCAACCCCTTGTAGTAATAAAAAAGGGGGCGCATTACGAAATTATTGCGGGAGAGCGCCGCTGGCGGGCAGCTCAAAAGGCGGGGCTGCATGAAGTACCGGTCGTAATACAGGACGTCTCTGAGAATACCGCCCTCGAAATGGCACTTATCGAAAACATACAGCGTGAAGATCTTAATGCAATCGAAGAAGCCCACGCTTATCGTGCACTCATGGAGAAAATTGATTTATCGCAGGAAGAGATGGCAAAAAGAGTTGGCAAGGATCGTTCAACAGTTGCTAACTCACTAAGGCTCCTCAAACTCCCTGAAGATATCCAGAGAGATATTATAACCGAGGCCCTCTCCATGGGTCATGCAAGGGCACTACTCGCCCTTGAGCAGCCTGAACTTCTGCGTAAAGCCCGTGAGGAGATAATCAAAAAGCACCTCAGTGTTCGCGGGGCTGAAGCCCTTGTGAGAAAATTAAAAGATCCTTCACCCAAAAAGACCCGGACCCAGGAGCGTGAAGTCAGTGACTTGGTCGAGCAACTAAAGAAGAAGTTCAGGACAAAAGTTGAGATAAAGTCAGGCGGCAGATGCGGAAAGATCGAGATCAGCTTTAGTGGAAAAGATGAGCTTTCACGGATAATTGAGCTTCTCGGCATATAATCAGCAGAATATTTTAACTTCAAATTTCTTGACACAAAAAATAGCTTGTGATAGCTATCATTTGCTTTACGTCCCGAGTGGTTGAACTGACACTGGGTGTATGCAGTATACAACTTGCCTGGCGAGAGGTGGCAGCGTGATCAATATAGACTTGGCATTTCCTATTCAGCTTATTAACTTTCTGGTGCTCATTGCAATCCTGAATGTTCTGCTTTACAGACCTATCAGGAAAGTGCTTGCAGAGCGACAGGGCAAGATCAGCGATGCTAAAAGCAAAGCTGAATCCGTTGAGCTGGAAGTGCAGTCAAAGATGGCAGAGTATGAAGCACGCCTTAAAGAAATGAAGAGCGGAGCTGCAAATGAGCGTGGTACGCTCATCAAGGAAGCTCAGGCTGAAGAGGCAACGCTTCTTGAAGCTGCTAGACTCGAGGCCTCTGAAATACTGGCTGCGATCAAAAGCCGTGTTGCTACTGAGAGCGCGACTGCAAGAACCCTGCTTCAGGAGCAGGCAAAGCTGCTTTCGGTTGATATTTGCGAAAAGGTACTCGGGAGGAGCTTGTAATATGAAGCGCTGCATGGATTTTTTGCGCAAGCCGGTTGTTGTTGCCGGGATTCAGATCGGTCTTATAGCTCTTCTGGCAGCGTCCGGATTTGCTTCAGGTGGTGAAGGCGAAGCACATGGTGGTGGTCACGGCGGCGGAGCACAATTGAAAGACTTCATGTGGCGTTGCATTGACTTTGCTGCACTGGTAGTCATTATTGTCTGGGCTGTCAAGAAAGCTGACATGAAAAAAGCCCTGGCAGATCGTCAGGCAACAATAGAGAAATCTCTGCGCGAAGCTGACGAAATGAAGGCTTCTGCCGAGAAGAAGTTTGCCGAGTACAATGAAAAAATTGCCCAGGCAAACAGAGATACAGAGAATCTGCAAAAGGTTATGCGCGAAGAAGGACTTGCCGAAAAGGCGAGGATCATTGCCGAGTCCAAAATTGCGGCTGAGAGAATCAAAGAGCAGGCAAAGGTTCTTGCAGACCAGGAGATTGTCCGGGCAAAGACTGAACTAAGGGAAGAGGCTGCGCGTCTTTCCGTGGAACTTGCCGAGCAGACCCTCAAAGGTGCGGTAAAACAGGACGACCAGAATCGTCTTGTTGGCGAATATCTTACCAAGGTGGTGGAATTAAATTGAGCGCGAACGCAATAGCACGACGGTACGCCAAAGCTCTCGTTCAGCTTGCAGCTGAAGAAGGGGCAGTGGAGAAGTTCCACACTGAACTGGCAACGGTAGAGGCGCTTTTCACAGCGCACCCCCAGCTTTCTGCACTCCTCACTAATCCTGCATACGGAATTGAGGCAAAGATAGCTATTCTTAAGGATCTGGCCGCCAGGATTTCTCTCTCGACTACGATCAGTAATTTTCTTCTCCTTCTTCAGGAGAGAAGCCGTATGTCATGCCTTCCGGCAATTATCTCCAACTACAGCCTCCTTGCCGATGAACTATCCGGGATTGTCCGCCCGTTGGTCAGATCCGCATTCCCGCTTGATGACGCTAAAATCGCGGAGATAAGAGGCGTTCTCGAGAAAAATACCGGCAAGAAAGCCGAAATGACTATAGAAATAGATCCTTCGCTTATTGGTGGCATTGTCACCAAGATTGGCGATAAAGTATTTGATGGAAGCGTTAAAACTCAGTTGACCAGAATTGAAGATATATTACAGAAGGGGTGAGATGATCCTATGGAAATCAGAGCCGAAGAAATCAGCGAAATAATCAAGAAGCAGATCAAGGGTTACGGCAAGGATGTTGAAGTTGCCGAAACAGGTACTATTATCTCTGTTGGTGACGGTATTGCCCGTATCCACGGACTTGACAAGGCAATGGCGGGCGAACTGCTTGAGTTCCCGGGCGGCATATCAGGAATGGTGCTGAACCTTGAGGAAGACAACGTCGGTGCTGCTATTCTCGGTGAAGACAACGAGAACATCAAGGAAGGTTCTACTGTAAAGAGAACAGGTCGTATCGTTGAGGTTCCTGTTGGTACAGCTCTTATCGGTCGTGTTGTTGACGCTATTGGTCAGCCGATTGACGGTAAAGGCCCTATCAACACTGATACCTTCAGCAAGGTTGAGATCAAGGCTCCTGGCATTGTTGCAAGGAAGTCCGTTCACGAGCCGATGCAGACAGGCCTCAAGGCTATTGACTCAATGGTTCCAATCGGGCGTGGTCAGCGTGAGCTTATCATCGGCGACCGTCAGACAGGCAAGACAGCTGTTGCTATCGATACCGTCATTAATCAGAAGGGTGGCGACGTTATCTGTATCTACGTAGCTATCGGCCAGAAGCGTTCAACAGTTGCTCAGGTTGTTTCCAAGCTGACCGAGCATGGCGCCATGGATTACACCATTGTTGTCGCTGCAACCGCTTCCGAATCTGCTCCGCTTCAGTTCATCGCACCTTACACCGGTGTTACCATGGGCGAGTTCTTCCGCGACAGCGGCAAGCATGCACTCATCATTTATGATGACCTCTCCAAGCAGGCTGTTGCTTACCGCCAGCTTTCACTTCTTCTTCGCCGTCCGCCAGGACGTGAGGCATATCCTGGAGACGTTTTCTATCTTCACAGCCGCCTTCTTGAGCGTGCCTGTAAGGTTTCCGACGCCCTTGGTGCCGGTTCGCTCACAGCGCTGCCGATCATCGAGACCCAGGCTGGTGACGTTTCAGCGTACATTCCGACCAACGTAATTTCAATTACAGACGGTCAGATTTTCCTTGAATCAGACCTCTTCTTCTCAGGCGTGCGCCCGGCAATCAACGTCGGTATCTCCGTATCCCGAGTCGGTGGTTCTGCTCAGACCAAGTCAATGAAGCAGGTTGCCGGTACTCTTCGTCTTGACCTTGCACAGTATCGTGAAATGGCAGCATTTGCCCAGTTTGGTTCCGATCTTGACAAGGCAACCCAGATGCAGCTTGCCCGTGGTGAGCGTCTTGTCGAGATTCTCAAGCAGGGTCAGTACCAGCCGCTCTCAAACGAGAAGCAGATTCTTATCATCTTTGCTGCAAACCAGGGTTTCCTTGATGATTACCCAGTTGCAAGCCTCAGACGTTACGAATCAGAGCTGATGGCATTCTTTGACGGTCGCAAGAGTGATCTGGTTGCCGAGCTTAAGACAAAGAAAGCAATGGATGATGACCTCAAGGCTAAATTCATCGCTGCATTCAATGAGTTCAAAAAAGAGTTCACAGTCTAAACCAAGGACGGTTTTTTGTTATGCCAAGTCTAAAAAGCATAAAAAAGCGTATCGGCTCGGTTAAAAACACCCGCCAGATAACCAAAGCCATGAAAATGGTTTCGGCTGCAAAGCTCCGTCGCGCTCAGGAGAATGTCGTTGCTGCGCGCCCATACGCCATTAAGATGTCTGAAGTTCTTGGCCGTCTTTCCGGCAACGTCCCTTCTGATTGCAGTCCGTTGATTCAGCGACGTGAAGACTCCAATAAGGCCCTCCTTGTTGTGGTATCTTCTGATCGTGGTCTCTGTGGCGGCTTTAACGCCAACCTTTGCAAGGCTGCGGACCGTTTTGTCAAAGAGCGCAAGGACGATTTTTCCGAGATCAAGATCATGGCCCTCGGCAAGAAGGGTAATGACTTCATGAAGAGGCGTCATGGTGTCTGGAAAAGCCATGCAAACATTCTTTCTACGCTCAATTACCAGACTGCCGCACTGATTGCTCAGGAGATCATCGACGGTTATCTCGAAGAAGAGTACGATGAAGTTCATATCGTCTACAATGAATTCCTCAGCGTCATGTCGCAGGAAGTTACATTTGCTCAGCTTCTCCCTGTAACGCCACCAGCTTCAGAGAATGAAGAGGTCGAACCCCGCGAATACATTTATGAGCCGGATCAGGCCGAGCTTCTGGCAGAACTTCTCCCCAAGCATATTGAAGTTCAGATTTTCAAGACCCTGCTGGAGACCGTTGCCGGAGACCATGGCGCCCGTATGACTGCCATGGATAGCGCTTCCAAGAATGCCTCCGAGATGATCGGCAAGCTCACTCTCATCTACAACAGGGCTAGACAGGCAGCGATCACCAAGGAGCTCATGGAGATCATCTCCGGGGCTGAGTCGGTAAAAGGTTAATACGGATTAGATCCATTAATTAATAAGTGGCCACACGGCTACAGGAGGAAGGGAAGAATGAGTCAGAATTTCGGAAAGATCACACAGGTTATCGGCGCAGTAGTTGACGTCGAATTTGAGCCGGGGAAACTCCCCCCGATTTACAACGCCCTGAAGGTCACCAATCCTTCTATTGATGATCGTGAGATGAATCTGGTTCTCGAAGTTGCCCAGCATCTCGGCGAGAACGCAGTACGTACCATTGCTATGGACGGTACTGACGGACTTGTACGTGGTCAGCAGGTATTGGACACCGGCAAGCAGATCGTTATGCCTGTTGGTCGCAAGACACTCGGCAGAATCATGAATGTCATCGGTGAGCCTATTGACGAAATGGGACCGATCGGTCATGAAAAAGAGCTTCCAATTCACCGCTTTGCCCCTTCTTTCCAGGAGCAGTCAACCAAGGTTGAGTCATTTACTACCGGTATCAAGGTTGTTGACCTCCTTGCTCCTTATGCACGAGGCGGTAAAATCGGCCTCTTCGGCGGCGCCGGCGTAGGCAAGACAGTTCTCATTATGGAACTTATCAACAACATCGCCAAGCAGCATGGTGGCTTCTCAGTATTCGCAGGTGTTGGCGAGCGTACCCGTGAAGGGAACGACCTTTGGCACGAAATGAAAGATTCCGGCGTTATCGATAAAGCTGCTTTGATCTACGGCCAGATGAACGAGCCGCCTGGAGCACGTTCAAGGGTTGCACTTTCCGCCCTTACTGTTGCTGAATACTTCCGTGACGAAGAAGGTCAGGACGTTCTTCTTTTCATCGATAATATTTTCCGTTTTACTCAGGCAGGTTCCGAAGTTTCCGCACTTCTTGGCCGTATACCATCAGCCGTTGGTTACCAGCCGACTCTCTCCACAGAAATGGGTGAGCTTCAGGAACGGATTACCTCGACAAACAAGGGTTCCATTACCTCTGTTCAGGCTATTTACGTACCTGCTGACGACCTTACTGACCCGGCTCCGGCTACTGCTTTCGCACACCTTGACGCAACCACCGTTCTCTCCCGTCAAATTGCCGAGCTCGGTATCTACCCGGCAGTTGACCCTCTTGACTCAACCTCACGGATTCTTGACCCGCAGGTTGTTGGTGAGGAGCACTACGCTGTTGCCCGTTCTGTACAGTATGTCCTCCAGCGCTACAAGGATCTTCAGGACATCATCGCCATTCTCGGTATGGACGAGCTTTCCGAGGACGACAAACTTGTTGTTTCCCGTGCAAGAAAGATTCAGCGTTTCCTCTCCCAGCCGTTTCACGTTGCAGAGGCATTCACAGGCACACCGGGTGTTTATGTTGAACTGAAAGATACCATCAAAGGTTTCACCGAGATAGTTGCAGGTAAGTACGACCATCTTCCTGAGCAAGCATTCTACATGGTCGGTACCATTGAAGAAGTAATCGAAAAAGCGAAGAAACTGGCAGCATAATTATCAATTAATCTGTAGGGGCGACCCCGTGTGGTCGCCCACAACAGGGCAACCACATGGGGCTGCCCCTACAAGGATCATATATGGCTGAAAAACTTAAACTGGAACTTGTAACCCCTTACAAAAAAGTTCTTTCCGAAGAGGTTGACGAGATTTCTGCAACAGGAAAACTCGGCGAATTCGGCGTTCTTCCCGGACATGCCCCTTTTCTCTCTTCACTCAAAATCGGAGAGTTCTGCTACAAGCAGGACGGTGTTCTTCATAGTATGGCTGTAAGTTGGGGCTATTTCGAAGTTGAAGATGACAAGGCTACTGTTCTTGTACAGACCGCCGAGCGTGCCGATGAGATCGATCTTGAACGCGCCAAAGCAGCACTTGGTCGTGCAGAGGACATGCTCAAGAAGCTTGACCCAGAAGACAAACAATTCAAGATCTACGAAGCAGCACTTGACCGGGCTATTATCAGAATGCAGGTTGCCGGAAAGGCAGTCCGTAAATAGTCAGTCTTAATATGTTTACAAAAAGAGCGTCCTACCGGACGCTCTTTTTGTTTGTATGGCATTTCATCTCAGCATTTGCTATATACGTGCACTAATACTAAATGAAATCGGTGACTATGCATACTGACAAACCATTTATTGCCGTAACCATGGGTGACCCCTGTGGAATCGGGCCGGAAATAATTATCCCGGCAGTTACAGATGCTGGCGTTTCTGCTGTTTGCACTCCTGTTATTATCGGCGATAGAGGTGCAATGGAACGCGCGCTTAAGCTTCATGGCATGTCATCGTCAAATCTTGAATCCATATCAGATCTCCTACCCCCCGATAAAATAGCCTCAGGCACCATCTTCATCAAGGAACTTACCACCCTTTCACCTTCTGACATGATCTACGCCTGTCCCACAAAAGCATCAGGTGATGCTGTTTTCAAATATATCTCAGAAGCAGCATCTTTATGCATGAGCGGCAAGGTTTCAGCCATGGCAACAGCTCCGATAAATAAGGCGGCCCTGAATATGGCCGGACATGATTATCCAGGCCATACCGAACTGCTAGCAGAGTTGACCGGAACTGATGAGTTCGTTATGATGCTTGCCGGTGACAGACTCAAAGTAGCCCTGGTAACGATCCATGTGCCGATTCAAAATGTGCCTGATCTGCTGTCTATTGAAAAAGTTCTCTCTACTATCATGATAACAGACAGGTCTGTTTCACGGTTTTTCTGCCGAAAACCCAGAATTGCTGTGCTTTCACTGAACCCCCACGCCGGTGAAGGGGGAATGTTCGGCGATCAGGAGAGAGTCATCATATCTCCGGCTATTGAAGAAGCAAGACGCAGGGGGGTCGACGCCAGTGGACCACATTCGGCAGACACGCTTTTTCATTTTGCTGTCAGTGGTGATTATGATGCGGTAGTCTGCATGTACCACGATCAGGGGCTCATCCCGCTCAAACTTCTGCACTTTGACGACGGCGTTAACATAACACTGGGCCTTCCGATCATAAGGACGTCTGTAGACCACGGAACGGCATACGATCTGGCGGGCAAAGGAATTGCAAGCAGTCAAAGCATGAAAATGGCTATACTGACTGCAGCTAGAATGGCAAAATTTACCACCCCATTATGATTCTACGAGGAACATCATGATAGACCAACCCGGTCTATGCGGAGCCAACAGCAACATTGACAAGTGCATGAAGCATGCTGCTGCCATAGAGACTCTCATGGAGATAGCCCGCGCACTTGCATCTCCAAGTGAAATCGAGGAGATTCTCAAGCAGATAATGTACCAGGTCAGCAGACTTCTCAATCCGAGAGCCTGGTCTCTGCTTTTGAGAGACGAAATTACCGGTGAGCTTGAGTTCAAAGTCGTAATCTCTGATGTTGCTGAAAAACTCAAAGGGGTGAAACTTCCCAGGGGACATGGCGTTGCCGGCTGGGTAGCTGAAAACGGCCAAGCACTCATAATTCCTGATGTCAGCTGTGATGAACGATTTGCCGCAGAATTCGATAAAAAGCTCTCGTTTATCACCCGTTCGATAGCCTGTGTCCCTATAAAAAGCCATGACAAGGTCTTTGGTGTAATTGAGTTAATCAACAGCATTGACTGCGGAATATTCGATGAATCTGACGGACAGATACTTACGACAATTGCTGATTTTGCCGGGATTGCAATTTCAAATGCAAGAGCAGTAGAAAAGATACAGCAGCTGGTCATCACTGACGACCTTACCGGACTATATAACTCCCGCTACTTCTTTGAACAGATAGAGTATGAGGTTGAACGATCAAGGAGATACCACTCGCCGCTATCTCTTGTTTTTTTTGATCTTGATCACTTCAAAGGGGTAAATGATACCTACGGGCATCTTACCGGAAGTCGCCTTCTTACCGAGGTCGGTGCTGTAGTTCAGAAAAATATCCGGGTTACTGACAAGGCTGCAAGATATGGTGGGGACGAATTTGTTATCATATTGCCCCACACCGAAAAATCAGGAGCACGGGCTTTTGCCATGAAGCTGCACAAAGATCTGAGAGAAGCCGAGTTTTTCAGTAATAGCGGTAACCTGCTTACTGTGTCAGGAAGCTTTGGCGTTGCCTCTTTCCCCGATGATGCAAGTAACGCAACAGAGCTGATATCCGCTGCCGATGATGCTATGTATCTGGCAAAAAGCGCTGGCCGCGATTCTGTTCATGTTGCAAACCACCATAAGAGTATAGCTATCACCAAATGATCAAGCGTATCATAATCACATTCTGCCTGTTTATCAGCTCATATCTTGCCTACATTGCCGTATCGCTGACAGGTCTTCCCCCTGTTTCAGAACTCAAGGAAAGGAAACTAACCAGAGAAATACAGGTCAGGGACTGGCATGGAGAGTACCACCCTTTTCTTCTTGGGCCAAAGAACCGAGACTGGACACCATCAAACAGTATCCCTTCAGAGATGAAATGGGCGGTTATACTCGCTGAGGATGCAAATTTCTACAAACATGAAGGGGTAGACGTAAAAGCGATCAAAAAAGCGATCAAGCACGATCTTGAGAAGAAGAGTCTTGCACGGGGAGCATCTACTATCACTCAGCAGACAGCAAAGAACATCTATCTTTCCAGAGAGAAAACAGTCAGCAGAAAAGTTAAAGAGCTCTATCTGGCACTGCGGATGGAGCAGGAGTTGACCAAGGGGAGAATTATCGAGCTCTACCTGAATGTGGTTGAACTTGGGCCGATGGTATACGGAGTAGGACACGCGTCCAGATACTACTTCGGTAAGCCTGCATCAGAGATGACCCCGCGGGAGTGCGCCTTTCTTGCCGCAATGCTCCCCGGGCCGAGGGTGGCATACAACCCATACAGAAATATGTCCAAGGTACTGAGACGCTCCGATCTAATTCTTAAACTTCTCAACTCAAACAGGGTCCTTAGTGAAGAGGAGTACGCTGCTGCCATTGCAACTGCTCCCAATATTACCGGCCTGCAAAAGAAAGTTGAGGCATCAATTGTAAAGGAAGAAATCTTTACAAATCAGAGCAGCTCAGTAGCGCCTGCTTCCAAACCTGCTAAAACAGGCGACGGAGAGGTTGCAAAAGATAGCCCCTCCTCAAAGCCAACAGAAAAAAACGAAGACGAGAACGCTGTTAAAAAGTGATTTTCAGATTCTGAACTTTTCCGTATCTTCAACCAAGAAACTGTTCACACAGTTAAACTGTTCATCCTCACTGCCGGTCAAAAGCACCATTTTCGCCTCCGACCCCTTTTCACATTTTGTATAACGAAGCAGGATCCTGGCCGCAATCTGTAATTTATCTTCCGTAATTTCGCCAATAACAAGTCCCAGGGGCCCATTCCCCTCGTCCCACCTGAAAGCAGTTTCACCTTCAATGCGATTGGCAAAGAGAAGATCGTTTTCAGCATTATCCCGACCGACAATAAACCTTGTGCCTGCATCAAGTCTGAAATGCCGCCCTATTCTCAGCAAACGGAAATCACGGGCCTTTAGATGCTCAGAGTGATCAAAAATATCCCTGACTTTTGAGGCGTATGTAAGCTCAGTCAGAAGACAACCACCGGCTGCATTCGGATACTCAGTTACGCCAAGTTCGGCTGCCAGGCGCATCTGCACCCTTCTGGAACGCCCTTTAATGGAAGGAAGCTTCTCCCTGTCCACCCACCCTTCTATCTCCGGTATGGTCGGAGGCAACAGCTTTGCAGAGAGCGGGCGAAGCAGAAGCCCTTCCATCCCGCCGTCCCGCTCAACAATTGCAAGTGCATCACGTCGTTGGCTCATAGGTCTTTGTCCGAGAACTTCTCCGGTAATGACAAAGTCTGCTCCACTTGACAACATAATCTCTTTTGCCTTTCGCAGAAAATACGCATGACAGTCAATACATGGGTTAATGGCCTTGCCATAGCCATGCTTTGGCTTGCGGAGCATCTCAAGGTACTCCTCACCAAGGCTGACAATTGTAAGCGGCACATTGATCATATCTGCCGCACGGCGGGCATCGTATTTGCCGCAGTCAGCATCGGGTGAAACTCCGAAAAATGGTGAGGTGAAATGTAACGCTTGGACTTTTATCCCCTGCTCCTGCATAAGTCTGATGGAGAGAGTAGAATCGAGCCCTCCTGAAAATAGGGCAATAGCTGTTCTTGTCATAACTTTCCTCGCGATTTTCTATTTAATGAGACTTTAGCACAGATACTGACTTAATGAAATTGCGAGCTGCGAAAGGTGAGTTTTGGGGGCAAAAAATATTGCAAACTGACCTGTCGAATGATATATCTAACCCATCGTCGGGGCGTAGCGCAGCCTGGTAGCGCGCCTGCTTCGGGAGCAGGAGGCCGAAAGTTCGAATCTTTTCGCCCCGACCATAAATTTCAAAGGGGTTACAGCTTAATTGCTGTAACCCCTTTTTGATTAATATGACAAAGCGATTAAAGTGCGCCGCTCTTTTTAAGAGTTTTTTGCAGAGCCTCGGCCATCATTCTGTATCCTGCTGCATTTGGATGGATCTGATCCGACTTCAAGGTTCTCTTGCCTAAGACCTTTTTCAGCACCCTCTTTTCCAGAGGGGCACCAAACTCTTTGGCAATCTCTTCATAAAGCTGTGGAGGGTCCAGACTCAGGCCAAACATTGGTACACTGACCAAGACCACGCCGACCCCTTTTCCCCTAGCCAGTTTGATCATGGCTCGCAGATTTTCTGCAAGCTGTCGCTGGTCCAGATGCTGCAAGATATCGTTGCCGCCATGGCAGAGGATCAGGAGCGCCGGATGTTCATTTTCAAGCAACTCGGGCAGGCGCTTCAGCCCGTTGGCAGAGATCTCTCCCGGAATCCCGGCATTGACAACCTTTCGTCCTGTCAACTTTGCAAGCTGAGCCGGATAGCTCTCTGTTTCAGCAGCACCGTATCCGGAGGTCAGACTATCACCATAGGCAAGTATTGTTGCCCCTGCGCTTAGCTGAGGCAGCTGCGGTGATTGGCTACAGGCCGTGACTACCAGTAGCAAGGTTGCAAAGAGTACCGCCTGTAATATGTAAATTACCTTTATCATACCTACTCCGACATCCAAATATTCAGCTCATAATAGAAAAGTCATCGTAAAGGGCGCGAGGACTTTTCATCACCTAGGTATAAATATGGGGTATAAACACCAATGCGTTCACTTAAGACCGCTTATATTTGCACCCTCCGGATAATGAACTGATGTACCCCCCGAAAGATCAACCGTATTACCGATAATTGCTCCGAATGTTTGTTGCCCGCCGCTGATCTTTATGTCTGCTGCCGGTGCATACAAATAGCCATGCAGCGTTGTGCCACCGCTCAGGTTTACAGTCGTCAGTGATGCAGAACCATAGATAACCAGATTATTAGGGTTTTGGCTGGCATTGGCAATGGCACCACCTCCAATATCGATCTTGGCACCATTGGCATAAATTACCAGCGATGAGCCAGCGGTTATCTGGATGATGCCTGCACCGTTCAGAGTGATGTCGCCGTCAATATGGAGAACAACCTGACCACTGATAACCAGCTTCCCTGAACCATTCAACTTGATGGAGCTAAAACGATAATTGCCTGTCGTCAGGTTCTTGACAGCAACACCATTTAGGTTGATTGCTCCTGAGCTTGCGCCTCCACCCAGGTCAAACTTAGGCGCCATGTTTTTGATAGCAGATAGAGCTGTTTTACCGCCGCTAACCGCGGTTCCCGGCGTGAGACAGACCCCTGTGGCAGCATTCCCTCCCATTCCAACATCGGCGACACCGTAGACTTGAGTGCCACCAGTCAAGTTGATGGAACATAACTGTACAGAGTTAGTACCAACATCACCGTGCTTGTGTTGAGCAGTGACATACGACGCAGGCATTCCGACATAGCTGTCGGTAAAGCTTCCGCCAGTAAATTTGACCCATTTATTGCCGAAAACCGCATGGGAGAAGATCGGCTCCGAAGCCTGTGCGATCGTAATTTTTGTTGTGGCGGTGGCGACATTTCCTGCAGCATCTGTGGAAGTTGCGGTAATGCTGTTATCACCCATCTGAAGGCCGGTTAATGCAACGCTCCAAGTGGTGGCGGTAGGATAGCTGATGGTCCCTACCGTAGCAGTCGGACATGTCACCAGTACGGGCAAATCGCTTTCCCTTATACCAGTGACGATCTGGGCAGTTTGAGCAGTCGGCGTGGAAACCGGATTGATGGTCAGTACAGGCGCAGTTGTATCGTAAATTATGTTGCGCAGAACCGTTGCAGTTCGACCAACCTCATTGGCTGCTGTTACGGATACTGTATATGTTTTCTCAGTAGTAAATGAAATCAGCTGTTCAAACTGGCCGTTTGTTACCACTGGGGTAAAGCTCTGGCCATCCAAAGTGAGTGAAACGGCAACTGTAGTATATGGATCAGTAGCCGTACCTTGCACCAACACAGAAGCCTGGTTGACGCGAATATCCTTGTCCGGAGAAGTAATGGCTACAGAAGGTATCTGGTCATCATACAACACGGTACGCTTTTGCGTATTGTTGTTTCCAGCAAGATCGGTTGCTGTTACCTCAATTGTATTAGTGCCGGGCATGAGAATGAGATCGGCACTGAAGTTTTGGCCGTTCATGGCTGCAATCTGCGAACCGCTCCCCAGTTTAACCGTAACTGTGGACTGTTCATCAACATAGCCAGTGACGGTAACTAACTGCGCCCCGGTTTTGCTGTTATCGGCTGGATTAGTGATAACCAGTTGCGGTGCTCTTCTGTCCAGAGTGATAGTGCGGCTGTCGCTGACCGTGTGTCCGGCCAAATCCGACGCCGAAACAACGAGCAGATTATCGCCATCGGAAAGGACAATGGGGTAGCTGAAACTGCCATCGGGATTGATTGGAACGGCAGTGTTACTTACTCGCAACTCCTTCACGCCGACGTTATCGGTGACCGTACCGGCTATATTAAGAACCGGGTTATTGGTGAAACTGTGGTCACTAAGTGTTGAAACATAAAGTGACGGTGGCAATGTATCAATTATGAACTCATCGGCACGAATGTCACTTCTGTTGCCGGCCAGATCGATTGCAAGGCTTTTAAGAGTAGTATCGGTCATAATAGTCAACTGTGTGCTATATCTCGCCGAATGCATAGTCGGGGTGGAACCATCAAGGGTGTAATAGATGGTTGCCGGTTCGCTGGTAGTCAGTTTAACGTTTTGAGAGGTTCCATAGGTTCCGCCGAACGGATCAACGCTAATCGATGGAGCGGTTGTATCAAGAGTTATTGCTGAGCTGACTGCGTCGGACCAGTTGCCAGCATTGTCCAGGTATTGGACATAGACCCGCTTACTGCCATCTCCGACAGCAAGATCCCAGATTCTGCTGACAGCGTATGTCTCGGGTACTGTCCAGATTGCTCCGTCGCTACTGAATCGCATTGAAGAGACACCAATTCTGTCGTCTGCCGATAGGGCAAGGGTTACTTGAGTAGAAGCGCTGTACGCAGCACCGCCATTAATGAAAATAGTGCCGCTAGGTGGAATAATGTCATAGTCGATACCAGCAATGGCAACGGTTCTATTCCCGGCAACGTCAACTGCGCTAACTGTGAAAGTGTTCAGGTTTCCGGAAAGGGTACTGACTGGCGTTCGCCAAGCGGTGGCGGTCGGATATTCGACCGGACCAGTTGTTGCCGTTGAGCTTGCGATAGTAACCATAGCCCCTTCTTCCATGGTACCACTCAAGAATGATGGATACCGGTTTGTGGGTGTTACTACAGGATCAATGGTGAGGTTTGGCGGAGTGATGTCGTAAATGATGTTGCGCGGAACAGTGGCTATGGTACCCATCTCATTGGTGGCAGTAGCCACAATATGATAAGTCTCCTCATTTACAAAACTAACCGACTGTTCAAATCTGCCATCGATAAGCGGTGGTGTGAATTTCTGCCCGTTCATATCAATACTGACATCCACCCCGAATCCGTAAGGGTCTGAGGCGGTTCCACGAATTACCATTTTTGCCTGATTGGTGCGGAGATCCTGGCCTGGCTCGGTAATCGCCAGAGCAGGAACATGGTCATCATAATAGACCGAACGCTTGATGCTGCTAGATAAACCTGACTGGTTTGTGGCAGTGACAAGGATAGTATTGGCAACGGCTCCGGGGAGCAGAGTCAGCATTGCACTGAAATTGTTGCCGTCCATTATGACTGGCTGTAGAGCCCCATTAACTCTTGTTTCAAAGGTGCATGTTTCATCTACGTATCCAATGACAGGCAGCTGCTGTTTATTGGTTTTACTGTTATCAGCCGGAGAGGTAACAACCAGAACTGGTGCCTTCTGATCAAGAATAATGGTGCGATTATCGCTGACTGAGTTACCGGCAATGTCGGTGGCCTGTACCTCTATTCTGTTTTCTCCGGGTTTTAGCAGGAGGGCATGGCTATATCTGCCACCGGAGTCAAACGGTATGGAAACTGAGTTTATCAATAGCTGTTTAACGCCGACATTGTCGGTTACCGTGCCTGTGATATTAAGAACGCTGTTGTTGGTATGGCTGCCATCTGCCAATGTCGAAACGATCAGTAAAGGAGGAGTGGTATCCGCAACTCCGAGAGGGGCAGTGGCAATCGGGATGTTTTTCCCCTGAGTATTAACACTGAGTTTTATGAGGTAATTCTTGAGTCTGAGAGCTTCTGTTGTAAAGGAGGCGCTTCCGGACACAATGCCACCCATCGGAATGTTTACAGCCTGCTCTGAGGTAGCAATCACCGTCATTGTATCCGGATCTATCAGGGAAACGACCGCTGTTCCGCTTATGCCTTCATTACCATTATTCACAAGCTCAAAGTTTGCAGCAAAACTACTGCCAAGCACTGCCACGGCAGGATCAGCCTTAAGTGAGCCACCAATAGATATGGATGAAACAATGTCGAATCCAGCAGATGACGATGCCACAAGCGTACTACCGGCAAGGATCTCCAGCTCCACACTGTACGCACCGGCAGTGGCCATTCCGCTGTTCCAGCTAAATGAAAGAACAACGGGTGCTCCGGGCATCAGGTTGGCAACTGACTGTTCACTTGTAAATAGCACCATCTTCATAGAGTCAAGCACCCGCACCCTGGCTACAAGCTGCGGGATGATGTAGTTGACACCGCTGTTTCTGAGAGAAACCGTCAATCCAACATCCTGACCCGCGCCATACTGTTGTTTATTGGTGACTACAGAACCAGTTACGCTCAAATCAGGAATTATGGTGAACGGGGATACTGATTCCGCCAAAACAGTCGCACCATCTTGCAGCATTGCATGCAGCCGGTAAGAGCCGTTGAAGGTGGAGGAACTATTCCAGACAAAGGTCTGTGCAGTGTCGGCTCCGTAGGGCAAATCGGTCATCCGGTTTGTGAGAAGCTTTACAAGATTGCCGGTAATATCTTCAAGGGCAACATAGAGCATACCTGACTTGGGTAGCCCGCTGTTACGGACTGTTACCGTTGCATACAGATCCTGATTTGCCGAATACAATGCAGCATTCAGGGAGCTTGAAAGCATCACTTTCTCCTGATCGGTTACAACCAGATCCCTTGAGGCATTATTATTGGTTTCCTGTACCTCGGCTACAAGGTTGCCGGGATCGACCACGGCTATGACAGTGGCCACACCGGCAACGGTTCCTGCCTTGAACCGCGTTGAAGCACTCGCTTCGCCATTTGCATCAATATGCTGGATCATGTCAGATGAAAGAAGTTTGACATCACTCGATCCATCCCAGAGATAGAAGGCAACTTCTACATTATCCACCGGAATATTTGTGAAGTTATGAACCCTTGCCGTTGCAATAACATCTTGCCCAGGCTTTGGATAAGGGGGGAAGAACACAATGTCATTATCGGATATTGACAGATCCGGAAGTGTGCCGATATCAAGGATTACTGAAATAGCCTCCGATGGAATGCTAAGGTTGCCAGACGGATCGGTTGCTATTGCCACCAGTCTATTTTCACCAGGGACGAGGTTATTCAGCTGAACGCTAAATACCCCTTCAGTATAGACAGTGTGAATTCCAACCGGATCAATGAAAATCAATTCTCCGTTTGAGCGCCACTCAGGCTCACCGTATATACCGTATTCTGTGGCAAATACGGGTTTTTCAGCGCCGCTGCGATCAACGACAATAAACAGTGTATTTGGGTCAACATAGGTCATGTAACCAAGCTGGGCGCCATCAGGAGACCAAGCCAGACTGCCGCCGTTCTTTTGACTGAAACTCCGGCGGGTAATTACCCCATCCGCCAGATCATAACTGTAAACATCGCCTTCTCCATCCCGGTAAGAGATGAAAGCCAGCTTGGTTCCGTCTGGCGACCAGGCGAAATTAGCCCCGTCGGTATTGTCATCTACCAGCTTAACACTCCCGTCCTGACGATTGTAGATCATCAGTGACTGGTTATCGGCATAGGCAATCTTGCTGCTATCAGGAGAAAGTTGTGGAGAATAACCGGAGGCTACACCCGCAACCTTGACGGCTGTGACGTCAGCAGGATTGGCAAGCCACAGGTTACCTTGCCAGTTCGAATTGTAGCCAGTGAAAACAAAGAGATCCTCTTTTGGCGACCACGAAACATCTGCATTGTATATGGAGTCACCTGTGGGAATAACCTGTATCGTATCTACAGTCCGATCATAGATGGCAAGTCTAGCACTCCATGAGTCATCGTAGCCTAAGATGACAATATAACGACCGCTTGGTGACCATTTGGGAATATCAACCAAATAAATCAACGGAACAGAGACGCTCTTGACCGTGGCATTGGCAAGATCCCGCATTTCAAAACTACTGCTGTTCAGATATGCCAGTGTGCTGCCATCCGG
Organism: Geobacteraceae bacterium; assembly: GCA_013377075.1. Lineage (GTDB taxonomy): Bacteria > Desulfobacterota > Desulfuromonadia > Geobacterales > DSM-12255 > VEOV01. Next base: position 297 of record JACABD010000048.1, on the reverse strand, counting down.
CGACAGACTTACATAGGAGGAGTCAAGGTTTGAGGCTACGTCAGTCTGTAATATCTGAGATGAAGCGGTTCCTGTGCCAAGCAGTTCGTTGTTTCGCATAATATTGACCAAAGCGCCTGGCTCTGCCAGCCCCATCACTGTAACCTGATTTTGATAGGCAACAAAAGGCGAACCGGAGCTGGTCGGCTTCACAATGATTGGCTGCATGGTTATCAGGTCGCGTGGAACTCCTGAAGCCACATTCCCCGGCTCACCCTCATTACCTAGATTATCAACGGTGGTTAAACGATAAAAATA